>CAUFXJ010000033.1:0-34696 GCA_959596915.1 Segatella copri
TTATACCCAGGGCGATGCCCTGGGCTAGGAGCTTCTGCCCTTTCAGGGCGTGCTGCTTCTGGAGCTTTTGGGCCTTCAGCCCGTACTTGAACCACTTGCGAAAGTTCAGTAAGCTAAAAAAAGGGCGCTACCTTATACAATAGGCAGGCTGATTCCGTTGATTTTCTGATAGATGTCGAGCGCATAGATGTCGGTCATGCCGCTGATATAATCAATTACCGCCATGATGCGCTCCTCCAGATTCTCGTTCTCTATATCATACTGGCTGCTTACCCGGCGTAAGAGCTGCTTGGAGTAGAAACGCGATGGGTTTACGGCTGCTTCGATGAATACCTCCATCAGAGTTGCCATGATTTTATAACCCGACAGTTCTATGTCGAGTACAGGCTTGCTTTGGTAAATCTTAGAGTAGGAGATCTTCTCGCAATCCTTGTATGCCTTTTTCTGGCGCTCGGAAATGTGGTCGATGAGACTGCCCTCGAAAGTTCCGGCAAGGATCTCCTCCTCGTGAGCCAGGAAGGCAGCCACACATTCGTTCTCCAGTTTGCCGATGACGCTGGCTCTCATGTAAACCACTTTCTCATTTTCGTCAGTCAGTTCTTCGTCGATGATGCGCTGGCGTATCTTCTGCTGGATATCTTCATCGAAGAAACTCAGCAGCAAGTGCTCCGTCTCGGCAAAGGAAAGAATCTTGAGCTTATGGGAGTCTTCGATGTCCATGATTTCGTAGCAGATATCGTCGGCAGCTTCTACCATATATACAAGTGGATGGCGGGCGTATTTGAGAGGCTCACCCGGTGCAGATTTGCAAAAAATGCCCAATTCATCGGCAATTTTCCTATAAGATTCCGTTTCTGAAGCAAAGAAGCCGAATTTGCCGTGGTTGCCGGCAAGACTGCTAGCAAACGGGTATTTCACGATGGAAGCAAGCATGGAATAGGTCATGACGAAACCACCCTGACGGCGCCCCTTGAACCGGTGGGTTAGGATTCTGAAGGCATTTGCGTTACCTTCGAAATGCGTAATATCATCCCAAAACTCCGATGAAACCATTGATTTTATCTTCTGACCCGGTCCTTCAGAGAAGAAAGTCTGGATGGCTTTCTCGCCGGAATGACCGAAAGGCGGATTGCCCAAATCATGTGCCAGACAGGCTGCACTTACGATGGTACCTATCTCCTCGACGAGCGTATCCTTCAGTTCAGGCCGCTTCTGGATGACACGTCGGGAAATGTCGTTACCTATCGACATGCCCACACTCGCCACCTCCAGACTGTGGGTGAGGCGGTTGTGAACGAAGATGCTGCCCGGCAAAGGGAAAACCTGCGTCTTGTTCTGCAGGCGGCGGAATGCCGATGAAAAGATAAGACGGTCGTAATCGCGCTTGAATTCAGAGCGATCATCATGGCGCTCGGCATGCTTATGCTCCTGTCCGAAACGCTTGTTGGATATCAGTTGTTTCCATTCCATATTATTGTATTACTTGATTCTGTAGCGCAAAAATACACTAAAGTAAGCACAAATCAAAATAAAATATGATAAATTACATGTTTTTATCCTCAAAAATTCATTTATTCCATCAAAATTGCTTATTTTTGCAGATTATTAAACTCAGACACAGATAAAATAGAAGAAGTCATGATAAAAGTACAGATTATCAACAAGGGGCATCAGCCTCTACCTGCGTTTGCCACACCTCAGAGTGCCGGCATGGATTTGCGTGCAAACATCGATGAGGCAATCGTGCTTCATCCTATGGAGCGACGACTGGTGCCAACCGGTCTTTATATGGCTTTGCCTGCAGGTTATGAAGCGCAGATCCGTCCTCGCAGCGGTCTGGCTTTGAAGCATGGCATTACCGTACTGAATACGCCGGGAACCATCGATGCCGATTATCGCGGCGAAATCATGGTTCTGCTCATCAATTTCTCTACAGAGGATTTCGTTATCAACGATGGCGAACGTATAGCCCAGATGGTGCTGGCTAAACACGAACAATGCGATTTCATCGAGGTTAATGAACTCGATGAAACCGAACGTGGAGCCGGCGGATACGGTCATACGGGTGTAAAATAACAGATTATTAAAGATAGAATAGAAAGGATTAGAATCGTGAAGATGAATCTTAGAAATATCAGTTGGGCAATGGGGCTGGTCTTGCTGGGCTCGGTAGCCATGCCGTCGCTTGCCCGTAAGAAGAAGGTGCAGCCGGTTCAGAAGCCGGCGGTTCAGGAGGATCATCTCTCTCCGAACGACCGCCAGCGCTACAACTATTTCTTCCTGGAGGGAGCGCGCCAGCAGGCTGCCGGCAATTATTCGGCAGCTTTCGACCTCTTTGAACATGCCCGGAAAATTGACCCGAAGGCGGCTGAAACTTATTTCTATGAGTCGCTTTTCTATTCTCAGCTCAAGCAGGATTCCCTGGCACTTGCCTATATGCAGAAGGCAATAGAACTGAATCCGGAAAACCAGACCTATGCAGAGCAGTTGGGCAGATATTATATAGGTAGCCAGAAATACGATCTTGCCATCGATGCCTATGAGGATCTGTATGCCAAGAACCACGATAATACCGATGCCCTCCGCATCCTGGTTCAGCTTTATTCCCAGAACAAGGATTATAAATCAGTACTCAAAACCATTTCGCGTCTTGAGGTGGAAGAAGGTGAAAGCGAACAGTTCACCCTCTCTAAAATGAGAGTTTATGAACTGATGAACGACAAGAAGGCTGCCTATCAGGAACTGAAGTCGCTGGTAGACCAGCATCCGCTGGATATGCAGTATAAGACAATGCTGGGCAACTGGCTCGTACAGCACGACCGCCAGAAGGAAGCTTACAAGTGCTTTACCGATGTGCTGAAGGAAGAGCCTGACAATTCCTATGCCCAGATGTCGCTTTACGACTATTATAATGCCACCCATCAGGAGCAGCTTGCCGGGCAGATGCTCGATAAGATATTGATGAGTCCGAAATCGGATCTGGAGACCAAGGTGATGATGTACCGCTCTTTCATTCAGAAGAACGAGAGCGAAGGTGGCGATTCTACCAAGGTGATTGCGCTGTTTGACAAGGCGCTCAACGTGGCTCATCCGTCAGCCGAAGTGGCAGAGATGAGAGCTGCTTATATGAGTTTGAAGAAGATGCCAGCCGACTCTGTTTGCCGTGCCTTCGAAAAGGTGCTTACCATAGCTCCGGATAACGTGAATGCCAGAATGCAACTCGTACAGATGCTCTGGAACGAGAAGAAATATGACTTGGTTTCCCAGCAATGTAAGGCGGCTCAGGAGTATAATCCCGAAGAAATGGTGTTCTATTACTTCGGTGGAATGGCGTATTATCAGAAAGATAAGGAAGACGAGGCGCTCCGTGAGTTCCGTCTCGGATTGGCGCAGGTGAATGCACAGTCGCCGGCTGACCTGGTTTCTGACCTCTATGCCGTAACCGGCGACATCCTTCATAAGAAAGGTGAAGAGCAGGAAGCCTTTGCGGCTTACGACTCCTGTCTGCAATGGAAGGACGACAACGTGATGGCGCTGAACAACTATGCCTACTATCTGAGCGAGAAGGGTGTTGACCTGCATAAGGCTGAGTCGATGAGCTACAAGACCATCAAGGCAGAGCCGAACAACGGTACTTATCTGGATACCTATGCTTGGATTCTCTTTATGGAAGAACGCTATGCTGATGCCAAGACCTATATAGATCAGGCACTCAAAAACCGCGATTCCACCGCAGATAACAGTACGGTTATTGAGCATGCCGGAGATATCTATTATATGAATGGTATGCCCGATGAATCCGTAGATTTCTGGAAGAAAGCCTATACCGGCGAGAACCAGACTGAGGTGTTGGCATGGAAGATTAAGAACAGACAATATATTACCGAAGAAGAACTGAAGAAGCGTAATGCGCCAAAGCAGAAACCTGCCGCTACGAAGAAGTCAGTTAGAAAAGGTAAGAAGAATAAGTAGAAAAATCAAGAAAGATGAAATATACAATGAAGAAGAATAAAATGATGCTGCTCGCCGCAGCCTGCAGCATCCTGCTCCTCGGTTCTTGCGGAACCAGCAAGAATGTACAGGGCTCTGGCTCCTCATCAGCCAGTCATCAGAAAGAGAATGCCACCAAGGGTTCTGTCTCTCGTCAGAGTGAGACGCTCAAGAAGTTGGCTTTCGTACAGACGGTTTCAGACAATCAGGTGTATACCAAGAATATTGTAGGTAACATGTCGTTTACTCTCCAGGCTGGTGATAAGGACATTACTGTGCCGGGCAAACTGAGCATGCGCAAGGATGAAATCATCCGCATCCAGCTCTTTATTCCTATCTTGGGTACAGAGGTGGGCCGTCTGGAGTTTACTCCCGACCATGTACTTATCATCGACCGTCTGCACAAGGAATATATCAAGGCAGATTATACCCAGGTAGACTTCCTCAAGAAGCAGGGCATCTCCTTCTATTCTCTGCAGGCTCTCTTCTGGAACCAGCTGCTCCTGCCGGGCGAAAGAACTGTGAAGGAATCAGACCTCAAGAAGTTTGATGCCAGACTGGATGTGGCAGGAGATGCTGTGCCGGTTAGTTTCAGGAACGGCAATATGACCTATGCCTGGACAGCCAACCGCACTACCGGCCGTATCACAGCAGCAGATGTTGTCTATAAGAGTGTGCAGAACGGCACCTCCAATCTCCACGTCGACTACGGCAACTTCAAGAGTGTAGGCGTCAAGATGTTCCCTGCCTCCCTGAATCTGGCGATGACCACTACTGCTACCAGGAAAAAGCAGGAGGCTAAGATCAGTCTGGAATTGAATCAGGTGAAGACCGACAGCAAATGGAGCACTCAGACCGAGATTTCCAGCAAATACAAGCAGATTTCTCCAACAGATGTGCTCAGCAAGATATTGAGTATGTAAATGCTCGTCAAGAGTTTGAAATTATAGAACATGAGTTTTTAATATAAGAAATGAAGCGAATCTTATTATTCATCATGGCAATCACCTTCTCGCTCGTACCTTTTGCGCAGAAGCATTCTGCCCAGAAGAAGCCGGTGAGAAAGACTGCCGTAACTGCGAAAAAGAAGGCAGCTACTCCTGCCAGAAAGACGAACAGCAGAAGTCATGCGGCCAGAAAGACATACAAACCAGCTGCGCCAACCAGAGCAGAACGCAAGGCGGCAACCTATAGCAATGCCTCTATCCGAGGTTTGCAGGGACAGCGCGCTTCTATCCGGAAGAAGATCAGAGAGCAGGAGCAGGCTTTGCAGAGAAATAAGGCGGATGTGAAGAAACGTCTTGAAGACCTGATGGCGCTGAACGGAGAAATAGACCAGAGTCAGAAGAAGATTGACGGTATCCAGAAGGATATCCATCATATTGACGGCAATATCGGCATTCTGCAGGCACAGTTGAAAACGCTTCAGCAACAGTTGCAGGACCGCAAGAACAAGTATATCCGTTCCATGCGCTATATGAGCCGTCATCATACGGTTCAGGATAAGCTGATGTTCATCTTCAGCGCCAAGAATCTGACACAGATGTATCGCCGCCTTTCCTTCATCCGCCAGTATTCTTCCTATCAGAAGGTGCAGGGCGAGGCTGTAAAGGCTAAGCAGAAGCAGGTGAACGAGAAGCACCAGCAGTTGCAGCATGTAAAGGGACATAAGAACACCTTATTATATAAGGGTAAGCAGGAGAAGACGGTTTTGGAAGGTAAGCAGACCCAGCAGCAGGAGATGGTGCAGGGACTGCAGAAACAGCAGAAGACCATTCAGGCTGTCATCGCCGACCAGCGTCAGAAAGATGCGGCAATCAACGCTCAGATTGACCGCTTGATTGCTCAGGAAGTAGCCAAGGCTCGTGCCCGTGCTGCTGCCGAGGCTAAGAAGAAGGCCGCTGCCGCTGCTGCCGCCAAGAAACGTGCCGAGGAACTGGCTCGCAAGAAAGCTGCTGCCGAGGCTGCTGCCAGGGAGAATGCCCGTCGTATAGCCGAAGCCAAGGCGCGTGAGGCTGCTGCCGAAGCTGCCCGCAGAAAGGCTGCCGAAGAAGCAAGACTGGCTGCCGAGGCTGCAAGAAAGGCTCAGGAGGAGGCTGCTGCCCAGGCTGAGGCTAAGGCGAAGGCAAAAGCGCAGGCTAGGGCGCGTGCTGCTGCCGAGGCTGCCAAGCGTGCCGCCGCAGAGCAGGCTGCCCGTGAGGCTGCTGCCGAACAGGCTGCAAGAAAGGCGGAGGCTGAAAGACAGGCTGCCGAGTTGAAGGCGAAGATGGATGCGGAACGCAGTACCCGTGAGATTGCCGCTGCCAAGAAGGAGGCACAGGAGGCTTCTACCTTGAGTTCGGTAGACCGCATGCTGAGCGGTGGATTCGAGGCTAACCGTGGCAGATTGCCGATGCCTATCAGCGGCAGTTACCGTGTAGTGAGTCATTTCGGTCAGTATAATGTAGAAGGCTTGAAGGGTGTAACGCTCGACAATAAGGGTATCAATATCCAGGGCAAGCCGGGTTGTGTGGCTCGCAGCATCTACGATGGTGAGGTGAGTGCCGTCTTCGGTTATGGTGGCATGTGGAACGTGCTGGTCCGTCATGGTGCCTACATCTCTGTTTACTGTAATCTGAAATCGGTCAGCGTTCATAAGGGTCAGAAGGTAAGTACCCGTCAGGCTTTGGGTAGTGTTGGCTCTGAAAACATCCTCCAGTTCCAGCTTCGCAAGGAGACTGCTAAGCTCAATCCGGAGGCTTGGCTGAGCCGATAATGTATGAATGAGCCGATGAGCAGAAGCTCCTAGCCCTGGGCTAGGAGCTTTTGGGCTTTACCTTTCCCTTCGGCCGGTGACCGTTGGTTCAGCCCGACCTTGCTGCCATTATCTGGACTTATGACACACCCTTTTTCCTTTATGCCCTCGGCTCGCCCAGATATTCGAAGATGGTGGATACCTGGCGGGGAGGGAAATACTGGCTATGCTCCTGGTAGCCTAAACGTTGCAGCTCGTTCCAGAGGGGCTCGCAACGCTTAATCCATCCCATGATATGACGGCGCGCTGTTGCCCCGTCGGTTGTGTCGGGAAAGTAGAGCAGACCCAGCTCGGTCTTGCTGTACATACGTTGGGGATAATTCATAAGCTTTATATTTTTTACAGTCCTTCTACACCATGATCCTTAAAGAAACCTACCATGGCTGTGGTCATATAGCCACCCATGTTCATCTTCTTGTTCGAACGCCTGCAGTTGGCTATGTAATAATCCTTTCGCAGGAAGAAGTCCTCCAGGTCGCCAATCATATCTAACCTGAGATAGCCGCTCAGCTGGTCAGCCTTCTTCTCGCTCACATCATAATTGCATTGCAGCCGGAGTTTCAGTTTGCTCCGCTGTCCTCTCAGTTCGCTGCTCACTTCTGCACCCTCCGCAGTTTCGCCTGAAGTGCGACGGTCGTGCAGGGTAAAGGTGATGTGTTCGGGCAGGTGATGCTTCTCTTTTTTACCCTCCTCCAGAAAGAAAGGCTTATAGGTAAGATACTGGTCGATGATGTGGTTCCGGTAAAGGCGCTTGAGGTCTTTGCAGGCAAAAGTCAGACATTTGTTGTCTAGTGCCGACCAGGTCTTGTAGTAATCTTCCCTGCCATGCATCAGTTGCTGGATATGCGCCGTTTTGCTGATGGTGAATCCCTTTACAGCCCAGCAGTTCATGATGAGATATAACTTGATGCTCGATGCGCTGCGGCATTGGTTGATGGCATTGAGGTCGATACGGCTGACTCCCTTGTCGAAATTGTAGAAAAACCGCATCACGTTGTTGTCGAAGCGGAATTTTACCATCCAGTTCTTGTGCCGGTCTTGGTATATCTCACTCTTAAACAGGCATGCAAATTTCCGGTAGTAGGTCTGGTCGCCCTGCTTGAACGGCAGCTGGATGGGCTTGGATTCTATACGCTGGATGGCATCGCGCAATTGCGGATAATGTCCAGCTCCAAATTTAAACTCCGACAGTTTCATGATGACATCGGTGTGGCCTGCAGCTCTCTGTTCTGCGGTGAATCCATTAAAAGTCTGTGAAGTTACCTGATAAGGGATCACATAGCCCAAGATGGCTTTCTGGGCATGCCTGATAATCTGTAGAACGATTTTGAGTTCTACCACCGAATAGTTCTGGTAAGACAATCCCTGTACGCCAAGGATGGCTATCAGTTGTTTCTCTTGTTGATTTGTCTGAGGGAAGGACTGCTGCCCGCCCGGAGGCTGTTGATTAACTTGTTCCATTTCCGTTTTCTGTTAAAATCGTTAGAGGCCTACCGATTGGGGCAAGTCTTGGTTATAGTTTATTGAAAACCGGCATGGAATTGGAGTAAGGATAACAAATAAGATAAAACAATCTATCCGCATGGGTAGATTTTCTGCCGTTCATTCTTATTCCCAAAAGAGAACCTTACTTCGCATCCATGCCGATAAATCATTATCAAATTTATCAGGCATAGAATGCCCTGTAAGGATTACCTTTTGGTCACTCATCTTTCGGGGCAGAAAATCCTACTCAATGAGCTATGTTCTAATCCTTAACCGAAAGCATTTCCCGGTGTCCTTCATCGGGAGGAGAATCGCATTCTCCGCGCTTTCATGTTGCAAAAGTAATATTTCTTTCAGACTTATGCAAATTTTTGAAGAGAAAAAATGCATTTTAATAGCTGTTTTGTTGAAAAAAAATCTTTTTCCTCCCGTATTACGTATAGTGTAAAAGATGTAAATGTATATATATAATATACTTGGTATAGTGTAGGGAAGAAAAATCTACACCTAACTGCCTGATATTCAGTAATATATATTTTTAAGATTCTCCCTGGTAGTCATTCGGGCATATCAGAAAACACATGATTGGCCCTGATGGTACCTATTATTGGCTCTGGTAGTCATCAAAAAAAGGTAATTTGCCCTGGTAGTCATTGAGCGCTTAAATGAGGTAAACAAACGATGTACTTCCGTTTACCAACTGAAGCGGCTGCGTCGGGTTACAGATATGGCTGCGTTGGGTTAAGGATTCGACTGCGTTGGGTTAAGGATTCGATTGTATCGGGTTGCAGATATGACTGCGTCGGGTTAAGGATTCGACTGCATCGGGTTACGCAGTCGGCTGTACTCGCTGATTGAGCCACTTGAGTAGTCTGATTGAGCCACTTGAGTAATCTGCTGCATACGCTTGCGTGCAAAAGTATGCATTCAAGTTTCGCATGTAAGCCCCACATTCAGTGCAAACGATTGTCTTTTTTTTATGCTATTTATTCAACTTTTCTTCATCTGCTTTTCAAAAAGTATTCTTATTTTTGCCGACGAAATCTTATAATTCAAACTTAATACATTTTGTTTATGCAGAAATTTTATACGTTGATTTGTACACTGGTATTGCTGCTGAGCATGACCTTCATGGCTCCAGTTTCAGCACTTGCGGCAGACTATACACCAGTGGTAACGGAAAATGAAATCTCCGTGTTTTTGGAGACAAGTTATGACAATGCCAAGATTTGGGCATGGAATGACAAGGTGGATCATTTTACTACTGCTAAGTGGCCTGGAGATGCCATGACTTTGGTGGGAACAAAAGATGGCAAGAATGTCTTTAAATGGACTTATACAGCTGGAACTGAAATCCCTACAGGTGTTATCTTTACTCATGATGGTGGGCAGAAACTTGTAGACGCTAACCTGGAATTCAAGAATCATGGATATTATGTAGAAGGTAATTTCACCAAGACCATTGAGACTGCTCCTGCAGGCAAGGTAAAGGTGTTCTTTGATAATACAATAGAGAACCTGAAGAATGTATATTGCTATATTTATAACGGAACTGAGGCTTCTGTAGAATGGCCTGGCGTGAAGATGCAGCTCGACGAAGAGACTGAGTATAACGGCAAGAAAGGCTATTATTCTTTGGAGGTTCCTGCTGCTTTCCTTACAGGTTGTTTCGTCATCAATAATGGCGAAGCAGGTTCAGCTCTTCAGGGAGAAACGGTTTATGTAGACGGTAAGGTTGTTACAGCCATAGAGAATACTACCATCACAGCTGTAAAGAAGACAACCGATGATGCCTGGTATTCTATCACAGGTGTCCGTATCAGCAAGCCTGCTCAGCCAGGACTCTATATTCACAATGGTAAAAAAGTAATCATCAGAAAATAATAGCAGAATATGAAAAAGACAATCAATTATGGTCTTCTGATGTTGGTGATGCTGTTCACCATGGCATCCAACATCTTCGCAGACAACAAATATGGTCTTAAAGACAATATTCAGGATGGTGTCATCCTTCATTGTTTCGACTGGACGTTGGCAGATATCCAGGAAGAAATTCCTAATATCGCCAAGGCAGGCTTTACTGCCGTTCAGACTTCTCCTGTTCACGAAAGAGCAGGTAAAGGATCCGTCTGGTATGATGTTTATCGTCCATACGACTTTAAGATAGGTAATGGTCTTGGAACTGAAGCTGACCTGAAGGCCCTCTGTGCTAAGGCTCATGAGTATGGGGTCAAGGTAATTGTGGATGTTGTTGCCAACCATACCGACCATCCTAACGTGGCTGCACGCTTGAAGGACGAGAGTCTTTATCATGAACGATTTGGTGTGGGTAACTGGAATGACCGCCATCAGGTTACATTTGGTATGATTGGAATGTGGGACCTCGATACCAACAATCCTACTGTGCAAGCCATCATCAAACAATACATCCAGGATTTGAAGGCCTGTGGCGTGGATGGTATCCGTTGGGATGCTATCAAGCACATCGCTTTGCCTTCTGAAGGCGATTCTTTTATGCAGAATGTGGTGGATCAGGAGATGTACAACTATGGTGAAATCCTTGATGGTACTGGTGGTAATGATAATATTCTTTTCCCAGAGTATCAAACCTACATGAGCATTACCGATAATGGTTATGGTAACGGCTTTGCCAATTCTTTTGCCGGTGGTTCTATCAATGAATCTGTTGGCAATTTCAATCAGAGAAAAGCAAAGACAGAAAAGTTGGTTTATTGGGGTGAAAGCCATGATACTTATGCCAACGATGGTGGTGAGTCAAAGAATAAAAGCCAGAATGTTATCGACCGTGCTTATGCAGTTGTAGCAGGAAACAATGGTGCTACCGCTCTTTATTTCTCCCGTCCTGCTCAGAAGGCAAAGAATGATATCAGATTTGGCGATAAGGGAAGTGTTCACTTCAAAGATGCCGAAGTGGCTCAGGTAAACCACATGCACAATGTTTGTGCCGGCGAGCCTAACTATTATGTAAAAGGTAATGGCGTTTGTGCTCAGGTTCGTAAGAGTGGCGCTATTATCGTATTGGGAAGTGGTTCTGACCGTGACGTGACTGTAGCCAATGGTGCTGGCGACGGCAAGTGGCTCAAGTCTGGTACTTATAAGGATATGGTAGGCGGTGGTGCTTTCACCGTCAATGCTTCTACAATCTCTGGTCATGTTGGCGAGTCAGGTATTGCTGTCATCTATAATGCTGGTCCTATCGTGTTGACTCCTGAGGTTGTTTTCAATCCAGCTGATGGTACAGCCTTCTCTGATGAGACGCTCAACGTGACAGCTACTCCTTTGAATGCTGTTTCTGCCTGGATTCAGGTGAACGGCGGTGAGAAGCAGACTTTTACTGCTGCCAAGCAGTTTACTGTAGGTGCTGATGTTGCCTATGGTAAGAATGTCACTATCACTTGGGGTGCAACTGACAAGGAAGGCAAGACAGAAACAGGTTCGGTAACTTACAAGAAAGTGAAGGCTTACGTTCCAGCCTTGGGCAAGGCTGACGAAATCTCCTGCTTCTTGGAGACATCTAATGCGGCAGCAGCCGTTTATGTATGGAATGACAAGGTTAGTCCTGTAATTGAGCATGCTGGTAAATGGAATGATGCTATCAATAAAAAGTTGCCTCTTGTAGGTAAGAGCGTTTCTGGAAAGAATGTCTTCAAGTGGACTTATGATGGCACCGAGACAAGTGCTCCTACTCAAATCATTTTCTTGGATGGTAATGGAAATAAGATAACTGCTGACGTGGAGTTTGTCAACCACGGCTACTATGTTGACGGAGCATACAGCACTACTGTGACCAAGGTACATGAAGATGAGATCGTTGATCCGGAGTATGTTTACTTCGATAACGCTTCTAAGTGGGAGAATGTTTATTGCTACTTCTATAATGGCACAACCTCTTCTGCTGCATGGCCAGGAGTCAAGATGACTTTCGATGCATCTGCTTCTCATAATGGTAAGACTGGTTGGTATAAGGTTCAGATTCCTACGGCATATCTCAAGGCTAAGTTCTTTATCAACGATGGTACTGCCGGTACTCCTATTAATGGCGAGAATGCCTCTACTGAACAGGTAGTGAAGTAATTCTGCAGGTAAACATATATATATAATATAGATGAATTGAGCAGAGCTCTTAGATGGCAGCGCCATCTAAGAGCTCTTTGTATTTGGCGATAGCATCAGCTATCTCGCTTATTTTGATGAATTCATCGGCTGAATGGGAACGGGAAGATTCGCCAGGACCCAGTTTGAAGGATGGGAAGTGCATCAGAGCCTGGTCGCTGAGGGTGGGACTGCCGAATGGCTTCATGCCCATGGCTACACATTTCCTGATAAGAGGGTGCGCCGGGTCGATGCGGGATGACTTCAGACGGAAACTGTGGGCCTTTACCTCGCTCTTCAGGTGCTGGCAGATAAACTTGTAAACCTCCTCGTTGTCGTAAAACTCGTTGGTGCGGATATCCACAAGCATCGTACACTTATCCGGAATCACATTGTGCTGGGTTCCGGCATTCACTACGGTAAGCGTCATCTTGGTAGGTCCCAGGAACTCGCTTATCTTCTCAAACTTATAGTCACGAATCCATCGCATATCATCCAATGCTTCGTAGATAGCGTTTACTCCCTCGTTGCGGGCAGCATGACCGCTCTTTCCGTGAGCAATCACATCCAGCACCATCAGTCCCTTTTCGGCAACAGCCGGGTTCATGCCGGTAGGTTCGCCCACAATGGCAAGGTCGATATGCGGAAGCAAAGGCAGGGCACGGGTAATGCCATCCTTTCCCGACACCTCTTCTTCGGCGGATGCCAGATAGATAAGATTATACTGCTGAGGCTTTGCGGTCAGCATTCTGAATATCTGGAGGAGCGAACAGAGTCCGCCGCCGCAATCGTTGCTGCCCAAACCGTAAAGTACGTCATTTTCTACATCCGGTGAAAACGGGTTGCGTGTCCATGAAGCCACAGGCTTCACGGTATCGATGTGAGCGTTGAGCAGCAGGGTAGGTCGGCTCTCATCGTAATGAGGGTCGATAATCCAGATGTTGTTCGCCTCACGATGAGGTTCGAAACCATATTTGCGGATGGTCTGCTCCATGATGTCGGCAGCCTCCTTCTCGTTTCTGCTTACAGATGGGGTGGCGATGAGCTTTTTCAGCAAATCCACGGCATCGCTTACATATTCTTCTTGTGTCATCATAATCTCTCTTTTTATTGTTTTGGGGGCAAAGATACGAAAAAAAGAGCAGATAAAGTGGAAAAAATATCTTTTTATTTTGTGTTCTTAACAAATTCTATTATCTTTGCATCAGAATATAAATATAAGCTTATGCAGATTAATAGTCATCTTTCGGTACTGGTACATGATCTCGCCAAGAAATGGGGAGAGAAAACTGCTTTAACTTTCAGAAAGTTTGGCAGCGACCAGTGGCAATCGGTTTCATTCAACCTCTTTTCCTTAAGAGTGAAACAAGTGAGCAATGCCCTCCTGAATCTTGGGGCTAAACCTCTTGACAAAATTGCTGTCTTCTCGCAGAACTGTGTGCATTATCTGTACACCGACTTCGGTGCGTACGGTATCAGGGTTACCTCTGTGCCTTTCTATGCCAACAGCAGCGAGCAGCAGATTCAATATATGATTAATGATGCGCAGATTCGCTTCCTCTTTGTTGGCGAACAGGAGCAGTATGACAAGGCTCACCGTATCTTTGCCCTCTGTCCTTCTCTGGAACGTATCATCATCTTCGATTCAAGCGTGCGCATCAGTACACATGACCCTGCAGCCCTCTATTTCAAGGACTTTCTGAAGCTGGGAGAGAATCTTCCTCGTCAGACAGAGGTAGAGGAACTCTACAAGCAGGCAAGTATGGATGACTTGGCTAATATCCTCTATACCAGTGGAACAACTGGAGATAGCAAGGGCGTGATGCTGACCTATAGCCAGTATTATGCTGCTTTGAAGGCAAACAATGAGTGCATTCCTGTTACCGAAAAGGATCGTGTCATCGACTTCCTTCCGTTCACCCATATCTTTGAGCGTGGATGGGCATATCTCTGCTTGAGCGAAGGTGCCGAACTCATCATCAATACTTATCCTCATGAAATTCAGGAGAGTATGAGAGAGATGCATCCTACCTGTATGTGTAGTGTGCCACGTTTCTGGGAGAAGGTGTATATCGCCGTAAAGGCTAAGATGGATGATGCCGGTCCTCTTCAGAAGAAACTCTTCTACCATGCCTTGGCGGTAGGAAAGAAACGGAATATAGAATATCTGGCAAACTGCAAGCGCCCTCCTCTGACCTTGGAGTTGGAATATAGAATTATCAACAAGACCGTTTTGAGCATGGTTCGCAAGCAGTTGGGCTTGGAAAAACCGAATATCTTCCCTACAGCGGGTGCTTATGTAAGTCCGGAAGTAGAGGAATTTGTACATGCCGTGGGTATCAATATGGTTGTGGGTTATGGCTTGACCGAGAGTCTTGCCACCGTATCTTGTGATCATTCTGACAAGAAACGCAGTCTGGGTTCTGTGGGGCGTCCTATCTCCTGCATTCAGATTAAGATAGGTGAGGATAATGAGGTGCTCCTCAAGGGTCCTACCATCACTCCGGGATATTATCATCGTGATACCACCAATGCGAAGGCATTCGACAAGGATGGATTCTTCCATACCGGTGATGCCGGCTATATGAAGGATGGCGAGCTTTATCTCACCGAGCGTATCAAGGACCTGTTCAAGACATCGAACGGTAAGTATATCGCTCCGCAGCAGGTAGAATCGTTGCTCCTGGTAGATAAGTTTATCGATCAGGTGGCTGTGATAGCCGACCAGCGCAAGTTCGTATCAGCCCTCGTCGTTCCAGAGTTCCGCCTCGTGGAGGACTGGGCACGTGAGCATCATATCGCCTTCACCTGCCGTGAAGATTTGTGTGCTAACGAGAAGGTGCAGAAGATGCTGATGGACCGTATTCAGATTCTCCAGCAAAATCTGGCTTATTATGAGCAGATTAAGCGCATTACCCTCCTGGCTCACCACTTCTCTATGGAGTCGGGCGAGTTGACCAATACCTTGAAGATTCGCCGCCCTATCATCAACAAGAACTACAAGGCGGAGATTGACAAGATGTATGAGGAGTAATCATATAGTTTAAAGTTAAAAGTTTATAGTTAAGAGTTAATGATTACAGCTGACCAGTTGAAGGATGTGATGGACAGAGCTGACGCTCTGCATCGCTATCTCAATATAGACCAGAAGAAAGTAGAATATGAAGAGGAGCAGCTCCGTACCCAGGCTCCTGACTTCTGGGAAGACCCGAAGTATGCACAGGAGCAGATGAAGAAGGTGAAAGGCATCCAGAAATGGCTCGACGGTTATAAGACTGTACGTCTTTATGCCGATGAACTGCAGCTTGCCTTCGATTTCTATAAAGACGAAATGGTGACCGAGGAAGAGGTGGATGCCGATTATGCCAAGGCGATCAAAGCCATCGAAGACCTGGAGTTGAAGAACATGCTTCGCCAGAAGGAAGATCCGATGGACTGCGTGCTCAAGATTAATTCCGGTGCCGGTGGTACCGAGAGCCAGGACTGGGCACAGATGCTGATGCGTATGTATATGCGCTGGGCTGAAGCTCATGGCTACAAGGTTACCATCACCGATATGCAGGAAGGTGATGAGGCTGGTATCAAGAGCGTGACCATGACCATTGAGGGCGGCGAGTACGCTTATGGTTATCTGAAGAGCGAGAATGGTGTGCACCGTCTGGTGCGTGTTTCTCCTTTCAATGCCCAGGGCAAGCGAATGACCAGTTTCGCCAGTGTCTTCGTAACTCCGCTGGTAGATGATACCATCGAGGTATATGTTGACCCAGCCAAGCTCTCCTGGGATACCTTCCGTTCGAGTGGTGCCGGTGGTCAGAATGTGAATAAGGTTGAATCCGGTGTCCGTCTGCGTTATTGGTATACAGACCCTGATACCGGCGAGGAAGAAGAAATCCTCATCGAGAATACCGAGACCCGAGACCAGCCAAAGAACCGTGCCAAGGCATTGTTGCTCTTGAAGAGCCAACTCTACGACCGCGCCATGAAGAAGCGTCTGGAGGCTAAGGCTAAGATTGAGGCAGGTAAGAAGAAGATAGAGTGGGGAAGCCAGATTAGAAGTTATGTCTTCGACGACCGTCGTGTGAAAGACCACCGTACCAACTATCAGACATCGGATGTAGATGGCGTGATGGACGGCAAGATAGATGATTTCATCAAGGCATACCTGATGGAGTTCCCTACGAATGATGACGAACAACAATAATAATCTAAAAAATATACGACTATGAGTGGAAATAAAGATTTAAGAAGAGCCAAACATGAGGCTTATCAGAAGAAACAGGCTGCAAAAGGCGAGAAAGTAATCAAGTGGATATTCGGTGGCTTGATAGTCCTCGGTATTCTTTTTGCCATCTATGCAGCATCATTAGCATAAGACTATGAGTGGATTAGAGATAGAAAGAAAATTCCTCGTTAAGAAGGGCGACGCTTACAAAAGCGCCGCCTTTTCTTCTAGTCATATCCAGCAGGGATATATTCCTGCCGAGGGGGCTACGGTGCGGGTTCGCACACGGGATGAGAAGGCTTACCTTACCATTAAGGGCAAGTCGGTAAATGGCGGCATGACCCGCTATGAGTTTGAAAAGGAGATAACGATGGACGAGGCGCAGCATCTTCTGCAACTTTGTCAGGGTGGCGTCATCGATAAGCGTCGCTATCTGGTGAAAAGTGGCAGTCATACCTTCGAGGTAGATGAGTTCTATGGCGATAACGAAGGTCTGGTCATGGCAGAGGTGGAGTTGGCTAGCGAGACCGAAGCCTATGAAAAACCTGATTTCATCGGCATGGAGGTAACAGGCGACAAGCGATTCTACAATTCGCATCTCTTGGGCAATCCTTTTTCGAAGTGGCGTGATACCTTGCCGGCTGAATATCGTTAGAAAATGTATAGAAAAGGTCATTTCTGCGTCCTAAAACGGATTAAATTGCATAAATATTACTAAATTTGTGTTTTTGCTTTCAAATAATTCATATATTTCAGAATTATTTTATAATTTTGCACGAAGAAAAATTAAAAAGTAAGAAATTAGTAATAGAAAGATAGAAATGACAGATTCAAATAGAGGAAGTTTTGGTAGCAAGATTGGATTGATTCTTGCTACAGCAGGTGGCGCCGTAGGTTTGGGTAACGTATGGCGCTTCCCTTATATGGCTGGTCAGGAAGGTGGCGCAGCCTTTATTCTGGTATACATCGGAAGTGTGCTCCTGTTGGGCATTCCATGTATGATTTCTGAGTTTATCATCGGCCGTCATGGTGCCTCAAATACCGCACGTGCCTATACCAAACTCTCTAATGGTACAGCCTGGAAGTGGGTAGGCTATCTTGAGGTGCTTACCGGTTTCCTGATTACGGGCTATTATGCGGTGGTTTCGGGCTGGTGTCTGCAGTATGTCTATGCCAGCATCATGGGCGAACTGCATGGTGACCCAACCTTTGTGGCGAATTACTTCAAGGAGTTTTCTTCTGATCCTGTGCGTCCGGTTATGTGGACGGTAGCGATATTCCTGATTTGTCATTTCGTGATTATTCATGGTGTGCGCGGCGGTATAGAGAAGGCTTCTAAGGTGATGATGCCTCTCCTGTTCATCCTGCTTTTAATCATTGTGGTAGCAGCTTGTCTGTTGCCGGATGCTGGTAAGGGCGTGGAGTTTCTGTTGAAGCCTGATTTCGGAAAGGTAGACAGAAACGTGTTCCTGAATGCCTTGGGACAGTCGTTCTATTCTATGAGTATCGGTATGGGCTGTATCTGTACCTATGCCTCTTACTTCAGCCGTCAGACCAATCTCTTCAAGAGTGCTTTGCAGATTTCCATCATCGATTTGCTGGTAGCAGTACTGGCAGGCTTGATGATTTTCCCTGCAGCCTTCTCTGTAGGAGTATCACCGGATAGTGGTCCTTCACTCATCTTCATCACTTTGCCGAATGTCTTTAATCAGGCGTTTGCATCGTTACCTGTACTGGGTTGGATCATCTCGCTGCTTTTCTACGTATTGCTGTCGGTAGCTGCCCTGACCTCGCTGATGTCACTTCATGAGGTGAATACCTCTTTCTTCTACGAGGAATTGAAGATAGACCGCAAGAAGGGTGCTACCATCGTTACGGTTTCCTGTGCCATCATCGGAGCCTTCTGTTCGCTCTCTTTGGGTGCAACAGATAAGCTTTCGTTCTTCGGAAAGGCGCTGTTCGATTGGTTCGACTTCGTTACGGGTCAGATATTCCTTCCTCTGGGAGGATTCCTTACCTGCCTGTTCCTGGGCTGGTATGTACCTAAGCAGATCGTACAGGATGAGTTTACTAACTGGGGAACCTTGAAGGGCCGTCTTTTCGGTATCTATCTTTTCCTGATTAAGTTCGTTTGTCCTGTCCTCATCTTCCTGGTATTCCTGAACCAGTTTGGTGTCTTCGGATAAAGTATTTGTAATCGGATATAACTATATATAATAAGGTGTAGCATCTGCCGTTTCTTCGGAAAACAACAAACACTACACATTAAAGATTTAGATAATGGAAACAAGAGGAAATTTTGGTAGTAAGTTGGGCGTTATTCTTGCCACAGCCGGCTCGGCAGTCGGTTTGGGTAATGTGTGGCGTTTCCCTTATATGGCAGGTCAGAATGGTGGCGCCGCCTTCATTCTCATCTATTTGGTATGTATCATCCTTCTCGGATTGCCTGGCATGATGAGCGAATTCATCATCGGCCGCCATTCCGCTTCTAATGCAGCCCGAGCTTATTCCAATTTGGGAAAGCATAAGGCTTGGGGTGCTTTGGGCTTGATGGGTGTCATCACCTCTATGATTATCCTGGGTTTCTATGCCGTAGTGGCTGGCTGGTGCCTGCAGTATCTCTACGCCAGTATCATGGGCGGTGTTCATGGCGACGCGGAGTATGTGAAGACCTATTTCCAGACCTTTTCAGCCGATCCTATCCGTCCTACCTTATGGGCAGTAGGTTTTATCCTGCTTACCCACATGGTGGTAGTGCGCGGTGTACGCAATGGTATAGAGAAAGCATCCAAGATTCTGATGCCGATGCTTTTCTTCCTGTTGGTAGTTATCGTGATTGCTTCCTGCTCTCTGCCGGGAGCGATGAAGGGAGTGGAGTTCCTGCTGAAGCCGGATTTTTCTAAGGTAGATGAGAATGTGTTGCTCGAAGCGCTGGGACAGGCGTTCTTCTCTTTGAGTATGGGTACGGCATGTCTGTGTACTTATGCCTCTTACTTCAACAGACAGACCAATCTCTTGAAGTCGGCTACTCAGATTGTGACCATTGATACTGTAATCGCCGTATTGGCAGGTTTGATGATTTTCCCTGCAGCCTTCTCGGTAGGTGTGCAGCCAGACAGCGGTCCTTCGCTCATCTTCATTACCTTGCCAAACGTATTCCAGGAGGCTTTCGGTAACATGCCGGTTGTCGGTTATGTGATTTCGGTGTTGTTCTATGCTTTGCTTGTATTGGCAGCCCTGACTTCTACCATCTCGATGCACGAGATAGGTACCGCCTTTATTTATGAGGAGGGTAAGATAAGCCGTGCCAAGGGAGCCTGGTTCGAGACCATCGTTTGCTGCATCATAGCCGTATTCTGTTCGCTCTCTCAGGGTGCCGTACCTGATTTGGGTTTCTTCGGCAAGGATTTCCTGAGCAATTGTGACAACTTTACTGCCCAGCTGCTCATGCCGTTGAGTTCATTCATCACCTGTCTGTTCCTGGGATGGTATGTGCCAAAGAAGATTGTGCGTGATGAGTTTACCAACTGGGGAACCCTGAAGGGAACTCTCTTCCCTGTTTTCCTGTTCACCATCCGTTTTATCTGTCCAATCTGTATTTTCCTTATCTTCCTGCACCAGTTTGGTGTCATTTAGCAAAACCGGCAAACTTGCAGGACAGGCAAGCTAGCTTTATCTTGCCCCTAGTAGGCAAGATACGGCTTGATTCTTTCTATTTCGGCAGGTGGAAAGTCTTTGAGAAGACGCAAATCATTCACACTTCTCAGCGGACCATGGGTTCTGCGGTAGTTTACGATTTCCTTTGCCTGGTAAAAGTTAAGGTAAGGATGTTTGCGCAGTTCGGCTAAACTGAGCTGGTTGACATTCATTTTCCGGATATGTTTTGCATCAATATTCATATAGTGGAGGGCTGTCTCGGGCACGCCTTCCACTTCTTGTATCTGGCTCATGGAAACGAAACCGCCTAACCGTTCTCTGTAACGGATGATGCTTCTGGCATAGTAAGAGCCTATGCCGGGAATTTTCTGCAGTTCGGTCGTATCAGCAGAATTGATGTTGATATACTGACCTTCTTTCAGCTTTCGTGGATAACTGTATTGGGTAGTGTCTTTCTTCCTTTCATCTCTAGTTCTTATAGCTGTCTCTTGATAGCCGTAGTTGTATCTTTCTCTTGGGTAAAAGTTGGCAGCCGGCTGGTAGTCTTTACCAATTCTGATAAAGGGCAGCAGTTTTTCGAATTGCTTCTTTGTTAGTCCGTAAACCCGTGCAAAGTCTCTAGGTGTCCTGAAGATACCTCCTTTATTTCGATATTTGATGATGTTTCTGGCTTGCCATGATTCCAGTCCCAGCCGTTGGAAATCAGATTGGCTTGCCGTATTGGGGTCAAAGGCGAATACTTCGCTCGACAGAAGTCCTTCGTCATAATAGCCTGGCTGTTGCCGCGTGGCATGCCTGATGATACTGTCGTTATGGGCTTGTTGTTTTTCTGATGGCATGGTTTCTTTAGAACCTACAATGAAAATCATTGTGGTACTGACAACGAGCAGGGTCAGGATTACGAGTAATGCTCGCCGTTCATGGTAATTGATATAAAAAAAATCCTTTATAAACTTCATAGGCTTACGGATTTTTAAGTTCTTGTGATACCGAAATTTCGCCGACCATATTGGCCACGACCAAGGCAAATCCCCTGTGTATAGGCACATTAGACGGCTTTTGGTCGGGATTACTGGACTCGAACCAGCGACCTCATCGTCCCGAACGACGTGCGCTACCAACTGCGCTAAATCCCGATTTCTGCTGCAAAGGTACATTAAATAATGGATAATACCAACAAAAATAGACTTTTTTATCTTTTTTTGAAAGAAATTTCCCGAAAAATTTGCAGGAACCAGAAAAAAGTATTACCTTTGCACCCGCAAATGATAAATCGCGATTTGTGAAAGTTGGTGCCATAGCTCAGTTGGTAGAGCAAAGGACTGAAAATCCTTGTGTCCCCGGTTCGATTCCTGGTGGTACCACTTCTTTATGAGACTGAATCTTCGTAACAGGATTCAGTCTTTTTTTATGCCCTTTTTTATAATACTCCATTTTACACTTATGAAAACGTTTGCGTAAGAAAAATGCGCCAGGATGTTTTATAATAGATATTTTTTCACTACTTTTGCATTGTAAAAATAAACAACAAATCAAAAAATTAATCTAACAAACATTCATTAAAATGAAAAAAGCTTATTTATTATTGTTGGCTGGAATGTTGTCTACGGCTGTATTTGCCGGCAGCAAACAGACGGTTAAGATTGATGGTCAAGTCATAGACAAGACTGTCACAGAGATTACCTTCGATGGCGACAATGTCGTTCTTCAGTATTCAGATAATACATCTGATCAGCCAGATATGTCGTTCGTAACCCTTTCTTTCACTTATCAAACTACCGGCATCAGTCAGGTAGAAGGCATAAAGAAAGCATTGCAAGGTAAGGTTTATAACCTTCAGGGCCAGTGTGTAGGTTCTTCCCTCCAGGGTTTATCTAAGGGTGTTTATATTATTAATGGTAAGAAAGTAATCATCAAATAAAATAAGGAGGATTGAACAATGAAGAAAATCGTATTTACTTTGGCACTCCTCCTGATGAGCTTGAGTGCAGCTTTGGCACAGACATGGAACTTTGCTGATCGTGATCCATTTATTACTGAGTCAGATGTAGCTTTGATAAATGCTGATGCAACTAATTGGTATAATGATGCAGCTAAGGGTCGTTACAATTTCCTTGCAGCTTTGGACAATGCAGCATTGACAGCCAATGGTACAGAGCTTGATTTTGTCAAAGGTTTGCTCTTTAAGTGCGGTGTAGCTGTTGCTTCAAGCAATGGTACTCCTGCAAATCAGAGTGGTAAAATCCGCTTGAACTATAATGGTGAGTATTTAGAGTTGAATGGTAGCAATCTTGTTGTTACTATTCCTAATGTTCAGAAAGATTGGGTTGTAACTGTTGTTTGCAAGACTGCAAGTAGCAAAACTGCTCGCGGACTTTATGTAAGCAGCAATGTTGGTGGTACTACTAATTTTGGTACAAAGACTACAAGCCAGATTACTTGCACAGGTACTGTTTCTGAAGCTGGCGATGTAACACTGACAACTTCTGATGGTGGTATGTGGATTTACAGTATTTCTGTAAAGGATCCTAATTCTATTGTTCCTGACCCTGTAGATCCCGATAATTCTAATAAGGTTAACAATGCTGTAAGTCGTGATACTTATAAGAACCAGATGTTTGTGACAACCAATAGTGGTGCAGTAAACTATTACAATACAGAAGACTTGAGCAAGGTAACTTTCGAGGGTGATAAGACTATCGTAGTTCCTGTTAAGTCGGGTGCAGAAAATGATGAGTTCAATGCTACTGTTAAGGAGTTGAGTTTTGCAAAGGCTGCAGAGCGCGGCGAGAGTGGTGAGGTAACCGAGAATGGTATCACTATCACAGAGAGCAAGGGTTGGCAGGAAAGTGCTTACGCTAAGTGGAATCTGCTTTCTGATGCCAAGAGCTATAACGTATATGTAAAAGGTGGTCAGTATGCCGACTATACCAAGGTAGATCAGCAACTCGTTCGCAACTACGGCTCTTATGGTCGTGTGGATGTTGTTGGTTTGAAGGCTGGCAACTATTCTTTGAAGGTTGTTGCTGTAGGTGCTGATGGCGCTGAAATGTCAGCCCATGGTATTGCTGACAACTTGAAGGTTGTTAACTACGACCGCCAGGGCTTTGCTCATAAGGGTATCAGCGATGGTGTAGGTGCTTACAACAATGATGGTACATTGAAGGCTGGCGCTAAGGTACTCTATATAACAAAGAATACTTTCAAGACTATCAAGGCTTCTTTGAGCGATGGTAAGAATGATGTAGAATATACTGGTATTGGTAATATTCTTCTTGCAAAGCAGAAAGGTAAGGACAATACTCCTATCGCAGTACGTATTATTGGTGAGATTAAGACTGCAGATGCTGGCGACCAGCTTAAGACAGATCAGAAGGGTCTTTTGCTGAAGGGTAATAGCATAAGTACCGAAATGAATGTTACCATCGAGGGTATCGGTGATGATGCTTGCTTCAACGGTTTCGGCTTGGGACTCGTTAATGGTACCGGCGTAGAGGTTCGCAATATGGCATTCTTCTATCAAGGTTCAAGCAACGACAACATGGAAATTAAGGGTACAAACCATATATGGGTTCACAACAACGACTATTTCTATGGTGAGAAAGGTAGCGGTGACCATGGTAAGGGCGATGGCTCTTTGGATTCTAAGGATGGTGCTTCTTTCTGCACATTCTCTTATAACCACTTCCACGATACAGGTAAGTCAAACCTTTGTGGTATGAAGAGCGAGACAGTTGACAACTTAATCTGCTACCACCACAACTGGTTCGATCATTCAGATTCTCGTCACCCACGCGTACGTACATCTTCTGTTCACGTATGGAACAACTACTATGATGGTGTAGCAAAGTATGGTGTAGGTGTGACAATGGGTGCAAGTGTATTTGTTGAGTCAAACTACTTCCGTAACACCAAGTATCCAATGATGATTTCTCTTCAGGGTACAGATGCTAAGGGTGATGGTACATTCTCTGGCGAAAATGGTGGCGTAGTGAAGGCTTATGGAAACATCTTTGCAGAAAAGGGTAGCTATTTTAGCTATATCACTTGGAAGCAGTCTAACACAGATTTCGATGCTTATGAGGTAGATTCTCCTTCAGAGAAAGTTCCTTCTACAGTTGTAGCCAAGAAAGGTAGTACCTCTTACAACAACTTCGATACAGATGCTTCTAAGATGTATACTTACACTCCAGATGCAACTGTTGATGTACCTGCTAAGGTAACAGGTTTCTATGGTGCAGGTCGTTTGAATCAGGGTGATATTCACTATACATTCAACAATGCTACAGATGACGCAGACTATGGTCGTTGCGCTGGTCTTGATGCCATTCTTACTTCTTATAAGACAAACCTCGTAGGTATCTTTGGTGACGAGAATGCATCAAGTGGCGAGACAGGTGGTTCTGGTTCTGGCGAAGGTTCTGGTTCTGGCGAAGGTGGTAGCACAGGCGGCTCTACTGGTGGTACAGAAGGTGGTAGCACATTAACTCCTATTGAGGGTACTGTAACATGCAGCTTTACTGCGAACGGAAAAGAGGCTGTTCCTTCTAATAGTGCATTTGTTTTGACAGGTTCAGCTAAGAGTGTAAAAGCAGAAGAAACAGTTATTGAAGGTACAACTTATACAGCAAGTCTTAAGATGGAAAGTAAAACTGAAGTTTCTTTCACCACATCTCAGAAGATGACTCTGTATGTATATTATGGTCTTTCTGGTACAAACACTAATGTAAAGGTAGATGGCGTAAAGCAGGCAGGAGCTCCTACAACAGTTGTGCTTGAGGCAGGTGCTCATAAGATTACAAAGGGTGATACAACTACAATCGCTCTCATCAAACTTGTACCTGTAACAGAATAATAAACATGTTTTTCCCAATGAGGGAAGGAAATATAACGTGAAACAAACTAAGGGCTGTCTTTTCATGATGAGGACAGCCCTTTTTTCTCAAAGGAATAAATTAAATAACAACTAATCCTATAATGAAACAAATAAACTCTATCGTTTCTGCACAGCTTAAGGCTGTTTGTCGTAAAACTCTCTTGGCTTCTGCTTTCTTCTGTGGCTTCTCAATGATGGCAAATGCACAGACCCAGGATGGTCGTGACTTCTCTATAGATGGCTTCGCTGCCTATGAAGGTACTCCTGGAACTAACTGGTTTCGTGCCGGAGGAACTACCGGTGGTGCCGGTGGTAAGGTGGTGAAGGCTGATAACTTCTCTCAGCTGCAGGCTTATCTCCAGGCAGCAGACCCATACATTGTTATCGTAGATCATGATATTACTACAGGCATCAAGTGCTATGTGGATGATCTGAGTTCCGGTCGCTTGCTTGATGACCAGAGTGGAAAGTCTGGCGTGGAGTCTGTCTATGGCGAGCGCATTATGGTTGCTCCTAACAAGACTTTGATTGGCGTGGTGAACCCAACAACAGGTGAGGCTCCTCTCTTTTCTCATATCACTTTCGTGATGCAGTCGGTTGATAACATTATTATCCGTAACTGCCGTTTCACCATGAAGGGCGTTCCTGTGCTCAGAACAGGTGAGAATAAGATTGTGGCTTGGCGTAATGGAGCACAGGTAGAAGTGGGTGACCCTGACTGCATCGGAATCCAGGCAGATAAGGTAAGTGCCAAGACCGACTGGGGTGGACATATCTGGATAGACCATTGTGAATTCTTCAATGGTGGTGCAGCCAATAAAGACCGCTATGATGGTTTGCTCGACTGCAAGAACAATGTGCAGTGGATGACATTCAGCTATAACTATTTCCACGACCATGACAAGAGTTGCTTGTGGGGTAAGGGCGATACTGATGTCTACGAAAACTGCCGTACCATTTCTTTCCATCACAATTTCTTTGATAATATTCAAGGCTCTCGTCTTCCTCTCCAGCGTGGTGGTCATGTACATTATTATAATAACTATATGCGTGGTTGCGAGGATGGCTGGGATATCCGTACAGGAGCTGTGGCATACGAAGAAGGTTGCTATTTCGAAGATACGAAGTCGCCTATCCGCTCTGATAGAGGTGGTAGTTTGAATATCTCTAAGGCAGAAGGTTATGACTGCATCTATAAGGGTTGTAACAATTTGATGGAGGGATATACTAATATTGATGGCGCTAAGGTTAGCAAGTCTCTTCCTGTAACCAAGACAGATTGGGTTCCTACTCAAACCACCTCCTCTTACACCCAGCATTATCTCGACAAGACGGTAGATGTTCCTGCCATCTGCGAGAAGTATTCTGGCGCAGGTAAGGTTGAAATCTGGAAGGCTTATACCTCTGCAATTCCTATGGTGGATATGTCTGAATTCGATCATGCCATCAAGAATTACAGCACAGCTAAGACCTACGATGCAGAAGGAAAGGTAATGGCAGGTGCTACAACCGGTATTTCCCATACCGGCATGTTAGCAGAAACCGGCTCCTCTCGCATCGAGTATTATGATTTGGCTGGTTCCCGTCTTTCTGCACCTCAGAAGGGAATCAATATCGTCAGGAAGGTGAGCCTTGATGGACATGTAAGCGTGAAGAAGGTAATTATCAGGTGAGAATCCGATAAAGATTCCTGCCTCTTTAATGACAAAACGGACAAAAGCTAGATAAAGATTTGCTTTTGTCCGTTTTTTCTTTATTTTTGTCTTAAATCTATCTGCTGTTTTTCTCTTTTTTCCCTACTTTTGCAACCGAAAACAATTTTAAACGTAAAACGCAACCTAAAAGTAAAACAATGAAGAATATTTTAGGAAAAGCCATGTTGCTGGCTTCAGCACTCTTGTTCTCTATTACAGGAACGAGTTGCAGCAATGATGATAATACCACTCCCGAAAAGGAGAAGACATACGATATGAGTGGCTTCGCCAAGGGTGCCGATGTAAGTTGGCTCACAGAGATGGAGAAGGATGGTGTGAAATTCTATAATCAGAATGGCAAGGCTACAGAATGCATGAAGCTCCTTCGCGAAGAGGGAACCAATTCTATCCGTCTGCGTGTCTGGGTAAATCCGGAAGGTGGCTGGTGTGGCAAGGATGATGTCATCGCCAAGGCTAGGCGAGCTCAGCAGCTCGGCTTCCGTCTGATGATTGACTTCCACTATTCTGATACCTGGGCTGACCCGGGTAACCAGAAAGTTCCTGCTGCATGGCAGGGCTATACTGCCGAACAGATGAAACAGGCTGTGGCTGATCATACCAAGGATGTGTTGAAAGCCTTGAAGGATAGAGGTGTAACCAACGTAGAGTGGGTGCAGGTGGGCAATGAAACCCGCGACGGAATGCTCTTCAACAGCGATGAGGCTGTAACCGGTCAGGTATCTAAGAATGCTGCCAATTTTGCAGCTTATATCAACGCCGGTTATGAAGCTGTTAAGGCGGTTTATCCACAAGCTAAAGTAATCGTGCACGTGGATGAGGGTAATAACCTCGGCCGTTATACCTGGCTCTTTGGTGAATTGAAGAAGAATGGTGGAAAATGGGATGTCATCGGTATGTCACTTTATCCAGAAGATAACAATTGGCAGGATTTAACCACCAATTGTCTGAATAATATTAAGACTTTATCAGAACAGTACAACTGCAATGTCATCATCTCTGAAATCGGTATGTGGTGGGGCTCTGACCAGGCTGCGCCAATGATGAAGAAGATGGTGGATGGCTGCAAGGCAATCTCTACCTGCGAGGGTATCTTCTATTGGGAACCAGAAGTTTACAACAACTGGAAGCCAGCCAACTATACCACTCTGGGTTGGTCTGCATATACCAAGGGAGCGTTCGACAACAGCGGCAAACCAACTGCCGTATTTGATGCATATAAATAAGAATATTAAATAGCAATATGATCAAGAGAAGCATTACTTTCATGACTCTTGCCCTGGCACTCACTACGCTGTGCCAGGCGCAGAGCAGAAAGGTTATCAACCTACCATCATGGGACTTCTCCCGTGATGGCAAGGCGTGGCAGCAGGTAGCTGTTCCGCACGATTGGGCTATCTCGGGACCTTTCGATAAGAAATGGGACCTGCAGATGGTGGCTATCGAGCAGAATGGCGAAACCGAAAAGACCGAGAAGTCGGGACGTTCTGGTGCGCTGCCTTGGATAGGTGAGGGTATGTATAAGATGAACTGGACGGCTCCTAAGGGCTATAAGCGTGCCGTACTCGTCTTCGACGGTGCCATGAGTCAGCCTGTTGTCTGCGTCAATGGCAAGGAGGCTGGCAGATGGGCTTACGGCTACAATGCCTTCCGCATCGACATTACTCCTTACGTGCAGTTTGGCGGAAAGAAGAATCTCATCGAGGTACATCTTAATAATGTAGAGGAGAGCAGTCGTTGGTATCCTGGTGGCGGTCTTTACCGTCCGGTATCCGTAGAACTCTATGGCAATGAAAACTTCTCTACCTGGGATACCTTCGTCCGTACCCTGAAGGCTGATAAGCAGGAGGCTGAAGTAGAAGTAAACGCCCTGCTGGAAGGAAAGACTGGTAAGTCGGGCAAGACGGTTATCGCCTTGCTTGATGAGGCTGGCAAGAAGGTTGCCGAGCAGACCGTCACAGGTGCCAATCCTGAAATCAAGACTACTCTGAAGGTGGCAAATCCTCAGCTCTGGTCTCCGGAATCTCCTTACCTCTATCAGGTAAAACTTACCCGATATGAAGGAAAGAAGGTGGCTGATGTCCAGACCCTGAAGACCGGTATCCGCACCATTTCGGTATCCAAGAATAATGGTTTCCAGCTCAATGGCATCACCCGAAAGATTAAGGGCGTTTGCCTGCACCACGACCTCGGTCCATTGGGCGCTGCAGAGAACAAGGCTGCTCTCATCCGTCAGATCAAGATGATGAAGCAGATGGGTTGCGATGCCATCCGCACAGCTCACAATATGCCATCTACCATGCAGATGGAACTCTGCGATTCCCTCGGTATGATGGTCATGGCAGAGAGTTTCGATATGTGGATTTATCCTAAGTGCAAGAACGGCTACGCCAAGTTCTTCAAGGAGTGGAGCGACAAGGATATCACCAATCTGGTGAAACACCATCGCAACCATCCTAGCATCGTGATGTGGAGCATCGGTAACGAGATTCCTGAGCAGTGGAGCCAGGAGGGTGTGCAGATTGCTAAGCGTCTGCAGGACCTCTGTCATCAGTATGACCCTTCCCGTCCTGTTACCCAGGGCATGGATAGGGCAGAAGATGCCTTGAAGAGCGGCTTTGCCCAGACCATGGATGTACCGGGCTTCAACTATCGCGTACATAAATATTATAAGAATATCGAGCAGTTGCCTCAGGGCTTCCTCCTCGGTTCAGAAACCGCCTCTACGGTCAGCTCCCGTGGCGTATACAAGTTCCCGGTAGTGGTAAGTGATAAGGCTACCTATCCTGATGGTCAGTGCTCAAGCTATGATACCGAATACTGTTCCTGGAGCAATCTTCCGGATGATGACTGGAAGATGCAGGATGACTATAGTTGGGTAATCGGTGAGTTTGTATGGACCGGTTACGACTATCTGGGCGAGCCTACTCCATACGATACCTACTGGCCAAGCCGCAGCAGTTACTTCGGCATCTGCGACCTTGCCGGACTTCCAAAGGACCGCTACTATATGTATCGTGCCCGCTGGAACGAGCAGCAGCATACCACCCATCTTCTTCCTCACTGGAACTGGAAGGGCAGAGAAGGACAGGTTACCCCTGTATACTGCTATACCGATGGTGTGGAAGGCGAGCTTTTCGTGAATGGCAAGAGTCAGGGCAGGGTTCGCAAGGACAAGTCAAGCCGTCTGGACCGCTACCGTCTGCGCTGGAACAATGTGAAGTATGAACCGGGTGAGATTCGCGTGGTTACCTACAACCGGTATGGCGATAAGGTAGGCGAGGACGTGAAGCGTACTGCCGGCGAGCCTGCACAGATGAAGTTCAGCGTAGAAACACCTGATCATGAACCTATTGCCTGCATGGTAGAAGGCTGTACCGATGAGCACAATGTGCTGCTGAATGCCGATGGCAACGACCTTGCCTTCATCACCGTGAGTCTGCAGGATAAGGACGGCAATGAATGTCCGCTTGCCGATGACGAACTGACCTTCGAGGTGAGTGGTGCCGGCACTTTCAAGGCAGCCTGCAATGGCGATGCCACATCGCTCGAACCGTTCACCCAGCCACAGATGAAACTCTTCTCCGGCAAACTCGTAGTCATCGTACAGAGCAGCAAGCAGAAGGGCGACATCATCCTGAAGGTAAAAGACAGCAAGCGAAATATCGAAAAGTCGATTACGCTCCAGGCAATATAAGATGACAAAGACCGATTTCGGTTGGTTATAAAGTATATAGTTTATATCGGATCCTCTAGGAATAGCAGCGGCTATTTTTCCCAGGGGATTCTTTTTTTTTATGATTTTCCTCCGATATTTTTTGGCGTTATCATGAATATTGTGTAAATTTGCACACATGAAAAAGTCAATAAAACCTATATACCGCATCAGCATGGCAATTGCTATGCTCTTTGTTTCGCTCGCCATCCATGCGCAGCGCTTCGTCAACACCTCCTTGGAAGGTGCTCAGACTGTTTGTGCCATTACCCAGGACAGTGATGGAATGATATGGCTCGGAACCGACAATGGTCTTTACAGCTATGATGGTTATCATGGCTATCGCCATTTTCAGGAACATACTTTCAGCAATACGCGTGTTAATGCGCTCGGTTTCGAGGGCAGAATGCTCTATCTGGCTACTGGCAACGGCATCCTGAAATTCGATACGCAATCTTATCAATATGCCGAAACACCAGCCATGAAGGCTTTTGCCGATGAGACGAAGCGCAAGCAGCTGAAGGAACTCCGTGTGCTCGATATCAAGGGTAGTAAGACAGACTTCGGTGGCGATGTCTATGCCTTGCTCTCTACTCCGCGAGGCTTGCTCGTAGGTTCGCTTGCTGGTCTGCATCTCGGCGGCAGACTGATTCCGCTCCGTGCCGGAGAACAGCCGCTGGTTAATGCGCTCGCTTATGATGCCAAGCGCCGATGCTACTGGATTGGTACCGAGGGCGCTCTCTATTGTGCCGATCTGCAGCTCAGGAACTTCTCACAGATTCCAGCTCTGAACGGCAATTCCATCAAATGTCTTTCTACAGATGCTGCCGGCAATCTCTATATCGGAACAGATAACGGACTCTATCAGATGGCACTCTCCAATGCCATCACCCATTATATCCACGATTCCCGCGATGATGCTTCTATTCCTAACAACATCGTCTGGGCTTGCTTTGTAGATAAATGGCAGAATGTATGGGTGGGTACTGATAATGGTCTCTCCCGTCTCACTACCCATACCTATTACCGCTATGTATCGCTCGATAAGATTACGATGTCGGGTGAGGGCAACTGTCTGCATGCCATGCTCCAGACCCGTAACGGCGAATGGTGGATGGGCGGTACCAACGGTCTGATTCATTTCACCCGGAATGCTGAAGGCTATCAGAATGTGGCATGGTACAAGCAGAACAGCTCTGCCTTCCCGCTGAGTCATAACCGTGTACGCAAGATTTATGAAGACCATGACGGCGATGTATGGATCTGTACCGACCATGGCATCAATTTTTATGACCGCAGTTCCCGTAAGATGCGCAACTTCATCGTCTACGATAAGAGCGGCAAGTATTCTACTGCCTGGGCTTACGATATTCTCCAGGACAAGAAGGGCAGGATATGGATGGGTTCTTATCAGGGCGGTGTGTTCGTGATGGATAAGGCGGCTCTTCTGAGCGGCAAGACCATAGCCGACTGGCATTACTCGGACAAGGGAAAGAATGCGCTCTCCGGTCTGCATGTAGGTCAGATGGTGATGGATGGAAAGGGTAGGATTTGGGTTTCTACCTATACCCGTCTCAACTGCATCAATCCGAACGATATGAAGGTGGTGCAGGTAGCTAACTCAGATGTTGTCAACTATCTGATGGCAGACTGCAAGGGCAATATCTGGATGGGTGATAACAATTCGGTAACCTGTTATTATGCAGCCGGTTCTGTGCTGGGTAACAGTTTTTCTTCCAAGACATGGCAGATTGGTGGCAAGGTAAGTACCATGTGCGATGTGGAAGGCAAGATATGGGTGGTATCGGGCAATGAATGCTGCGTAATCAATCCACAGGGCGAGAGCCAGCGCTTCATGATTCCTTCTGTTGTGCCGCTCACCATCTGTTACAGCAGACAGACTCATGAGGTAATGATGGGCGGCAATGACGGCTATGTGGCAATCAGTTCCGATGTAGCACAGAGGCCTAAGCAGTTTACTCGTCTGATGCTGGCAGGAATCATCGTGAACGGAGAGGCTTGTGAGGAGCGTGGAGAAATATTGAAACTGAAGAGTGATGAGAACAACTTCACCCTGCAGCTCACCGACCTTCCTTTTGCTGATCATCCTTCAGCCGTTTATGCTTACAAACTCGAAGGCAGCGACCACGACTGGCATTATCTGAACTCCGGCAATATCGATATCACCTATAATGGTTTGTCGTATGGCGATTATCATCTTACGGTTCATGCCGTGGATGGTGAAGGCAAGATAGCTGCCGAGGTTTATTCGCTCGACATCTCCGTCCTGCCGCCTTGGTATCTCTCCTGGTGGTGCAAGCTCTTCTATATCACGGCACTCATCGTGTTTGTGGCATGGCTGGTAAGCTGGTATTTTCTGCGCAAGGAACTGGCTGATGCCCAGAAGCAGAAGGCTGAGGTATTGGAGCAGGTACAGATGCGTATGAACTTCTTCAACCGTCTGACGGAAGATTTGAAGGCTGCCGTAGCTCATCATTCATTTGATGAGGTGACAGCTCTGATGGTCCGCTACCTGAACGTGAAGATACCAGAGGTGTCATCTTCTGTTGCCACTGGGTTATCCGCTTCGGCCTTATCTGAGCCTGAATCATCAACCTCAGAACCAGTTCCTGCACGATCTGAGTCTTCTGAAGAGGAAAAGAAGACGGTAGATGTCAGCGAGTTGGATGCGGCAGACAAGCGTCTGCTCGAAGAGATCAATGAGGCGATAGAGAAGCACATGATTGATTCTGACTTCAATGTTTCGATGTTGCAGGATGTGATAGGCATAGGTGGCAAACAGCTGTATCGCAAAACGAAGGCGATAACGGGCCGTACGCCTGTAGAGTATATCCGTGAGATGCGTATGAAGCGTGCTGCCGAGCTCCTGAGCCAGGGTAAGTTCAGTGTTTCCGAGGTGATGTATACCGTTGGTTTCTCTAACAGCAGCTATTTCTCCAAATGCTTCTCCAAGGAGTATGGCATGACTCCTACGGAATACATGAAGATGCAGAGATAAATAAATGATGTGCTTCCGTTTGCCTATAGATATGGCTGCGTGGGGTTAAGAATATGACAGCATTGGGTTACGGATACGACTCCGTCGGGTTACGGATATGACTCCGTAGGCTAATGGAGACGTATCCTTCGGCTTGTCGAGATATCTGCGTCAGCTGATTGAGCTACTTGCGTCAGCTGATTGAGCTACTTGAGTCAGCTGATAAAATACGTTCCGATGCAGTAAAAAATGCGTCCCGATGTAGCATTTGCTACGTCCCGACGCAGCAAAAGATACGTCCGGACGTAGTACAAGATACGTCGGGACGTAATTTCAGAAGCGTCCTGGTTGCCATCCGGAAACTTTTTTGTAGGAAATGAAAATGGAGAAATTTTATGTCACACCCTCCATCTGACAATTCACCTATTTCAAACTTTTTCTCCGAATAAATCATCCAATCCTACTTCGCTCTGAATCATGCCTTCCTGAGCATTCTTTTTTATTCCTGCAGCTGTAACGAAAGTTAGATGCAGTGCCTTGCTGGTATTTGATGCTTGTCGGAAGATTTCTCTTCTTTCCAGCAGTTTTTGCAGATAAGCAGGGGTGATGTCGTAAGCTTTGAGAGAATACTTCATTTCGCAGAGATTGATAATCTGGTCTCTGCGGTCTAATATAAGGTCAATCTGTGCACCTTCAATTCCTTTTTCCTTGTTGGCTTTCTGTTGCCAGGAATATACATTCGTCTGTACTCCCAGAATACCTAACTTCTTCTTGATTTGCGAGATATGGTGCAAGCAGAGTTGCTCGAAGGCATAACCGCTCCAGGCACGATGGGATGGAGAGTCTATCATGTTGCTCCAAAGATGTTCGTCGGTCTCCTCTTTACCTCTGATATAATGTAAATACTGAACTTTCGCAAGTTTTGCCCACACGCCCTGAAAGGGCAGAAGCCCCTAGCCCAGGGCATCGCCCTGGGTAATTACGGACGCAAACCTGTCGCCCTGTAAGGGCAAAAGCTTTAAAACTCCAGGCAAAACATAAGGCTTTTGCCCTTACAGGGCGTCTTGCTGATTGCCATCATACCCAGGGCGATGCCCTGGGAGGGCACTGAAAAAGTCCCTTCATGGGTTATGT
>CAUFXJ010000034.1:0-34404 GCA_959596915.1 Segatella copri
TGATTTGATAAACTCAGCAGGAATACTTGCTATTCATTTATGATGGGGTTATGTTCACAAGTTTGAGATTTCATGTAAAAAAGTCCTAATTTCTATATTTCTCTTCTTGTAAATTATGGGATATTAAGAAAAATATCGTATCTTTGTCGCACATCTAGGCGTTCTTTGTATATTGCAAGGTTGTGAAAGAAAAAGAATATAGCTCGTTTCTAAATCGTTAGCAGTTACATTCTTAGAAGCACTTAACTCGTTGATATTCAATCAATAAAAGATTTTATTGTGACTCCTCATGTGAAAAGTAACTGGCTTGTCAATGCCTGCCTCCCTAGCCCATTGCTTCAATCGATAGTTGACCGAGAAGAACGATGGCAGCTCAAATACCTTGTCATCAGCCCTTGCCTGTCCTCTTGCTGGCATCCACGACAAAGCATTCTCCGACAAGGGTACCGTTACCACATGACGGGTCTTCACCATCAACTTGCTAATATAGTATCCCTCCGTACCTTTTCCGATATCTGCCCATCGCAATGTCCTGACATCACTGATGCGCAAACCACAGAAACAAGCGAAGAGGAAAGCTTGCTTCACGGTTTCATCCTTGCAAGGAGTAGCCATCAACAATCTGATTTCCTCGATGCTGAGATAGCAGCGTCGGCTCTCTCCCTGACCAATCAGCTTTTTCTCTTCTTTCTTCAGTAGTTTGGTGGGATTCTCAGGTATGATACCTTCTCTCACCGCCTCATTCAATGCAGTAACAAACGTATTGTAATAGAGGCGTGCCGTACCCTTCGCCAAGTCTTTCTCATGATGTTCGCCCCGCTTGGGCACATCCGTACCAATGGTCTTGGCATGAGCCAGATACTGTACCAAGCCTTCGCAATACACCTTGTCCAGTTGTGCCATGCGAATATTCTCACCCTTGTATCTTATCAAATGCAAGAGGGCATGCTGGATGTTGACAGCATGACTGCCGCTCTGTCCCTGCTGTCTTTTTTGATCAGCATATAGCAGCATCCAGTCTTTTAAGAGCATATCCTTGGTCACCATCTCTCGCTGACAGTTACCGTGGCTCATACTCCACTCCCTGATTCGCTCACATCGGATGAGCATAGCGGTGCGCAAAGTAGCTTCATTCTTTGCCTTAGCCTCCTTGTCGCTTCCTCTTTTGTCATCTACCAGCAACAATCCCTTCAACCGCTCGTAGGTATAGCCTCTACCCTTGCTTCCTGCTTGGTAAGTACGCAGATAGATTGCCTTGTTGCCATTCTTCAAAGGTTTCACCCAAATCTTGATGGGTTCCTTTGCTTTTGTTTTAGTTCTCTTTTTCGCCATAATCTTTACTGTTTCATCTGTGCAAAATTATAAGCAAAATATATCTTCATCAAGTCTTTCAAGTTAAAGTACCTAAAGACGTACCTAAAGAAACAACTTTATTAGCAAATGCAAACGTTTGCACAATTTATTCGCTTGATTTGCATCAATTTTTGAACAAGCTAATGAAATAAATCGTAACTTTGCCAACGAAAAAGAATACAACTTACAATTAAACATAAGATAGTAATCAAAAAATACAATGATAATTATGAAGAAGATATACCTTACACTCATCGCTTTACTGGCAAGCATCAATATGTTTGCACAAGGCTGGCCTGCTAACTATAGTGGCGTCATGCTGCAAGGATTCTCATGGGATTCTTACGACTACTCCCAATGGACTGTCCTGGAGAAGCAAGCCGATGATATGAAAGGATTCATCGACCTTGTATGGCTTCCACAAAGCGGTAAATGCATCGAAACTACTCAGGTAATGGGCTATAAGCCATATTATTATTTCAACCAGAATTCTTCTTTCGGAACAGAGGCTGAACTCAGAAGCCTGATTACTAAGTTTAAAGCCGCTGACATAGGCGCAATAGCAGATGTTGTGGTCAACCACCGCAATACAGACGGCTGGTTCACCTTCCCTGCAGAGACATACAATGGAGTGACATATAAGATGCAGCCTACCGACATCTGCAAGAATGATGATCGTGGAGCTACTGCTAAACAGGCAACCAAAGAGGGGGTAAGCCTCAGCAATAACAATGATGAGGGCCAAGCCTGGGATGGCTGCCGTGACCTAGACCACAAGAGTGCAAACGTGCAGAAGATTATCAAGGCATATCTGAAATTCCTGAAGGAGGATATGGGATATACCGGTTTCCGCTACGACATGGTAAAGGGATTCAGTGGTTCTCACGTAGCTGACTACAATGATGCAACAGGTGTAAAATTCTCTGTGGGTGAATATTGGGATGGAAACCCATCTATCATCAACTGGATTAACAAAACCAACAAGAAGAGTGCTGCCTTCGACTTCCAGTTCCGTTATAATGTTCGTGACGCAGTAGGCGTAAAAGACAATAAGATTGTTTCATCGCCAAACTGGTCGAAGCTGAAGAGCGATAATAATCTGATGCATGACCCAACCTACCGGCAGTATGCCATCACATTCGTAGAGAATCACGACATGCAATACCGTTCTAAAGATGAGCAGCTGGATCCTCTTAAGCGGGATACGCTTGCAGCCAATGCCTATATGCTCGCCATGCCGGGAACTCCTTGCGTGTTCCAGCCACACTGGAGAGCCTACAAACAGGAAATCAAGAGCATGATTGAAGCCCGCAAACTTGCAGGCATCACCAACATGAGCAATTATACCAACAAGATGGCGCAGAAGGCATGCTTTGCCAACGAAACTACCGGCAACAAGGCTAAGCTCATCGTAGTTGTTGGAAATAACACCAAGGCATATACTCCAAGTGCTGATTATGCACAGATTCTCGAAGGATACCACTATCGTTATTATCTTTCTAAATCTGCAGAAACCGCATGGTGCAACATACCATCAGGCGAATACGAGGCAGGATTCAAGGCTAAGCTTACGGCTGTGAGCCAGAACAGCAATGCCAAACTGGTATACACTACTGACGGCACAGCCCCTACAGCCAAGAGCAAGCAGGTTACTACAGGTAGCACCATCAATATTGACAACACCTGCACCTTGAAGGTTGGCTTGCTTATCAATGGAAACGTAACAGGTATCCGTACCTACAATTATACCATCAAAGCATTCGAGCCATATACCATCACTGTATATGCCAATGCTGACCAGGTAACCAACTGGGGTTCAGCCATGTATTTCTACGCATGGAATACAAGCGGAGAACTCACAGAAAAATGGCCAGGTACTGCTGTCACAGCAACCAAGACGCTGAACGGTAAGAAGTGGTACTATATGGACTTCAAGATCAAGAGCAAGGATGCTATCGTAAACATCATCTTCAATCAGGGGAAAAACAAGAAGCAGACCGAAGACTTGAAAGCCGTCAACAGCACCAAGTTCTACGAGATTACCACTACACAGAGTAAGGACAAATACACCTGCAAGGATGTTACCGCCATCTGGGCACCAACAGGCATCACAGGAACTCCAACCATAAGCAATACCACAACAGACAATGCATGGTATACACTTAGCGGTATGAAATTGGGTAAGAAGCCTGCTGAGAGCGGTGTTTACATCCACCAGGGAAAGAAAGTGATTATCAAATAAGAATATAACAAATAAGTTCAAAGAATAGTTTCAGTTTTTAGTTTAAGTTTTTCAGTTTTAAGTTTTTAGGTTTATTAAGGTTTATGTTTTTAGGTTTAGTTTTGTGTGAACAAAATTATTAGTTAGTTGTTTTAGGTTAGGAAAAAGAGGTATACCCAAGATTCATCTTCGGGATATACCTCTTTTCTTATTTTAATTATCTTTCTTATTCTAATTATCTTTCGCGCTGGTCAGCACCCCACATCAGTTTTTCTCTCAGGGTAGAGAAATAACGCTGGTTGCGCTGCTTCACAATCTTGATGCTATGAGGAGCCTTGCGGATGATAAGGCGGGTTTCCTCGGTCATACGCTCACTACGACCATCAATGGCTACCAGATAGTTGTGGCTGCGGCTCTCGATATCGAGCGTGATGACTGCCGTATCGTTGATGACGATAGGACGGATGTTCAGACTGTGAGGAGCCACCGGAGTAAGACAGATGCTACCACTCTGCGGAATGATGATAGGTCCACCATTAGATAGATTGTATGCCGTAGAACCTGTTGGCGTAGTAACAATCAGACCATCCGCCTGATAAGTAACGAGAAATTCGCCATCAACCTGCGTACGGATGGAAATCATCGAAGCATCATCACGCTTCAGTACGGCGATATCGTTGAGGGCGAACGGATTGCCAGCAAGTATGCCACCTTCTGCCTCCACCTGAATCACCGCATGCTCCTCTATCAGACAATCACCGGTATAAAGACTGTCCAGCGCCGACTCTATCTCACTAGGCAGCACATCGGCAAGGAAGCCCAATCTGCCCATATTCACACCGATGATAGGTGTACCCTTGGCTCCCACACGGCTCGCAGCCTTCAGGAAGGTACCGTCACCACCCATAGAGATGACGTAATCCACATCGAAGTTGTAATCCTCGAACACCCCAGCCGCCTTCACATCGAGATGCTGGTCGCGGGTAAGAAACTCGTAATAAGCATTCTCCACATAAACTTCAGCCTCCTTCTTTTCGAGATAAAGAAGGATTTTCTCTATCGAAGCCGACTTCTTAGCCTGGTATTCATTACCAAATATTGCGAATTTTAAATGTTGCTGTGCCATTTATTTTGTTATTTCAATAATTATTCTTACTTTTGCAAAGGTAATCATATTATTTGAATAACAAGACAAAAAACAAATAAATTATGGCTAAGGTATATGAATTTCTTGCCAATGGCTTCGAGGAAATCGAAGGATTGGCTCCGGTAGACATCCTCCGCAGAGGTGGTGTAGACATCAAGACTGTAAGTGTAACGGGTACTGAATGGGTAGAAACATCGCATGGTGTTACCATCAAGGCTGACCTGAAGTTTGAGGATATTGCCAGCTTTGAAGATGCTGACATGCTGATGATTCCGGGCGGAATGCCAGGCAGTACAAACCTCAACGAACACGAAGGTGTGCGCCAGGCGCTCATCGCACAGCACAAGGCTGGCAAGCGAATCGGTGCCATCTGCGCAGCCCCAATGGTTTTGGCAAGCACAGGCATCCTCGAAGGAAAGAAGGCTACCTGTTATCCTGGCTTTGAGCAGTATTTCGGCGAGAACACCGAATATACCGCCACCCTCTTCCAGGAAGACGGCAACGTGATTACGGGCGAAGGTCCTGCAGCAACCCTCCCATACGCTTATAAGATACTGAGTTACTTCGTAAGCAAGGAAACTGTGGCTGCCCTGCAGGATGGCATGATGTATGATCATCTCATGCAGAGCAAGTAAGCCCTATAAACTATAAATTATAAACTATTAATTAGTAACATCGTGGATTACGTAATCATAGTAGCCGGAGGGAAAGGCCTCCGCATGGGAAGTGAGATTCCAAAACAGTTCTTGCCGGTAGCGGGCAAGCCTATCCTGATGCGCACCATAGAGCGTTTTCATGAATACGACCCTGCATTGAACATCATCCTGGTTCTGCCGGAGAGTCAGCAGGCATACTGGCACCAGCTCTGCGAGGAGCATCATTTCAGCATCAAGCACCAGATAGCTAATGGTGGCGACACCCGTTTCCAGTCTTCCAAAAACGGACTGGCACTCATTCCTGATGATGAAGATGGCGTAGTGGGTATTCACGACGGCGTGCGCCCATTCGTATCTAAAGAAGTCATCGAGGAATGTTTCGAGACGGCTCGCGAAGAATATGCAGCCATCCCTGTATATGCCGTAACCGACACCCTGCGCTATATCGACCAGCACGGAGGCGGAAAGAATGTGCTGCGCAGCGATTACCGCGTGGTGCAGACTCCCCAGACCTTCGACATCGGTCTGGCAAAGCAGGCTTTCAACCAGGAATACAAGGAACAGTTTACCGATGATGCTTCGGTGGTAGAAAGTCTTGGCTGTCAGGTTGCAATGGTAGAGGGTAACCGTGAGAACATCAAGATTACCACTCCATTCGACATCAAGGTAGCGGAAGCTTTGCTGGGCTGATAATCTGCATGTCATCCCTGTTAGACAGGATGACGAAGACTGAGCCATAAGCTGGCAAGTTCAAGTTCACTATCTGGCGGATTCTGGAAGTACCGGTACGGAAGGTTGCCGTAATCTGGCGCTCCTTATTCTCCTGATTAATCAGGAAATAGATATCCTTCCTGCCCGTTGCCTCCAGAACCAGACGGTGGGCATAATCCATATTCTCAGGCAGTATGACATCCGGATCGATGCCATACTGCGAGAAGTTCTTCGCCTGATAAGGCTTGTCGATGATGACGATGCCTTCCTCACGCAATTCCTCCAGTTTCGCTTTTATCTCAGCAGAGAGAGAGCTATCCGGCTGCGAAACCACGAGAATGCGATAATCCTGATTTCCAGGCAGTTTACCTTTCGGACTGTATTCGAAATTCCATTTCAGCAAGGCATCCTTGTTGATCAAATCGTATTTGTAACCACGAGGGGCACGATAGCTGTTCTTCTGTTCGGGGTTTCCCGAAGGATGAAACACAGCGATATCAACCACCGGTCTGCCCTGCTGCAGATAATGCTGACACATGGTGATGTAATCCATGAAACCTCGAGCCTCTGGATGCCGGACAATATCATGCTGGAAAATGAACCTGTTGATGCCAAGCGCCAGGTGGCGGTCTATCGAAGGTTTGAGCAAGGCGGGCGTTCCGTTCCGTGCGCCATAGTTTCCTGTACAAGCCACAGCCTGAACCGGATTTTCATTATAGATATGGGCTCTGCTTACGGCACGGAACATATCGTCGGGATGATCGGTACGCGGGATAGGCTCACAAGAAACCTCAACATACTGTTCTTCTGCCAGACGGGTGAAGGTCTGGAAGAACTTCTCCTTTACCAGTTCCTCGCTGGTGAGACGGATATCATTCTGTACCTGTTCGTATCGGGAAGCCGACTCCAGCGGAACACCTGCCATGACAGGAAGATAGGGGATGAGATCATAGCCGCGGCGCACCTTGAATTCTTCGGCAAACTGACAGCCCCAGTTCTGGCTGCCCCACTCTCTCGGGTCGATATACAGATACGACACCACATCGCCATGCGGACGGTTCAGTAACGGCGCATACCAGGAATCAAATAGTTTCTTTACGGCTGCCGGTGAGAACCTGTCCACCTCAAGTCCCATACCTTTCCCATCCGTTGCATGAGTCTGTCCCGTTGAGGTATGTCCCATCCGCAACAGGCACCAGGAGCCCTTAGGCAACTTATTCTGCAAGATACCATTCACCATGACACCCATCACCATTCCCCCTTCCATCTTCAAGGGGAGCACATCAGTCATCGGCACCGCCTCGCTCCGGGCAGCCGAATCGGTTGCGTTGCGCCTGGCAGGACCCGTTTTCCCTTTAAAGCGGATGGCAAAAGCAGCAATATCCTGATAATATCCACCTTCGCTTCCGGCAGACTGCATCTTTCCGTCCTTATAACTCTCGGGCAGCCACATCTGCAAGCCTTCAATCTTCTTTCCGCCCTTCATGATGGTATCGGTCCAGACAACCTTCTGCATCGATTCTGCAGGGAGGACAAACGGATTGCCAGGCAGGACATGGATGCCCATATCAAAATCGAGAGAGTCGGCTAGCTGGAAGGAATAATCCATCATCTTCCAGAACTCAGGCGACAGCTGTGCCACCCCGTCCTGAAATTCCAGACGCTCGCCGGCTTCACGTACCGGCATCAGCCAGATACCGCCCATACCTACATTCTTCATACCCGTCAGATCGGCATGAATACCCGGTCTGGAAACGGAGCCATAGTTCCAGTTCCAGAAGGTCCAAGGCTTAGCCTCGTCATTATATGCCATTGCCGACACAACCAGAAGCGCCAGCAAAGCTATCACCATATATCTTTTCTTACTATTCATGAAAGTTTTAATCTTATTCGGTGCGAAGGTACGAAGAAAAATCAATATAAACAAATAAAAAAGCCACAATTGCGGAAAAAAAGAGTTAAACATTTTGGCAGTTTTGCCATAATGTTGTACTTTTGCATCATTATGAATAGTATTTTAGACCAAGACATCATGTTCCTGCCGGGGGTAGGACCCAAGAAGAAAGAGATACTGAGCAAGGAGCTCGGCATCAACTCTTATAGTGACCTGCTGGAATACTATCCATATAAATATGTAGACCGCTCCAAGGTTTTCCACATCAGCGAACTCAATGCCGACATGCCCTTTGTACAACTCAAAGGCAAGATACTCAGCTACGATGAGATTGATACCGGCAAGCGCAACAAACTGCTGGTAGCCCATTTCTCAGACGGCTACGGTGTGGCTGACCTCATCTGGTATCGCGGCGCCCAATACATCATGAAGACCTATAAGGTGGGAACCGAATATCTCGTTTTCGGAAAGCCAACCATCTTCAACGGCAGATTCCAGTTTACCCATCCCGATATGGACGATGCCACCAATCTCCAGATTTCAGAGATGGGCATGCAGCCCTACTACTCGCTTACCGAGAACCTGAGAAAACGCGGCTACACCTCACGTTCCATAGAGAAGATGACCAAGCAGTTGGTCACCATCCTTCCTCCTCTTCCCGAAACGCTGCCAAACCATATCGTAGACCGTCTGCATCTGGTTTCGCGCGATGCAGCCATCCGCATGATTCATTATCCGCATTCCCATCAGGAGATGCAGAAAGCACAGGTACGCCTTAAATTTGAGGAACTCTTCTATGTGCAGCTTAATATAATAAGGTATGCCACCGACCAGCGCCGCAAGTTCAGGGGCTATGTTTTCAACCGCATCGCCGATATCTTCAACGGGTTCTATGCCCATCATCTGCCTTTCGAACTGACAGGGGCACAGAAACGGGTGATGCATGAAATCAGAGCCGATATGTGCAGCGGCAGACAGATGAACCGTCTTCTGCAAGGTGATGTAGGTTCGGGCAAGACGCTCGTGGCTCTCATGACCATGCTCATTGCGCTGGATAACGGTTATCAGGCATGTATGATGGCACCTACCGAAATTCTTGCCGAGCAGCATCTGCAAACTATCTGCGACTTCCTGCAGGGAATGGATATCCGGGTAGAACTGCTCACAGGCATCGTAAAGGGAAAGAAGAGAGAAAAGATTCTTGCCGACCTGGCTACGGGCGACATCCAGATTCTGGTGGGCACCCATGCCATCCTCGAAGACCCGGTGGTTTTCAGAAGATTAGGCGTAGCCGTCATCGATGAGCAGCATCGCTTCGGTGTGGCGCAGAGAGCCAAGCTGTGGAACAAGAGCGAGAATCCGCCTCATATCCTCGTGATGACCGCCACTCCTATCCCCCGCACCCTCGCCATGACCATTTATGGTGACCTGGACGTGAGCGTGATTGATGAACTGCCACCGGGCAGAAAACCGATACAGACACTGCATAAGTTTGATACCCAACTCACCAGTCTCTATCAGAGCATCCGCCGCCAGATTAATCTCGGCAGACAGGTATATATCGTCTTTCCGCTGATCAAGGAAAGCGAGAAGAGCGACCTGAAGAACCTGGAAGAAGGTTACGAAACGCTGAAACAGGCATTCCCGGAATTCAAATTGAGTAAGATTCATGGCAAGATGAAATCTGCCGAGAAGGAGGCAGAGATGGAGCAGTTTGTGAAGGGCGAAACACAGATTCTCGTTGCCACCACCGTAATAGAAGTTGGTGTAAATGTGCCCAATGCTTCTGTGATGGTTATCCTGGATGCACAGCGCTTCGGTCTCTCCCAGTTGCACCAGCTGCGAGGCCGTGTAGGAAGAGGCTGCGACCAAAGCTACTGCATTCTGGTAACCAACTATAAGCTTTCAGAAGAAACCCGCAAACGTATTGATATCATGTGCGATACGAACGACGGTTTCCGTATCGCCGAGGCCGACTTGAAACTCCGTGGTCCCGGCGACTTGGAGGGAACGCAGCAGAGCGGCATGGCTTTCGACCTGAAGATAGCGAATATTGCAAGAGACGGTCAGCTGGTACAACTGGCACGCACAGAAGCACAGGAAATCATCGACAACGATCCCGAATGCAATGCTCCTCATAACGCCCTGCTCTGGAACCGCCTCAGGGATTTGAAGAAAACCCATATCAACTGGGCAGCCATCAGTTAAAGTTAATAGTTAAAAGTTTACAGTTAGAAGTAATCATAAAGTTCAATGTTCAAAGCTCAAAGTTCAAAGTAAAAAGCAATGGATAGAAGAAGAAAGCCGGCTATCAGAGAGCCGCGACCAGAAATAACCCTGGAAGAAATGAGAGCCATTCTCGAAAACATTACAGAAATAGAAAGCGCAACAGGCATCAGATACGTCAAACTGCATGTCACGGCAAAGATGATTATCGGTATCAGAGAGTCATCGGGTAAGGAATTTACCATCAATCTCAACGACCTCTACCGCGCTTATCAGGAATGCCTCAGATTCACCAGTCCGGAGGTAAAAAAGTATATTTTCATGGGGCATTCTCCTGCCGTGGCTCTGTTGAGAATGCTACAAAAGCATGAAACGTACTAAAAGTCAACTCCTTGCATCTTGTTTTCCTAATGTAAGTTAAAAATAAGGCTAGGGCGTTAAATATCGCCCTTTTGGCTTTAACAACTTTGGTTTTTTGAAGTTTTTTTGTTATATTTGCAACGTCTATATAACAAAACCGCTACATGAAGGCATTTGCCTTAGTGGTTTTTGCAGAATTTCTTGTATGATTCTGCGCTGTTGACACGAACCTAAAAAAGAAAATAGAAAAAGTAGTATGAGTTTTAAAAAGAGTATAAAGAAAATTTCGGTCGTTGCATTGTTGGCGCTAACAGCTTCTCCCGTTTGCGGACAAGACCTGTTGGCAAGACAGGCACCTGTAGACCACAGAATGAAATCGCTCGACACACTCGCTGTGTCGCATTATCGAATGATTGAAGACAGAGAGAACCCTGCAGCCGAGCTGTATGAGGATTTCTCTAACAAGTACGCTCACAAGGCTACAACCTTGCCTGAGCACTTCCGCATCGATCTCCGTCATTTCTGCATGCCAACTCCTAGTCGCGTTGTCACAAGTAACTTCGGTTACCGTGCTAGCTTTGGCCGCCAACATAAAGGTATGGACATCAAGGTTTATATTGGCGACTCAATCCGCTCAGCCTTTTCAGGCAGAGTTCGCATCGTAAGATATGAAGGCGGTGGTTACGGTAAGTACATCGTGATTCGTCACCATAATGGTTTGGAGACCATCTATGGTCACCTCTCTAAGCAGCTCGTTACTGAGGGCGAAGAGGTAAGAGCCGGCGATGTGATTGGCTTGGGTGGTAACACGGGTAGAAGTACCGGTTCGCATCTCCACTTTGAGACCCGTCTCTGTGGTGTGGCTCTGAACCCGGCACTCTTCTTCGACTTCCGCAACCAGGACGTTACAGGCGACTTCTACAGCTTTAACCGTGATACCTACGAAAGCGAATCAGCTGATGCCAATGCTGCCCGCGGCAAGGTTGGCAACGGTGGTTACACCAGAGAGCAGGTTAACGGCGGCGAAGTGGGAAGATACTACGAACTGCCTGCTGGCCACGAGAAGCTCTACCACAAGGTGAAGCCAGGCGAAACGCTTAGTTCTATCGCTGAAAAGCGTGGCGTAACTGTAGAGCAGATCTGCAGACTCAACGGCTACCGCAAAGACAAGAAGGTTAGTGTAGGACAGATTATCAGATACGTATAATACGTATAAAAGAATAAACTCAAAAAAAGAGGGTGTGTCATTAATTTATGACACACCCTCTTTTTTTGACCTTTATTTTCGCGATTCCCCGGCATTACAAGATGCCGAAGAGTCGCAATACATCGTTCAGGTTGGCAACGACAAGCAGAAGAATCAGAATGCCGAAACCAATATACTCAGCACGCTCCATAAACTTATCGCCCGGTTTGCGACCTGTGATAATCTCATAAAGAAGGAAGAACACATGTCCACCATCAAGAGCAGGGATAGGAAGAATGTTCATGAAGGCAAGAATGATACTCAGGAACGCTGTCATAAGCCAGAATGCATGCCAATCCCATACAGATGGGAAAAGACTGCCCAGCGCCCCGAAACCACCCAGACTCTTGGCACCTTCCTTAGAGAAGACATACTTCATATCGCCCACATAACCGGCCAATACATTCCAGCCGTATTTGATGCCGGCAGGGAAACTCTCGAAGAAGCCATAGTTGACATGAGTAATCTTATAATCGAGCATGACAGGATGATTGTAGAAACCAAACTTCACACCCTCTTCGGTAGACTTCAGGAGAACACTTGACTTGACGGTATCGCCAGAAGCCTTGAGATAAGTAACCTGAGCTGTAAGTGCTCTGGCACTGTCTTGCGGCGTCTCTGCCGAAGCAAGCACATCCTCTACTCTGCCCAATTCAATCTGAAATTCGTTGAAAGAGACTACCTTTTTATTATTAATAGCAAGAATCTTATCACCCTTTGCCAAACCGAGTTTGCTGGCAGGCGAATCCTTCATCACACTATCAATCTGCAGAGGCACATACAAATCTACGAAGCGAGGACTGCTCTTAATCATACTGAGCATGTCAAGATCACCAGGCAGATTAAGCGTCATCGGTTTGCCCTGACGGATGATATTGACCTGCTTAGCCTGAGAAAGGTCACGATACAGATCGCCATCAAAGGTCTTGAACTCACCCAGATCGGTGCTTACCAGAATATCCTTATCCTGGAAGCCCAATGCCTTTGCCTCGGTATTGAACTTCATACCATAACTCATATCGCGGGTAGCAACATAATTGTCGCCCCAATGGAACAGAATCATGGAATAGATGAAGAGAGCCAGCACGAAGTTAACCAGCACGCCACCTATCATGATGAGCAGGCGCTGCCATGCCGGTTTGCTGCGAAACTCGTATGGTTGTTCCGGCTGTTTCATCTGTTCGGTATCGAAACTTTCATCTATCATACCCGAAATCTTGCAATATCCTCCGAGTGGCAACCATCCCAAACCATAGGTAGTATCCGAATTCTTTGGCTTGAACTCGAAGAGATGGAACCAAGGGTCGAAGAACAGATAGAACTTCTCCACTCTTACACCAAAGAGTTTGGAGAAGAAGAAGTGTCCGCCCTCATGGAGCAACACTAAGATGGAAAGCGACAGCATCAGCTGCAACGCTTTGATCAAAAATACTTCCATTTATTTACTTTGAACTTTGAACTTGGAACTTTGAACTTTATGATGAGCCCTATATCCTGCGTTCATTTTAACTATAAACTATTAACTATAAACTATTAACTATTACTTGAGCATCAGCTCTGTAGCTATGCGGCGAGCCTCAGCATCGGTCTGCAGATAGACATCGAGGTCGGGATTACTGTCGAAAGTAGCCTTCGCCATCGTCTCTTCGATGATATCAGCCATCTGAAGGAAGCCACACTCTCCTTTGCGGAAGCCGGCATTCACTATCTCGTTGGCAGCATTCACAATACATGACATATTACCACCCTTTCTGATGGCATCGAAAGCCAGTTGCAGGCACTTGAATTTCTGATAATCAGGCTTGAAGAACTGCAAATCCTGCGTCTTGAAGAGGTCGAGACGATCGCCATTCAGATGCAGACGCTGAGGGAAAGAGAAGGCATACTGGATAGGCAGACGCATATCTGGCACACCCAACTGAGCCTTGACAGCACCATCAACAAACTGAACGGCACTATGCACAACGCTCTGCGGATGGATAAGCACCTCTATCTTATCAGCCGGAACCCCGAAGAGCCATTTAGCTTCTGTCACCTCGAAGCCCTTGTTCATGAGCGAAGCCGAATCGATGGTTATCTTGGCACCCATATCCCAGGTAGGATGCTTGAGGGCATCGGCAGCAGTCACCTTCTCCAACTGCTCGTGGGTATAATTACGGAAAGGACCACCCGAACAGGTCAGGAGAATCTTCTCTACCTCGTTGTCGCCCTCACCCACCAGACTCTGGAAGATGGCACTATGCTCGCTGTCAACAGGGAGGATAGGCACATGATATTCCTGTGCAAGATTGCAGATCAGCTCACCCGCAACCACCAGCGTTTCCTTGTTGGCAAGACATATCTTCTTACGCGCCTTGATGGCATGGATGGTTGGTTCCAGGCCCGAGAAGCCTACCATGGAAGCCAGCACCATATCGATAGGCTCAGCCTGTACGATATCGCAAAGCGCCTGAGCACCGGCATAAACCTTGATATCAGGTTCATCACTGAGCATATCCTTCAGCTCCTCGTAACGAGCCTCATTGGCTATGACCACAGCAGCCGGATGGAACTTGCGAGCCTGCTCGGCAAGTTCCTGCACTCGGTTGTTGGCGGTGAGGCAATACACCTCGTAAAGGTCACTGTGCTGTTCGATGACATCAAGCGCCTGTGTACCGATACTTCCCGTAGAACCGAGAATACATATCTGTTGTTTTTTCATTTACTTTGAAATTATTAACTTTGAACTTAGAACTTTATGATTAGTAAAGCAAATGAATTCTTCACTCTTTGTTCTTCACTCTTCACTTTATAAGTCGAGCAATCCCTCTGGAATTGCCATTCTGATTTCTTTCTTTTCAGCACTCACCTCTTCAATGAGGTCGTTGCTGGCAGGGATGAGGATTTCATCACCTGCATCGGTTGTTACCTCGAAAAGAAGATTGAGGGTGGAATCATCTACATGATCAATGGTTCCTACCACCTTGCCGCTTACAGCATCTACCAAGTGGAAACCGATGATTTCTGCCCAGCTCATGTTCTCTTCATCACTGTCAGAGAGATGACGTGGGAAGAAAACCTCGCAACCGGTATAGTTGCGTGCCTGCTCCTGGGTATCGATATCCTCAAACTTCACGAGCACATTCTCATCGTTCTTAAACCGATATTCTTCTAAATAGAAAGGCACAAGGATGCCATCGATATCGAGCACCAGGTACTCGGCATCTACACGGTCGAAAACATCATCTGTAATGGCGAAAGTTATCTCGCCCTTCACGCCATGAGGTTTTCCCAACTTGCCTATCTTATATACTTCATCGCGTCTTATCATATTACTTTGAATTTTGAACTTTGAGCTTTGAACTTTATGATTAGCAAAGCTATTGAATTCTTCACTCTTCGTTCTTCACTCTTCACTTACTTAGTCGCAGACACGGGTTATCTTGGCACCCAGCGCATTAAGGCGATGCTCGATATCCTCGTAACCACGGTCTATCTGGGCGATATTGGCAATGCGGCTGGTACCATTGGCACTCATGGCAGCAATCAGCAGGGCAATACCGGCACGGATATCAGGACTGGTCATTCTGCCAGCACGCAGTTTGATCTTATGGTCATGACCTACCACCACTGCACGGTGAGGGTCACAGAGAATAATCTGCGCACCCATATCAATCAGTTTATCCACGAAGAAGAGGCGGCTCTCGAACATTTTCTGATGGAAGAGGACGCTGCCGCGAGCCTGGGTAGCCACTACGAGGAGCACGGAAAGAAGGTCTGGAGTGAGTCCTGGCCAAGGGGCATCGGCAAGCGTCATGATGGTGCCGTCAATAAACGAATCGATGACATAATGCTTCTGCTCTGGAATCACAAGGTCATCATCCTCTATCTTTATCTTCACTCCCAAACGGCGGAATGCATCAGGAATAATACCCAAATCCTTGACAGACACATTCTTGATGCGCACACCTTCGCCACACATTGCCGCCATGCCGATGAACGAACCTACCTCAATCATATCCGGCAAGATGCGATGCTCGGCACCATGCAGTTTATCAACACCCACGATGGTGAGCAGGTTGCTGGCGATGCCGCTGATCTGAGCACCCATCGCATTGAGCAGATGGCAGAGCTGCTGGATATATGGTTCGCAAGCTGCATTATAAATGGTGGTAGTGCCCTTTGCCAATACAGATGCCATGATGATATTGGCGGTACCGGTAACCGAAGCCTCATCGAGCAACATATAGCAGCCCTTCAGCTTCTTTGCCTGTATCTGATAAACATTACGCTCATCATCGTGAACGAAGTTGGCTCCCAGATACTTGAAGCCCAGGAAGTGGGTATCCAGACGGCGACGACCTATCTTATCGCCACCCGGCTGAGCTATGGTAGCCTTGCCACATCTACCGAGCAGCGGACCTATCATGAGCACACTACCACGAAGAGAAGAACATTTCTTCACAAACTCCAGACTGTCGAGATAATCGAGTTTCAACTCATCACTTTGGAATGTATAGTCGTGACGACTGTGCCTGGTTACCTTGACACCTATCTCCTGGAGCAACTTAATCAGGTTGTTCACATCCAGGATGTCCGGCACGTTGGTGATGCGCACAGGCTCGTCGGTAAGGATTGTGGTACAGATAACCTGCAGGGCCTCGTTCTTGGCGCCCTGAGGTGTGATTGTACCTTTGAGCGGATGACCGCCCTCTATGATGAAAGACTCCATAAGCTTGTCTACTATATATAATAATGTGGATTACTTTTTCTTCTTATTATTTACATTCTTAGGCTGTACCTCAACCTTCTCGAAAACGAAAGTATCGAGATCGAGCTGGATGTTGCCATCGGTAAAACGTGCCAGATCGGAAGCTACCTTGGCTACATCGCTGGAGCCATGGCTCCAGGTTACCAGGTCGCGATGCATCTGGTTGGCAGTCAGCTCCACGAGTTTATCGCGCTCCTCACTTGGTTCCATGGTCTTCAGCTTTTCGAAAATTTCGAAGAGCATAGCTCCATAATGGCGCACCGGGATGTGCTGCATAGGATATGGCAAAGGCTCCGGCTTGGTTGCTATCTTCACAGCATCCGATACATCATAAGGGAAATCGATGTCGAGCTGGAAATTGCTCATGATGGCAAGCTGGTCCCAGAGTTTCTGCTCATGGTCCTCTACCCCTCTGTTCTCAGGGAACATACGGTCCATGACAGCAATAATGGTCTCTGCACAACGCTGGCGCTCTTCACGGTCGGCAAGCGTCAGACAATGATCTACCATCTGCTGAATCTCACGGCCATACTCAGGCAGAATGAGCTTAGCTCTCTGGGTATTATAGTCTAATCCGTCTATATTCATTCTTACAATATTTTATATAATCAATAATTCTAGAGCAGTTTCTTTGGCATCTTAGCCACGAAATCCTTGAGATAGAAAGGCACGAAATATGCCACATCTTCGAACTTGCCCTCTACAAAACGCTTCTCTGCCAGCGGAGCCATATTCTTTGCCAAAGGCTCAATGCCCTCTACAAGGTGAGCATTCGGATGGTTGATGGTCTCCATACACTTGGCAGCGCCATTTCCGAAGAAGTATACATGATGCTGGTCCAGGTATTCCTTGTAGGTATCAGCATCCACAATATCTGCCTGAATAGGGCGAACCACCTTCAGGGCGCGGTCGAGCACTTCGGCATATACCTCCATGCGGCGGGCGTCGAGCATAGGTACGATGAGGGCGTCTTCCTCCTCAGGATGTTCGCCAAGCAATACAGGCACTGCCATCAGTTCGAGTGTTGGAACAGCGATGAGTTTCACACCGCGACCATAACAGATGCCCTTCGCCATACTCACACCGATACGCAATCCGGTATAGGAACCCGGACCACAACTTACCGCCACAGCCTCCAGCGGAAGACCATGAGAATCGAGGAAATCAAGAGCCTCATCCACAAACACACCCAACTTAACTGCATGGTTAGGACCTGTGTGATCTTCCTGGTTGAAAATCACCTGTCCACTATCACTAATTGCCACTGAGCACACGTCCGTACTCGTCTCAATATTCAATATACACGACATAATTAAAAAATATATTCTTAAATTAAGGTGCAAATATACTCATTTTCTCGCTTTTTTTTGTACTTTTGCAGAAATTTAACGCGAAAGATTATATGATACAGTCAATGACAGGCTTCGGAAAAGCTACCGCGGCCTTTAAAACAAAGAAGATTAATGTAGAGATAAAGTCATTAAATAGCAAGACTCTTGACCTCTCTACTCGTATTGCTCCGCTCTATAGAGAGAAGGAGATGGAAATCCGTCAGTATATCTCTAAAAATCTGGAAAGAGGCAAGGTTGACTTCGCCATCTGGATTGATAAGGATGCTACCACAGATGCCACTCCTATCAATGCGGCGCTTGTACAGAATTATTACCAGCAAATCAAGAAGATTTCGGCTGAAACAGGCATTCCTGAGCCAACCGACTGGTATAGCACTCTGTTGCGTCTTCCTGATGTAACAACGAAGACGGATGTGGAAGAATTGAGCGATGAGGAGTGGGAAGTGGCAAAAAATGCAATTTGCGAAGCTGTGAACCATCTCGTTGCCTTCCGCAAGCAAGAAGGAGCCGCTCTCCAGAAGAAATTTACTGAGAAGGTGGATAACATCCAGACTCTCCTTGCCAGCATCGAGCCATACGAGAAGGCTCGCGTGGAGAAGATCAGACAGAACATCGTTAACGGTCTGCAGCAGATTCCGAATGTGGATTACGACAAGAACCGCCTGGAGCAGGAACTCATCTACTACATCGAGAAGCTCGACATCAGCGAGGAGAAGCAGCGCCTTGCCAACCACCTGAAGTATTTCCGCGAGACCATGAATGAGGAAGGTCATGGTGTAGGAAAGAAACTCGGTTTCATCGCACAGGAAATGGGACGCGAAATCAACACCACCGGCTCTAAGAGCAACCAGGCTGAAATGCAGAACATCGTGGTGAAGATGAAGGACGAACTGGAACAGATCAAGGAGCAGGTGCTGAATGCTCTTTAATAAAGTGAAGAACGAAGAGTGAAAAGTGAAGAATTCATTTGCTTTACTAATCATAAAGTTCAAAGTTCAATATTCAAAGTTCAAAGTAAAATGAAGAACGGATTGTTAATTTTCAGCGCCCCATCGGGCAGCGGTAAGAGCACAATAGTAAACTGGCTGATGAAAGAGCACCCGGAATTGAAGCTGGCTTTCTCTATCAGCTGTACCTCTCGTGCTCCTCGCGGTACAGAACAGAATGGTGTAGAGTATTTCTTCCTCTCTCCAGAGGAATTCAAGGCTAAGATTGAGGCTGACGAGTTCCTGGAGTACGAGGAGGTTTACCAGGACAGATTCTACGGCACCCTGAAGTCACAGGTAGAAAACCAGCTCGCCAAGGGCGAGTCGGTGATTTTCGATGTTGACGTGAAGGGTGGTGTAAACATCAAGAAGTTTTATGGCGAACGTGCCTTGAGCATCTTTGTCCAGCCACCTTCGGTAGAGGAATTACGCCGCCGTCTGGTAGGCAGAAATACTGATGCGCCTGAGGTTATCGAGCAGCGCCTTGCGAAGGCAAGCTATGAGCTGACCTTTGCCCCTCAGTTTGACCACGTGGTCGTAAACGATGACTTGGAGAAGGCTCAGCAGGAGGTTTATCAGCTCGTCAAGGCCTTCCTAGACGCAGAGTAAGAAATGAAGAAGGTAGGAATCTTTGGCGGTAGCTTCAACCCCATCCATACGGGCCATATTGCATTGGCGAAAAGCCTTTGCGAGAAGGCCTGCCTGGATGAGGTGTGGTTCATGGTTTCGCCCATGAACCCATTCAAGAAGACCGCTACCGACTTGCTCGACGACCAGCTGCGCCTGGAAATGGTAGAAAAAGCGCTGGAGCACGAGCCACAACTGAAGGCATGCGACTATGAGTTCCGCTTGCCTAAGCCATCTTATACCTGGCACACGCTGCAAGCCATCAGCAAGGATTACCCCGAAAACGAGTTCACCCTGCTGATTGGTGGCGACAACTGGGCTGCTTTCGACAAGTGGTACCACCACGACGACATCCTAGCCCACTATCCCATCGTGGTTTATCCGCGTCAGGGAGCCAGCATAGGCAATGTGCCTGAAGGCGTTACCATCGTAGAAACTCCACTGCTCAACATCAGCAGCACGGAAATCAGAAAGCGTATCAAAGAAGAGGAAAGCATCAGGGGAATGGTGCCGGAATGCATCGAGCAACTGGCTGTCAGAAACTACAGTCAGCTCTAGGCATCCCTCTCTCCGAAACCGCTTTAAATCATATTTAAACAACAAATAGCAAAAAATGAGTTGGAAAGAAATCATTAAGAAGTGTCTGAACGTGGCTTCTGCGCCGATTCGCAGAAATGCCAACTTCTTTGTGTTCATGTACCTGCTGGGCATGATCAGTTCTATCGTGACTACACCAGCCAAGGGGACTTTATACGACAACCTGTTCCTGGAACTCTTTGTCGACCTCTATGTTGTGTGTGCCGTTGTCGCCATCTTCCCCAAGAAGGTGCGCTGGGGCCTGCGTGCAGTACTATACCTTATATTATATAGTACTGCTGCCGCCGACACCTATTGCTACGTGAATTTCGGCTCTACGCTCAACCCTTCTATGCTGATGCTGGTGGGCGAGACCAACAGTTCGGAGGCTAGCAGTTTCCTCTCAGCCCTCATCTCTGCCGAGGTTCTCTTCAGTAGTGTGGGCTGGATTCTGCTTCTGGCTCTCATCCAGATTCTCATCGCCATCTTCCGCAAGCAACTCATCAAGCTATACGTTTTCATCATTACCGTTCTGGAGTTGGCTTCAGTCAAGAAACGGCTGATGGCTATCCCCCGCATGACTGCAGCCATGCCTGCCAGCTTCGGAATCCTATGCCTCATCATCCTCATCGCAGGATGCTGTACCTCCTGGCACAACAAGATGGCTTACCATAAACTCATGAACGGTAGAACGATAGGCGAAGTAGAGCATATCCTGACTGAGAAAGATCATGCTGTACTCTATCTGCCAATCTACCGACTCCAATTCAGTATCTATGCCAACCAGCTGGCTGCGCATCAGATTACCCAACTCATTCATGCTGCCCACGAGGTAAAGGTTGACAGCTGCAGCTACCGCTCGCCAAACATCGTACTGATTATCGGCGAAAGCTTCGGCCGCCATCATTCCCAGCAGTACGGCTATTTCATGGATACCACTCCACAGCAGGTAGCCTTGGAGAAATCGCGCAAACTCACCAAGTTTACCGATGTGGTAACCTGCTGGAACCTGACCAGTTTCGTTTTCAAGAACATGCTCTCTACCCATGTGGTAGGCGAGAAAGGCGAATGGTGCGACTATCCGCTCTTCCCTGAAGTGTTCCGAAAGGCAGGCTACAACGTAACCTTCATCACCAACGAATTCCTGCCACAGGCAAAGGAGGCGGTTTACGACTTCAGCGGCGGTTTCTTCCTGAACAACCCGGAACTGAGCAAACTCCAGTTTGACCATCGCAACACCCAACTCCACGACCTGGACGACGGATTGCTGAAGGATTATGATGACAGTCTGAAGAACTTCCAGAAGGAGCACAATCTCACCATCTTCCACCTGATGGGACAGCATGTAAACTATAAGCTGCGTTACCGCACGAAGCAAGCCCGCTTCTGGGCAAGCAGTTATGAAGACAAGCGCCCTGAACTGACCGATGCCCAGCGCAAGATGCTGAGTCATTACGATAACGCCACCCTCTACAACGACTCTATCGTAGCCCAGATTGTGAAGCGGTTCCAGAAGCAGGATGCCATCGTTATCTACGTGCCCGACCATGGCGAGGAATGCTACGAAGAGAACCGTGGCTTCATCTGCCGTAACCACTCTGCAGAAATCGACTGGCCGCTGGCTCACTATGAGTTTGAAATTCCGTTCTGGATATACTGTTCGCCAAAATATATCAGGAACCACCGCGATATCTACCGTCAGATACGCAAGGCTAAGGACAAGCGTTTCATGACCGATGCTCTGCCTCATCTCCTGCTGTATCTGGCTGGAATCGAGACACCTACCTATAAGGAGGAATATAACATTCTGAGTCCGAAATATGACGAGATGCGGCCACGTATCCTCAAAAACTCTGCCGATTACGACAAACTTCGTGATGCGCATCTGGAAAAGATAAAAAAGGAAGAAAGTAAAAAGGTAAAAAAGAAAGAAAGGAGAAACTGATTATGAATAGTGCTATTCTATCACGCCCAGCATGCAATGCCCTGAGAGGACTCGCCATCATCGGCATCTTCATGCATAACTACTGCCATTGGCTGGGACCTATTGTCAAGGAGAACGAATATCAGTACTTTCAGCACAATGTTGACTGGCTGAACCAGGTAATGACCAGCATGGACCTCAACCTGCCTGTGCACCTGCTCTCGTTCTTCGGTCATTATGGTGTGCCCGTATTCCTCTTCCTGAGTGCTTACGGACTGGTGATGAAATACGAGGCTAAACCTCATCTCTCTACCGAACAGCAGACCAGAATGTACAGCATCTCGGGCAAGAAGCTTACAGGAAGCATCAACTGGCGCGAACCGCTCCACTTTATCCGCTATCACTATCTGAAACTCTTCAAGATGATGATAGCAGGTTTCGTGGCATTCACGATGGTTGACTACATCACGCAGGGTCCTCACCACTATCAGGCGCTGGATATCATATCGATGTTGGGCATGTTCAACAATGTGCTGGAGAATCCGGACAGAATCATCTGGCCGGGTCCGTACTGGTTCTTCGGTCTGATGCTGCAACTCTACATCGTCTATCGTCTGCTGCTCTATCGCCGCCATTGGGGATGGACCGTAGGATTGATGGCCATCTGCATCGGCATCCAGCTCATCCTGGGTTTTGACAATCCAGAGAGCGAAGCAATGAACCGCTACCGCTACAACTTTATGGGCGGCATGTTGCCATTCGGACTGGGCATCCTCTATGCCCGCTATGGCGAGAAGATTCTGATGACCTTCCATTCGCCTATCACCAATTTCTTTGGCTGCATCTTCTGCATCTCGCTGATTTACAGTTTGAGCGGCAGCATGGTTGGCTGGACCTTCGTGCCGTTCTTCTTCTGTCTGCTGAGCGTATTGGTAGCCGACCTTCTTCAGAACATCAGCTGGTTATCAGGTATTTATAAGGTATTAGAGTGGATGGGCAGCATATCAGCCGCTCTCTTCGTATGCCACCCTATCACCCGCAAGATATTCATCCCTATCAGCCGTCAGGGCGACATCTATGCCGGCCTGCTCCTCTACATCATATCGAGCATCTGCCTGGCTTGGCTCTTCACCCAACTGATGAAGAAGATTCCAAACCCGAAGCATTGAGAGTAAAGAACGAAGAGTGAAGAGTGAAGAATTCAATAGCTATTGAAACTCACCCTTCGTTTTTCACCTCCATAACAAAAAAACAAACAAGAAGACAAGAGAATTCTTCACTCTTCGTTCTTCACTCTTCACTTAGCTTATGAAGATTAAAGATATAGAACTGGCGAATATCAGCCGGTTTCGCGGCGAGTTGATGGGAGCAGCCATGCTGTTCATCATCCTCTTTCATGTGGCATTGCCTAGAGAAGATGCCTTTTTCGGGCTTCGCAGAATGGGCAATGTCGGTGTAGACATGTTCCTCTTTCTCAGCGGAATAGGTCTCTGGTTCTCGTGGATGAAGAATTCTTCTGCCAAACATTTCTTCATCCGCCGTTATCTGCGCATCTACCCTACCTGGCTCATCATCGCCTGCCTCTTCTATATCCCGACTTTCCAGGGCGGAAGCACATGGAACTGGATCTATCTCTTTGGCGAGATAACCATCAACTGGGGCTTCTGGCTGCATGATGAGCTCAACTTCTGGTACATCCCGGCTACGATGATGCTCTATCTCTTTGCCCCTGCCTATATGGAACTCATCAGGCGCCATCCTATCTACCGCTGGCTGCCGGTGGTGATGATTATGTGGTGCATCCTGGTACAATATGTTACCCCGATACATCAGGCTGTAGGACACCTGGAGATTTTCTGGAGCCGCGTGCCTATCTTCTTCATCGGCATCAACATGGGTGAGATGGTCAGACAGAAACAGACGCTCGACGGCACTTCGATATGGATGATATGGCTCATGTTCCTGATGACGCTGCTGGCGAGCATCTTCCTGGAACAGGAGAAGCATGGCATGTTTCCGCTCTTCCTGGAACGCATGCTCTATATCCCACTCACCATCACCAGCATCCTGCTGCTGAACCGCATCTTCCGCCGCACACCGAGTTGGTTTAACAAGGGGTTCATGTTTGTGGGAGCGCTGAGTCTGGAGTGTTATCTGCTACATATCCACTTCGTGCTGAAATACATTGAACCATATCATTTAGGCTATTGGCCTACCTTCTTCATCTGTATAGGCATCACCCTGCCTGCAGCATGGATTCTGAGCAAGATAGCCGGATGGATTTCTAAAGAGTTAGCTAAGTTTATCAAGTAAAAAGGAGTTTATTTATTAAGAAAATTGGAGTTTTATGAACGAGAATAAATTGGAAGACAGTAAAGGGTTTGCAGCGCTGCTGCGACTGGTTCGCCCGAAGCAATGGATCAAGAATGGCTTTATCTTCTTACCGCTGTTCTTTGGCGGCGCCCTGTTGCATACAGATGCTCTGCTGGCGGGTCTGATTACTTTCTTCGCCTACAGTTTTGCCGCATCGAGCATCTATTGTTTCAACGATATCTATGATGTGGAGGCCGACCGCCGACACCCGGTCAAGTGCCATCGTCCGATAGCATCGGGAGCGGTCAGCATCAAACAGGCATACGGACTGATGTTCCTGATGTTTGCCCTCTCTATGGGTATATGCAGCCTGCTCGGATCATGGGAGACGATGGGAATCATCATCTTCTATTGGTTTCTGAATCTCGGCTACTGCGCCAAATTCAAGCAATATGCCATCATCGATGTGTGTATCGTGGCATTCGGTTTCGTACTCCGTCTGCTGGCAGGTGGTGTAGCAACGGGCATCGTACTCAGTAAGTGGATTGTGCTGATGACCTTCCTCATCACCCTCTTCATGAGTTTTGCCAAGCGCCGCGATGATGTGCTGCGCATGGAGAAGACGGGCGAAGCTCCCCGCAAGAATACCATCCGCTACAACCTCACCTTCATCAACCAGGCTATCACGATTACGGCTTCCGTAACCCTGGTATGTTACATCATGTATACGGTGAGTCCGGAGGTAATTGATAATTTCCATACTGATTATCTCTATCTTACGAGTGTCTTTGTGCTGGTAGGTTTGCTGAGATACATCCAGATAGCTGTGGTAGACCAGAAGAGTGGTGACCCTACGAAGATTATCCTGCGCGACCGCATCACCCAGTTTATCGTGCTTGCTTGGTTGCTCTCCTTCCTGATCCTTATTTATATCGTATAAGAAAATGAAGAAAAAATTATATTGTTTCGATTTCGACGGAACGCTGACAACAAGCGATACCCTGCTGGAATTCATCAGATATGCCAAGGGTACCGGTCGTTTTCTGATGGTTTTCCTGATGTATAGTCCGCTCCTGGTACTGATGAAATTGCATCTTTTTCCCAACTGGAAGGCGAAGCAACTCATCTTTGCCCATCTTTTTGCCGGCATGCGTATCGAGAAGTTTGATGCGCTCTGCCGCGATTTTGCCGAAGAATACCAGCATCTGTTGCGCCCCAAAGGTGTTACGCTGGTACACGAAGCCCTGGTTGCAGGTGCTCAGGTTTTCATCGTGAGTGCCAGCATCGACAATTGGGTCCGCCCGTTCTTTAAAGTTCGCGGTCTGGATGGAGTCAAGGTTTTAGGCACCCAGATAGAAGTGATTGACGGCAGACTTACCGGCAAATTCAAGAGCAACAACTGCTATGGCGAGGAAAAGGTGCATCGCATCTGCGAGGCACTTTCAGCACCCACATCCACCTCCTCTCCTGCATCCGCCGCTCCCTTCGTCCGCTCCCAATACGAGATAGAAGCATTCGGTGATAGTCGAGGCGACAAGGAGATGCTTGCCTTCGCCGATAAAGGTCATTACAAGCCCTTCAGAATTTAGAAACGAGCCTGTATCTTGCCAACTGCCCATGTACGGCGAAACGCCGTATCAAGTATACGAGAGCCCGCTAGGCGTTTCTAATAGAACGCCTAACGGACTCGCGTATCTAATAGAATACCTTCATTTTTTAGTTTAAAATCTGTTTTATCCCTCACATCCATCACGTTTTCCGTTTTCAAAACTCTAACTATTTAATAATGAGACTGTTGCCTCTTTTACTTAGCGTGATAGATTGACAAAAAGTTTACAATATCCATCACGATTTGGGGTTATCTATCACGTTTTTCTGCTAATCATTATGCAGAAGTAACCGAATTCATTTACGAGTAAAGCAAAATCCTTTGCCGATGGGACGAAAGCAGAGACTGACAATCTTGGTTAGGAATAACGATTATTAATTGTCAACCTTCACCAGGAATAAGACTCTAGGTAGTAAACTAAATATAGGAAACTACACGTATCACTTTGTTTCACAGGATGAAACAAAGTGTTTCTCCGCTTGAAACGAACAGTTTCGTAGTATGAAATAAAATATTTCATGCCATGAAACCATAACCTTTGTGGTTTAACGATTTTAGTTGATCACTTTTTGTTTTATTTGTAAGACGAGTTGACTCGGTTAAAACTTATTTATAATTCACGTTGACTTTCCTGAAACTTAGTCATATTTTTAGTTGACTACTTTAATAGATGGCCATATCTAGAGTTCTGTTGCCATCCATCGTAAGCCTTTCAACACTGATATGCAGTATTTGGTAGAGTGTAGTGAGAAAATCGTGAGGGATAACCCCAAATCGTGATGGATAGCGTGATGGATTTTTCCATTTTTGAAGTATCTATCACGCCATTCAAGCACCTGTATATCAGCTTATTAAGATATATAAGAGATATAAATCGTGATAGATGATAGATAATTACATAAAATTTGTTCATATGAAGGCTTCGCTGGGTAACTGATATGGCTGCATCAGGTTACTGATATGACTGCATCGGGTTACGAATATGACTGCATCGGGTTACGAATATGACTGCATCGGGTTACGAATATGACAGCGTAGGCTAACGGAGACGTATCTGTAAGCTTATCGAGACGTATCTGTAAGCTTATCGAGACGTATCTGTAAGCTTATCGAGACGTCTGCATCAGCTAACAGAGGCGTCTGCATCAGCTAACTGAGACGTCTGAACTCGCTTACTGAACTACTTGAATTGCTTGATTGAACCACTTGAGCTGGCTGACTGAGCCACTTGAGTATTCTTCTTCATGTACTTGCGTGCAACCATAGAAACTTTTTCTGTAACTTTTACCGGAAATCTCTTGCAGATATGAAAATAAAGTCGTAACTTTGCGGTAGATAATTATATAACAGATGGTTATGAAGAACTTAGCCTGAAAGTATAATAAATTCAAGTTTCGCAAGTGAGTTCCACACGCCCTGAAAGGGCAGAAGCCCCTAGCCCAGGGCAGCGCCCTGGGTAATTACGGACGCAAACCTGTCGCCCTGTAAGGGCAAAAGCTTTAAAACTCCAGACAAAACATAAAGCTTTTGCCCTTACAGGGCGCCTTACTGATTGCCATTATACCCAGGGCGATGCCCTGGGCTAGGAGCTTTTGGGCCTTCAGCCCGTACTTGAACCACATGCGAAAGTTCAGTAATAAAGAATAAAGGTATGGACAAGCCGATAAACATTTTAGATAAAGATTACTTGCAATGGGTCAAGGAACTCTGTAAGCGTTATATGCCTGATGCAGAAGGACTGTCAGAAAGAAATTTGCGCTATACAAAAAAGTTATATCAGCTTTATAGTCAAGAGATTAGAATTTTGCAGCAACTTGCTGCCAATTCAGGAAGCTAAGTTGGGCGGCAACATTGAACACGAATAATATTGAATGATTAAACAGGATTAATCAAGATGGCATCTCGATGCTTCGGCCATTTAAACAACGAGGGCTGCAAACGGCATTGTTACCGTCTGCAGCCCTTACTTATGTTAGAACCAGAAGTGTATAATTACACTCCCTCACCTGGGTACTTCGGATCATTTGAGCCGAAGCCTGGTCCCATACTATCCCATTCTTCTTGCGTTATTCCACTTCCGGTACTTCCTCCACCGGTTTCTTCTCCACTTCCTGCCAGGATGCAAGGTGTATTCATTTCAAATACCTGAATTGCAGGTGATATATACTCTTTCTTTTTCATAATACCTTGTTGATTAATTATTTAACACTAAATTTCTTTCCATTCTTGATATAGATGCCCTTGCGAGGTGTTCCCATTACGCGCTGACCCTCTAAGGTATAAATGGCTGATGAACCAGTCTGTTTGCCATCTCCTAAGCTGATGATGCGGATACCAGTGGTAGAACTGTCATCAGGCAAACCGATGCTGAACAGCATGGTACGTGAAGAAGCCGACTGCGATGGCTGGACGTTCAGATATATGCGATAAGGAGACAAATCACCTGTGTGGATACCAAACTTACCATCTGCACGGAAACTGTAGCTTCCTTCTGTCATAGGAGTGGTAGTATAAACACCACCTATTGAGGCATTTGTCAGTTCATGGCAGATAGTCATAAAACCGCTCTTACCATCCCAGTCTCTCAGAGTCAGCGACTTGGCTGTTGGATTTGCAAAGAAGCTGGCGTTGTACTCTACATTCTGCGCCTTTGCAACCAATTTCTGAGCTGTGCCCTCAGCACCAAGCTTAACAATCATTGGTGTACCAGCCTTGATGTCAGACTGCTCATCGAGCATAAGAACGAATTTCAATACACTTGCATCATTTGTAGGCATGTGAATCATCATATCTCCTACCGGATAGCATTTCTCTGCACCAGTAACATCAGCAACATTGATATCGAAAGGAAGGCAGAGTGTTACATAACCCTTCTGTCCCTCAGTGAGCTGACGGCTATACTGAAGGTCCTTTATCGTGAACTTAGCCTGGGTGTTGATGGCTGTAGAAGCATCGGTAAGGGCTAGTTTCTCGACATAGAACTTGCCGTCTGCCTTTGTAGCCTTCAGTGTTCCATCTGCATTTGCTGCATACTTATGCTCAGGGCAGTTCTCGTTGCTGCAGCCCATGTGATAGATGTGCTTGTCGGCATCGAACTTAGGACTGGTTAAAGTGGCAGATGCTACGTGAACCAATTCATTCTCAGAGGTACTGTTGCTATATGAGGAAGCCGTTCCATCGCAGCAAGTGAACGATCCATGATATACAGTATTGCCCTCTTCAGCAACAAGCACAGGATAAGCATCTGTGCCGAGTTTCTGATACCAAACCAGTTCACCTTCTGATTTGCTTCCGTTGAGCAGGTAAGCCACCTCGCCGCTCTTCAGCTGCTCTGCGGTGAATGCCTTAATCTTTTCTGGATAGGTCAATGAGCCTTTTCCGATAGCCTTGACAGCATTACCTGTCTGCTCAATTTTATTGATGGTAAGCTTCGAGCTGCTGTTGTATGCCAAGATGCCAGAAGCGGTGCTGGAGGAATTTTCTATGTTTCCAACAAGGAGACCGGCACGCTCTGTATCAGAAGTAGCAATAACATTACCAGTGCCAAGCACATTGTTCAGATTACATATAGAACCATCTCCTATCAGGTTTCCGACAATATCAGCTCCAGTTATATCGCCATAGTTGGCACAATTCTGAATGGTTCCTGAGCCAAAATTTCCTGCAATGCCACCAACGCTGTTTCCCGTACCTGTTACGACACCATAATTGGCGCATGAAATAATGGATTTGCCGGATCCCCTATAGGCACCTACAATACCTCCTACAGAATTTGCACCATTCACCATTGCATGGTTTTCGCAGTTGCCGATGTCGCCACTTGCCATTCCTGCTATTCCGCCAACGCCATTTTTTCCTTCTACCGAACAGTTAGCCAAGGTCTTGATATTTTCAATAATACAAAGCTCTCCGAATCCTGCCAAAATTCCAGTATAATAATCAACAGTACTCTTTACCTTCGCATTGTCGAAAGTGATGTTCTTGATGCTGCCCTTTTCTGCATAGCCGAAGAAACCGACAGAACTAGAGGCGGCATTGATGATGTAGAGATTACTGATGGTCTTCCCGTTGCCATCGAATGTACCTTGATACCTATTAGTATATGAGGTACCGATAGGAATCCAGCTGAGCTCTGTTACCTGCTTTTCGGCATCAGCCTTATGGCATACAGTGCTCATATCAATTTCTTTCACATCATCGGCAATCTTTGCGCAGGCTTCCATGTTGCCTTCATTCACGAATTCACGGAACCACGCCAGATGATCTGCCGTCTTCAGCACAAATGGTTCCGCCTCAGTTCCTTTACCAGTCATGCCTGTTGGCAATTCACCTTCAAGACCATTCATTTTTACATTGAGCTTGACTTCGCCTTCGATGGCATTGCCATCTAATTTTCTTGCACCGATATAATAAGTGGTGCCTTTCGTTACAGTATAGGTGATTTTGAAGTCAGGCCAATTGCTAGAATCATCGTAAGTCAAGCGAGATGCAGCCGTAGGGCTCTCCCACAGGGTGCCACAGGTTTTATTGCCGTTGCTGCTTGCCGTCACCTCCAATCTGCCATCTTCTGGAGCTGTATATTTATAAAGGTTGTAACCGCTGATTTCATCCCTACTGCCATACGTTTTTTCGATTGTTATGAGATTGTTACCCAATGTCAAGGAAGGAATTTCTTTCTGACACATCGTACACTTGTCGTTCTCACCATATTTGTGTCCTGTAGCTGATACTACAAGAGTGCTCACTCCTTGTGTCAACAGCTTGTCTGAGAAAGACTTATGACAAAGATTACATTCCCAATATTCGATGTTGCCATCTGTGGTGCAGGTAGCAGCCACGGATTCGTGATGTATGGGACTATCGCCATGCTTAACCGTTAATGTGCCTTCTTGTGCTGGCTTGGTATTGGTAAATGCACTTACCTGCTCGCCTAAACAATTCGTTGTCACATTACCATCCAAGTAAACCTCATCAGCAGAGCCAAGTAAAGGATAATCGTCTGTGTTCAGTTTTTGCCCCCATTTTGCACTTCCTGATACGTTTTTCTGAAGCTGATTGGCAACCATGCCGCTCTTCAATTGTTCTGCGGTGAATGCGTTTATCTTGTCAGCAGATGTCAATGAGCCTTGTCCGATAGCCTTGACAGCTTCACCTGTCTGCACAGTTCCATTGATGGTAAGCTTAGCACTGCTGTTGTATGCCAGGATGCCAGAAGCGGTGCTGGAGGAATTTTCTATGTTTCCAACAAGGAGACCGGATTGACCCTTATTAGAAGTAGCAGTAACATTACCAGTGCCAAGCACATTGTCCAGATTGCATTCATCAGCACATCCTATCAAGTTTCCGACATAGAAAGTTCCCGTTATATCACCATAGTTGGCACAATTCTGAATGGTTCCTGAGCCAAAATGTCCAGCCATGCCACCAACTTGGTTTCCCGTACCTGTTACGACACCATAATTGGCGCATGAAGTGATGGATTTGTCGGAACTGTAATAGTAACCTACAATACCTCCTACAAAATTTGCACCATTCACCATTGCATGGTTTTCGCAGTTGCCGATGTTGCTGTCAACAGCTCCTGCTATTCCGCCAACGTTGTTTTTTCCTTCTACTGAACAGTTAACCAAGGTCTTGATATTTTCAATACAAGAGCCTGCAATTCCTACCAAAATTCCAGTATAACAATCATCACCAGTACTCTTTACCTTTGCATTGTCGAAAGTGATGTTCTTGATGTTGCTACCTACATCAGCATAGCCGAAGAAACCGGTAAAAAGGGTGATACCGATATCCCAATAGGTGGCATTGATGTAGAGATTACTGATGGTCTTCCCGTTGCCATCGAATGTACCTTGATACTTATTACCAGAGTTACCAATAGGAGTCCAGCTGAGTTCATCAGTATTCTTGGCGGCATCCTTCGCATGGCAGAACTCTGCCAAGTCGATATCTTCAGTCAGCGTGGCTGAAATGGTTGTATTACCGCTATTCACTTGGTCGCGGAACCACGCCAGTTCGGCTGCTGTGGATATCTGATAAGGATTGTCTACTCCATCACCGTTGGAAGGCTTGGAAGGTGTTTGTGCCCATGCCCCCCCATAAGGCATGAGGATAGCCATCACGAGCAGCAGCATCGTGACGAGCCAATTCGATTTGTGTAATTGTTTCTTTTTCATACACGTTTTGTTCTTTAAAATAAATGTTAATATTTTGTCTTGTATATCTGCTTACCAATTTATCGCAAAGACCAGGAGCTTTCCTCTATGATGGATAGGCTGCATCATCAAGCCTAATGTTTCATCAGAGCGAAGATCATTCCTGGAAACATAAGAGGCTTGTCTGTATGATGAACAGGTATGTCGGACAGCAAACCGGCATGGCTCCTATTTCGCAATCATGGAGCAAATATACAAAAAATATTTGGAAAAAGGTGTCGCATTCCCCTGCCTAGGTGTCGCATTGCTATCATTTAGGTGTCGCATTGGTGGGGGAATGCGACACCTGAAAGGGGCTATTCCCGATAAAAATGGCTCTTTTCTCTGGCATTTTACAAAAATTAGTAATTTCTGCTTTTTATCTTCTCTAGCTGAATTTGTAGCCGGATAGTCACTCTTTTCCGTCTCTCAGAGCCTCCCGAATGTCCGTTTTGAGTGATGGCAATAATACGAAAAGAGGGGCAGCATGTTCGTTCTGCTGTCCCTACATGTAACCTTTGTTAGCCTGTTTTAATTCAAACTTCCGCACTCTTTCGAAAGATAAAATTGTAAAGATACTATACCAAATGAAAACTTGCCGACCTTTACCTCTTACGCCTGACGTTGCCATTAATCCCCTTTCGGAGCAACGCTTAGTTTGCATAAATTACTCATTGCATAAAGTGGGATTACATCTACGTGGCGACAGGCATTTTGAGATTCTTTATCAATGTATTCAAACTCTCCAAAATTCTCTAAGGATGTACGAACTGCATGATGGAGCGCTTTCTTTCTCATGAATAGCCATAAACTTTGCATACTGCCCCTGGTAGTAGCTTTCACTTCTATCGGTATAACCACACCATCTTTCGCTTCCAGATAATCAATTTCTGCATTGGCTCCTTTTGACAGATTCTGCCAATAGTACATCTCTGCCTTTTGGAAACAGTCGTGATTCTTGACGAGTTCCAAGCCAGCGAACATTTCTGAAGCCGCCCCTTTATTGACAAAATCAACATCCGAAGCCAAAAGGATATTAGCTGCAGGAGTACCCAACATGGTTTGCATCAGCCCCAAATCTAAGAAAAGGTATTTTCTGTAGCTACTATTCTCTTCTGCACCAAGTGGAACTCCATTTCCATCAGTATGGGTTACCGGCTTTATGAGTCCTGCTAATGTCAATAGATGAAGTGCATCTTTGATGACCGAAGAATGAACATCATCGGCAACCTGTCTATAAACAAACTTACTGCCAGCCTGCAAAGCAACGGAACGCAAGACCTTTCTCAATAAAGCTGGAGATATACGCGACTTATACTTGGCAAAATCGTCCTGATAGGTATCCAGAATATCGTTATGGACATGAGCGCATTCCAAATAACTTTGGGTCTCAATCCATTCTGTAACTGCTGCAGGCATGCCACCCACCAGATAGAAGGTCTTCAGCTGGGCTACCAGTTTGTTGTGAACGGCATCAGGAAGCGGAGATGAGGGTGATGCCTGCTGCTTGTAACTTATAGTGGTATCCAGTCCCTGTGCCATGAGAAATTCATCAAAAGAAAAAGGGTACATGTAGAGTGAACGTATTCTCCCCACTCCAAAGGAAGGAAGTTCCTCTAAGGTAAATTCCAGTAATGAGCCGGCTGCGATGACATGTAGTTCCGGATAATCCTCTTTGAAATAACGGAGCGACATGATTGCTTCCTGGCTAACTTGTATCTCGTCTATGAAGAGTAGAGTTTCTCCAGGTATTACAGGGATTCCGGTAGTTGCACTTATGCCTTCACACGTTCTATGCACGTCAATATCCTTTGAAAAGAGTCCTCTTATGGATGGTTGGCTCTCTAAATTTATCTCCACAAAGTACTTAAACGCTTTGCCTAACTGACGTACAGCAGAAGATTTTCCTACTTGTCTGGCTCCACGTATAAGCAAAGGTTTCCTTCTTTGAGAAACCTTCCATTCCAGGAGTTTTTTATCTATGTTTCGTTTGTAATATACCATTTTGCGTAATTTATTGATTTTCAGTGCAAAGATACAACTTTTATCCAAAAGTCAAGGCAAACAATAGTTAATTTTATCCAAAAGTCGGGGCAAACAATGGCTAATTCTATCCAAAAGTCGGGGCTAACAGTGGCTGGTTTTGTCCAAAAGTCAAGGCGAGAAGGTGTGTCATAAGTCCAGATAATGGCAGGCAAGGTCGGGCTGAAGGCCCAAAAGCTCCTAGCCCAGGGAGGGCACTGAAAAAGTCCCTTC
>CAUFXJ010000035.1:0-29527 GCA_959596915.1 Segatella copri
AAACCTAATAACTAAAAACCTAAATCTATTACTACTAACCTAAACAATCTATTAACCTTTTGACGCTGCAAAATTACTACTATTTCGGCTATTCACCAAATATTCAGCCAAGAAAGTGTGACGTTTTTGCATTTTTTTGATATATATCAAGCAAAAATGAACAAAAGAAACGGAAATTAACAACTTTCTGACACTTTTTCTACATTTTGCAGAATATAAAGCTTTTGCCCTTACAGGGCGCCTTGCTGATTGCCATTATACCCAGGGCGATGCCCTGGGCTAGGAGCTTCTGCCCTTTCAGGGCGTGCTGATTGCGTGCTTCCCGATTAAGGGCATGCTGATTGCGTGCTGCTCTTTAAAGGCGTGCTGATTGCGTTCTATCCTTTCTGGATAAGAACGGTGGCATAGGCGGAGATACCCTCCATTCTGCCCGTGAATCCGAGTTTCTCGGTGGTTGTTGCCTTGATGGATATCTGGTCTTCGTCTACCCCCATCACCTCTGCCAAACAGGCTTTCATGGCTGGCACATGCGGATTGAGTTTAGGGCGTTCGGCACAGACTGTGGCATCGATATTGCCCAGTGTATAGCCCTTGGTAGCTATCAGTTGCATCGTTTTGCGGAGCAGAATCTTAGAATCCACATTCAGTGTTTCTGCTGCCGTATCCGGGAAATGATATCCGATATCACGCATGTTGGCGGCGCCCAGCAGAGCATCGCAAATGGCATGTATCAGCACATCGGCATCGCTGTGGCCCAGCAATCCCAGTTCATAATCTATCTTGATTCCTCCCAGCCACAAGTCGCGGTTCTCTACCAGCTTGTGGACATCATATCCAAATCCTACACGTATATTCATCACTTTAAATTTATTGAATGTTAAATGTTTAGTGTTGAATGTTGAATGTTGAATGTTGAATTAGGCTAGCGCCCTTGAGTCCGTTAGGCAAAAATTCAACATTCAACACTCAACACTCAACATTATCTCTTAAAGAGGTCCTTCAGTCCATCCATATCAAACGACAGGGTGAAGCGGAGGGTCTGGTCGAGCGGGTTGCTCTTGGCGGTAGCCACCACATAAGCGGCATCGAGCGAGAAGACATTCATCTTGAAACCGGCACCCACGGTGAAGTACTTGCGGTTACCCTTGCTCTGACTCTCGTGATGATAACCGGCACGGAGCGCAAACTTATCATTATATACATACTCGGCACCCAGACCGTAGTTGATTTCCTCCAGCTCTTCCTTGAAACCGCCAGGAGCATCGCTGAAACTCTTGAAGATACCGCTGATGCCCGAAATATCATCATACTCACGATGCACACGGTCTTCGTATTCTGAATTGTCCTCACCCTCTTCCAGCTTCGGAACGGTAGGCACCAGATACTTGCTGGCATCGGCTGCCAGGGTAACGCGGTTGTACTCGTCGATAGGAATCATCAGCGAAGCACCCAGACGCATGTTGGCTGGCAGGAACTCGCCATACTCCTTGCCGCTGAAGGTAATCTTACTACCGATGTTAGAAATATTCAAACCCAAACCCAACTGGCATTCGCGCTGGCCGATGACCACATAGTTCTGGTAATAGGCGGCGATATCGGCTGCGAAAGCGGAGGCTGGCGAATTATCTTCGGTATAATCGAAGCGCATATCGGAATAGATCCAGCGGATGGCGGCTGCAAGAGAGAACTTCTCGCTGAGCATCAGAGAATAAGCCACATCGACCGACATCTCGTAAGGATTGATGGTCATACCCGTGCCACTCTCGGCGCCTTCCTGACTGGTAAACACTTCGCCCATATTGAAATAGCGGAGCGATGCAGATACGGCGCTGTAATCGCCAATGCGGTAATAGCCAGAGAGATAGGCGAGGTTCATATCATTGACCAGCGAGCGCAGCCAAGGGGTGAAACTGAGCGACACACCGGCACGCGAAATGGTGAAAGGATATTTTGCCGGATTCCAGTACTGAGAGTTGACATCAGGGTCGGTAGCCGCACCGATGTCTCCCAAGCCGCCACCACGGGCATCAGGAGCTATGGTTTGCGAAATAACTGCATAGTTCACAGGATTGAAGAGGTCTTTCTTATCCTGCGCCTTCACTTCTGATGCCATCAGAGCGAGACATCCCAAGATGAATATCTTATAGATTCTTTTCATTGCCATTGTAAATATATTTTTTATTTGATGATGATAAGTTTCCTGACTTTAGAGGTGTAGCTGCTGCCATCGCTCGCCACCTTGACGCGATAGAGATATACGCCGGTGCCCAGAGGGGTGCCGCTATCGGAGGTGAGGTCCCAGCTGACGGTATAGCTGCCCGAGGTAGGTACACCGCTTTCGGAATGGCGCCAGTGCTGTCTGCCCGACGAATCGAACACTTCTATCACCACGTCCATATCGCTCTCTGTGCGGTCGTGACTGATGATGAAGGTGGTGGAGGTCTTAGCCGGATTGGCAGTTACGCCCACATCGAAGAGCGCCGGACTCAGTCCCTTCACCACATTGAAGCGGAGCTTCACCGTAGAACTGTTGTTCTGGATATCCCAGGCTCGGAAGGTGAGTTCGTGCTTGCCCGGTTCCAGTTGCGGTATGCTGTAATAGGTGGAACCGCTGGTATAGGTTCCGAAATCGTAGGTGAAATTGCTGTTCAGCACGTAGGTCTTCGACATGTCGCCATCTATCACCAGCTGCAGGTCGTGGCCGATACCGCTTCCTGCAGCATTGATTCCGTCCTTATCGGTTATCTTTGCCACAAAGAACGGGGTGGTGTTGACATTGCCGCCGTCTATGAAGGAAGGCGAATTGAGATAGCAATAGATGGAAGGACCGATGGAATCGTTCTTCTGCTCCTCGCTCTCGCCTACCGTAAACTGCTCGCTGGAGCCGTGGGCGGAGAGGGTCTTGGCGGTATTCACCGCATAGAGGTTGACCAGACCGCTCTGGTTGGAATAATTGATATCCAGCGGAACGGCAAAGGAGAAGGCAAACTTGCCGCCTCTGACGCTATCGGTGCCCTGATACAGGGTCTTGGTTCTGTCTTTGTATTCGAAAGCCGTCTCAGCGCCATCCTTGTCGGTATTGTTCAGGCGACAGGTAACCGTTTCCTTGGAATCTCTTACGGTAGCGGTGATGACGCCCCGGAAGTCGTCTGCTCCCTCGATATGACCTGCCATGCGGGCGATAGAGCCTGCCTTCAGCATCGGCAGGGTTTCAGACTCGGCAACAGGAATGCCATTGATGGAATCTACCACAATCTGATGCATAGGCAGATTGAGCGCAAGAGCCGGGTCGCCCAGAAGGGAATAGTGAAGATAGTTTACCGTGACATCAGAGCCGGAATTAGGTACGTTGCCGCTCACCAGGTCGTTCTGCGCCAGTCGGTGCGCCTCGCCTATCGTGACAGGCTTGCCGTCTACCAGACTGAGCACTCTGTGGATGAAGGCACGGTTGATATGCTTGTTATACTGGGCGTAAACGGTACGGGTGGTGCCATAGAAGGCTACTGCGCCGCCTTTATCGTTGAGCAGCGCATATTCTCCGATGTTGGCATCGAGTCCGTCGAACGGCATGATATCGCAGGAGGCAGTTACCCAGAGCGGCAGGTTGGTATTGCGGAAATCGGCAAAATCGGTGAGTTTCAGAACCGATTCGTGCGACATCTGGGTAGGATCGCCATGTCCGGCATAATCCATGATGAGGGCTCCTGCAGCCTGCTGCTGCTTGATGATTCTCGTTGCCTCGGGATAGGTATTGCCCGAAGAGGAGGTTTCGCGGGTATAGGCATCCCACATCACCTTCTTGACGAGATAGGCGGGATAGGTGGTGAGCACATCATTTGCCACCTCATCGGCATCCTGCATGTGGAGGTTTCCGTTTCCGTCATCGCCCATAAACATCAGGGTGTTCTGCCAGGCGCCTGCATTGGCATTCTGAGCATAACTGATGGTCTTGTCTACCAGCACCTTGGCATCTTCTGCATAAGTTACCGGAAAACGACCTACGGCTACATCCTGCAGCTCACGGTTAGGATACAGTCCGGCTCCCTCGCCGAGCATACCGAACCAGCTGTCGCTGACGAAGCAGTCTACGGCGCTGAAGGAGTTTTCACTCTCAAAGCACAGCAGATAATCGTCAGGATTTAGGGTTCTGCAACCGGAGGTAAGCATGCGGTTATCCCATACGCAGTCGCCGAAGAGCAGGAGATATTTCGGCATATCTGCCTCGCTCTGCGCCTTATCAGAAAGCATGCGCAGGTAGCGGCGGTAGGCGTTGGCATCGGGGGTACCGCTAGAAAATTCGTTATAGAGTTCATCGGCAGGCACGATGGTAACGCGCAGTCCGTCGTGCTGTTCATGAAATTCTTTCAGTCGCTGAGCCTGTTTCAGCAGTTTCTGTGAGGCGGGTATGATGATGACCATATCGGCTGCTCCATCGGCATGATGATCCTGGTTGGTGATGCCGTAGACATACTGGGCAGCCGGAATCTTTCCACCGGCAGCAAGGTTGGCAGCGGTAAAGGCACAGCTTCTAGGCTCTGCCCACGTTACGGAGATATAATCGAGGCGGATGGAAGCACCTGACAAGACCTTGATGGAGATGGTATCCTTATCCTGGAAATCGGAAATGGGATAAGTGGCAACCCGCTCTGTAGCCTTGAGGTAAGATATATCCTCCAACGGATTGTCATCCTTGAGAGAAAGGGTGATTTCGCCCAAAGCCTTGCCATTCTTCAGTATCTGAGCCACGCTGTTTGTGGTGGTAGTCAGGGCTACGGAGAGTTTGCCTGCCGCAGAACCGGTGGTATTCGTGATTACCACTTTCTTTTCATCGCCCACCTTCAGTTCTTCTGCATCGAAGAGGTTTCTGCCGCCATGATAATAGCTGTAACCATCTGACTCGTAGAGGGAATGGTAATCGTAAGGCTGCGGATAATGGGAAGAAACAAAGGTGGCTGAATCCTGCACCAGAGGCTCTCCATCGGTCTGGGTAATAAAATAGTAGCCGTAATCGGAATAAGGATTACGGATGCGCTGGAGGGCGGTTTCTGACTTCCAGGATACCGGCCCCCGGGCATAGAAATAATGCTTGCCGCCTACGATGCACTGGGGAACTTCCTGCAAATCGTCGGTAGCCTGCAGCTCGCTCGCCAGAAGGGCTTCGTTCTGCAGATTGCCGCCATAGCCGTAAATCTTCACCTTGCTGATATCGGAGAAGCCTGCCTGGCGCACTACCTGTTCGGTAAGCTGATGGAAACCGGTTTCGCTGACTCTGATCTTCGCCCATCTGCCTGAGGCTAAGACGGAATGGGAAGCATAGAGGGAAGAGGCTGAGCGCAAAGCATCAGAAGAAGTAAAGGCTGATACTTTGCCCTTAGCCAACAGAGAACCTCGACTGGAACGCTCGGAGCGCTTCAGAGGACGGGCATCTACCTGGAGCATGAAGCTGACCAGCAGCTGATGGCGATTATTGCGGAATACGACAGGACTGAAATCTATCTGGAGTACGCCCTGCTTACGACATTCGGTAACCCGCTGCTGGGGTAATACCTGCTCAGGAGGAACTGCACCCGACAGGCGGTTGTAATTGGCGATGTCGGAGGCAGTCATGTCGATATACTCGCCATATTTCAGGCTGACGGTATATACAGAATCACGATATGCACCGGTCAGAGGAATGGAATACACGAAACGGGGCAACACGGAATCTACTCTGACTTCTGAAGAGGTCAGATTGAAGAATCGCTGTGCCTGAGCAGGAGCCACCAGCATGAGCAGGCATGCCAGCAGCATGTATTTCCAAACCTTTGTTGTGTTCATATCGATATATTACTTGCAATATTGTTTATTTACAGTGAAAATCGAGCACCTTCCTGTCTTCGAGATAGCCTACGAGATGGTCGTCGATGTTGACAGGACCGCAGCCTGTAGGACATCCGGTATAGAGCAGGTCGCCCGTCTTGAGCGTGAAGTACTGGCTGATATAGGAGATGATTTCATCTACCTTGTAGAGCATATCGCTCGTGCAGCCTTCCTGTACGGTCTTGTCATTGAGGTCGAGGCGGAAGTGCAGTGCCTGGATATCACGGAACTTCTGGATGTCGACCCATTCGCCGATAACCGCAGAACCATCGAATCCCTTGGCGAGTTCCCAAGGCTGGCCAGCCTCGCGCAGCTTCTTCTGCATCTCGCGTGCCGTAAAGTCGATACCTACAGTTACTGCATCGTAATAGCGGTGGGCGAAACGCTGCGGAATGGTCTTTCCCAACTTGGATATTCTGACCACTACTTCGGTTTCATACTCTATTCTTCCCAGATGATCAGGGATGAAGAAAGGCTTGCCGTTATTGAGCAAAGCAGAATCTGCCTTGGTAAAGATGACAGGACGCTCTGGTTTAGATAACGTACCATGCAGCGATTTATTGTGTTCGGTATAGTTCATACCGATGGCAAATATCTTCATAACATCAAATTTTTATATAAAAAAGAAATGGGAGTTAGAAGCAAAGCGAGGCTTAACTTCATAACTCCCGGTATTCTAATTTAACTATAAGTCAAATTAACGCTTGCTTTTGAGTAATGATTACTCAGCAGCAAGAGTAAAGCGCTGGTAAGCAACGATCTTGAGATCCTTGCTCTGAGAAGCGAGGTACTGAGCAACAGTCTGCTTGTCACCGTCACCGAACTGGAACTCCTGGTCAACGAGGCAGTTCTCCTTGAAGAACTTAGCCAGACGACCATTAGCAATGTTCTGGATCATAGTAGGGTTCAAAGTAGCAGCCTTCTCCTCACCAACAGTCTTCTTGATGTTGCGAGCCTCTTCAGCCTGCTCAGGTGTCAACCAACCCTTCTTGGTGTTGCTCTCGATGTGCTCCTCAGAGTCAACGTGAGCTGGGTTGATGCCAGCCTTTTTCAAAGCAGCGTTAACAGCCTTCTCTACGAGCTCTTCCTTAGTCTTGGCAACAGCAACCTCGAGCTCAGTCTTCTTAGTCTCCTCAGAAACAGAAGACTCGTCGAGAGCTACAGGGCGCATAGCAGCAACCTGCATAGCGATCTTGTGACCAGCCTCCTCGTTGTTCTCGTTGAGCTGAACCATAGTACACAAAGTGTGCTTGTTCATGTGGTCGTAAACCTCGATGTTGTCACCCTCGAGAACACAGTAGCCGTCGAGCTCCATCTTCTCGCCAGTGATACCAGAGCGCTGTGTAACAGCAGCCTGAGCATCAGCATCGCCAACCTTCAAAGTCTTCACCTCGTCGAGAGTGTGAGCCTTGGCAGCGATAGCAGCGTCGAGGATGTCAGATGTCAACTTGATGAAGTCAGCACCGTTAGCTACGAAGTCAGTCTCGCACTTGAGAGCGATGATAGCAGCGAAATCGTTAACCTTCTTAACGAGAACGCAACCGTTAGAAGTCTCACGGTCAGAACGCTTAGCAGCGATAGCGAGACCACGCTCACGGAGCAACTCCTTTGCCTTATCGAAATCACCTTCAGCCTCTGTGAGTGCCTTCTTAACGTCAGCAAGACCAGCACCAGTCATAGCGCGAAGTTTCTTGATATCTTCAATTGAAACAGCCATAATAATATTTTTATATTAAAAGTTAATAATAATCTTTGCTTAAAAGCTACTAAAGCCATCGAATCATAAACAGAATCAATGGCTTCAGTATATATTTCTTTGCCTAATTACTCAGCCTCGTCCTTGCGGGCAGCCTTCTTCTTAGGCTGGTCCTTCTGCTCAGCAGCAGCCTTGTCGTCAGCCTTCTCAGCCTTGCGCTCCTCAAGAGCCTCAGCGATAGCACCGCAAACTGCAGTAAGGATAGCATCTACAGAATCCTTAGCATCGTCGTTAGCTGGGATAACGTAATCAACATTCTTAGGATCAGAGTTGGTATCTACGATACCGAACACTGGAATACCAAGACGGTTAGCCTCCTTAACAGCGATATGCTCCTTCATTACGTCAACAACGAAGAGGGCTACTGGGAGACGGGCCATATCTGCGATAGAACCGAGGTTCTTCTCCAACTTAGCACGCTGGCGGCTTACCTGAAGCAACTCGCGCTTAGAGAGGTTAGAGAATGTACCATCGTTCAACAGACGATCGATGTTTGTCATTTTCTTAACTGCCTTACGGATTGTAGGGAAGTTGGTGAGCATACCACCAGCCCAACGCTCGTTTACGTATGGCATATTGATAGAAGCTGCCTTCTCAGCAACTACGTCCTTAGCTTGTTTTTTAGTAGCGACAAACAGGATCTTTCTACCTGTCTTGGCAATTGTCTTGAGAGCCTCAGCAGCCTCATCGATCTTAGCGACAGTCTTGTTGAGGTCGATAATATGAATACCGTTACGCTCCATGAAGATGTAAGGAGCCATTGCTGGATTCCACTTGCGACGGAGGTGTCCGAAGTGGCAACCTGCCTGAAGTAACTGGTCAAAATTTGTTCTTGACATTGTTTTTTCTTTTTTAATTGTGTTTACTTTCTTTTTGAATCTAATGTTAGATCAGTCGATGAGTAGTCCCCGATTAATGGAATCTCACCGATTTAGATACTAAACTTTTTAGCTCAGCTATATATAATCTGTATATATATAATAAAATATGTATAAGATTAACGCTTGCTGAACTGGAAGCGACGACGAGCCTTTGGCTGACCTGGCTTCTTACGCTCAACAGCACGTGAGTCACGTGTCATGAAGCCTGCATCCTTCAAAGCCTTCTTATCGTTAGCGTCGATCTTAACGAGCGCGCGAGCGATAGCGAGGCGGAGAGCCTGGCTCTGACCGGTGAAACCACCACCGTCGAGGTTTGCCTTAATATCATACTTACCCTCAGCTTCGAGCAACTGCAATGGCTGCTTTACTACATAGCGAAGGATTGCTGATGGGAAATATGTCTCAATATCTTTCTTGTTGATTGTGATCTTACCGGTACCCTCTGTGAGGTATACACGAGCTACAGCGCTCTTACGGCGACCAATTGCATTAATTACTTCCATTCTACCTTAATTATTTATACTGGTTAATATCAATAGCCTTTGGCTGCTGTGCCTCGTGCTTGTGCTCTGTGCCATCGTAAATGAAGAGGTTGTCCATCAAAGAACGACCGAGAGGGCCCTTTGGCAACATACCCTTGATAGCGTGACGGAGGATCTTGTCCATTCCATCAGGACGCTTGCGCAACTCTGCTGGAGTGTTGAAGCGCTGACCACCTGGATAACCAGTGTAACGAGTGTAAACCTTATCTGTTTCCTTCTTACCTGTGAAAACTACCTTAGCGGCATTGATAATGATTACGTTGTCACCACAATCTACGTGTGGAGTGAAAGTTGGCTTGTACTTTCCGCGGAGCAATTTAGCAACCTTAGAGCAGAGGCGACCTACAACCTGGTCGGTAGCGTCGATTACGACCCACTCTTTCTTAGCTGTTTCCTTGTTTACGGAAATAGTCTTGTAACTTAATGTGTCCATTTTAAAATTTAAATTTACTACTAAAAAACGTTTTAATCTTTTTTACTCACTATTTAGATAGGTGATTCACTAACCACATACCCCGGCCACAGGACATGCTATTAACACACCATATCTTGGGGACTCTAAGTGTATCCCCGAAATAATCGGACTGCAAAATTACACATATTTTTTTGATTATGTGTAGGTTACGAGTTTTAACCCCAAACTTTTATGAATATTTAACTTAGTTCGCGCTTTTCTGCTCAGGATAAGCAAAAAAAAGCTCCCTCAGCACAAAGACTGAGGAAGCCGAAATGAAGTCAATTTTAAGCCCTACTTCATGGGCTCGAGAGAAGATATATAATTTACTTTAAAATCACCTTCTTGCCATTGATGATGACAAGACCCTTGACAGACTTGCTTACGCACTTGCCGTCGATAGAGTAAACCTTGCCAGCCTTCACAGCCTCGCTGACAGAGATGTTGCTGATGCCAGTTGCAACCTTCTCAGCCTCTTTAGCCTCATCTATTATCTTCTGAGCCTCACGCAGGATTTCGTCAATTCTAGCCATCATCGTGTTGAACTGCTCCTGAGTCAAGTCTTCCTGATAAAGCTTCATGTACATCTGGGTTAATTCTACATTGAGGTCATCCAGCTTGTTAAAGTACTTATCCTTTACTGTTGGACACTCAGAGTCAAGGGTAGAGACGTATTCATCCATCTTCTGAGAAGCTGGATAATACTTTGCGTTGAACTGAGCCATCCACTCATCCTTCTGTGCCTGAGCATACAAGCCAGAAACATTCTCCTTGAAATAACCAAACTCCTGTGCAAAGCCATCAATCTTGTCCTCTGTATAAGGAGCCGCAGGATCGGCTGGAGCCTGAGCAAACTCAGCAGCAAGGTTCTTCCAATACTCTGCTGATTCATTTACCATAGAAAGGTCATACTCTGGGAAATCCTTCTTTACCTTTTCCATTTCTTCATTCAATGAAGCGAGCGTTGCTGTGATGTCATCCAGCAAAGTGCTGGCTTTCTTTGATGCAGCCAAGAGGGCATCGGCCTTTTTGCTGATAGCCTCAAACTGGTCACACATCTTCTTAGCCTGCTCTGCTGACTCTACAGGACTACCCATCATGATAGGCATATAAACCTGCATCATATCAGCATCCAGTTCTTCGAAAGCTGATGCATAATAATTCTGCACGTTCTCAGGAACCTGTCCCAGACACTCAGACTTATGCATAGCAGCATTCTGATAGCAGGTATTCACCTGGAAAGAATATACCTCCTGCTCTGCATTCTTCACTGCATCCTTGATACCTTCTGCTATCTCTTTTACAGAAGCCAGATAGCTATCAACCTCAGCTGCAGTAAGCGTCTTTGCTTCAAACTTTGCCTTAGCCTCATCTGCTATCTTATCAAGACTTTCCTTGTTGAAATTCAACGAGTATTTAGTATCCTCTGCATCAGGATACTTGTCGTTGATTTCCTTCAGCATACCGTCGATGTTCTGCTGCACGTCTGCGATAGACTTCACAAGTGCATCATACTGCTCCTGAGTTGCAAGAGTCTGACCCTCTTCTGCTGCAGCCGCAAAAGGCTGGGCAGCTGATACTGAAACCGCTGGTGCTGCGCTCAACATGAGCATAGCCGCAAAAAGTAATTGTTTCTTCATAATCACTTACATTAAAAGTTAATACTAATATTTATTATCTCACGATTTTATATACGCTGTTTCCCTGCTTCACGATATAAATGCCATGACGCATCTCCTTGGCAGAAACCCTGCGGCCATTGAGATCGTAGAATCTCTTCTGTCCATTACGTGACGGGGTGGCTGTGACGGAACTGATACCCGTAGAACTTGCCGGTGTCACGATGAGTTCCTTGGAACTGTAAGAAAGTTCACCCTTCTTGCTGGCGTTTACTACCAGCGCATAGGTAGCATCTGTTTCCAGACCTGAGAATGCGAACTCTGTCTTGCCATTGGTAGAAACCTTCTGGTAGGCTGCCACCGGTTCGTGAATCAATGCATTGCATCCCAAAAGCACATCATCGATATAGAAAGCACCGGAAGTACGCTGGATGACATTCAGTCTTACTGAATCAGCCAACTCCGGCAAATCATAGCTATAGGTATCTCCCGAAGCCATATCAGCACCGCCCTGCAAAGTAGCGATCTGCTTCCATTCTCCATTCTGATAAGCCTCTACTGCCAAGGTTGCCTTGGTTGAAGAAGATGACTTGGCGAAGAACTTGACAGAAGATATACGGTTGCCGGCAGATGCCATCTTCAGATAGGTATCTATCTTGTTCAAGCGGAGGCAAGGTGATTCCTCGCCATAATTGTTCATGCTCAGGTTACCATTGGTTTTCCAAAGAGATGGCATACCCTCGAGTTCTTTGCTGAAATCATAGCCCTTCTGAGTTGCCTCTGTTGCATAAACCAACTTATGCAGGGTGACCACGTAATCATCTGCAGCTTCCATACCTTTCCATGAAGCCGTGAAGCCTGTTTTACCGACTGCGGTAGCCTTTACATCAGTCACATAATACTTGCTGAAAGGAATAGCGGCAGTAGTAAACTGCTGGGTGTAGACATCAGAAGAATAAGAGCCACGGTTAGCCTGCAAGGTAATCTCATAGGTTGTTTCAGGACTCAAGCGCTCAACATGAAGAGAAGGCTGTGCTGCTGTATATACCTTATTATTATAGAGCGGCAGAGATTCTTTCTTTCCATTCACCACTGAGCTGATGTTCAGAACATATCGCTTGGCAACCGGCACATCTGTCCATCCTACCACAATACTGCTATCCTGAACCTCAGTAACCTTCACGTCAGGAGTATTCAGTTTCAGATTAAGTCCGCCGAGCATGAGATTGATGATGCCATCCTTCTCCTCGATATCATCCAGTGACATCACCTTGCCACCAGCCCAGGAAGTCAGATTACACTGAGTCACATTCGATGTTCCAGGGAACGGATCTCCCGCACGGGTATTGTCGGTAAGCTTGTTATCAGCCTCAACGATATCCAAACGCTGATGAGTGCCAGTGATGTTCAACTCATTTTTCTCCCAAGCCTTGGCATCATAATCGATATGCCAGAGCAACATGCCATGGCCCGGAATGAACGCATCCCAGCCCTTCTGCTGGCGGTTCTCCATGATGAAGTATTCCTGATCATTGGTTCCTCCCACAGGCACCATGTATGCCTTGTTGCTGTCGTTCAGGTCGGGCAGAACATTGAGGGTATCTACCCCATTCTTCAACACGGTCAGGTCGAGCCATCCCAGACAGGCACGCTCATAGGCAGAGAATGCCGCAGGCGTATTGCCATTGTTGTTGTAAGAAGCCTGTGCCATGGTATCGAAAGAACCAGGGGCGAAGGTTGTTATGCCATAATTAACATCATAATGGTCGGCAAGACCCAGCACATGACCGAATTCATGCACAAAGGTACCGATGCCGGCAGGCTGAGGTGTGATGAGGGTACCATTGATTTCGTTGCTGCAGGTATAGTTGCCTACCTCTACTCCATTCAGTTTCAGCGAAGTTTGGGCAGCTCCTGCCTGCGTAGCGATATCCGAATAATAGGCAGAATGTGGCCAGAGGGCATTGCCATCGCCTGAATCTGCCTCACCCTTTCCGGCATAGAAAAAATAGATGTTGTCAATGTAGCCATCCTGGTTATGGTCATACTGGGAGAAATCAACCGATGGGGCAGCAAGTGTACAAGCCTCTCTCACGAATTCCTCCAGACGGACAGGATTATCTACGGAAGAGCCTTTGTTGGCTCCATAATAAGAATATTTCTCAGGTAATGTTACAGGACCGATGACATCAAACTGAGGTTGGAATCTGCCATTGGAACTGTTCAGGTAGAAATCTCTCGCACTTCCATTGGCACCATTGCTGTAAGTAAATCCAGGTTCATTGAGCATGTTGTTGAAGAACTGATGTGCATCGCTACCTACGGTAGAGAATTTGGTATCAGCAAACTGCACCAAGATGACCAATGAGTGAACCTCACCAATGGTAGGGAAATTGTTCAATTTCTCTTTCTGAGGATTGCTGCTGGCTTTCAGAGAAACATTTCTGCGAGATGAAAGGGTTTGCTGCAACTGCTGCAGACGGGCACGCTTGAAAGATTCAAGGATGGCAGACTTGTCCTGGCTCTTAACAAAAGCCTTGACCTTTGCTGTGCGCTCAGAAGCCTCAGCAGCCTTGATGCCGCTAGCCTGCACCTTGCCATCCTTCCAATCGGCATACTCGTAATTTTTCTGTCGAGCATTAAACACGAGCGGAATGCCATCAGAGGTCAGCACATAATGGCCGTGCTCATCACCGCGCATCTGGATGGTGAGCCAGGAGCCATCAGCCTGCTTCACCTTCAAAGGTTTAGGATAAGCAGGAATAGCAAAGGTGGTCTGCACGAAGCAGACCACCAATAAGCTGAATATAATGATTCTTTTCATACTTACTTGATAACGAACTTAGCTGTAGCCTTATGACCAGCCTTATCAGTTGCCTTTACGATATAGAGACCAGAAGTCAAACCAGAAGTACTGAATGCAGCACCTGAAGTCTTGCCTACGAGCTTGCCATTTACACTGTAAACCCAGATTGCATTAGCACCCTCGGCAGAAATCTGACCATCAGCAGCCTTGATAACCAAAGCCTCTGCATCCTCTACATTCTCGATACCACTTACAAAGTTCTTGAAAATGGTTACATTGATAGTAGCTGAGAACTCACCGAGGCTAACGGTAACTACATCGATACCCTGCTTCTTACCCTTGATAACCAGGTCGATGGTGTTGCCGTGAGCCTCACCAAAAGTAACAATGGCATTATCCTTAGAAGTAGAAACATCCAAGTCTGACTCCAAGTCAGCGTTCTCCATGCCGTATACAGAAACCTTGACAACAGCAGTACCCTCATCGGTAGTACCTACAGTTACGTCATCAGAGCTGACAGCAAGTGCCTTTGCAATATTGTTGAAGTAAAGAGTAGGTATCTTGCTTCCGTCCTCCTTCCAAGGCTCAGCGAGTGTGTTTCCGTAAGCATACTGCAAACCTGTGAAGAAGTCCTTGCCCATCTCCTTGGCTGCCTTGTAGGCACCATCTACGCTTGTAGCATCTGTGCTACCCACATTGTTGGTAGTGTAGTTGCCAGACAGGCGAGTTTCTTTCTTAGGAGTTTCACCTTCAGAATATTCCTCGTCAGCAATAGTCTTACCGGCAATCTGATGAACAGTAGCAGGAGCGCTTACCTCTTCACCATCCTGTAATGCCTTGACAGAACCATCGAATACACAGTTCTTTGCAAAACCAGTACCACCATTCCAGGCGCTCTCCATTACACCAATGATACCACCGGCAGCATAACCGTCCCAGTCAGACTTCTTGGTAGCAATGATGTCAGCATGGCTGACAACATTAGAGATTTCGTTGAAGTAATTGTCACCAACGAATCCACCTACAGTATTCTCAGCTGTCAGCTGACCACGAACCTCGCAGTTAGTGAACTTACAGTAATCATGAGGAGTACCTGCAATACCGACAATACCACCCAAAACAGTCTTGGCTGTGGCATTGACATTTGCATAACATGCGTTCACACTAGAGCCTGAACGTGTCTGACCAACGATACCACCTACATTCTCAGAGTTAGGCAAAGTAATCTCACCTTGGAAAGAACAGTTATTGATCTTGGTCTTAAGATTAGCGCTACCAACGAGACCGCCCGCAGCTATAAACGACTGATCATCACCTGCAATCTTGGCACCATAAACAAAAATGCTATCTACATTGGTAGCCTGGCCCTTACCATCATAAGTATAATTGGTCTCACCTGCCAACACACCGGCAAACTGGTTAGTATTGGTCACCTCTACAGTAGGGTTCACGAAGATCAGATTCTTGGCAATACCATTGAGGTCGAGGGTACCAAACAAACCTGTATGGTCCTCTGTTGTCTTCACACCGAGATTATAAATAGTATGACCGTCACCATCCAGAGAACCTGTGAAATTCTTGACAGGAGTCCACCACTGTGCAGCCTTAGACATATCAATATCAGCTACCATCTTGTAGTTCTTGGTTGGCTCCAGAGCCAGCTGCTGGAAGTCACCAGTAGTAGCAATCAGGTATGGATCCTCTACTGTACCTGTACCACCCTGTTCAAACTTGGTGAAAGGAAGGTCGTAGAATTTCATGTCATACTTGTTGTTCGCTCTATCCTCGAACACGACAAACATCTGGCGCTTGCCCAAATCGTTCATAACAGGGAAACTTGCCTGTGAGAAGACATAGTTATCATCACCACGCCATGACTTGATAACGGTACCATCGAGCGTGGAAACTTCCAAGACGTTATCGAGTTTGTTGCTGCCATCCTCGCGACGCTTCTTGGCAATATATACATACTCCATATCATCATTGGTATTGAAGAGATATGGGTTGAGTGATGTGCTGTTGATTAATGGAGTGAAGTTCTCTGCCTTTGTGCCCAAGTTAAGTCGGTCCACATGATCGATGGTGCAATCAGGGTTCACCCAAGCGATAGGAGCAAGAACCTCACCAGCCTCATTAGACTGTGCCTTTGACAAAGCAATGACATACTGGTAACCCTGCGCATTGGCTGTAGTTGGGTAACGGTCGAAATTAGAAGAGATGGCATTGCCATCAATGCTCTGTGGCAACACACCAACCTTCTCGCAAGAAGGAACATCAACCAGCTGAATCTGCTGACCTGAACCTTCGCTTGTACCTATGGTCTGCAAGAACCACATCTGTTCTGACTTACCATGGATGGTATTCAGCAAACCCCTCTTGTTGCTTGTTACCTTGTCGCAGATATCCTTCAACTTACCCTTTGAGTCGTAAACGGCATAAGAAATCAAGTCTCCATCCAAAGCAGGAGCATAATCGTGAAGTCCTACCACATAGTTCAATTTACCGCTGTTGCTGAAGTAGCCCTTAGACAAATCATTGTTACCGAAGAGACCGAAAGCAGCAGAACGGTATGGAGTGCCCTCTGGTGCATCGATAGATACACGGATGCTATCCACTTTATTGAAACTCTTATCGAAAGTTCTCAATACCAGGAAGTTGCCTGGCTCCTGCTTAATATCCTCGGAACCATCACCTGCATCGGTATTTGTAAATGGCTTATCATACTCTGCCAGAACATAGTAAGGAGTACCATCCACATTCATACAGTTGAAGCAAGAACCCTGAAGATAGGTAATCTTGTTGTCAATATCAAAGTTGAAAGTATGCTCTACAGTCCAGTCTGTCTGTCCAACGGCAGGAGGTGCGATGACATCGATACTATACTTCTCATCAGACTCATGGGTCATGATCAGACGCTGGTAGCTATTCCATCCCTTTGAAGCATCGAATACAAGACCGGTACCCTCCATCTCGAACTTGATTTCACCCGTATTGATATCATAGGCACGGGTGAGGTACTTGTTTGAGCCATTGAAGGCATCGTGGAACTCCACCAGGATTTCGTTAGAATTCTCGTCTCTATCGAAGAGTTTCTTGGTGATAGGACCGTATGGAGTGATGTCTGCCACATGCTTCCATCCTTCAGGAACCTTGACGCTGAAAGAACCTACCTGCTTGTGGTTATTATCAAACAGGGTAATCTTTGAAGACTCATGGAAGTGAGCTGTATAAAACTCGCTGTAAACAGAGTCTCTGGAAGTAATGTCCTGGGTAAAATACCAGTTGCTTGCGTCTGGAGCAGTAACCCATCCGTAAGTCTGACCCGAAGCCGAATTGGTAGGAGTATCACTACTACGCATAGGAGTATTGCTGACTGTAGCAAAGCCAGCCTGGCGCATCTGATAAGCACTGTTGCTGCAATCCACCAAACCAGGAACAGATACCAGGCGATGAATATCAACATTCTTAAACTTCTTGGCAAACGATGCCTTGCTAGAGGCCATCGCTGCTGTGCCGCTTGCTCCCAGGAGCAAAGTGAGGCAAAGTGTAGATAAAATTCTCATAATAAAAACTTATTAAGTTTATTTGATGATAGATGATTTACGATATGACTGCCATGCAGAAAGCTTGGTAACAAGACTGCTGGCAGATGGTGCCAACTGGCGAGCCAATGCCGGTGCCTGCTGCTTGACTGAAGCAGGTTCTTCCTTTGGAACTGACATGATATATGGCGCTACCATCCAGCAGAAGTCGTTGTAATAATTAGCCTCTGAAGCACTCTTCGCCTTGAATGTCTGCAAAATCATGGCAAGGAATTCGCCCGTCTTGTTATTGACAGTATAAGCGGTACCGCCAAAGAATCCGTAAGTTCCATACTTCTCGCTATACTTGAATGTGGCAGAAAGAAGACCAGACTCTGAGCCCATATAGCCAAGAAATTCCGTATCGAGGAAAGTATCATAGATATAGTACTTACCAAACTTACCCAGATACTGGCTGCTGCGGGTCTCCACACTACCTGTTGTTTCATTGATTGATACAGGGAATACCAGTCCCATTTCAGGAATTGCAAGTTCGGTACGGCTCAATTTGGCGCGAACAGTCTGGAGTTCCAGCTTCGTATCCTCATTAAAATCGTAATAAGCAAACACGTATTCTCCGGCAATATCCTTGTCGAAATCAAACTGCTTCACGATGAATGAATCGGTAACGGCTGCCACCTGATACTTGATATAATCAGCACGGAGATGACCGGTTGTATTCTCGCTGAGCGAAACCTTCAATTCCTTGCTATTGGTATCAACCGAAGCTTTCGCCCACTCTGGAGCATAGATAACCTTTATATCGGTGTTAGAACGGTATGTCTTCGTGAACTCAACAGGCTGATTGTTGCTATAAATCATATCAGCATTGTTCATTTCAAGCACCAAGCCATACTGAGCTACATTGATAACCACTGAATCGGACTCTGTCTTCTTGATAACCAACTTGGCGTTACGTGACTGTCGGGAATCGTTGGCAATAGCAGCCAGTTTCACGGTGCTACCCTCAATGCTGGTACTGAGCCATGAAGGCTCATCGGTATAAGCCTTCATTGGGGTACAGTCAACGGTGACAGCACCTTCGCTGTCGTTAGGTCCGAGCATAGTCTGGGCAGAAAGCACGTTGATGGTGCTCTCAGCCACAGCCTGATAATCGCTATCGCTGCTGCATGAGGCCATCAGCCCCATGGCAGCTATACCTATTATATATATAGATTTCTTCATCTTCATTTTTTATTTGTTTGGAGTCAAATTAGAAAGGAAATACCATTCGATGACAAATACATACTTATTGTTCTCCTTGATAGGCTCTCCTCTGCTTGTACAAGCCAAGGCAATAAAAGTATCGGTGGCATAGCCCTTATCAGCCAAGGTTCCATCATCCTCGAAATCTGCTTCCTGAGCAACACCGTGCCATACGATATTCGCACCACCCTCTCCGAGCAATATACTCTTACTTATGTCAGCATTCATCAGCCACAGGGCAGGATATCTACCGCTAGGATCTTCAATCAACTGAGATGGCAGGTTAAGATTACCCGTCTCCGGATCGAAATCCAATCCTATATTATAAGTATATCCACCTGTGGTGAATGTACCCTTCAGCATGTTCTCCTCATCTTCTACCTTAGAGATGGTTATATCACAGGAACCCTGCATGGCTGAGAGGATCCATTTGCCTACCCAGGTATCGATGCTTGGAGCATAAGTTTTCAAGGTAAGAGCCTCGTTGTCTTTGGCTGACAACACGCCAGTCGGGCTGACCAAGAAGTCCTGTACCTCGTTGCCATCCAGAACCACAGGCTCATTTACGGCATGGATACCGGTGGTAGTAACATAGAAAGGCTGCTCTACAATCTGGCCGTTGGCTGTACGCGAAAGGATGCGGCGTTTGCTGGAATTAATCTCAATCATCTTGCTTGCATCAGTAGAATTGCCTACGCGATAATTCACACCCAGGCGCTTCTGCACATCAGCGATGCTGTTCAGATAAGAAGTCCAGTCCAGATCGGCAGGTATGCGGGTGAATACCATCTCGTTCTCCCACTTTTTTCCTCTTACGAAGATACTGTCTTCTGTGAGCTTGGTAATCACGAACTCCCAATCGCCCTGATCACCTTCAATCTCACCGTAGCTAGGCTCTCCCAGGAAATGGAAGATGTCGTTATATGTGTTGAACGAGAGCACAGGACCCATGCTGCGGTCAACGGTATAACTGGATGTTACACGCTCTGTAGGGTCAGCTATGGCTGCATCACCAGCCACAGTCACCTTGCCATTGGCAAACTTCATGAGGAAGGTGTAACCGCCACCGGTCATTCCCTTGCCTGTGAAATAATGAAGCTGCCATCCGTTCTCAGAAGATTCCAGAATTTTCTGGGTATTCTCAATGGTGCTCTCGATGCGGTTGGCTGCCGACTCGTCGAAGAATTCCTTGTCATCGTGCAGACACGACTGCAAGCTCATGCTGCCCAACAAGCAAACGATAGCTACAAATATATGTTTCATAAATCTATTCTATTTTAAATGTTCCAAATCCAAAGAACTCAACTCTTTACCTCTTCGCAGGATGGCTGCTCGCAATACATCGATATCCACATCCCATGAATCCAGCATATAGTTTCTCACGATGTTAAGCTTCTGGTTCAATGCAGATACAGCCTCGTCGCCACCTACCTTCTGGGCATCGTCGAGGATAGCCTGCCACTGCTCAGGAGTATAAGTGATATAGGTTGACAGCATCTCGGCAAAGTCCTCCAAACCCTCTGACATGGCGTATGGAGTAACAAAACCCTTGCCATGAGCCACTGAATCCTGAACCTGATACCAGTTACCACTTACGTAGCCCGACTCGGTAATCTTATTATAAGATGTGTCGTAAGGCTTCTTCTGGTTCAAAATGTGGGTGAACTCGTGGTGCATGGTGTGGAAGTAATACTCTGTCATAGAAGCATAGCTTTCCAGCATGGCATCGGTCAGACTGTTCACCTGATAGAGTGTAACCTTCAGACCGCCCTCGGCAGTACCCAGAACAATAGTTCCGTTGCTGTTGTAGGCTGGACTACCAATCAGGTGGATAACTCTTGGCACATTGTGCTTCACGAAATCAGGTCCCAATACCTCGGCGTATGAATCAAGCCAGAGATACTTGATGATGATAGCCAACTTAGCTGACTTGGCAGAATCGGCTGGTGTCAGGGTATACTGATAATCAGACTCGATGTCCTCCATCTTATACTTGAAATCGATGTTGTAAGGACTGGTGTAGTTCTTCTGCAACCACATGTCCAACTGGTCTCTCTCTGGAGAGGTAACAGGGAAGATGGTTGGTCCGTCCGGGTCATTGTCTGAGCAGGCCACGAAGCCCAGGCCCATCACCAATGCCAACATCAACATATATATATTATGTTTCATTTCTTTCTATTACTTTATGTTTTTTACTTATTGCGAGGGTTTGGTGTAACACCCGCTGTGATTACATCCTGTGGCAACTGGATGGCAAGACGTGGGTCACGTGCCTCCATGGTGTCGGTGATGCCTGTAATCTTGTAGTTGCTCTTCACATCACGGCGATAGATAGTGATGCCGTAACGCTTTACATCCTGCATGCGCAAGCCCTCATGAATGGTCATGATTCGACGGAGGTGAAGGATGCACTGCAACATAGGCTCCTCTGTATCCTTGCTGATGGCGAAGGTTGTATGAAACGCCTTGCGTGGAGTTGGCTTCTCAGGAGTATAATAAGCGGTAACATCATCGCTATAGAACTTCTTGACATCATCCAGTGTAAGCTGCACGCCCTCCCTAGAGAAGGCAGCCAACTCGGTATTCAGGTCGTCCAAAGCCTCTGCGTAATGACCGAGCAAAGCCTGAGCCTCAGCTCTTACGAGCAAAGTCTCATCGGCAGTAAACTCTGCATATACTGCGTGAGGGGTACCGATACCTGCCTGGATATCAGCATATTCGAAATCATAAGGGACCTTACGGAGAATGTACTTGGAAAGAGATCCTGAGTTGAACACGGTATAGTTGAACACCTTGTCGCTAACTCCCCAAGGACCCTCTGACTGGATGGTCTCCTTGCTTGAAACAATGGCACTATGTGCATACTTGTCACCATACTGGAACGGACCACCGATGGCACCCCATTCAGAAGCAACTACCTGCAACAGGAGGTTTGCCTTGACCGATGAACTGATGTAAGCATTAGGCTGAACCTGCTTGTTAGGAGAAAGAGAACGCCAGGCTGCCCAGTCTCTCAACATACTCTTGGCATTGCTGCCCAACACTTTGTTGGCATACTCCACAGCCTTGTCATACTTCTGATAATAGAGATAGAAACGGGCTGCGAAAGCGGCTGCAGAGGTAGAAGTGAAATGGAACTTAGGCTTGTCATAAGTTGAGCCTACCAGTTTCAATCCTTCCTGCAAGTCCTTGTCTATCTTGGCATAAAGGTCTGCCAGAGTACCACGGTCGTATTTTACGTGCACATTGGTTTCAACGGTTTCCGGGTAAGGAAGACCCAGGTCGCTGGCTGCAGTGGTTTCATCATAAGCCATGCAGAATACGTTTGCCAACTGGAACATGGCATAGGCACGGCACAGGAGAGCCTCACCCTTCTGGGCTGCATAAGAGCTCTGGTCTGCCTGACTGTTGATGTGTTGCAAAGCGATATTGGCTGTGGTGATGGCATCATAGTAGGTTGACCAGTAAGTAGAAGGTGTCTCATAAGAACTGGTCTCGGTGATGTCGTCCCATTCGTATGCCTGCTGCTGGAAACGGTCGGCAGCATCCCAACCGGTATTCAGGTTACAATCGGTATTGTCTGAATACATTTCCAGCAAATAGGCTGGATGTACCTGTGGGTAAGCATTAACCAGGAGCTTGGATACATCGGAAGGGCTCTGCAAGTCCAGACGGCTATCTGGCTGCTTGTCCAGATAATCGTTGCAGGAAGACAAGCCAGCCGACAATGCCAACGCTACAATGGCGATATATAATTTCTTTATTTTCATTTTTCTTTTCTACAATAATTAAAGTCCAAGTTTCAATGTAAGAGTAAACTGCTTTGGCATTGGTGAAGCCACACCACCCGCATTCATAAACTCAGGATCCTGACCGTTCAGCTTCTTGTCTGCATAGAGCAGCATGAGATTGGTAGCCTGAAGCTTTAATGAGATGTTGTTCACTGGTGATTTTTCAAACCAGCGGTGTGGAAAGTCGTATGCCAGTGAAATTTCCTTCAAGCGGATGAAGTCACCCTTGGCTGTGCGAACAGATGTATAGTTGTAAGCATTGTAGGCAGTAGCAAGCAATGTGCTGTTCTGCTCATACTCATAACGGCTCACTACACCAGGCACATTGGTAACATTCTCATCACCAGGCTGCATCCAGCGGTTCTTGAAATCGTGGGTCATAGAGGTCAAGTCGTTATACTTGGCACTGAAAGCCGGGTCAAGACGAACCACGTTGCCGAAGGCGTATGTAAGGAATACGTTCAGATGGAAACCCTTATAGTTAAAGGTGTTACCCAAAGAACCATTGTAAACTGGGTCTGTAGAACCCTCGTAAATCAGATAGTCTGTATTGTCACGCTCCTGGAAGTTGAGGTTACCCACGGTAGCCTGGCCCTTCTCATTGATGCATACTGGATAACCCTTCTCATTGATGCCCACGAATGGGATTGAGAACAAGGCACGGGCAGGATAACCCTGCTTGGCAAAACCGTTACCCTGAACCAGGTCGATAACGCGACCCTGATTGTAGAGGTCAGTAATCTCTGTACGGTTGTGAGAATAAATCAGACTGGTCTGCCAGCTGAAATCCTGGGTCTTGATATTGGTAGAAGAGATACTCAACTCCTCACCCCATGACTTCATGGAACCTACATTGGCATAAGCGGTGCCATAGAGCTGGGTAACAGTAGGAGCAATCTCATCGAAGTTGCGACGCTGATATACATCGAAGGTCACATTCAGACGGTTGTTGAAGAAACCTGCATCCACACCGAAGTTGAACTCGTGCTTCTTCTCGTAAGTAAGCTCATCATTACCGAGTGCTGCTACCACAAATCCCAACTCCTTGTCGGTAGTTGTAGGACGGTAAGGGGTATTCATAGAGAGCTTGGTAAGTGCATTGCAGTAAGCTGCATCAGGAGGAGTACCAGTCAAACTGTAAGACACACGGAAGGTGAGGCTTGACAATGGCTTGAGTTTAGGGAAGAAGCTCTCCTCGTGTACGTTCCATGCACCTGACAGGTTCCATGTAGGCATCCAACGTGCCTTGGTGGTACGACCCATCTGGTTAGAACCTTCATAGCGGAATGTTCCGTTCACTACATACTTGCCGTTGAAAGAATAGGTTGCATTGGCATAGAATGCGGCACTACGTGAATCGGTGTTGCGCAAGCTGTAATAGTTTGAGTTCTCCTGGTCCAACTTCTTGAAATAGAGATACTCGAAGTAAGCTGTCTCACCACGGTAGTTCATACCCCAGCCGTTAAACCAGCTGCGGTTACGGCTGATGCTGGTAGTTTCGAGACCACCAAAGAGGTTGACGATGTGCTTCTGCGCAAAAGTATGGTTGTAGTTGGCTGTGGCACGGAAGTCATAGTCCAACATACGGTTTTCTGTACGCTGATAGATACCACCCTGTTTCAATACTGATACTGGCAAGGCATAGAGGTCGTCCTTATCAGTGAAGAGCAGCTTGTTGGCATCACGGATCAGTGCGTTGTCCATGGCGCGATAAGCCAAAGCTTGGTTGGAATCTTCCAGAATGTTGTGCTCCTGTGAAGAAGTGCTATACTTGATGGCACCCAGTGTAGAGAGTTCCAGATCCTTGAAAGGCTTCCACTTCAACTCCAGCTGGAACTTGGCATCAGCCACGTTCAGGTCGATGTAGTTGCTCTCCAGCTCATGCAGGATATTGAATGCAGCATAGTTGGCATGATAATAAGTATAAGGATCGAGCGCACGTGATGTGTTCAGGGCGTAAGAATATGGGTTGATATCGAAGTCACGCTTCACCTGACCAGATACCACATCCACATCCTGTCCCAAAGTTCCAGGTGCTCTCTGCTTACGGTAAGAGCCACCACCAATCAAGTTAACTGAAAGATTATCAAGAATATGATGGGTCATATTCATGCTCACGGTATAACGGTTCACCTTGCTATCCTTGTACCATCCTGGGTCAACCATAGCAGAAAGTGAAGCATAATAGTTACTCTTCTCGGTACCACCGCTCAAGCTTACAGAGTGGTTCTGCATGATGGCAGAAGAGAAAAGCTGCTTGAACCAGTTGGTATTGCGATACTCAGCCTGCTGGAGATAAGCATTCTGAGACTCCAGATTGTTGGCAAGTCCGAACATACCAGAAGTACTGTTGTAGGTATTGATGAGCTCATACATCTTTCCATATACACCATAGTCGCTACCGTTGAGAATATCAGAAAGATTGAGCCATCCCTTATCCCTCAACTCCTTGTAGATGGCCATCTGGTCTTGGGAGTTGAGAATATCGAAATTGCCATAAGATGGAATCAAACGAGTGGTAAACTCACCGGTGTAGTTCAGATGAGCCTGTCCCTGCTTACCTTTCTTGGTCGTAACGACGATGACACCTGCCATTGCACGCGCACCATAGATTGAGGTAGCAGAACCATCCTTCAGAATCTGGAAACTTTCGATATCATCAGAGTTCAATCCTGCAATGGCAGAAGAAATCAGGGTTTCAGGGTCACCAGAAGCCAGGTCGTCGGCGCTCACGTCAGATACATCTTCCATAATAACTCCATCTACTACCCAAAGAGGTTTTGAAGAACCATAGATTGAAGTTGCACCACGCACACGAATCTTTGGAGCAGAACCAAAGGTACCACTCACGTTCTGCACAGACACACCGGCAGCACGGCCTTCCAAAGAACGGCTGATGTCGGCAACACCATTCAATTTTGCTTCCTCGGCATTTACACGGTCGGTAGCACCGGTAAATAAGCGTCGGTCTGTTTTCTGTAAACCAGTCACAACCACTTCCTGCAACTGCGCTTCAGGACGAAGCACCACCTTCATGTGGGCAGAGGCAAGCACTGTCTGACTTTTCATTCCCACGTAACTAAACACGAGTTTAGTTCCATTAGGAACGTTCAATTTAAAGTTACCGTCAATATCTGTGACTGTACCCTTAGTGGCTGCCCCCCCAGAAATTAAAACAGAGGCACCAATAATCGGTTCGTTGTCATCCGCAGATATTACGGTTCCAGATACATCAATCTGGGCAAACGCTGCTCCGATGCTCATCAAGAGACAAACAAAGAAGAGCGTGAGTCTTTTTTCCATAATTTCTCGTCTTATTTTAAATTATTATGTAATAATGTGATATCGGCTGCAAAATTACAACAAAAATATGAAATATTATCTTTTTTTGTATAAAATCTGCAAAAATATTCTATTTTTCCTATTTTTAGTAAGATAAATCGAGAAATTAATAAAAAAAAGATAGCATAAAACCGCAATAGGGCAACAAAGTATCATCTTGTCATTATACATTCGTTAAAAGCAAAAAGTATGCTTTTCGACCGCAATAAACTGCTGACAGACTATGTTCCTATCGTTCTGCAATCTGAAAAAACTTATACTGTAAAAGTGCCGATTATAATGATGAGGTAACATCAGGTTCTTCCGTGATTTTTTCTTTAGCTTTACATCGCTGAGATTTCCATATTTTCAACTGCCTCCAATTTATTCATGAATATCGCAAACACAATAATGAATAGCAATATACTGTAAATCAACGCGTTACATATTTGCACTTTTAGAATAACGAATAGAAATTCTATAGTTGTACGACTAAGAACCCTATAGTTGTACAACTATAGCTCTATGGTTGTACAACTATAGCATGTATAGTCGTACAACTGTAGCTTTATAGTCGTACAACTATAGAATTTTATTTTGCTGAAAGTGATAAGAAAGAGGAAACATGCATGTTATAATCCATCTTCTCACTGCTAGATTACCCCAAACCAAGGAAGCTAATTATGGATATAAATATTTACAACACCCTAGACTTTTTGAATAACCATACTATTAAACGTATCCCTGTATTTTAATTGAAGTAGGGAAAATGTGGGATTTTACACATTTTTGGTATCTCTTTTGTGTAATTCTCCACATTTTCCACACTTGAGTCCATAATTATGTGGCAAAAGTACTAAAAAAACAAGCAAGGAAACAAACTTCCTCACGTTCTTTATATTACTTATAACCAACTTTACCATATTCCCGGAATCTAAAAGGGTGTGTCATAAGATAATTATTCACCCTCTTCTTGTTGTTGGAAGAGATAGGATAAGTTGTTGGGAGAGATAGGATATGTTGTTGAGGTAGTCAGTATCTCTGGTCGCACAACAGCTGTTGTGCGCTTGCATAACAGCTGATATACGCATGCACAACAGCTGTTGTGCATGCGGTGATCAACTGTTATGCGCCAACTATTATCTAGACTTATGACACACCCTCTTTTAACTAGGCAAAGTGTTAAATCTTGGGAAAACGGACAAAAAGCACGAAGATAGACAGATATTTAGCCAACTTTTTTAACGCTGACAAGAAAGCGTTGATGCTGATTGGAGCAAGGTGATAAAAAAAGAGTGCACTGTAATAAACAATGCACTCTTTTTTTATTATATCAATTCCTTATCCAGGAAATATTATCTGATGAACAGCAGCTCACGATACTTTGGCAAAGTCCAAAGCTCATCGGCTACGAGAAGTTCGAGCTTGTCTATCTGATAACGGATTTCCTCCATCTTTGGAGCTACCGTGTCATGATAAGCTACTGCCTTCTCGCGCTCGCTCTCTATCTTGTTGGCTACCTTGCGGGCATCTACCAATGCCTCTACACCACGCTCTATTGCCTCGGTGCGCTCGGCTATCTCACGGATAATCTTCACGTTGCGGGCGGTCAGCTTCTTGCCTTCCTCGCCACCGAAGATGTGAATCATACCCTCTACGTTCTTTGCCAGACGGCTCTGATAGTGAGTAGCCACAGGGATGATATGGTTCATGGTCAGGTCGCCCATCACACGAGCCTCAATCTGAATCTTCTTGGTATAAGTCTCCCACTTCACCTCGTTACGCGCCTTCAACTCGCTCTCGCTCATCACGTTGGTCTTGGCAAACATCTCGATGCTCTCCTTGTCCAGATAACGATCGAAGACTACTGGGCAGGATGCCTCGCAGTCCAAGCCACGCTTCAGGGCCTCTTCCTTCCACTCATCAGAATAGCCGTTGCCGTCGAAGCGGATAGGCTTGCAGGTTTTAATATCCTCACGAACCACATCGATGATAGCCGATGTCTGGTCCTCGCCCTTGGCAATCAAGGCATCTACACGAGTCTTGAAGTCTTCGAGAGCCTCAGCTACGGCAGCATTCAATACGATGAGAGAAGATGCACAATTGGCCTCTGAACCTACGGCACGGAACTCGAAACGGTTTCCGGTGAAGGCGAATGGAGAGGTACGGTTGCGGTCGGTATTATCGATCATCAGTTCTGGAATCTCAGGGATATCCAGCTCCATACCCTTCTTGCCAGCCAGAGCAAAGAGTTCTTCCTTATCTGCCTTCTCAATATGGTCGAGCAGATCGGTAAGCTGCTTGCCCAGGAATGAAGAGATGATGGCTGGAGGCGCCTCGTTGGCTCCGAGTCGGTGCGCATTGGTAGCACTCATGATAGATGCCTTCAGCAGTCCGTTGTGCTTGTAAACACCCATCAAGGTCTCTACGATGAAAACTACGAAGCGAAGGTTATCCTCTGGTGTCTTGCCTGCAGCATGGAGCAGTACGCCAGTATCGGTGCAGAGACTCCAGTTGTTGTGCTTACCCGAACCGTTGACGCCAGCGAATGGCTTCTCGTGCAAGAGAACACGGAAACTGTGCTTATGAGCCACACGCTTCATCAAACTCATCAGGAGCATATTATGGTCTACAGCAAGATTGCACTCCTCATAGATTGGTGCCAGCTCAAACTGGTTTGGTGCGACCTCGTTATGACGGGTCTTGCAAGGGATGCCGAGTTCGAGTGCCTGGATTTCCAGATCTTTCATGAAAGCCTGCACACGCTCAGGGATGGTTCCGAAATAATGGTCATCCATCTGCTGGTTCTTCGCAGAGTCGTGTCCCATCAGGGTACGGCCCGTAAGCATCAGGTCAGGACGAGCCGAGTAAAGGCTCTCATCTACCAGGAAGTACTCCTGCTCCCAACCGAGATTGGTCTGCACCTTCTTTACCTGTGGATAGAAATAGTGGCACACCTCGGTAGCCGCCTCACTCAGGGTATGAAGCGAGCGGAGCAATGGAGCCTTGTAGTCCAAAGCCTCACCGGTATAAGAAATAAAGATGGTAGGGATACAGAGGGTATCGTCGATGATGAACACAGGCGATGTAGGATCCCATGCAGAATAGCCACGAGCCTCGAAGGTATTGCGGATACCGCCGTTAGGGAATGAGCTGGCATCAGGTTCCTGCTGGACAAGCAACTTGCCAGAGAATTCCTCAATCATACCACCCTTTCCGTCATGCTCTACGAAGGCATCATGCTTCTCGGCAGTACCTTCTGTCAATGGCTGGAACCAGTGCGTATAATGCGTTACCCCATTTTCTTCAGCCCAGAGCTTCATGCCGGCAGCCACGGCATCAGCGATGGAACGGTCCAGACGACTGCCGTTATCTATCACATCGATGAGTTTCTCGTACACATCAGATGGCAGATACTTATACATCTTCTGGCGGTTGAATACATACTTGGCGAAGTACTCCGAAGGACGCACCTTGGGAGCCTCTACCTCTACAGGTCTTTTCTTAAAAGCCTCGGCTACAACCTCAAATCTCAAATTAGCCATTCTTTCTTTTATTATTAATTATAAGTTTGCGGGTGCAAAGTTACGAAATAATTGGCTAACTGCTACCATTTTGCCCGTTTTTTTATGTATAATTCAAACTTTTCTTATTCTTAGCCTGCAAAAGATAAGACAATTCACGCATATTATTTCTCGGATTTGAGTATTT
>CAUFXJ010000036.1:0-28045 GCA_959596915.1 Segatella copri
AGCGAGGTTATGTTTTGGGAACCCCAAAACGCCTCGCTCCACCATGAGGGCGGAGGAATTTTGCTCCCGACGGTCGCAGAAAGTGAGTGTACCAACTGTAAACAGTATATCGAATGACAAGCATACATGAACAGGACAAGAAAAAGGGCGGAAGACCGCCCACAGGCAGGGTTCGCAAGCTGTCGAAGTCTGTCACGGTGAAGTTCTCGAAGCCAAGCTACGAGGCATTGAGACTGAGGGCGAGAAAAGCCAACCGCAAGTTGGCGGAGTACATCCGTGAGTCCGCCTTGAACAGCGAGGTGGTCAGCGGACACAACGCAGAGACGGTAGCCATCGCCAAGCACCTCATTGGCATGGCGAACAACCTCAACCAACTTACCAAGCTGTCGCATCAGAGAGGTTTCCATGAAACCCATGTGTATGTGGTGGACTTGTTGAGAAGATTGAAAGCAATCCTTGGCGAGTATCGCCAAGCAAGTTATAAACCGAAGCCAAGCAGTATGGGCAGAAAGGAGGATACCACATGATAGGCAAGCTAAAGAAGGGCAGCTCATTTGGTGGTTGCATCCGCTATGTTACAGGCAAGGACGAGGCGAAAATCCTTGCTTCCGATGGTGTTTTGCTCGGCACGAATGCCGAGATAACGCAAAGTTTCGAGCTACAGAGGCAGCTAAATCCAAGGATTAAGAAGCCTGTGGGACACATTGCATTGAGCTTCAAACCAGAGGACAAGCCACGTTTGACGGATGAGTTCATGGCTAAGATAGCCCTTGAATACATGCAGATGATGGGCATCACCGAAACCCAATTCATCATCGTAAGGCATCACAACACGGACAATCCACATTGTCATATCGTATATAACCGCATCAATAACGAGGGCAAACTCATATCAGACAGGAATGATTACAGGCGTAATGAGCAAGTGACCAAGGCTCTTAAATCCAAGTATGGATTTACCTACGGAACGGACAAGAGCAATACTAATACTCGCAAGTTACGCAATGCTGAGCGAGCCAAATATGAGATTCACAATGCTGTAAAGAGCGCATTGAGAATGGCAGATAGCTGGGACGAGTTCAAAAGTGAACTTGCAAAACGAGGTGTTCACTTAGAGTTTGTCTATAAGGATAAGGAGCGAACCAAGGTTCAAGGCATCCGTTTCTGCAAGGATGGATATAGCTTCAAGGGTACGCAGATTAGCCGAGAATACAGCTTTGTCAAGTTGGATGCAAGACTTGGCACAGAGTATAATCGTGTATCGCCAAGAGCCGAATCTATGCAGGGAGGACAACCAAGTTGTCACCAAGTAGAACAGACTCAACCAACGGCAGAACATACCCAAGACCCTTGGAGTGGTATTTCTTCCATCGGCTTGTTCGCTCCGTCTAATGCCCAAACTTATGAGCCATTCCCAGAGGAAGAATCCGCCAAGAAGAAAAAGAGAAAACGCAGAAAGGGCTTCAGCCTTTGATGCAAGTTACAAACTTAAAATTAGAATCGAACATGAAAGAAGAACTATTGGAAGCCATCTACGGCACAGTTGAGAGATTGGAGCAGAAAGTCGATGAACTTTCTGCCTCCACAAAGAACGCAGGAGCGGAAAACGTTCCTGCAAGTAATGACATAACCAAGTTGGATAAGTCAATCAATGCGATGTTTATCAAAGAAGAGGAAGTCAGAGGTAAAATATCCAAATTAAGAGATGCCATTGTCGTTTTTGCTGACCTTATTAAGGTTGAACTTGGCAAAAATGAGCAGCGAAGCAAGTTCTTGGTTGATGCTGTCAAGCAGATGAAACAAGAGCATACTGTCACCTCAAAGGCATTGCAAGATAAACTTGAAGTGATGAACAAATCACCTCAAAAGAAGGTTGTAACCCATCACTTCGAGCCAACCTCAAAGAATGTTCTTCTTTTCATTGGTGGCTTGGCTCTATCCCTTGTCATTTCCATTTGGGGCAATCTCACCCAATGGCGAGATTACCAAGATTGGGAGGAGGCAGACTTGAAATATAGGGCATTGAAGATGGTGCTTTCTACTGATGACCCAAACATTCACTACATTGAAAAGTACTTCTCTATATGTCGAGACGAAAATGTTATAAATAATGTGAGGAATCGTGTTGCTGCTTACGAGGATTCTGTTCGCCACCATTATAAAATGATAGAAATAGCAACATACAAGGATAGTCTTACCAATTGCAAATTACTTGAAATTGAAGGTAAGAATATGCCTTGAAAAGCCAAATAAAGGACTTTTTCTTTATGTAACACAATTTTAATATTTCCGCAAATACGCTGTAATTTTTATATAGTACCTTTGCAACGTCATGATTCCTTATATACTGAGGATTGATAAGAATATAATAGATTAAGCAATAAAAAAATAATTATACAATGAATAATAAGGGGATTTTAACAACGGCCTTGTGCCTATCTGTAATGACCTCGACGATGGCACAGAATATCATGGGAAAAGTAGTGGACACCAAGGGTGAGCCTTTGGCTTTCGCCAATGTGGTGCTCCTAAACCGGCAAGACTCCGCGTTCGTCAAGGGAGCGGTGAGTGGAGAGGATGGTAGCTTCTCAATAGACTCCGTCTGCAATGGCGGAATCATCAAGGTGACATCCGTGGGCTACAAAACCATCTGCAAGGATTGCGAGGGTGAAAATGTGGGTGTCATCAAGATGGAAGAGGACAGCAAGATGCTCGGTGAAGTTGTGGTGAAATCATCACGCCCTGTTATTGCCATCAAGGGCAATGCCTTGGTTACTACTGTAGTTAATTCTCAACTGTCTCATGCAGGCACGGCGAACGATGTGTTGCGCCAAGTGCCGATGGTTATTGGCAGGGATGGAAACTTCGAGGTGTTTGGTAAGGGTACGCCGCTCATCTATATCAATGGTCGTCTTGTCCAAGACAAAAATGAACTTGCACAGCTCAATTCACAGGACATCAAGAATGTTGAAGTCATTACCAATCCTGGTTCCAAGTATGATGCCTCCGTCAAGTCTGTCATCCGCATTCGCACCAAGTTGCCACAAGGTGACGGCTTTAGTGGAACACTTCGTGCGCAAAATGGCTTCCGCCACTATTTTTCGAGCATGGAGCAAGTTAACTTGAAATACCGTACGGGTGGACTGGAGTTGTTCACCAATCTCAATTACTATGGCGGCAAATTCTATAGTCATGAGAATACGAACATGGAAACGCAAGGTTCTACTACTTGGCTTCAGAACATAGAGAGCATCAACCGCATGAGAAATAATGAGTTCTTTGGCAAGTTTGGCTTGTCATGGATGATCAATGAACGTCATTCCATCGGTGCTTACTATATGAATGGAGTGGGTTTACAAAAGCCTCATTCAGATTATAGCTCTATATCGTATGCCAATGGCAAATTGGACGATGAGGTTTCCGCTGTGAAAGAGGGGAGAATTCATGCTGTGCCGAAGCACCATGCCAATATCTATTATAATGGTGATGTAGGCAAACTGGGCATTGACTTCAACATGGATTATATGTGGAGAAAGAAGCATGAAAATTCCGATCAGTCTGAGACGAATATGAATCAGCAGAAGAATTTGGTGGCATCCACAAGCATTGGACACTCACGGATGTTTGCGGAAAAGTTGGTGTTGAGCTATCCTTTGTGGAAAGGACAAATCGAAGTGGGAAATGAATATACAGCCTCTCAGGTGCTGAATGATTTCAATATCAATATGGCAACCATTGGCAACAGCAATACCAAGAGTGACGAGAAGAACATGGCTGGTTTCTTCTCCATCGGTCAACAGTTTGGGAAAATCGCAGTAGAGGCAGGTCTTCGCTATGAGCATGTTCGTTTTAAATATACAGAGGATGGACAACTCAAGGAAGATAAGAGCAAGACTTACAACAACGTGTTCCCTTCACTCGCCATTTCTACAGAGATAGGTAAGATACAATGGGCATTGAGCTACAACAGCAAGATGCAGCGTCCATCATACGATGACCTTGATGGAACACTCAACTATGTCAATCGCTTGACCTTGCAAAGTGGTAATCCTTATCTTTCTCCTGTCAAGATTCATTCCGTGGAGTTGATGGGTGCTTGGAAGCAATTCTTTGCAAAGGTATCATACGAGTACAAGAAGAATGCCATCATCAACGAATCGAAACCATACGGCGAGGATGGAGAAATGAAGTTGCTCACGATGGAGAATACGCCAAAGATACAAGAGTTGCAGGCTTTCCTTGGCGCACAATTCCAAATCGGATTTTGGCAACCAAAGGTAAATGCCGGCATCATCAAACAGTGGTTCTCTGGGGAATATCTGGGTGAACGCAAGTCCTTCTATAATCCATTAGCTGTAGTACAGTTTCAGAATGCCATCCATTTACCAGACGACATCTGGATGAACATAGACATAGAATGGAACAGCCGTGGTAACAAGGAAAATATGAAACTCAGTTCTTCCTCATACCTCAATGCCAAACTTTACAAGGCTTTTTGCAGAAATCGTTTCTCGGTTACGCTCGAAGGTAACGACATCTTCAACAAGAGCAATCGTGACGTACAATTCTACAACAAGGATGTTACGCTTTGGCAAAGCATCACAAACGACAGCCGTTCCTTGCTCTTGACATTGCAGTATAACTTCAATACATCAAGAAGCAGATACAAGGGACAAGGTGCTGGTAAAGAGGAGTTGAATCGCTTCTAAAAATAAAAAGAGGTATCCGAAAATCTTAAAAAGAGTAGGAATATTTCGTAATTTTATACATTATGGAAACAAACACTTTATTGAAGCTCTCAGAGAAAAAAGCCAATGTCAGGATCATCGTAAGCAACAAAACGTTGTGGCAGCAGGTATTTGGATAATTCTAGTAAGCAAATATAAAAAATGACACTTTGTGGTTATTCTTTACAAGAATTGCCACAAAGTGTCTTCATTGTTGTTGTAAAATCAAGGAGAACCACTATAATGTATATCCCAATGTCAGATGATAGCTGTGGTTCTTGAATTTAAACTGAGGTGACTTGTCAAGAAAACCACGAGAATAGTCTAATGTTACAGCATAACGATTGGCATAAACAAACTTTCCTTCAATTAAGCCTCCAACATCCCATCGCTTATAACCATCAAGGCGATTGGTATTATGTTGATAGTTGTTGAAGCTGTTCCATTTGAAGCAATTTCCTGAGTTTTCACCAGTATTCTCTGTTACATTCTCCTTGATAGATACCATGGAAAATCTACCATATGCACCAACAGAAGGAATGAAATGCAACTTCTCACCCAGAGTGAAGTCATATCCAAACTTAACAGGGATTTGTACAGATACTTCTCTAGAATTAACAGATGGGAATGTCTTTTGATTTAACTTAAAAAAAAGATGAAAATGAAAATGTGCCAAGTTTAGAAATTCTTGACACACCTTTGTCTTAGATGACTTAATATAATTTGAAATTTATGTTAAGTTTTATGGCCTGGTTTGGTGCAGAACTATTAATGAATGTACCATAAAGTCTGCCATTAATGCCAGACCAAACTGTCCCCGAATAATCCCACGTCACACCATTATGTTTCTCGGTTTTAGAGTCTGGTGTAACCGTAAAATAATTCCATTCGGTAGAAATCTGAGAATGCTCCGTAGGAGTGTAAGTAACAGTATTTTCTGTTCTTGGATCCTCTACGGTAATATAGCATTTGTCCTTTGTTTGAACAGATGTAGGGTCATTGTTAGGTGACGCTATCATACAATTAGTCCTTGAAATATTATCAAGATGAAGGCAAAGGGTAACAACAGAATCTGGTGTATCTACAAGTTTTACCTTCCAGTCAAACATAGAGACCTTCTCTTCATTTTCTCTAACAATAAAATTATAATCAGATTTTGTAGAAGAAACCAAGGCGTTAATATCATTCATTGAGATTTCTGTGTCGTTCAACTTTCCCTTAACATAACTCTGATGATATATAACTTCTTCTGGCTCGTCATCTTTTGAGCAAGATGCCAATACTATTAGCATAAAGAATACCCATACAAGCATCTTGTAGTTTTTACTCTTCAACACTTTCTTTACCACAATCATAGTCGTATAATTCTAAAGCAATTACTATCTGATACTTGTTGGTGCTATAATAACATCTATCGCACCTGTGCTAAGAGATTTGATCTCATAGCCTTTTGAACTAGCATATTTATCTGATATAATAATCGGATCTTTGAAGTTTAGGTATAGACTGCCTAAATCATCATCTTCATCCTTGTATTGATATGAAATAGTGAAAGTCTTTTGTTCAGAGACTTGGCTGCTAAATCCAAGATTAAAACTTTCTTTATCATATTTCCCACTACCACTCACATCTGCTTTAGTGGTATAGCTTGTTGTGTAACTGCTCGTTGTTGTCTTTATAGTACCATTATCTTTTTCAAAGAACTTAATATACATACTTACAGGGCTATTTGAAAGATCCCATGTTCCTGTAAGATATAGATTTTTTGAAGAAACATCTACCCATTTTCCCATAAGGTCTTTTGGGGTAGTAGTGTACCACCATTTGCTATGACGGAATCCTGTATGGTGTTGTTTGGTAACATGAAATTTACTAATGTAGAATAAATCAGAACCATTTACTGAAATTGTTTTAGTCTCGGTCATACTACTGTTTCCAAGATAAACTTGAAAGACAATTTCAAAAGCTCCATCTGTCCACAAATCTTTTGCTATTTGTTCATCAGAAGGATGCCCCTTTTTGTAATAGGCATCATTCTTAAGATGCGGATCTTCCCCTATCTGTTTGTCAGTAATGCTGCCATATTTTAGGGGGTCAATTCTAAATTTATAAAGTTTCTCTCTCACATTTGGATCTAACTTGCCATTTTCTTTGTTATTTGGTGACAAATCATAATAGACATATTCTCTATCTATCAAATACTTGTCGATATAATGATTATTATAGGCAGTAATGCATCTTTTGTCAAGACCATCAGCTTCTTTCAAATATGGTTTATCTTCTGGAGCAGTTTCGGTATTATCTTCGTCGTAATGAGAATACTTTGCCCTTGTTTCACAAGATTTTGTTCCATCAAAAGCAGAATCAACAAAATCATACTTATTCATATCCATGTCAGAGTTGTTGGCAGAACGAGTTGCCTTTTTGCCTACAACTTTCATTCTCTCGTTTGACTTTACCACCATAAAAGGAAAATTAGGTAAGTCTCCCTTAGGCAAAGATAAAAGGGAATCCCCTTCTGCATAGAATACAGAATTGTCGTTATCCTTTGCATATGTAACTGCAACTTGTTCATCTGAAGTATCCCACTTATTGATGCTAAAAGCACCAAAAGAAGCTAAGTCTGGTATCATCACCGTCAGCAAAGGTAATTTTTTCTCAATTGTAGCTATTTCATTTTCAGAAGAATAGGACACAAGTATGTCACGCAAGGTTTTCCCATCTGTGACAGTCTTGTCTTTTACAAATGGATAAAACACGTCATAATCCTTATCATACTGCTTCTCTGCTTCACTCTTTAAAAAAGTTCTTAAAGCTTCATTCTTTGCTACTGCAATAGACAGAATTTTAGCAAAAGATTTCTGAGCGTCGGTTTCACTAATCGTTAAATCACTCACATTACTCTTGGCATCAAGTACGCCACTTACATTGTCGTCAGACTCACATGCTGACAATGAACATATAAGTGTTACAATGCATAGGAGCATAAAGATTTTTTGTTTGACAATTAAATTCATTTTAATACAATTTTTAATAAAACATTAAATTTTTCGGATGCAAAATTATAACGTTATTTCGGTTCGTGCAAGCCCAATCACCATGAGTCGGAGAAATTGGGATATGAGTCCCTATAAATTGCAGATGAATCTTGTCCTACTACCCAATAACATGGTTCGTAGGCGAAAATAACGGATTCATGGGCGATTTTTCGTCTTTCATAACTCTAACTATTGGTAATTTCGTAAAAAAGCACTAAATTTGCACACAAAAATGAGTAATATGAGCAAATATAATAGTTTTATAAAGAATTGGTGCATCATATCCATCGCCACCTGTATTTTTTCCTACATAATGTGGGGATTGATGGACTTTGAAACATTCGTAGGCACAGATCTCACCATTGAAGACTTGTGCTTCGACATTGCATATTGTTCCTTTTACACATTGTTTTCTTTGTGGGTTTCATTTTTCTTGGGTAACATCTTTATAAGAGACAAGATAAGCTATCCTCGCTTTGCCACCCATATCCTTTTGATATTGCTAACCAACTTTGCTTGGGCTGTTGCATTTGAAAATATATTTGATAGTCTTTGGCATGCAGGAAACGAGGTCTATTGGGACAGGATATATGTCTTTGGACTAATCGCCACATTGCTGACCATGGTGAATGCGTGCCTATATTATTGTTCCATCCTCATCAAGAAAGAGAAGGAAAATGTAGTGCTTACCAGCAATCTCTTGCGTCAGCAAACGAATCCGCATTTCATATTCAATAGCATCAACACGTTGGCAGATTTGATAGAGGAAAATCCTGTACTGGCAGAAAGTTTCACTCTGAAATTCTCTGAAATCTACAGATATGTAGTCACACATTTGGATGATGAGACGGTGCCTGTACATGAAGAGATTCATTTCGTGAAGAACTATTGTGAGCTTCAAGAGATAAGTTCTCCTCATACCATACATGTGGAAATTGCCGAAGAACTGGAAAGATGCAAGAATAAGACCTTACCATTGGCGATACAAATGATGGTAGAGAATGCGATAAAGCATAACTGTCATACTAAGGAAAGTCCGCTTTCTATCTCAGTGTATTGTCATGGCGAATATATTATCGTTAGAAATGTAGTGAATCCGATAAAGAGCACTTTACCTACAACACAAAAGGGATTGTCAAACTTACGTCTGCGCTATAGTCAATTAGGAAAGGAACTAGTCGTTAGTAACGATAATAAATATTTTGAAGTCAAACTTCCAATCTTATCAAAATCATGAAAGTTTTAATCATAGAAGATGAAGAACGTGGCTTTTCAAGACTGAAACGCCTCTTGCAAAACATAGACAACTCTATGGAAATACAAGGACCGTTAACAACAATGAGAGCGGTCATCGACTATCTGCAAAATCCGCATGACGAGGATGTAATCTTTGCGGATATAAGACTGGGCGATGGTGATGTATTCGAGGCTTTCTTGGAGATAGCCCCAACTTCGCCTGTGATATTCACCACGGCTTATAATGAATATGCCTTGGAAGCATTCAAGAGCAATGGCATCGCCTATCTTCAGAAACCGATATTGCCAGAAGAATTGGAGAAAGCTCTAATAAAGGCTAAAGCCCTGTGCAATAAAATCATAGATTACTCAGCTCTGATGGAGAAAATGGGGATGGCAACAGGCAAGAAATGGAGAGACCATTTCCTTGTGCATATCTATGATGGCTTCAAACTTGTCAAGACAACTGACATTAGTTATTTCTTCTCGGAGAATGGTGTCGTTAGAGCATATCTTAGTGATGGTAATTCTGTAACCATCAATCAATCTTTGAGTGACTTGGAACAGCAACTGAATCCCAATTTGTTCTTCCGTGTCAGCCGCCAATATATGGTAAATATCGAGCGCATTGACAAACTCACCAATTTCTTCAAATACAAAATGACCATTAGCCTTCATGGATTTCCTGAGTTGCGAATTGTGGTCAGCAAAGACAAAATCATGCAATTGAAGAATTGGCTCGACAGATGATGACAAGAATTGACTTGATGTTTTTTTCGCACAACTATATAAAAAAAGAAGTTTCACTGTGGTACATATTGTTGGGAGTCGTACCACGGTGAAAATTGTGGAAACAGACAATATACATTAAATTTGGATTCACTGATGTTTCTAATCTCAAATTACTTGCGAAGCAAGGTTTTACTATAAAAAGTTCTAATTTCCATAAAATTCCTCTTGTAAATTATTGGATATTTAGGAAAATATCGTATCTTTGTCCCCGAATTAAGGCGTTCTTTGCATATTGCAAAATACAGAAACGAGCAGAAGTCCGCTCGTTTCCATATTGTTACCTATATAATATAGGCAAACGCCCAACTTCTTGATTTTCAATCAAAGTCCAATTTAGAGCGAGTTAGGATTCTTAACACATTTCAGCATCATGAAAAGCCTTATGAAAAGCTACATGATAAGCCTCATGATAGCCCTCATTTATGCCTCTGCCCCGCCATCATTTATGCCACAGTCCCGTCTTCATTTAAGCCTGAAAACAGCATAAAAAGCCTCTTATTTTGCAACTGGGAACACGTAGTATTCTCTGTCTACATCGTAATCCAGAACCCACTGGTCAATCATCACATTGTCATCTAAAGCCTTGATGGTTACGTTGTGGCTGCCGTCAGGCAGCGTAACGTAGAAGCTCTTCAGCGTCTGTCCGCGCCACAGGTCAAACTTCCAGTCCTTTGAGTTGTAAACCTCCTTCAGCTGGCAGATTACCGGTTCGCCACGGTCTATACTCACACTCACCCTCATATCCTTTACAGTGTTTAGGAAGCAAGGAACCACGGCGATGGTAAAACGCGCATCACCGCTCTTGTCGCAGTAGAAATCATAGCTCAGACTGGCTCCCTTCGGCAATTTCACAGCCTTGCCGCTGTGACCTAACAGCGGACGGATGGTAATCTTCTCGGCTCCTTTTACGGCAGCCTGGGCAAGCGGCGATTCGGTAGCCTTGCTCCATTCGTAGGCATTCTTGGCAATGATGTCGCCAGTAACTACAGAGAGCGGTTTGAGATCGTTGCTGCGGTCGAAGGCATCAGCTTTCAGCCGCTTGATGTCGGCAGCTGGCAGTGTGCCCGGAATCTGCGGAGCCTGCATCTCTGTACCGTTGGTAAGGATGAAATTCTTCCATTTGCCGTTTCTGATGCGACTGTAGTAGGCATTGAGCTGCTTCAGTTTATTGTAAGCATCGATGCTCACAGCTGCTGCAGCCTTTGCCTCATCGTCTTTATTAAACAGTCCCGGACGGGCGATGTGTCTTGCTTCCTGTGCCTCCAGCTCCTTTTCGGCTACTAAGGCAGCCAGGAATATTGGATATTTCACTACCTCGAAGAAACCGTCTTTCTGGTTCTGAGGCAGCATGCGTTCGATGGATTCAGTCTTCGCCTTCAACAGGTCGTAGCGGTAGAGAAAACGCTCCAGTTCGTTGCCGAATTCGCCTGAATGAAACTCAGTATCGCCGTAAGGCATCGCCATATAAGCGGAATGGCGGATGCTGGTAAGGCGGTAATATTCTTCCATCAGAGGCATGATTTTCTTGCCCGTAATGGCGCCAAAGAATGCGTTGAGAGTGTTCTGAATATACGTCTTGCAACCTGCTTTCAGGGCGTTTCTATTCCACGCCAGGTTCATCATCATGGCTAGCTGGAAGGTTGACTGCTTCGGATTGGTAATGTTGGCTATCCAGGCACAGTCTTCGTCGTTGTGAGCGGCAGAGCGGTGCGATTTGCCGTGCTGGGCATTCTTGCTCTCCAGATAATCCTTGCTGTTGAGCATTTCGAGCAGCATGCCCGGCGAGAGATTGCTCATCTCCATCTGTGCATCCGAGCATACCAGCTTCACATTCTCGATGGTTTTGCGGTGTTTCTTCTTGTGCTTCTTGCCCACGAACTCCGTCACCTTGTAGTTTTCCGCCACACAGATGTCGAAACTGTCTACCACAGCCTTGTTGTAAGCAGCCTCGTGCCTGCCGTCTACCTGCCACAGCGTATTGGCTCTCAGGCGCAGCATCAATCGGGCGATGCGGCTATAGTTCTGCGGTTTCATCCACTGGCTGTTGTTCAGGGCAAGTCCTCTGAATTCTATTCTCGGAACCTCTATCCACTGTTGGTCTACGGGTGTATAGAGACTCTTGCGCTGAGCAGGCTGCAGGTCGTTCCATGCCGCCAGAGGCGAAACGCCAGCTAGCTCAGAGAGTTTCATGATGGCGTAAGCCGTTCCGCGGGCGTTGCTTCCGATAACGATGAGTTTCCCTTTCCTCGTACCGATGTAGAAAGCATCCCTTGCGGTGATAATAAGATGCAGCGGCGCACCGAGTTTTTCTACTGCCGAAAACTCCTTGTTGGTGAGCTGGTCGAGCTGGTAAATCTGTATCGGAGCACCTGATTTTTCTTTCGCATCGAATCCGGTTACGGCTTTCATATCGCCCGCAAACTCCTTGAGGGCAATTTTTACTACCGGCGAAATGATAGAGTTGGTGGTATAAGATACTCTTCCGTAGCCGTCGGTCCAGTAAACGTTGGGTGCTGCGGTCTGAGTTTCCGTCTTCTTCACTTTGGTTTCGGTCAGCGCGTTGGCATTCAGGCTAGAGAAGCAGGCCAGAGCCAAGGCTACGCCTAATATAATCTTTTTATATTTCATTTTTCTTCCGTTTTTGTCTGTTCGGTTGTAGATTCGCTTTTGCTGAAACTACACATTTCTGCAATTTGCAAAGATACATAAAAGTGTTTAATATCTGAAATTATTTAGTTTTTATTTGCTTATTACATTATTTATTGTTACTTTTGCACCAAATAAATAAAAAGAAATGATGACATTATATCCAAAATTGATAGAAGAGGCGCTTGCTACGGTGATTTATCCAGGCACCAAGAAGAACCTCATAGAGAGCGAGATGCTGGCAGATACGCCTAGCATCAATGGTATGAAGGTGAAGGTGGTTCTTCTCTTTCCTCGTGATACGGATCCTTTCCTCAAGAGTACGGTAAAGGCGGCCGAGGCTGCCATCCATTATCATATTTCGAAAGATGTAGAGGTGGAAATCGTTACTGAGTTCAAGTCGGCTCCTCGTCCTGAGGTGGGAAAGATGCTGCCACAGGTAAAGAACGTCATCGCTGTGAGCTCTGGTAAGGGTGGAGTAGGCAAGAGCACCGTTTCTGCCAATCTCGCCATCGCTCTGGCTAAGTTGGGCTACAAGGTGGGCTTGCTCGATACGGATATCTTCGGTCCTTCCATGCCTAAGATGTTCGGTGTGGAGGAGGAACGTCCTTATTCTGTTCACAAGGACGGCAGAGACCTCATCGAACCTGTCGAGAAATATGGCGTGAAACTCCTGAGTATCGGTTTCTTCGTAAGTCCTACTACGGCTACTCTGTGGCGTGGCGGAATGGCTTGTTCTGCCCTGAAGCAGCTGATTGCTGATGCTGACTGGGGTGAATTGGATTACTTTATCCTCGATACGCCTCCTGGCACAAGCGATATTCATCTTACGCTGCTCCAGACGCTTTCCATTACGGGTGCAGTTATCGTAAGTACGCCTCAGCAGGTGGCGCTTGCCGATGCGAGAAAGGGTATTGACATGTATCAGAATGATAAGGTGAATGTGCCTATCCTCGGTCTTATCGAGAACATGGCTTATTTTACGCCTGCCGAGCTGCCGGAGAACAAGTATTATATCTTTGGTAAGGAGGGGTGCAAGAACCTCGCCAAGGAGATGAATGTGCCTCTGCTCGCCCAGATTCCTATCGTTCAGAGCATCTGCGAGGGTGGTGATGACGGTGCGCCTGCTGCTACCAAGGTTGATTCCATTACCGGTCAGGCATTCCTCAGCCTTGCCCAAAGCGTAGTGACCGTGGTGAACCGCAGAAATGCCGAGAAGGCTCCAACCAAGATTGTAAGTACACACTAAGTAGTAAATATCCTATTTGATAAGGGTATAAAATAAAAAGCTAGGATTGCCCTCAAGCAGTCCTAGCTTTTTTTTATCAGAGGAGTTAACAGGTTAACAGTTAACAGCCCATTTTTTATAGTTTATAATTTATAGTTTATAGTTTATAGGGCTTAGCCGTTAGCAAGATTGCTATAAACTTTTAATTCTAAACTCTTAACTATCAACAATTTCTTCCGCCTCATCCTCTTCTTCTGCTACTTCGGCAGTAAGGTTGGCCTTGAGTCTGGCTGAGCGCAGTTGTTGTCTGAAAACCAGGCAGGTAGCCAGGAAATAGACACCGGTCTGAATCCAGAGTGCTCTGAATTCCGGCAGAATATCTGAAAGCGAAGCACCCATACTGCTGATTCTGAGGAACCCGCGGATGCCGAAAGTGGATGGGAAAACCCACGAAAATCCTTGCCAAAAGCCCGGAATATTGCTCAATGGCCATGAAACTCCCGTCATAAAAAGCAACGGAACGGAGGTAAATACCACCAGAAGCATCACATTTTCACGATATCTTACCAGACACGACAGCATCAGACCGAAGAAAACGCACGAAAGAATGTAAGGAAGGAGGAAACCGAGAATAGTGGTCCACGTTACCATACTTACAAAACTGAACAGCTTAGGAACTACCAGCGTAAGATACATTCCCATCACGGCATAAACCATGAAATAAACCAATGCCTTGCCGAAAACAATGCGGAAAATACCGCCATAATGCTCGCTTACCGGTATGAGTTCGCGGTTTCTGTTGAGTTCTCTTGATGTTCCCGCTGCCATTCCTATGCCCAGCAGCATCGTCTGCTGCAGGATAAGAACCAGCACAGCCGGCAGAATGGCATTTCCGTAACCTCCTGTCGTGTTGAATATCGGAACCTCATCAAAGGCGAGCGGCTCGGTGGTAATCTCGTCGTCTCTATCCGTAAATCCTCCAGCCTGTGTTATCTGAATGCCCGAGTTGATGTGACTGGCTACGGCCTGCGAGGTCTGATAAATCGCCTTATAGGTCAGCATCAGACTCATATCGCAGTAAACTCCCACATGCGCCTGTTCGCCCCGGTTCAGCTTCGTATCGAAGTCGGCAGGGAAGTAAAGAATTCCGTGAACCGCCTGTCTGCGCACCAGTTCCTTCGCCTCGTCCAGACTGTTGCAGTAATAGGTAGCCTTGGCATCTGGCGAAGCATCATAATCGCGGATAAACTCGCGTGAACTGTGACTGTGGCTCAGGTCCACAATCGCCGTATCCACTTCTCTCACCACCTCGTTGTTGTAAATCCACGAGTAGAGCAGCGGATAACCCAGCGGCACCAGAATGCAGAAGATGAGCACACCCTCATCGCGGAAAACATTGCGCATTTCCGTCTTCCAGATGTAGCACATGTCCCAGATGCCATTGATGATCTTATATAATAAACTACTTTTCTTCATTATGGTAGGTATTTATATACTAACATTGCCTTCTTGATGTTCCAGATAGTGAGCATTGGCAGGGAACAGAACAGCACCATTGCGCCCCAGTGGAGCACAGCATCGCCCATAGGGAAACCATTGAAGATGTTTATCTGGTAAATCATATAATAGTGGCGCATCGGGAAAAGCTGGCCGATAGACTGGATCGGAGAATCCATCGAGAAGAGCGGATAGGTGGCTCCGCAGATGGAGAAACTCACCACGCCCCACAACGAACAGATACTCATCGACATGCGCAATGAAGGCATCAGTCCGAAGGCAAAGATGCCGAAACACTGGCAGGAGAGTACGCTCAGAATGCCTAACAGGATGATAGGCAGTGCGCCGCCCGGATGTGGAAACTGTAATACATAATAGATGTAGAATTCGAACAGCAGGAAGATACTCAGGAAGATGAGCGTCTGTGGCAGCATCTTACCCGCAATGGCGAGATAAGGATTGTTGCCTGCCATCCGCATCCAGTCTCTTGCCCGGTTGAACTTCAGTTCCGTACCTATAGAATAAGGTGTAATCAGGAAGATGAACAGCATGATGAGTCCCGGCACCATTACGCTCGAAAGATAATAGTTGTAGTTGGCGTATGGGTTGCCTATCATGTGCAGATCTACGGCGATAGGCTGCAGGAAGGTCATGATTTCATCGTTCGTCTTTCCCAGCGCCGAAAGTTTCGCCATTCCTGCTGCCGCACCTCCCAGAGTAGAGATGGTTTTCAAATCGCGGAAGAGCAGGGAGCCGGCAGCCAGCGATACGCTGCTGTAATAGAACGAAATCTTAGGCTGCTTCTGTGCCATCAGCCCTGCCTCCGTTCCGTCAGGAATCAGCAGGAAGGCGTAGATTTCGTTCTTCTGGATAGCATGTCTTGCCTCAGCCATGTTCTCGTAGTGAGCCACTACCTTGGTGGTCTGGAAGGCATCGAGCTTATGCACCAGCTGGCGCGATGTGGCGGAGTTGTCCTGATCTACTATGCCCACAGGCATGTCGGTAGGCACTCCTCCCTTCATCAGCGTGGTGAAGAAAATCACCACCACGATGGGGAAGATGACCATGCAGATGAGATAAATGGGATTCTTCCACATGATGCCGCATTCTCTGAGGGCAATATGATATAATTTCTTAAACATAGAACTTTAAAGGTTGAACTTTGAACATCATGAAAAATAAAGTTTTTTGTTTGAAAACAAATGAATTCTTCACTCTTCACTCTTCGTTCTTCACTTAATTACCAAAGACATTCCCGGGCGCAATCCCTCAATCTTTGTGATAGGACGGGCCTTCACCTCGAATGTCTTGCGGTCGTAGTCGCCATTATCCTTGGTTGCCTTCCAGGTAGCGTAAGAGCCCTGGTCTTTCAGGTAGTAAACCTTCATCTTGATGTCCTTGTTGAAGGCTGGAACGTAAGCGGTGAACTCATCGCCCTTGTTCAGCCCCTTGAGATGATCTTCGCGAACATTGAAGGTTCCCCACATATCGCTCATGATGGAGATGCTCATGATAGGAGAACCGAGGCCTACAAGCTCGCCTACCTTAGGATAGACATTGCTAACCTCGCCCTCGCACTGGGCCACCTGAACGGTCTCTTTCAGAAGATTCTTCACTACATCCACAGCGCTCTTCGAAGCCTGGGTGTTGTTGGCAGCCATGCGCTTCTCCTGTTCGCGGGCGCCGTTCTTCGCCATATCGTACTGACTTCTGGCAGCAGCCACCTGAGCCTCTGTAGCCTTATAGGCAGCGTAAGCCTCATCGCGCTTCTGACCGCTGATTACGCCCTCGTTGAAGAGGTTCTGCATGCGGTCGTAGGTCTTCTTGGCGATAGTTGCGGCAGCTTCAGCCTGCTGAACCAACTGGTAAGCGCCCTGAATCTGCTCCTTGCGTGCACCTGCATCCGTCAGGTCCTTCATAGCCTCGGCTGCAGCGTTGGTAGCCTGGAGCATCTGTTCCTGCGATTTCATTTCCGGCACTTCGAGGATGGCGAGCGTATCGCCCACATGAACGTAATCGCCTTCCTGAACGCGGAGTTCTACCACGCGTCCCGGCAGTTTGCAGGATACTCTGTATTCTGATACTTCTACCTCGCCCTGAATGGTGTCATCCTTCTGTTCCAGGGTGAAGAAACCGATGACGCCTACGAGAATGACTACTGCTGTAAAACCGATTACAGCGAGCAATATGTTGTTATGTTGTGATTTCTTAGACATTTGCTTAATCTGAATTTAAATTTGTTATTATTATTACTGCAGGATACCGAGCGCCTTGTTCAGCCCAACCTGAGTCAGCTTCACGTCGATTTCTGCATCAATCTTCTGGCTCTGTGCTTTCTGCCAGGCAGTCTGTGCAGCCATCACGTCGGTAACCTCCATCACGCCTTCCTTGAAACCGAGGTTGGCGCATCTCAGGTTCTCTTCGGCACTGGCGATGTTCTTCATTGCCATGTTGAGCTTCTTCTGGGCTTCCTTTACCTTAAACTGGCTTTGGGTAATCTGCAGATGAATCTTCTCTCTCGTATCATCCAGGTTCATCTGGGCGATATTGCTGGCAGCCTTGGCGGCTCTCACCTTGTAGGCGCCGTCGAACCAGTTCCATACCGGAACATGAACCATCACGCCTACGTTCCAGACTCCGGTAAACTTCTTCTGGAAACCATTGAATACGTTCGGGTTCGAAATCATGTAGCCGCCTGTCAGCATGACGTGAGGCAGATTGATGGCGCGAACCATATTGGTAGCTTCTTTAGAGATGTCGAGCGCATTCTGCAGCATGCGGAGTTCCGGACGGGTGTTCATCGCTGAATCCTGTGCGGCTACTCTCTGCTGCTCGGTGTCAACAGGAGTTCCTGATAAAGCCAGGGTTTCCTTATCTTCATCGGCAAGTGTGATTTCCTGGTTCATCGGAATGCCGCAGAGCTGACAGAGCAGCATCTTCGACAGGGCGAGCCCGTCTTCTGCCTGGGTAATCTGCATCTCAGCCTCGTTCACTTTCACGTCTACCTTCAGTCCGTCTGCCTTGGTGGCTACTCCCTGCTGAATCATCTTATGAACATCCTCGTTCAGTTTCTTTACGAGGTCGCGGTAGCTGATGGCGAGTTTCTGCTTCTGCTTCAGCGAAACGGCGAGCCAGTAAGCCTGGTCTATGCTGTAGAGCGTGCTCTGGGTCTGCTGGTCGAGATCATTCTCTGCTATCTGCTCTCCGATGTCGGCAATCTTGTTGGCTGCAATGATAGCTCCACCCATATAGATAGGTTGGCGAACCATCACGCTTCCTGCCCAGATGTTGCGGGTGTCGGTGCGGAAAGCATCTACCAGTTTCTCTCCCAGCGCATTGCCTTGCTGCTGCAGGGGTCCCAGTTTCTCATTCATCAGTCCGCCTATCTGCTGCGCTATCTCCGGGGTAATCATTCCCTGACTTACAAGTTGGCTCATCAGATTGCTGGCTCCTCCCGATATTCCTCCGGTAACGGTGGAGCCGATATTGCTGAATGTTGATTTCTGACCGTCGTTCAGCAGCGAAATCTCCCTGCTGAACCATTCGTAACCGCCTAAAGCATCTACTTTAGGAAGATATTTGGTACGTGCCGATTTCTTCATGTTGTACGCCACGTCTTTCTTGAGCTTCGAGGCATTGAGCTGCTTGTTGTTGCGCAGCGCCATGGCACGGCAACTGTCAAGGCTCAGCGTTTGTGCCTGAGCCCCGGCAGGAATCAATGCTCCCATCAGCATGATAAGAGTTATATATTTTTTCATCCTTTGTTTATAATATTATATAATATTGGATGCAAAATTATGGAATTATTCTTAAATGACAAAGAAATTTTGTTTATCAAATCTTTAAGAATCAAAAAATATATTGCATTGTGGAAAAATAGAACATACCTTCTGGTTTTCCGTAATCCCTTAATCGTCTGTTTCTTAGAAATTCACCCGTTCTGTCTCGCCCCAGGTAGGGTCTACGGTAATGCCTATTCCACCACCCGCACTGTCATCTCCGCCACCGAATCCGTCAGCGATGGAAATCTCGGTATAGGCTGTTTTGTTCTGATGGATTTTCAAATCGGCTTTTTCAAAACTCTTTACTACCTTTGCATCGGCATCCAGAAAGCTGATACTCATCTTGATGTTCTTCTCTTCTTCATGTGGGAAGGTGTAGACGGTAAAGTCTCTGCCGCCATCTTTCATACTAAAATTCTCGGTCTGACGGCTGTTCACGCAGCCGAATCCGGTGGTTGCATCCAGGGTGCTGCTGCCGCCGGTATAATAGAACTTGATGCTTTTGATTTCTTCGGGAATGGTTTCGTCGGTAATATGTAACCTGAAGGCGCCAACTGCTCGCCTCAGGTTGATGTCGGAGGTGGCTCCATCTGCCGTTACGCTCAACCTGCCGTAATAATAGAAGGTGTCTGTAAGCTTGTTGCTCGCAAACTTTACTTTCTCGGGTGCGCTGACAGAGCAGTTTCCCTTTCCGTTATGGGCAATCACCACCAGTCGGTATTCTCCTTCGTCCAGACTTACATAGGCTGTTCCGAAGCCATTGTCTGTTGAAAGCTGGTTCACCGTCTCCAGTTTCTCCTCTCCGTCAAAGATGGCAAGTGTCAGTCTGGAGCACACATCGCCCAGGGCAATCTGCTTGTCGGCAGCTTTGGTTGTCAACAAACTTGTGCCTTCTATTTTCTGCACATGGATAGTTACATTGGCGTTTGCCTCACGTGATTTTCCGGTTGTTTCGTCAATCGAAAACTTCTCGCATGAAGTAAGCGTCGCTACGAGCATCAGCAACAGGGATGCCAGTAACCGATAGGACTTCTTACTCATAATAGTTCTTATTTAGTAGTTGCTCTATGCGTTATCTCGGAGTTTCCTCGGGCATAAAGATGTGGCAAATATACGTTTTTTCTCTTTTCGATGCAAGTAAAATCTAATAAATCTTTATATTTTTTGTCATTTATCTGTTTTTTCGTAATTTTGCATCGGTTTTTCTGTACTTACAGAGCCGATTTTGCATTATATATAATAAGGTATAGAAGATATTGGTATGGATAAGAAGATAAAAGCATTGTTTTTCGATATTGACGGCACCCTGGTGAGTTTCAAGACCCACAAGATTCCGCAGAGCACGGTAGATGCCTTGGAGCAGGCTAAGAAGAATGGGGTAGAGGTGTATATTTCTACCGGTCGTCCGCAGCTCCTCATTACTAACCTCGGTCAGATAGAACATCTCATCGACGGTTACATTACCACCAATGGAGCCCGCTGTTTTGTAGGCAATCAGGTGGTGAGCCAGCACGCCATCCTTCCTGAAGATGTAAAGAAGATTATCGAGGCAGCCGACCGTGATGATTATCCGGCAATTGTAGTGGGAGAGCATCATCTCGCTATCCATCATTATACTGACGAGGTTTATGAAATCTTTGCCAAGGGACTGGGAGTGGATTGTGAAATCTTCCTGACCGATGTGAATGAACTGGGAGATGAGCAGATTCTGCAGGTTACTCCTTTCTGTTCGGTAGAGCAGGAGGCACTCCTGATGCCTACGCTCCGCAACTGCACTTCGGGCAGATGGCATCCTGCCTTTACGGATATTACGGCAGCCGATGCAGATAAGGGCAAGGGCTTGCATGCGATGGCTGATTATCTGGGCTTGAACATAGATGAAACCATGGCTTTCGGCGATGGCGGCAATGATATTTCCATCGTCCGGGAGGCAGGCGTTGGTGTTGCGATGGGCAATGCGGGTGATAATCTCAAGCAGGTAGCCGATTACATTACGACTCATGTTGATGAAGATGGTGTTAAGAATGCGCTCCTCCATTTTGGCGTGATTTAATTTTCCGGCGTTATTGACTCCTTTTTTCATAACTCCCTATATATAATAAGGTGTGATCTTGATGAACCCTTTTTGATAGGTGAGTTTCATTTTAATAAAATAATAGGGGCAAACATGTTATTTATTGTGATAAATGGCGTGTTTGCCTTTCTGTTTTTAAAACTTCCCTTTTGTACCCAGTTTCTTCTCGTTATTTACTTTTTGGGGGAATAAATACTAAAACTGCTTACGAAAAGTAATAAAATATGCGAAAAATACACATAAAGTACCATAAAGTTGGTATTTTATATCAAATTGTTTGCTAAAAATTTGTTTAATTAGCAAAAAGTATGTATCTTTGCATCCGATATTTGTAAGTTGTTTAATTTTTAAGAGAGAGAATTATGGTAAAAAGATTAACCATGCTCATGGGGGGCTTGTTCTTTCAACAGGAATGGCTCTCGCTCAAACTACTGTTACAGGTAAAGTTGTTTCTCAGGAAGATGGTGAGCCAGTAATTGGCGCATCTGTAAGAATTGTAGGAACTAAGACTGGAACAGCGACTGATGTCGATGGTAATTTTACGCTTCCTAATGCAAGCAAGGATGCTGTCTTGGAAATCAGTTACCTCGGCATGCAGACTAAAACAATGAAAGCATCTGCTAAGATGAAGATTATTTTGGCTTCTGATGCAAGAAATCTTGACGAGGTAGTTGTTACTGCCTTGGGTATGAAACGTTCAGAGAAAACTTTGGGTTATGCTGCCAGTACAGCCAACGCTTCTGAGTTGACTGTGGCTAAATCTGGTTCCCTGATGAGTGGCCTTCAGGGTAAGATGGCTGGTGTGCAGATTTCTGGTGGTGGTGTTACAGGTACCTCTCAGAAAGTCGTAATTCGTGGTATTTCTTCTGTTTCTAGCAACAACCCATTGTATATTGTTGATGGTGTGCCTATCAACAATGACCGTTTGGGTGATAACTCTGTTGACTTTGGTAGTGGTGCAGGCGACATCAACCCAGAGGATATTGAATCGGTAACTGTATTGAAGGGTGCTTCTGCTACTGCTCTTTATGGTTCCCGTGCAGCCAATGGTGTTATCATGATTACTACAAAGAGGCCACAGGGTGACAAGAAGGCTTCTATCACTTACGATGGTTCTTTGACATTTACTGATGTGCTCCGTGTGCCAATGACTCAGAATCTCTTCGGTCAAGGTTGGGGTTCCTGGTCTAATGAGGAGAACGGTTCATGGGGACCTCGCCTCGATGGTCGTGAGCACTGGTATGGTTCTACCGGTCTTTCTACCGGCGAGACTTTAACCAAGCCTTTTTCTTATGTTAAGAACAATATCCGTGACTTCTATCAGGTAGGTAAGGAATGGAACAACAACGTATCTCTCCGCTATGGTGATGAGAAAGTAGGTATTGTTGCATCTTACGGTAATGTAAGTTCTAATGGTATTACTCCTAATGATGGTGATACATATCATCGTAATACCTTCTCACTCCGTGGTTACGCCAATATCGACAGATTCCATCTGGACATGTCCCTGAACTATGTTCGCAAGGATATGCGCCGTTCTCGTGATATGTATATGGAGTTGCTTCAGGGTGCTTCTGATGTTCGTTTCACAGATATGAAGGATTACAACCTTGAGCGTAACAATGTAGATAACTACTATACATTGTATGCTAACAACCCATATTATATGGTAGATAACTTCTATTCTACTTACCAGGACGACCGTATTTATGGTAAGCTGGAGTTGTCATACGATATTACCAAGGATATCAAGGTAATTGGCCGTTTCGGTGGTGATTATACCAATTATAAGACCGAACGCATTGAACCACGTATTCTTTATACCGAGGGTTCTTATCAGGCAAATGGTAATGGTACAACAGTAGGTAACCAGGGTTACTATTCTAAGTATCGTTCTCAGCGCGGACAGATTGACGCCAGCCTCTTGCTGACCGGTAATCATACTTTCGGTGATTTCTCGGTAGGTGCAACCTTAGGTTGGAACTTGAACCAGAGAAACTATGATACTGTAGGTGGTTATAATGAGCAGTTGGAAATTCCTGGATGGAATTCCTTGGATAATACAATTTCCAATTCTCTTACTGATGCAACTTCATGGAAAAGAAGATTGATAGGACTTTTGGGACAGGTAGAACTTGGTTATAAGGATTGGGCCTTCTTGAACCTTTCTGCCCGTAACGACTGGTCTTCTACACTTCCTGTTGGTAATAACAGTTTCTTCTATGGCGGTGCCAATGTATCTGTACTTCTGAACCAGGCTATTCCTGCATTGAAGAATATCAAGCAGATCGACTTGTTGAAGGTTCGTGCAGCTATAGGTCAGACTGGTAATGATGCTGATGTATATATGACTAATTCATATTATCGTCCATTCCAGTCTTATTATACATATTTGCCAATTTCTGGTGTGTTAGGTCTGACAGAATATAACCGTTTGCCAAATACAAACTTGAAACCAGAGATTACAACTGAGTATGAACTTGGCTTGAGCGGTACATTCTTCGGTAACCGTTTGAGTTTCGATGTTGCTTACTATGATCGTATAACCAAGAATCAGATTATCTCAGCTACTTTGGCGCCTGAGACAGGTTATACTACGAACACCCGTAATGTGGGTAAGCTTCAGAACAAGGGTGTCGAGGCAATGATCAATGTTACCCCTATCCGTACCAAGGACTGGGAGTGGAGCGTAGGTGCTACATTCTCAAAGAACTGGAGCAAGGTGAAGGAACTTTGGGATGGTCTTGATGAATATACCATTCCTGTAGGTACTACAATTACTAGTTTGTATTCTTCTATGCGTGGTGTATCTTACGTATTGAAGGTTGGTGAGCCTATCGGTATCTTCAAGTTGCCTGCAACAGAGAAGGTGACAGATAAGAATAGTCAGTATTATGGCTATAAGGTGGTAGACAACAATGGTTTCTTAAAGTCAAGTTCTACGGAATATGATTATCTCGGTTCTTCTCAGCCTGATTTCGTAATGGGCTTCACCACACACTTAAAGTGGAAAAACTTGACCCTTGCAGCTACTGGCGACTGGCATAAGGGTGGATTGATGTATTCTGAGACATCTTATATCACTCACTTCAATGGTAACTCTACAGAGACAGTATTCAATGAGCGTGATGCGTTTATCTATCCTCATTCTGTAAAGGTTGTTGGTGGACAGTATGTTGAGAATAATATCCCTGTTCGTTCAGATCAGATGAATTATGCTCAGGGTAACTATAGTTACAACCCAGAGGTGCGTCGTGATTTCGTTGTAAGCCGTTCTTACTTCAAACTTCGTGAGTTGGCTTTGACATACGATTTCCCTAAGACAATTACAAGCGCATTGAAGATGCAGAAGTTGTCTTTGAGCCTTGTTGGTCACAACTTGTTGCTCATTACTCCTAAGCATCAGAATTATATCGATCCTGAGTCTTCTAACTTTGGTAATGATATCAGCTCTGAGTTTGGTGAGACAATGGGTTCTGTATCAACTCGCAACTATGGTATTAACTTGAAGGTTGTATTTTAATTAAAGGAGATTTCTTATATGAAAAGATATAAATTTTTAAGCGCAGCATTGCTGGGAGCCCTCTTGACAATGGGTACTGTTACTTCTTGTAGCGATTCCGGTTATTTGGATATCAACTACAATCCTGATTACCCAACAACAGCTACTTATAAGCAGCTGTTCCCTTCTGCAGAGGCTTCAACAGTTGCAGTTTTAGGACTTTACGGACAATTAACTGGAAATTTCTGGTGTCAGTATGCCACACAGGGTAATAGTACAAACCAGTATAATACATTGGCTAACTATGCGGTAACGACAAGCAGTTCTTATCCTCCAGTTAAGCCTTTGTGGGATAATACTTATGCCAATGCTTTGAAGGATTTGAAGTTGTCTGTAGCTTCAGCTGAAGGTGCAAAGGTATGGAATTATTGGATGGTTTCCAAAATATTGATGGCCTATAACTATCTGGTGTTGACCGATTCTTATGGAGACATTCCGTTTAGTGAGTCTTTGGATATTGATAACAATCCAAATCCTATATTTGAGGATAGTAAGACTGTTGTGTATCCAGGTATTATTAACATGCTTGATGAGGCTATTGCTAAATATAATGATGCATTAGAGTCAGAGAAGTCTTATCCTATAGGTGGTACTTTAGACTGTTTCTTGGGTGGAAGTATGGCTAAATGGGTCAGCTTTGCCAAGAGCTTGAAACTTAAAATGTATCTAAAGGATTTCGATGCTCATAAAGAGGATATTAAAAACTTGTTGGCTGAGGGCGGCTTGCTGGAAGAGGATTGTGCTTGGACAGCATGGGTTGATGCTACAAACAAGGCTAACCCATTATATGAATTTAATATTCGTCAGTTGAATACCACTGAGAATATGCGTGCTTGTCATACTTTTGTTGAGTATCTTCTCGCAAAGAAAGATCCACGCATAGTTTATCTTTATAATCAGACTGCTGCATCTAAAAAAGCGCATCCAGACTATAATACACCTGAGTTGTTGGTAGCACATATGGATGAGTGCTATGAGGGGCTTCCTTGTGGAACAAAGCCTAGTACTCAGTCTGTAATTACTATCTCTCAGTCTTCACGTGTTAAGCAGGCTTATGATGATCCTGTATACTTGATGAATGAGGCTGAATGTGAATTGATGATTGCTGAGGCTTATGCTCGTTTAGGTAATACAGATAAAGCAGAGGAGTATTATAATAAAGGTGTTCTTGCTGGTTTTAGCCGTTGGGGACTTGATGGCTCAAGTTTTGTAAATGGTGTATATGCATTTGATAAAACAGATATGCTCAAGAGTATAGCACGTCAATATTGGCTCACTTATGCTGGCGCTAATTCTTATGATGGCTGGATTACTCGTAATCGTTTAGGATATCCTGAAGTTCAGGGCGCTGTTACTGTACGAGTTAGTAACAAGCCAATGGAGCGTACTTTGTCTGATGGTTATCAACTAGGTAACTTGGTAGATCCTGGTGCTTCAAACTTGGCGACAGGTGCTTATCCTATGCGCTTAATTTATCCTACTTCGACTTCTTTGTATAATACCGCTGCTATGAAGTATATCAAGGAGAATGGTAACGACATCACCAAAAAGTTGTGGTGGGAAAAGTAAATTCTAGTTTTTATTAAATAGACTGAAATATGAAAAAAATATTCTTTTTATTAGCTCTTGTTGTTATGATGTTCTCGGCTTGTTCCGAAGGTACGGATTTCGACATAGATTATACACCGATAGCTCCAATAGGAGGTCAGTATGCTTTGAATATTGAGAAAGGTTACGATCCTAGTAAGACTGATGCGGAATATTGGGACTCTAACCCTTCCGATGTTGAAGAGATATGCAAGGTTTCCGATGGAGTTTTTGGTTTCTTGAGTAATACAACAGATTACGATAAGGATAAAGCTTGGATTCGCATTGGTAATTACAGTACAGCTACTGAATGGGCAATAAATGCCAAGGTGTCTATCAATATGAGTGATTATATTTTTAGTGGTACAGATGTGGATAATTTTATTGGAAACTCTGCAACTTCTAAAGGTAAGATTACTGTGTCTGGTAAGTGTGGACATAATACTTACAAGACTGCGACTGGTACTATTACCGATGAAATTACTATTGTTTATTCTCGTGCAGATCAGCCTGGTTATCATTATAGGGCTAAAGGCTTTAAGTATACAGGTTGGGATGAGGATTTAGAATAAATAAGTAGAATAAAGATATAAGGCAAAGTGATTTGCCTCGTTGTTGACCAAGTCAACACTTATATCTCTCTCGTCTTGGGGACTGGCAGTGGTCAGTCCCCTTTTTATGTTTATAAGAAAGATTTCTTGGTTAATGAGGGTGTGTCATAAGTCTGAATGATAGTTGGTGCATAACAGTTGACTACCGCATGCACAACAGCTGTTGTGCATGCGCATATCAGCTGTTATGCAAGCGCACAACAGCTGTTGTGCGACCGAAGATACTGACTGTCTCAACAACATATCCTATCTCTTCCAATAACTTATTCTGTCTCTTCCAACAACTTCTTCTGTCTCTTCCAGCAACATATCCTATCTCTTTCGGCAACATATCCTATCTCTTTCAACAAATAGAAGAGGGTGAATCATAAACTTATGACACATCCTCTTTATTTGTAGATGAAGTAGCTGCCTCCATCACTCTGGCAATATTTCTTCAGAAGCTGGATAATGTATTCGGCATTCTCGCGAACGTGCTGTTCGTCTCCGTCATATCCGTTGATGAGAACCACCAGATGGGTGGTTTCAATACTCATCTTGGTTCGCTCGTTGTCGCTGGTTGGAGTTCCTACACCGCCTGTCTTGTCTCTGTAAACAGGCAGACCTTCAATATTAATCATGCCTCTGCCGATGCCTTCGTATGGTTCGCCGGCTTTGCCTACGCCCAGGGTCAGGGTGTCGCCTTCAAACTTGTCTGCATCAAATCCGCCGATGCTGTAGCCGTATGCAATGCTCGCCAGGTTCACAAGATCCACCAGCGTATCTCTCTGGTAGAGTTCCTTGCCCTGCAGCATTCTGCGGATAAGGGCTTCTGATGCAGGACGGTAGCGCGATGGATCCTTGCCGCAGGCACGGTACACCTTTCGGGTGGCGGCAATTCCACTCATCTCTTTCAGCGATTCTGTGGTCAGCGTCTGTCTGTATTTCTCACCGAGGGCATTGATTTCATCCCAAAGTTCCTGACAATAAGGGGTGTTTACCACATTGGCTTCCACGCATGCTCCCACAAAGGTGGGACATACCGATTCGATTTCTTCTGATACAATAATTTTCATGATGAATTTCCGTTTTCTGTTAAACCTTACTGATTGGTAGGGCAAAAGTACGAAGAAATATTGGAATAGCCAAAAGTTCAGTTTATTTATATGTATATAATAAGGTGTAAAAAAAGCTTAAATGTTTATAACTGTTAAATATTTGACTAAAATGAAACTTTTTTGCGAAAAGATTTGGTGGAATGAAAAATAGTTAGTACTTTTGCACTC
>CAUFXJ010000037.1:0-27903 GCA_959596915.1 Segatella copri
CCAACTTCTTGATTTTCAATCAAAGTCCAATTTAGAGCGAGTTAGTTTTTTTAACAAATCAAGTCGGCTCGAAGTACTCGGTTCATCCTAACTATATAAGCATCAAAAAATCCGAAACAGATAACTTGGCAAGCTTCTGTTTCGGATTTTTTCTTTATTCTTCCTTAATCTTCCAATCGCTGATAGTGCGCTGGGTGCTGTCAATTAGATTTCTATGAGTATAGAATTAAAGTGTTAAAACTAAGTTAAAATAGTGTTTATTCCGCTACGAACGATAAAAAAATGGTTTCGTAGCGAAATAAACGCTATTTTCTTTCGCTATTTCCGAAATTAGTCGTATATTTGCAGCGAACCAATTGGGTATGATTATGTGTGAAATAATAGGTAGAAAAAAGGAAATAGCAGAACTGAAGCGTTACTACGAAAGTGGTAGGGCTGAGTTTGTGGCTGTGTATGGTCGTCGCCGTGTCGGTAAAACATTCTTGATTGATGAGGTGTTTCATGATGATATGGTGTTTCATCATACAGGATTGTCGCCTTACGACCGTCGTCGGAAGGTAACCTTGAAAGACCAGTTGCAGAATTTCTATTTCTCGCTTCTTCGTCATGGTATGGAGGATATTGCGCAACCTAAGTCGTGGATGGAGGCTTTCTTTTTGCTGGAACGTTTTTTGGAAACTTGCGATAATGGTTCCCGACAGGTGGTATTTATCGATGAGTTGCCCTGGATGGATACGGCTCGTTCCGGTTTTCTTACGGCATTAGAGGCTTTCTGGAATGGTTGGGGCAATATGCGCCACAATCTGTTACTCGTAGTCTGTGGTTCTGCCACCTCCTGGATGCTTGATAATCTAATCAGTAATAAAGGTGGATTATACGGGCGTTTGACTGGTGAAATCAAACTGTCGCCGTTTACTTTGAAAGAATGTGAGGAGTTTTATCAGAGCCGTGGCATCAAGATGTCCCGTTATAATATTACGCAGGCTTATATGATTATGGGTGGAATTCCTTTCTATATGAATTTCTTTAATCCTTCCTATAGTTTGGCTCAGAACATAGATGCTTTGTTCTTTGCCCGTCATGCGAAGTTGGGGGATGAGTTTGACAGGCTCTTCAATTCTGTGTTTGATAATGCCGAAGACTGTATGAAGATAGTTCGCTTTTTGGGTACCCGCCATGCAGGTTTCACCCGTAAGGAGATAGCAGAGCATACCGGTTTGAATCCGAATGGTGATTTTACCAAGATGCTGAAAGCCTTGCTGGGCAGTGATTTTGTGGTGAAATATACTCCTTTCGGTTTCAGTCAGCGAGAGGAGTATTATAAGCTTATTGATTCCTTTTGCTGGTTCTGGCTTCATTTTAAGGAGAAGAAGGCAGTAAAGCAAACTGATTACTGGCAGCAGCATTTGAAGGAGAGTGATGTTGCCTCATGGCGTGGCATTGCATTCGAGGAGGTTTGTTTGCAGCATATTTCACAGATAAAATATGCTCTTCATATTGGTGCTGTGTCTTCGCAGGAATCTTCGCTCATAGTGAAGGGAAGCGAGGAGATTGATGGCATGCAGATTGACTTGCTGATAGACAGGGCTGATGATGCGGTGAATGTTTGCGAGATGAAATTTTATAAGGCTCCTTATGCCGTGACCAAGGGCTATGCTCAGGTGCTGAATAGCCGTTTGCAGGCTTTGGAAGAAAAGAACCCTACCAAGACTTTCCTCCTTACGTATGTGGGAAATTCAGAACTGGTGAGTAATGAATACTCCGATATATTCAGGGCATCAGTAACTCTGGATGATTTGTTTGTTTGAATATCCCGAAACTTGTAAAATAAGGCGTTCTGTGTAGTTAAAAATATGTAAAATAAGGCATTCCTCATTATTTTTTCTTATCTTTGTTCGCCCCGAAAAGACAACGGGATTGGGTTGTGGAAAGGGGGAAGAGAAAATAGAGATAAATATAAATATAAGAAATGAACAAATTAAAAGCTTTATTGGGTTTCGACCCAAAAACTACTACGGTCAAGACGGAGTTGATAGCTGGTATGACTACCTTCCTGACCATGTGTTACATCCTGGCAGTGAACCCTACCATCCTCGCCACTACGGGTATGGACAAGGGAGCTCTCTTTACTGCCACAGCCATCGCTTCAGCCATCGCCACCTTCCTGCTGGCTTTCATGGCAAAGTTGCCTTTCGCCCAGGCTCCTAGTATGGGACTGAATGCCTTCTTCGCCTTCACCCTTTGTCAGGCTATGGGCTTGACTTGGCAGCAGGCTTTGGCGGTATTGCTCGTAGAGGGTATCATCTTCCTTGCCATCACCTTCCTCAATATCCGCGATAAGATATTGGAGTGTATTCCGAAGAATCTCCGATTCGCCATTTCTGCCGGTATCGGTATGTTTATCGCCTTTATCGGTTTGAAAAATGCGGGCATCATTACTGCCAATGCGGATACTTTCGTGCAGCTCGGCAAGTTTACACCAGTCAGCATCCTGGGTCTCATCAGCATCCTGCTCTGCGGCTGTCTGATGGCGAGAAGAGTGAAGGGCTCCCTGTTTATCGCCATCATCATCTCTACATTGATTGGTATTCCGATGGGCGTAACCCAGTTCTCTGACAACTGGATGCCGGTATCTACCCCTCACAGCATCGCTCCTATCTTCTGCCAGTTCGATTTCACCGGCTTCTTTACTCCTAAGATGTTCATGGTGGTATTCTCCCTGTTGCTTGTCAACATCTTCGATACCATCGGAACAGTTCTGGGATTGGTTTCCAAACTCGGTATCAAGGAGAATGAGAAGGGCGAGATTCCGGGCGTGAAGGAGGCGATGATGAGTGATGCCATCGGTACTACAGCCGGTGCATTGCTGGGTAGCTCTACGATTACCACTTATGTGGAGAGTGCTTCGGGCGTTGCCGAGGGTGGTAAGTCGGGTCTGACATCTTTCTTTGTGGGTTTGATGTTTATCCTGAGCATCTTCCTGGCTCCAATCTTCCTCCTGATTCCGAGCGCAGCCACCAGTGGTGCCCTGGTAATGGTGGGTGTATTGATGATCGATTCGTTCAAGAAGATTGAGTTGGAGGATATCTCCGAGTCATTCCCTGCCTTTATCACGATGATTACGATGGTGCTCTGCTACAGTATTGCCGATGGCATCTGCCTTGGTATTCTGAGCTATGTATTGATCAAGATGATGGTGGGCAAGTTCAATGATCTGAATCCTACGCTGTATATCCTGAGCATCTTCCTGCTCTTCAATTATGTTTTCGGTTAATTAAAAGACATATTTTTCAAAATTATTTTGATTGGTGATATTTAGAGAAAATATTCTTGTTTAAATAGAGGAGTTTCGGAAAAAAATGGTATCTTTGCAGCGGCTAGAAGTTGGAAAAGTGGCAGAAAATACCCCAAAAATGGTTGGAAAAGCTCCTTTTCTAGTCTAAAATAGGTTGGAAAAGTTCCGTAAAGCCTATAAATTATGGTAAGAAAAAGTAATATAGATATGCTTAACAGGAAGATATACAATTATTTACGCAATTTCTTCGAAATGGAGAAAAAAGCTCTTCTCGTTTCAGGTGCTCGCCAGGTAGGTAAAACCTTCGCTATCCGGAAGGTTGGAAAGGAATGCTTTGCGGATGTAGTGGAGTTCAATTTCCTCAATAATCCTAAGTATAGAGAGGCTTTTAAGTCTCCTTCTGATGCTAAGGAAATCCTCCTGCGCCTTTCTGCCTTGGCAGAGAAGAAACTTACTCCAGGCAATACTCTTATTTTCTTTGATGAGGTGCAGGAATGTCCGGAGATGGTTACTGCCATCAAATTCCTGGTAGAAGAGGGTAGCTATCGCTATGTAATGAGTGGCTCGTTGTTAGGGGTAGAGTTGAAGGATATCCGTAGTGTACCTGTTGGTTATATGGCAGAAAAAGAGATGTTTCCTCTCGATTTTGAGGAATTTGCTGAGGCTGTAGGGATGAGTACTGGAGTAATGGCTCATGTCAAGGAGTGCTATGAGCAATGCAAGGTGGTGGATGAGGTTGTGCATAATAAGCTGAATGATCTCATTCATCTTTATCTTATTGTAGGAGGAATGCCTGAGGCTGTCCAAAAGTATATTAATACGAATAATTTACAGATAGTGCGTGAGGCACAACGAGAAATCATGCACCTCTACGGAAAGGATATAGCCAAGTATGACCCGAAGAACAAGCTGTATATCAAAGATATATTCGACTTGATACCTTCAGAACTGAATGCCAAGAACAAGCGTTTTATTTTGAAGGCATTAAATGAGAAGGCAAAATTTGAGCGTTATAGAAATTCTTTTTTATGGCTAGCCGATGCTGGTGTGGCGCTCCCTACTTATAATGTAGAAGAACCTCGCTTGCCTTTAAAACTTGGTGAACAGCGCAATTTATTTAAGTTGTTCATGAACGATGTGGGGTTGTTGGCAAGCCAGTATGCTGTCAATATAGCAATCGATTTACTTACGGGTACGACAGAAATCAACAATGGAGCCATTTATGAGAATTTTGCAGCGCAAGAATTACGTGCTCACGGTTATAATCTTTATTATTTCAATAATAAAAAGCAGGGGGAACTGGACTTTGTTATAGAAGACAGAGGTAAGGTCTTGCCGATAGAAATCAAGTCAGGCAAGGATTATAAACGTCATAATGCACTCTCTAATGTGATGAACAATGAGGAGTACGCTATTCCTCGTGCCATAGTTTTCTCTAATGGCAATGTGCAGGTTGTAGACAAGATTCTCTATTACCCTATCTATATGTTGATGTATCTTCAACCCGAAATGATAAAGAAACCTATATTCAGATTTGAGCCAATATAGGCTTTTATTATTTTTTTGCCAATAGATAAAAAACGAGGCGGCAAACTGCATCACGCAGGTTGCCGCCTTCTCTTTTCTAACTAACTTTCTTATCAACTATTCAAAATGTTATTACCTATATATGGATCCCAGGGCATCCTGCCCTGGATGTAGTCTGTTACTTCAAACGGATGATATTCAGCGAGCTGGCTGGAATCTCTACCGTTGCACCGTTCTTCTCTGTAGTTACGTAGTTTTCTACAGGATAGATATTGGTAGGATTGTCGATGGTGTTCTCCTCCAGACCGTTCTTGGCAGAGAGGCGGATGAGCTTGCCATTCTTGATTTCCTTGCCCTGAAGATTAATCTTCGCTGTGGTGTGCTCGGTGCTGGTGTTGGCAATCTTCAGGATTACCTCGCCCGTCTGTTCATCAAGTGTGGCTGTAGAGAAGATGCCAGGAAGGGTGTTTGCCTTCAACTTGGTAGAGAATACTTCCTTGCCATCCAACTTGGCGAAGATGCTGTCGCCTACAACTTTCAGCTCGATATCGTACCACTTGCCGGTTTCAATCTTGCCTGGGCAGGTAGCAATCTGACTCTTGGCACCATTCACGATAGACTCCACACCGTGCTGGGTGTTGTTCCAGCCACCGAGGTTCAACCAGCAGTAGTTGTTCTTATCCACGTAGTTGAAGATGATGAGGAAGCCTTCGTTTCCGGCATCCTTCTTCGCGCGTACCTTATATATATAACCGTTGCTGGTAATCTCGCCCGGATTCAGACGGATGCAGCTCTCTTCGTTGCTGGTCTGCTTGATGAGGCTCCCCTCAGTCTTCCACTGTCCACGGATATCGGTAGGCAACTCCTGCAAGGTCATCGGCAGTGCCTTTCCGTTCTCATCGCTGTAGCCCTTGTCCTCGAAAGAAACCTGAGTGCCCCATGTTCCCATACCTACACGGCAGATAGCTGGCTTCACCTGAGTCTGCTCATATTTGTATGGATTCTTCTGGTTCACCTTCAGTACACGAGTACCGATGTTGTTTGCCATCACGTTCTGAACGTAGTAAGATGGAGTTCCGAATACCTTGTCTGATGTATACTGAATCATATCCGGTGCCCACATACGGTTGTTGAGGTTGGCGAAGATAGGAGCGTAGGATGCCATGGTCACGATGTCAGAGTTGTTCTCGATGCCCATCATATAGACAGCCTCACCGAGTGCTGCATCGAGCGAACCCATATTGCCGAAGCCCTGGGTTACGGCATATTCACCTACATAAATCTCGCTGCCCTTACGGTCGTAGTTATCATACTTGTTGAAGTTCTCGGCAAACCAGGCAGGATTTCTGTAGTAGTGCTCGTCGAGGAGTTCTACGCTCTCGTTGCTTTCCCACTTAGGATTGTCATCGCCCCAAGCCACCACGTTACCGATGAGGTGCATCTTAGGATATTTCGCCAATACAGCATCCTTGAACTTCTTGAAGCGCTCGTAGTAATGGTCGCTCTGAGCCGCAGGATCCGGCTGGTTGTTCTCATTACCAATTTCCAGATATTCGATGTTGTATGGCTCCGGATGACCATTCTTGGCACGGAGCGCACCATATTTAGAGGTAACAGGACCGTTGGCATACTCCAGGGCATTCATGCACTCGTCAATCCAAGGCTGGATGCTGTCTACAGGAGTCATGCCGCCGTGCCACAAACCTACGTTTACAACATAGAGAGGCTTGGCGTTCAGATCCTCGGCAAGCTGCAGATACTCATCGAATCCCATACCATCGCTGGTACGGTAGCGCCAGTTTACGTTCTTATGGCCCGGACGTTCCTCGATAGGACCGATAGTCTTCTCCCAGTGGAAAGCATTCTCAGGAGATTCCTGTCCCTCTACGTAGCAGCCGCCTGGGAAGCGGACGAACTTAGGATGGATGTTATAGAGAAGCTGAGCCAAATCAGGGCGCAAGCCATTCTCGCGATTCTTGAAAGTAGGAGGGAAGAGGCTTACCACATCGAGAACGATGGTACCCTTTCCGTCGGCTACGAGTTCAAACTGAGCCTTGGCATCGTTTCCGTTGGCAGTCAACTCTGCCGTATATTTGGTCCACTTCTTGCCTACCTTGGTATTGAGTGCTGTTTCTGCATACACCTTATCGCCCTTAGCGTTGGTGAGGCGAGCCTTCAATCCGCCCTTGTAGCTACCCTTAGCCCAGAAAGAGAGTTTATAGGTTCTGCCCTGCACGGCGTTGATTCCCCAGAAACCCTCATTGATGAGAGAGGCTGTAGCTGCAGGCTTGGCAGCGATGGTAAGCTGGAGTGCCTTGCCCTGTGCATTGTTGAGCAAACCCTTATTGATGAGTTGTGTATTGATCTTTGCACCTTCCTGAGCAGCAGTTTTCCAGGTAGGAATATTCTTGTCATCGTCTTCGAAAGAACGGTTGCTGATGAGTTCGGCATAGAGACCGCCATCTGCAGCATGGTTGATATCCTCGAAGAAGATACCATAGAGGTTAGGAGATACCTTGATACCTGGGTTAGAGGCATCTACATTGATGGTAACCTGTGCGTTGGATGCCAAAGCAGAGGCCAACACTGCTGAAAGTAAAATCTGTCTTTTCTTATTCATTTCTTATTCTTAGGTTTGTTTGTTTACTTGTTGGTTGGCATGAAACCAAGCTAAGCCTGAATTCATGCCGCTATTAATACACAGTTGCAAAAGTACACAAAAAACACAAAGAAGAGGTGGACAAAAAGCGAATTATAGTGTAAAAGGTGGATTTTCATCAGAAAATCCACCTTTTTGCCGATTAACTTTGGATATATTAGACTTTGCGAAAGAATAGAGCGTTCTTATTGGTTGCTATAATCAATCATTACTATTCTCTTTAAAAATCTTGCAAGCCTTGTTCCCTGCAATATAGGCTACGTATGCTTTTATCTGATAGTGAGGATAGGCTTTCTGCATATCTGCGGCGTAAGCCTTCACTTGTTTGCCGTCTTCTAAGCGTGCCTCTTCCAAATGATCAACAATGCCTGCGTCTTTAGACTTGTAATATTTAAACTCAATGATGCGGCAGTCGTTGTGGAATGATGTGCCAGGAATGCCGGTCAGCACTAAGTCAGCACGACCTGATGGCAAGTTCTGTTCGATGGCGAATGTATAACAATTGCTCAAGTAGCGGCTCAGTAACTCGAAAAATGAACAGCGAATGAAATTCTCGTTCATCTTGTCAAAGGCTTGGGCTGGAAGCTGACCTAAGTATTCCTTAACATAGTTATGGAATAATGGCTCTAGTTCTCTGTCTCTAACAAATGCCTCGTATGCAGGAACAAACTTACGGGCATTGTCGCTGATACTATTCAATTCGTTGTAGTAACTCATATATACACTCTTGGTAGTCAAGTTTGGCAAAGCCATTTTGTAATTGTCCTTCAGGGTGGTCATACCCAAGTAGTAGAGGCTGATAGGGTAGAACTCTGGGGAGAAGAACTTTTGCTTGTTGAACTTGCTGCGTAAATCGGCTTGTGAATAGTACAATTCTCCATCCATCAACAGGCTGTTGAGCATTTCTTTGGCATTGTCAAGCGTGATGGTCAATCTTCTTATCCAACTAGTGTCAGTGCGCAGGTTCTCGTCTACCATTTCCGTAGGGATGCCGCCTTTCAGTTCTGCAAAGTTCTTGAGGAAGTAAGTCAGAATGGTAGAGTTAAATAATGGTTCTGCATTTGGTAAAAAGTGGTAACCATCATAATTGTTGAGTATCAGAGTCCATAATTCCTCGAAAGAGGCTTGAGGACCATATTTATTGATGACATACTTCAGATATTGGGCTGCTTCCTCATGGGTAAAGCCCAATAGATTGGTAAATTCCGGCTTCAGAGTCAACATCTCTGCGATGTTATAGCCACTGGTTAAGTCATCCATGGTGACAGGCAGTACTCCTGTGCAGAAGCAGGTGCGGATGGTACCTTCGCCAATGCCTGCCTTGATAACCTTGAAGAATGTTCGTAGGAAACTTTCCCCTGTGGTCAGGTCCTGGTACAGCGAGTCCTTATAGACAACTAGTAGCTGGTTGGTAAAGTTGTCGTATTCATCTATTAATATATAAAGAGGTGGAAGATTATGGGAAGAGATAAACTCGCATACTTCAACCAACATGTTGGAGGCATTGCCATCCTCTCTGAACCTGAAAACTCCAAAAAGGTCTCTGTTACGTTCCACCAATGTACGGAGTGGACTGCAATTCACGGCATTGAAGTTCTTCTCGATGTCTTCCTTCTTGCTGGCAACGGAAGTTGTGGAAAAGTCATACCTTACTACGAGATATTGGTTGTGCTCGTTTGTCGGGTCTTCACCAATCCAAGTTCCACCAAATAAATCCTCGAATTGTGTTGCCATGTTACGGTCGTAATAGTGAGCCAACATGGAAACGAGCAGGCTCTTTCCGAATCTGCGAGGACGGAGAAAAACTGGTGCTTTGTAACGCTCAAGCAGTGGAATATAGTTGGTCTTGTCCACATAATAATATCCCTTGTGGCGAATCTCAGCAAAGTTCGCCACAGCGTATGGAACGGTAATATCTGCCTGTGAGTATGTCATGGTCTATCTCCTTTTTGTTGCAAATGTACGATTTTTATTTATTACTACCAAATAAAATCGAAAGATTTTGTTTAATATAGTAATACCAGTCCGGCAAAAGCCGAGTAGAGTATCATGCGGATAGGATTGATCTTCATCACTTTCACGCCGATAAAGGTAGCAAAGAATAGGGCGATGGAGATGTAGAAATGCCAGGGATTGGCTGGCGTAGAGAAGTTCTCGCCATTCATCAGGAGCAGGGCTGCGGCTCCTACCAGACCGACGATGGCCGGGCGAAGACCGATGAAGATGCTCTGGACGGCTGAGGTGTTCATATACTTGTACAGCATCTTGCTGATAAGAATCATCAAAACCAAGGATGGGAGAACCAAGGCAAAGGTCGCCATGGCACTTCCGAGTACTGCCATCATGCCACTCATGCCGGCATTATGGACAGCTGTATAGCCACAATAGGTGGCGGTGTTGATGCCGATAGGTCCTGGTGTCATCTGCGAGATGGCAACCACATCGGTAAACTCTTGCATCGTCATCCAATGATACTGTGTCACTACCTGTCCCTGAATCAGGGATATCATGGAATAGCCACCTCCGAATCCGAAGATGCCTATCTGAATGAATACGATGAAAAGCTGAAAAAATATCATCATTATGTTTTAAGCTATTTACTTTTTTACCTTTTTACTTTTTTACCCTTTTACCTTTATTCCGTTGGCTGGATAAACTGTCCATAGATATAGCCACCTACGGCGGCTGCGATAATCACCCAGATTGGGTTGACGCCCAAAAGCCAGATCAGAAGGGCGGATAGAATAGGAATCCAGCAGTTGACAAGCGAAATACCGGCACTCTTGGCAAGCGAGAATGTAGGTACGGCTATCAATGCCACGACGGCAGGACGGATGCCTGCAAACATGGCAGCAACGACCTTGTTGTCTTCAAACTGATGGAAAAACATGGCTATCGCCAAGATAATAAGGAACGATGGCAACGAAGCGCCGAGGGTGCAGACGATGGCTCCCGGTGTCTTTGCCAACTTATATCCGAGCAGGGAACTCATGTTGATGGCCAAGGCGCCCGGGCAAACCTGGGTAGTAGCAATGGCATCCAAGAATCCCTCCTTCGTCATCCAATGATGCTTGTCGACGACTTCGGATTCTATAATAGGAATCATGGCATAGCCACCACCAAAGGTGACTATGCCAATCTTCAAAAATGTTTTGAATAATGTAAGATAACTTACGCTATTATTCATTTTTTACCTTCTTACTTTTTTACCTTTTTACTTTTTCAAAGCTCTTTCTTCAATCCACTGACGTGCATTGACAAATGCCTCAATCCAAGGAGTTACCTCGTCGTTGCGGCGATCAGCTGGATACCAGGCGTTCTGCCATGGGAAGATGGCTCGCTCCAAGTGTGGCATCATAGCCAAGTGGCGACCATCTGCAGAGCAGATACCTGCTACATTGTAGTCACTGCCGTTAGGATTACCTGGATACTCAGCGTAGTTGTACTTCGCAATGATGTTGTAGTGATCCTCTGGCTCTGGCAAGTAGAAACGGCCCTCGCCGTGAGCTACCCAGATACCGAGCTTATCACCGCTCAGGCTACCGAACATCACACTGTCGTTCTGAGGAATAGTCAGACCGAGGAATGTACTCTCGAACTTCTTAGATGTGTTGTGGCAGAGGTGTGAACGATGCTTGTGCTCAGGATTGATGAGGTTCAACTCAACCATCAGCTGGCAACCGTTGCAGATACCGAGTGAAAGGGTATCCTCACGGGCATAGAACTTATCGAGTGCCTCCTTAGCCTTAGGATTGTAGAGGAATGCACCAGCCCAACCCTTGGCAGAACCGAGAACATCGGAGTTAGAGAAACCACCGCAGAATACGATGAAGTTCACATCTTCCAGAGTCTCACGACCAGAAATCAAGTCGGTCATCATCACATCCTTTACATCGAAGCCGGCGAGATACATAGAGTATGCCATCTCACGCTCACCATTGGTACCCTTCTCACGGATGATAGCTGCCTTGATGCCAGATGGCTTGCGACGGTTTGCGTCGAGGCTGTAGCTAGCGAGGGTTCCCTTGAAGCCGTAGCCGAAGTTCATCTCGATAGGCTGCTTCTTATAGTTGGTGTAACGCTTCTTGGCCATACCGTTCATACTCTGCTTGCGGTCGAGGAGGTAAGATGTCTTATACCAGTCGTCGCGCAAAGCATCGATATCGAACTCGTGCTCGAAGCCTTCCTTCTTGATGATAATCTTGCGGAGCTCAGGAGCTGGATAACCAATCTTGGCATAACCGATACCGTTCTCATCGAAGAATGCCTTCAACTCGTCCTTGTGAGCATCGCTTACCTGGATGACAACACCTGGGTTCTCTGCGAAGAGAGTCTTGATGATGTCGGCATCTGCGATGTCGTGGAGGTTGATCTTCATACCGCCCTCTACGTTGGCGAATGTCATTTCGAGGAGAGTTGTAATCAAACCACCGGCACTGATATCGTGACCAGCCATAACCCAACCACGGTTGATGAGTTCCTGTACGGCGTTGAAGCAGTCAACGAAGTACTCTGGGTTCTTGACGGTAGGAACATCGCTGCCCACCTTGCCCAGACTCTGAGCGAAAGCAGAACCACCGAGACGCTGCTCGTCGAAGCTGAAGTCGATATGGTAGAGGCTAGAGTTCTTGTCATTAACGAGAACTGGGCTAACCACCTTCTTGACATCTGAAACCTCACCACCAGCACTTACGATAACGGTACCCGGAGCGATGATCTTCTCGCCGTTAGGATACTGCTGGGTCAAAGAGAGAGAGTCCTTACCTGTTGGTACGTTTACGTGAATGGCGCAGCAGAAGTCTGACAATGCCTTCACACCCTCGTACAGGCGGGCATCCTCACCCTTCTGACTGCGGCAAGGCCACATCCAGTTGGCAGAGAGGCTGATGCTGTCCATGCCATCTGCCAATGGAGCCCATACGATATTAGTCAATGACTCTGCTACTGAGAGTACAGAACCTGCCTTAGGATCGGCAAGACCAGCCTGAGGTGCATGACCCATTGCTGTTACGATACCCTTCTCGCCACGGTAGTCGAGTGCTACGACACCACAGTCTGAGAGTGGCAACTGAATCTGACCCTGACCCTGCTGACGGGCAATCTTACCTGTTACGGAACGGTCAACCTTGTTGGTCAACCAGTCCTTACAAGCCACAGCCTCCATCTGGAGAACACGCTGCAAGTACTCGTCGAGGTTATCTGCAGAATAAGTTACATCTTCATATTTGCGCTCTACGGTCTCATCTACCATCACAGTCTTAGGAGTATGACCGAACATCTGAGCTACATCGAGGTCGAATGGCTTCACGCCGTCAGCCTGCTTGAAGCTGAAGTGAGCATCGCCAGTAGTCTCACCAACCACGTACATTGGAGCACGCTCACGGTCGGCAATCTTCTGAACCTCGCTGATATACTTCTCGTCGATGAGCAAGCCCATGCGTTCCTGGCTCTCGTTGGCGATGATTTCCTTGGCGCTCAAAGTCTTGTCACCGATAGGCAACTTAGACATGTCGATTTCGCCACCGCACTCTTCTACCAACTCAGAGAGACAGTTCAAGTGACCGGCTGAACCGTGGTCGTGGATGCTGACTACTGGGTTCTCATCGTTCTCAACGAGTGCACGAACCAGATTGTAAGCGCGCTTCTGCATCTCAGGGTTGGCACGCTGAACAGCGTTCAACTCGATACCATTGCTGTAACGGCCTGTATCTACAGAAGAAACAGAACCACCACCGAGACCGATGCGATAGTTATCACCACCTACTACGACAACCTTGTTGCCCTTCTGTGGCTCACCCTTCTTGTAGTCACGCTTCTTGCCGTAGCCTACACCACCAGCAAGCATGATTACCTTATCATAAGCATACTTCTCGCCATTCTCCTCGTGCTCAAATGTAAGCACAGAACCGGTGATGAGAGGCTGACCGAACTTGTTACCGAAGTCTGATGCACCGTTGGAAGCCTTGATCAGAATCTGCTCAGGAGTCTGATAGAGCCACTTACGTACTGGCATGATATCTTCCCAGTCGCGCTCAACATCGCTCTTGCCGTTGTCATCCTTCAGGCGAGGATAAGCAGTCATGTAGCAGGCTGTACCTGCGATAGGCCATGAACCTACACCACCACCCATACGGTCGCGGATTTCACCACCCGTACCGGTAGCAGCACCATTGAAAGGCTCTACGGTAGTAGGGAAGTTGTGGGTCTCAGCCTTCAGAGAGATAACACTCTCGATATCCTTCACCTGGAAGAAATCGCTGGTAGTCTGATCGGCTGGAGCAAACTGCTCGATAACAGGACCCTGAGAGAAAGCCACATTATCCTTATAGGCAGAGAGAATCTTGTTAGGGTTCTCGTTGGTGGTCTTCTTGATCATGCTGAAAAGAGAAGACTCCATCTCCTTACCGTCGATGATAAACTGGCCGCCGAAGATCTTGTGGCGGCAGTGCTCTGAGTTGATCTGTGCGAAACCGAAGATTTCGCTGTCGGTGAGAGGGCGTCCGTTCTCTTTCTCCAGCTTGTGGAGATAAGCCATTTCGTCCTCGCTGAGGGCAAGACCCTCTTCCTCGTTGTACTTTTCGAGGTCATCGACGTACTTGATAGGTTCTGGCTGGTGATTCACGGTGAACACATCCTGTCCGATACCATTGTACATACGCTGGAGCATAGGGTCGTGCTCAGCGTCCTCGCTATCCACAGGGAAGTACTCCTCGATACGCGAAATGCCGTCAAGACTCATGTTCTGAGTAATCTCAACGGCATTCGTACTCCAAGGAGTAATCATTTCACGGCGTGGGCCGACATAGAAGCCCTGCAACTGCTGGGCGTCCTCTAAAGTCGCGTCACCATAAAGCCAACAAAGTTCATTGATTTCGTCCTGAGATGGTTTGTGGTCAATCTCGGTCGCAATCACACTCTTAGATGGAGTTCTAAAAAAAAGAATCATACTTGCTTTCTTTTATATTATTAATGTATTTATTTCTTTTCGAGTGCAAAGATAGTGCAATTTCAAGACACTACAAAATAAAACTCTGTTTTTTATGTTTTTTTTGTTGAGATTTGGACTATTCTTACCTTAAGAGGCTACATTTGACGGTTTAGCTATAAGAAAAGTGCTTTCTGTTGCCTTTTTTGGTTAAAAAGGTGATAAATAAAGATTTAGAGGTTAAAAATGTCTAAATGCATTTGACAAATGTTGTTTATTCGAGTCTTATCTGTAACTTTGCAAGTGAAAGAAGTGAATCAGCTTCTATAATGCCCTAAAATGTAGAAACTTCCGGATAACGGATGAAAGCCGGGAGAACTCTAATATAAGAGGTAGAAAGCGACGTTAAGATATACTATAATCAATTAATAATAACAAGAAAATTTAAATTAGAAAGAATATGAAACAGACAAAGTTAATGGTAATGGCAATGATGGCTGTAGCTCTGATGGCTACAAGCTGTGCAAGTAAGAAGGATCTTCAGAATTGCCAGAATGAGAATAAGGAATTGTCAAGCAACTATCAGGCTACCAAGGAAAAGCTGGCAGCTACAGAGGCTAGTCTGGCAGCAGCCCAGGAACAGCTCGCTACTGCAAAGAGCGATTACGCTAAGTTGCAGAGTTCACTTGACAAGAGTTTGAACAATGCAAGCCAGAACAACGTGAGCATTGAGAAACTCGTTGACCAGATCAACGAGAGTAACCAGTATATCCGTCACCTGGTTGAGGTAAAGAGCAAGAGCGATTCGCTCAACATGGTTCTTACCAACAACCTGACCCGCTCTTTGAGCAAGGAAGAGATGAAGGAGGTTGATGTTCAGGTTCTGAAGGGTGTAGTTTACATCTCTCTGGCTGACAATATGCTCTATCAGAGTGGTAGCTATGAGGTGAACAGCCGTGCTCAGGAAACATTGAGCAAGATTGCTAAGATCATCACAGACTACAAGGATTACGATGTGCTCGTAGAGGGTAATACCGATAACGTACCAGTAAGCACTACAAGTGCCAAGATGAAGAATATCCGCAACAACTGGGACCTCTCTGCTCTCCGTGCAGCTTCTGTTGTTCAGTACTTGCAGGATCACTTCGGTGTAAATCCTAAGCGCCTTACAGCTGGTGGCCGTGGTGAGTACAACCCTGTAACAACTAACGATACAGAGGTAGGCAAGCAGCGCAACCGCCGCACTCAGATTATCATCACTCCTAAGCTCGACCAGTTCATGGACTTGATCGACAAGGCTCCAGAGGAGAAGTAAAAAAGCTATTTAAAGGTAAAAAGGTAAAAGGGTAAAAAAGTAAAAAGGTAAATAAGTAGAGGCATCAATGAGTTTTCGGGCTCATTGATGCCTTTTTCGGTATAAATATACAGATTTTATGTTTTAAGTACGTAAAAAGTGCTTTTTGTTGTCATTTTGCTAGAATTATTCTTAATTTCCTTTCTTTTCTTGATTATTTTTATTAATTTTGCAGGCAAAATATCAAGGGTACACTTGGCTGCCCTGATCATTGTACATTGTAAATTATTAATTATACATTATATTGTGTTATGGAAAAGATTAAGATGACGACTCCATTGGTAGAGATGGACGGTGATGAGATGACAAGAATTCTCTGGAAGATGATTAAGGACGAACTGATTCTTCCTTTCGTTGATTTGAAGTCTGAGTATTATGATCTCGGTCTGCCTTATCGCGACCAGACCAATGATCAGGTAACCATCGACTCTGCTGAGGCGGCTAAGAAATATGGCGTGGCTGTGAAGTGTGCTACTATCACTCCTAATGCACAGCGTATGGACGAGTATAAGCTCCACAAAATGTGGAAGAGCCCTAATGGAACTATCCGTAGCATCATGGACGGTACCGTATTCCGTGCTCCTATCACCATCCCAAGCATCCACCCTTGTGTAAAGAACTGGGAGAAGCCTATTACCATCGCCCGTCATGCTTACGGCGATGTATACAAGAGCGTGGAACTTCGTGCTGATGAGCCAGGTACAGCCAAACTCGTATTCGAGGGTAAGAGCGGCAAGAAGCAGGAGATTGAGATTCATTCTTTCGATGGTGCTGGCGTTATCCAGGGCATGCACAATACTGATAATAGTATCCGCAGCTTTGCTCACAGCTGCTTCAAGTTTGCCATTGATACCAAGCAGGATCTCTGGTTTGCTACCAAGGATACCATCTCTAAGACTTATGATGCCCAGTTCCGTAAGATCTTTGAGGAAGTATATGAGAGCGACTATAAAGAGAAGTTTGCAGAACTCGGTATCGAGTATTTCTATACATTGATTGATGATGCAGTGGCTCGTGTTATCCGCAGCAAGGGCGGTTTCATCTGGGCTTGCAAGAACTATGACGGTGATGTGATGAGTGATATGCTCAGTACAGCCTTCGGTTCTCTGGCGATGATGACTTCTGTATTGGTTTCTCCTGACGGCAAGTATGAGTATGAGGCAGCTCATGGTACCGTGACCCGTCACTACTATCGCTACCTGAAGGGTGAAGATACATCTACTAACCCTATGGCTACCATCTTTGCATGGAGCGGTGCGTTGAGAAAGCGTGGTGAACTGGATGGCATCAAGGAACTTCAGAACTTTGGCGACCAGCTGGAGACTGCATGTTTCGATACTTTGAATGATGGTATCGCTACCAAGGATCTCGTAAACCTGATGGAAGGTGTTGAGGCTAAGGCTGTAAACTCTGCCGGCTTTATCGCTGCTATCCGCGAGCGTCTGGAAAAGCGATTGGCATAAAAACAATAAGACCTGGGGTGATTAACCTCAGGTCTTATTGTTTTAGTTATTTTTAGTTTAAATCTTGATTCTTTTTCTTGCGTTTGCGCAAAGCGTCTGAATAAACCTTAAACAAATCAATGTTCAGCAACTGACAGATATGGTAAAGCATACCCGTATCTATAGTGGCTCTGCCGTATACCTTATATATATTAGTACGATGGCAGCCTAATTGCTCAGCAAGCCATACTGTGGTCTTGCCTTGCTTGTTTAATTCCTCTTTGATGATTTCACCGATTAAGGGAATTGCATTTACTTTATCTTTCATACTCTTTCAGTTGTGTTATATGCTCACTTATAGTTATATCGGGTGCAAAAGTAGCATTTCTGTTTCTAACTAGCAAAGAAACATGTAGCGAATTTGGAACACTAAGTTAAAATGTGTAACAAAATACCCGTTTTTTTATATTTTTTTCTCTAAAGTACTAAATGTCACGAAATTGTAACCGAATGTAACGCTTATTACGAAAGAAAAGTCGTAATTTTGCAGCGATATTTTAAATAACATGAAATATGGAAGAGAATATGAAAAGAATACTTGTTGTTGATGACGAGCAAGACTTGTGTGAAATCCTGAAGTTCAATCTCGAAACCGAAGGATACGAGGTAGAAACTGCCAATTCTGCAGAAGAGGCTTTGGAGATGGACATAGCTTCGTTCGACCTGCTGCTGTTGGACGTCATGATGGGAGGAATGAGCGGTTTCCAGCTGGCTAAGCAGTTGAAGGACAATCCGATGACAGCCAATGTTCCGATTATCTTCCTTACAGCCCGAGATACGGAAAACGATACGGTTACTGGATTCAATATCGGTGCCGATGATTATATCTCGAAACCTTTCTCTATACGAGAGGTGATGGTCAGAGTGCGTGCCGTCTTGCGCCGTACTGCTGAACAGGCTGGCGATGCTGATGAATCGAAGATCATCAACTATCAGGGACTGCAGCTGAATCTGGACAAGAAGACGGTGAGCATCGATGGTGAGGCTATCCCTTTCACCAAGACCGAGTTCGAACTCCTGCGTCTTTTCCTCGAAGAGCGCGGCAAGGTGTTCTCCCGTCAGGAACTTATCGACCGGGTATGGCCTAAGGATGTGATGGTACTCGACCGCACGGTGGATGTCAACATCACCCGTATGAGAAAGAAGATTGGTAAGTTTGCCAAGTGCATCGTTACCCGTCTGGGATTCGGTTATTATTTTGATGCGTAATTAAAATGTTTAAGTTAAATAGTGTAGGTAGAAAGTTGTACTTCAGTGTACTGGCGGTGTTCCTTGTGTTCGCCGTCAGTTTTATCGTGTTCCAGCAGGCACGTGAGAAGCAGTATAAAATAGGTACGCTTACTATCAAACTGGAAAATTATAATGAACTGTTGGCAGAAGATCTGGCGCTCTCTCCTGGTGAAGGAATTATTCTGCAGGATAGCATCCACAATAGGGATGTGACTGTGGCTCATGAGAAGTTGCAGGCTTTTGTCCGAGAACATGAAAGCAAGGATCTTCGTGTTACGCTGGTGCGCCCGAACGGTAAGGTGATTTATGACAACATGAGTTCCGACTATGAACATTTTGCCAACCATGCCAAGCGTGAGGAAATAGCAGAAGCCTTGAAAAACAGGGTAGGCTCAAGCGTGGAGCGACAGTCTAAAACCCTGAAACATGATTATTTCTATGTGGCTTCTTATTTTCCGGAAAGCAAGCTCATCATCCGTACGGCACTACCCTACAATAATGATTTGGCAAAATCGCTGCAGGCCGACCAGCATTTCATCTGGTTTGCCATTGTTGCCGTCATTCTGCTTACCATCGTGCTCTACCGTTTTACGGACCGTCTGGCAAAGAATGTTTCCAAACTGAGCATCTTTGCTTATAAGGCAGACCATAACGAGAGTCTGGAGGTGGAAGATCTCGCCAAGTTCCCTAACGATGAGTTGGGCGAGATTGCTGAGCGCATCATCAAGATGTATAAGCGCATACAGACCACCCGACGTGAACAGGATGTACTGAAGCGGCAGCTTACCCAGAATATCGCTCACGAGCTGAAAACTCCTGTAGCAAGTATCCAGGGTTATCTGGAAACGATACTCGACAATCCGCATATCAACGAAGAGATGAAGTCGCAGTTTCTGCAGCGCTGTTATGCCCAGAGCGAACGCCTCACCTCTCTGCTCCGCGACATCTCTACCCTGAACCGGTTGGATGACGGTTCGGATATGATAGATTTCGAGGCGGTAGACATTACGCAGATGGTGAGTGAAATAGCCCATGAGACGGCGCTGGAAAGAGAGTCGCACAAGATGACTTTCGAGAATCTTCTTCCCGACCAGCATATTATCGTGAAGGGTAACCGCAGTCTGCTCTACAGTGTGTTCCGCAATCTTACCGACAATGCCATAGCTTATGCCGGCGAAGGGCGTAAGATAACGTTGAGTGCCAAGGAGCAGGGCAACAAGTGGCATTTCATCTTCTGTGATAACGGTCAAGGAGTTCCTGCCGAGCATCTCTCCCGTCTTTTCGAGCGTTTCTATCGGGTAGATAAGGGACGCAGCCGCAAGATGGGTGGCACCGGTTTGGGTCTTGCCATCGTCAAGAATGCCGTTCTCCTGCATGGCGGAACCATCCGTGTGAGCAATCAGCAGGAAGGCGGCTTGAAGTTTGAATTTACGCTTAAGAAATAAAAATGTTTTTTGAATAAAATATCTAAGCGGCAAATATAAATAATCAAGTGGCTGATAAAGGTATTTAAGTAGTAAATATAGGTAAAGAAAGGCAAGACTTCTGAGAAACTTCTGAATGGGGTTTTACAGAAACCTTGCCTTTTTTGTGTATTTTAGAACATTTTTATTTTCTTTTTGTAAACTTTGCTTAAATCTATTGTTTCTGACTTTTTCTATTAAAAGTGTAGACAATATTTCTAAATGTTGACGAAAATCAAGAAAAACTAACTTTTTTCTATAAAAATATCGATAAGGTTTGCATTAATCCAATACTTTTTCTTACCTTTGCACCCATAAAGCAACGAGAGAGGCTTAAAAAATGTAAGAAGAGAAAAAATAAATATATAAAGTTATATAAGAGTTGTTTAATTATTTAGAGAAGATTTTATGGAAAAAAGATTGCTTTTCTTGTTAGTCAATCTCTTCCTTTTTGTGGGGGGGGTATTGGCTCAAACGAAAGTAACAGGTACCGTAGTTTCTCAGGAAGATGGTGAACCTGTCATTGGTGCATCTGTCGTAGTCGCTGGAGCGGCACGTACAGGTACCGTCACCGATATTGACGGTCACTTCTCTTTGGAGGTACCTGCTGGTAAGAAACTTGTAGTTAGCTACATCGGTATGCAGAGCCAGACCTTGACTCCAGCCGCCAAGATGACTATCCGCCTGAAGGCAGATAGCAAGAGCTTGGGCGAGGTGGTTGTAACGGGTATGCAGAAGATGGATAAGCGTTTGTTTACTGGTGCTACTACAAAAATTTCTGGCGACAAGACAAAGTTGGATGGTGTCGCAGACATCAGTCGTGCCTTGGAAGGTAAAGCGGCCGGTGTGTCTGTGCAGAACGTCTCAGGTACTTTCGGTACAGCTCCAAAGATTCGTGTGCGTGGCGCTACTTCTATTTATGGTAGCTCAAAACCTCTTTGGGTGGTAGATGGTGTTATCATGGAGGACGTAACTGAGGTTGATGCTGATGATTTGTCTTCTGGTAACGCTGAGACCCTTATATCTTCAGCCATAGCAGGTCTGAATGCTGATGATATTGAAAGTTTCCAGATTTTGAAGGATGGTTCTGCTACCTCTATTTATGGTGCACGTGCCATGGCTGGTGTCATCGTTGTTACAACCAAGAAAGGTAAAGCTGGTACAAACCGTATCAACTATACTGGTGAATTCACCATGCGTTTGAAGCCAAGCTACCGCAATTTCAATATCATGAATTCTCAGGATCAGATGGGTGTATATCGTGAGATGTACAACGATGGTTATTTCTCTTTTGAAAAGAGTTATCGGGCTTCTAACAGTGGTGTCTTTGGTAAGATGTATCACCTGATGAATACATATGATTCGAAGACGGGAACTTTTGGATTGCCTAATACTGAGGAGGCGATGAATAGCTATCTCCAGAAGGCTGAATACCAAAATACCGACTGGTTTGACTTACTCTTCAGTAATAGTATCTCCCAGAATCATTCCGTCAGCATGTCTACTGGTACCGATAAGGCTCAGTATTATACATCTTTCAGTGTAATGAACGATCCAGGATGGTCTAAGCAGAGCAAGGTACAGCGTTATACAGCCAATGTAAATGCTCTTTACAATATTTCGACGAAATTGTCTTTCAATGCTATAGCTAATGCTTCCTATCGTAAGCAGCGTGCTCCTGGTACTACTTCACAGTCTGTAAATACTGTGACAGGTGAGGTGTCTCGTGATTTTGATATCAACCCATATTCTTATGCGTTGAACACTTCTCGTACCATGGATCCTAATGAACTCTATGTGCGTAACTACGCTCCGTTCAATATTTTCCGTGAATTGGAAAACAACTATTTGAGTTTGGATGTGGTTGACATGAAATTCCAGGGCGAATTGAAATATAAGCCAATCTCTAAAGTAGAACTCGCAGTATTGGGCGCTTACAAGTATTCTACAACGACCAATGCCGCTACCATTACTGACCAGAGTAATCAGGCTTGGGCCTATCGTGCGATGGATGATGCTACGATGCGTGATGCAAACCCATGGCTGTATACCGATCCAGACAAGGCAAACTCTTTGCCATTCTCTGTATTGGAAAAGGGTGGTTTTTATCGTGAGACCAAATATAAGATGAATAGCTGGGACTTCCGTGCCACAGCTAGCTATAATGATGTATACAACAAAGACCATATCGTGAACTTATTCGGTGGTTTGGAAATCAATTCACTCGACCGTAGCCGTTCTTATTTTAATGGCGTTGGCATGCAGTATGATATGGGTTATCTCCCTGCTTTCAACTATAACTTCTTCAAGCAGTTGGAGGAGGAGAATGGTCAATATTATAGTTTGGATAATTCATATCAGCGTGAGGCTTCTTTCTTTGGTACTGCCACCTATTCTTATAAGGGTCGCTACACAATTAATGGTACCATTCGTTATGAGGGTTCCAATAAGTTGGGTAAGAGTCGCTCAGCTCGTTGGTTGCCTACTTGGAACGTGTCTGGAGCATGGAATGCTCATGAGGAGAGTTGGTTTACTAAGTTAAATCCAGTTCTTTCTCATCTGACATTAAAAGCATCATATTCATTGACAGCTGATCGAGGTCCTGCTTCCGTTTCTAACTCGTTGGTAGTGATACAGAGTTACAACCCTTGGCGTCCATTTGCCGGTGACAAGGAGACTGGACTTGAGATTTATCGCTTGGGTAATGATGATTTGACTTATGAAAAGAAGCATGAGTTGAACCTCGGTTTGGATATGGGCTTTTTGAATAACCGCATTAATGTGACTTTCGATTGGTATCGCCGCAACAATTATGATTTGATTGGTCCTAAGCGTACCATGGGTATTGGTGGTGAGATCTATAAATATGCCAATGTGGCAAGTATGCGTTCACATGGTGAGGAGTTGACTATTTCCACTCGCAACATTGAAACCAAGGATTTTAAATGGAGTACCGACTTCATTTTCTCTCACTCAAAGAATACTGTAACCGACTTGGATTCACGTGCTAACATCATGCAAATGATTACAGGTACCGGTTTCACAATGAATGGCTATCCTGTTCGCTCTTTGTTCTCTATTGATTTCAAGGGATTGAACAATAAAGGTCTGCCTATCGTTGTGAATCAGGATGGCGAGGAGACAAGCTATGGTGGCGATCTCTACTTCCAGTCAACTACAACAGATTACTTGAAGTATGAAGGTCCAACAGACCCAACCATTAACGGCAGTTTCGGAAACACCTTCTCTTATAAGGGTTTAAAACTGAATGTGTTCATTACATACGCTGCAGGAAATAAAGTACGTCTTGATCCTGCTTTCAGTTCTTCATACTCAGACATGACTGCCATGCCAAAGGAATTTATAAATCGTTGGACTCAAGCCGGTGATGAAGCTTATACGGATGTGCCAGTCATAGCAGACCAGCGCATGAAGCAGAATGACAATTATATTGGTTATCTTTATAATGCATATAACTATTCTACGGCTCGCGTAGCTAAGGGTGATTTCATTCGCATGAAGGAGATTTCTTTGGCTTATGATTTCCCAGGCAAGTGGATTCAGGCCCTTCGCTTGAACAGCGTAAATTTGAAACTTCAGGCTACTAACTTGTTCTTGATTTATTCAGACAAGAAGTTGCACGGACAGGATCCTGAGTTTTTCAACACTGGTGGTGTGGCAACCCCAATGCCACGTCAGTTTACATTGACATTAAGAGTAGGACTTTAAAGAAAGAGAGATAATTATGAAAAAGAATAAATTATATATAGCATCGGTGGCTTTTGCGGCATTGTCATTGGTCACATCATGCGACAGCTTCCTGGACAAGTTGCCAGATGATCGTGCCGAGGTAAATACCGAGGAAAAGGTGACCTCTCTGCTTGTGTCTGCTTATCCAACTGCAAGCAGCAATCTGATATTGGAATGGAGCTCAGATGATTATGCAGACAATGGAAAGCAGTATAGTACCAATCAGGATATAGAGCAGGTTTATCGTTTTCAGCCAATTACAGCTCAAACCAATGATAGCCCAAAGAGTTTGTGGAATGGTTATTATTCTGCAATTGCAGCAGCCAACCAGGCTTTGGCTTCCATCGATGAGATGGGTAATCCAGCATCGCTAAGGGCGCAGAGAGCTGAGGCTTTGCTCTGTCGTGCCTATAGCATGTATCGTCTTGCTACAACTTTCTGTATGACTTATAATCCAGATAATGCAGAGAAGTGCATGGGACTTCCTTATCCAACAAAGCCCGAGACAACTGTAAGCCCTGATTATAAGCGTGGTACACTGAAGCAACTTTATGAGCAGATTGATGCAGATATTGAGGCTGCCTTGCCTGATGTGAGCGATGATATCTATACCCAGCCTAAGTATCATTTCAATCAGAAGGCTGCGTATGCTTTTGCTGCTCGTTTCAACCTGTACTATATGAACTATGACAAAGTGATAACATATGCGAGCAAGGTGCTTGGAGCAAATCCTGCCTCTTTGTTGCGCAACTATGTGCCTTTTATGTCTTTGTCTAATTCAGAGGATATGGAGAATCGGTATATTTCTTCATCAGAGAACGCCAATCTCTTGTTGATGACGGCAGGTAGTGCAATTGGTAGAAATATCAGTGGTAATGAAGAGCGTTTTTGTCACAATCAAAATGTAGGTCAGTATGAAACGATTTGGGCTAAGATGCCATGGGGAAGTGGATCCAGAAACAATACTCTCTACCAGTCAAACCTGTTGTTTGGCAATGCCCGTATTCTTATCTTCCCAAAGATGTTTGAACATTTTGAGTTTACCGACAAGATAAACCAAACTGGATATATTCATGTTGTAGATGCTGTGTTCACTACTGATGAAACCCTTCTTTGTCGTGCTGAGGCTTATGCCATGAAGAAGGAGTATGATAATGCGGTGAAAGATATCAATACTTGGATTGTGTCGCATACTATGACTGCGAATGGTACGGCAAAACGCCCAACAATGACAGTTGAAAGTATCAAGACTTTTATCGAAAGCTTGCCGTATGCACCTGTTACACCAAAATCCAATTTGGAGCATAGCATTCGTAAGACATTCCATCCACAGGGATTCACGGTTGAGGCTGGTACCCAAGAGGATATTTTGCAATTCATCTTACAGATGCGTCGACTGGAGACCCTGTATCAAGGTCTTCGTTTCCTTGACATCAAGCGCTATGGCATTGAGTTCAGCCATGATGTTGACGAAGAGTCTCCTATTGTATTCAAGGCTGGTGACTTGCGAGGTGCGATTCAATTGCCAGATGATGTAATTGAGGCAGGATTACCTGCAAATCCAAGAGAAGAGTCTAACAAATAAAAAATGAGTAAACTATGAAATATATAAAATTATTCATACTGATAGCGTCAGTCTCTCTGTTTGCTGCCTGTTCAGACGATAGTCTTGATTCTAAGAGTATTTTCGATACGCAGAATAAGGAAGAGCAGAATGACTTTGACAAGTGGCTCAAGACCAACTATGTGGATACCTATAATATCCGCTTTAACTATCGATATAGTGACAAGGAGACGGACAACAATTATAATCTTGCACCTGCCGATTTTAATAAGTCTAAGGCATTGGCTATTATGGTCAAGCATATTTGGCTGGATGCTTATAAGGAAGTGATGGGCGATCAGTTTATGAAGACCTATTCTCCTCGTGTGATGCAGTTGGTTGGCTCAGCAGCTTATGATTCTCAGTCTTCTATTGTGATGGGTACTGCTGAGGGTGGCTTGAAAGTAACTTTGTATAATGTAAATATTATCGATGTTGATAATCCAATCATAGATTCAGAAAATCCTTTCGTTGACAAGAAAAAAGGTACATACGATCTGAATTACTGGTTCTTCCATACAATGAATCATGAGTTCTGTCATATTCTGACTCAGAAAAAGAATTATTCTACTGAGTTCCAGACAGTTTCTGCCGGCAAGTATCAGACTTCAGGTTGGGTGAATGTAGCGGATGAAGAAGCTCCATCCATGGGATTTGTATCCGGTTATGCCAGCGGTGAGTATAATGAGGACTTTGCTGAGATTTTTGCCCAATATGTAACCCATTCAGAAGCAGCATGGCAAAAAATACTGCGTGCAGGTATTGTATACGAAACAGATGAAAATGGCGAGTATGTGCTTGATGCAGACGGCAATCCTATAGTGAAGGATGCAAGTGGCTATAAAGCTATTATTCAGAAATTTAACATTCTCAAGGAATATTTTGCCAACACTTGGGGCATGGATATTACCAAGCTTCGTGAAGTTATCTTGCGTCGTACGGCAGAAGTAAAGGCAATGGATTTAAAAACATTAAAGTAAGACGGATATGAAAAAAATATATAACATATTATTTACGCTGATTGCGGTCTTGTCTTTCACATCTTGTTCCAACGACATAGATGAAGTGTTCGACAAACCTTCTGCAGAGCGAGTGAATGATGCAATAGCAGAGTATAAGACGGTTCTTACTTCTGCAGAGAATGGATGGCTGATGAAATATTATCCTAAGGCTAATACCAAGTATGGTGGATATAATCTGTTGTTGAAGTTTGGAACAGATGGAAATGTTACTGCCATGAGCGATGCTTTGGGTGCAGACACGAAAGCCACATCACATTATAAATTGGAGCAGAGTGCTAGTATCGTTCTGTCTTTTGATGAGTATAATAAGGTGATTCATTTCTTCTCCGATCCAGCTAACCCTGATGGTATTGGTGATAATGGTAAGGGTATGGAAGGTGACTTGGAGTTCCGGGTGCTTACCGCCACTGCTGATTCTGTAGTCATGCTTGGCAAGAAGCGTGGTACAAAAATAGTGATGACTCCTATGGCGAAGGATGCCGATTGGACTGAGACCATTAGTCAGATAGATGGTTTGGAGCAGGAGATGCAGTTCCCTAAATATACTTGCGAGGTGAATGATGTCAAGTATGTAGCTACATCAAGCTATCGTACCATTACTTTCACTAGTTCTAATGCCGAGGAAGGCTCTACAACGGAACCTTATATTGTTACAGACAAGGGCATTGAATTTTATGAGCCAATAACTCTTAATGGCGTTACTATCAAGGGATTCAACTATAAAGGGGGCGATAACTATGAGTTTGAATCCACAGATGCCGCTGTAAAGATGTTGGGCGTTGTTCCTCCTATCAGTGAGCAGGTTATCAATGGAGACTGGTTCTTCTCTGTAGCTAATATGGGTAGCTATACTCAGAAGTATTGGAATGCTGGTAACGAGGAGGTTTCTAAGTATTATTCTCCTTGCTATTATGCTGCTTTTACCACTTCTGCGTTTGATAGCTATGCAGGACATTGGGGAATCTTGTTCAATGTGGCAGGCTATGCTTCGTTCATTGACATTACTCCTACTATCGTTGACGATGATCATATCTCATTTGCTTGTCCTGGCAAGTTTGGTGCGAATGGTCAGTATTTCTATGGTTGGGGTCAGATGTATATGATTTATGCACTGACTGGTGATCAGGGAAGTCATGCAGCCGGCGTGGCCAAGACTTATAAAATCGAGTTGCTGGAAGGTACAACGAAACAGCCTTCTTCTATAAAGTTGACTGATGAGAGTAATCCAAATAACTGGTTTGTCTTGACAACTAGTATGCCAGAATCTCTTTTTTAGAGTTCATCCATCATGAAATAAAATTATATACATAATGTTTAATAGGATTCTTTGTGAAAAGAATACATAAAATCTCTCGTCTGGGGGCGTGCTCATTTAAGCACGCCCCTTATTTGATTATTGCGCTCTTTAAATTTGTAGCATATGCACCTTGGAAGGTGCACATCTATGCGCAATATGCACCTTCCAAGGTGCATATTTATGTTTTTTCTTTCAAAACTTCAAGCTTTTTGCTAAAAGTGTGTCTTATACGTGAAAAAGTTGTCACCTTTAGGATGGTTAAACTAAATTTGTTAC
>CAUFXJ010000038.1:0-26499 GCA_959596915.1 Segatella copri
CCGAGAGGTTGACGAGCCAAAGGAAGATGAACAAAAAGAGAACAGAGATGAATGAACTATAAGTCGCTGAGTTTAGAAACTTAAAAAATAGATATATGAAGAAGAATAAGAAACAATTACATGAAGCACTGGCAGTGCTTCTTACTAAATTATCATCAGCAATGGACAATCCATTGCTGATGGATAACTATGTGGTGAAAGCCTTGCGCACGGTTCTTTTGGAATACAAGGAATCGGGCGAGCTTTATGATGCCTACAAGGAGCAGATACAATCCACGCTGGAGAGTGACAATCCTTGGATAGGTATGCTGATGAAATCGATTAGCGGTGATGCCTCTGTCAAAGACAGCATTACCGATGAAGCCATTAAAGGGATGGTAAACTCTATGTTAGGAGAATAAGCTATGAAGGATTGGACTGGAAATAGAAAGAGTACGTTCGTAACCTTGGGAGCATCCAACCACACGGACAAGGAGCGTGAGAGCAATGACTTTTACGCTACCGATCCTATAGCTATCGACAAACTAGTGAAAGCTATACATCTTCCTCATAAGATTTGGGAGTGTGCTTGTGGTACTGGGTGTTTATCTGACAGATTGAAAGACTTTGGGCATGATGTTATCTCCACTGACCTTGTGGATAGAGGCTATGGGGGGGCAAGCGATTTCTTGGTAACCACCGAACTGCCGAACCATTGTACTTGCATCCTTACCAATCCGCCATACAAGTATGCCCTGGATTTCATCAAGCACAGTTTGGAACTCCTTCCTGATGAAGGTCTTTGTGTCATGTTCTTGAAGACTACTTTTCTAGAAGGACAAAAGAGGTATGATGAGCTATTTAGCAAGCATCCACCTCAGTACGTTCTTCAATTCTCCCGAAGAGTGCTTTGTGCCAAGAACGGAGAGTTTCAGAGGATGAAGGACGGAGGAGGCAGTGCTGTAAGCTATGCTTGGTTCGTTTGGAAGAAAGGTTATCATGGTGATACTATCATCAAGTGGATATAATATAATAAGGTGTAACTCTTGATAGGGCTACACCTTATTTTATATATGATGAATTTGCGATTGTTGCTTACGGATTGTTACTTTAGCAAAGTTTAACTATAAAAATATTGCGCAAAATGAATATTTTTGTGCGGAATTGTCTATTTTTGCAGAGCTTTCCTTCTTATTAAGAATGAGGAACTAAGAACAAATAATAAATTAAAAACAAAAGGAGAAGAATTTATGACTAAAGAGGAAGAAGATGAAGTACATCGGTTAGTTCAATCAGTCGGTGTTGTACAGTTGTCAAGAGTAATGTTTTAGGACATGGACGTTAGCGAAATGATAAACGTCATTATCCTTGCAGGTAGAGGCTACAGCATAAAGCTACTCACTTGGTTTAAGTATTATTGTGAAGTGATGCCTCTGTTTATCATGCTTTTTCATATTGCATGCATGGTAACATTTGCGTCTCATGAAAAAGAAATGTGCGTATGGTTTAAGGAGAATTGGGTATCGGCAGCATTTATCTATTTTTCCGTTTACATCCATCCGCTTGTGCTTATAATTGCGAGCAGATTCTTTTGGCTCTGCTACAGATGGCGTATTCCGATGATCATCTACCTATTTGGGATAAATGCTATTCATATCGTATACTGGAATGTTTTTACCACCAACGAAATGGTGGAAGCTAATGTTGTAATACTTGTAATGACCATTATATTTTATGTATATGGTTTTGCCGATAAGTATTTCTCAGGCAAGGGCTGTCAAAGTTTAATCTCTAGATTATAATGATATGGGAAAGTTATTTGGTTATCACACCTTGGGAGTGTTGTTAAAATCGTTATCGGATTCTTGTTTTCGAGCAGACGAGCAAGAGAAGAGAGGGGAGAAGGTAACTGCTTGCGGAATGAGTAGCGATGAGATAGAAGACCTTTGTGAGAACTATCTGCCGTATGCTCTCAACCCAATGATGACTGCTGGACAGGTGAAGAAGGAGGCGCATATCAGCGAATCTACCCTAAGAAGGGCTATCGCTGATGGGGAGCTGGAAAGTGTGGGGAATGCTGGCGATCATTCTCATTTCTTCAAGAAATGGGATGTTAGAGAGTTTATCAAGAAAAGACTGAAAAGAAACAAGAACTAAGCCCTATCGCAACACGGATAAGCGATATGAATATGGTAACATTTTTATTTGTAGAGTGTGCTATCATTATAATGTTGAGCGTTTCGTTTAATATCTTTGTTTGGTGGACAGGAGATTATAAACGCAAGAAGTGGTTGTTTGCGTGGCTAACATTTATCAATGTGATAGCGATTGCTGGAACCATCATCACTTATTTTATGGGTAAATAACAGAATAATGAAGAGAAGCTGATGAGGCTTCTCTTTTTTGATATGGGTTTATGTCACCTTAAATCATTGGAAATCAGCCACTAAAAGAATGTTTGACAGAGTTATGAAACATGTAGATATTTTGGGATAACTTTGCTGCCGTAATCGATTACATGTGTGAATAAACAAAATGTACAACTTTTATTACTTTAGGAATTATGGCAGAAGAAGTAATTAAGACTACCTCTTGTTGCAACGATGCAATGATGGGTGGTTTGCTTGGAGCGATGGCAAATCGTGACAGCAATCCTTTGGCAATGGCGGCTATGATGCGTAACCGTGACGATGATGATATGTGGAACAATCCGTTCGCCTACATGATGATGATGGGCATGATGCGCTATATGTATGGTGCAGACTGGAACAATCGTGACAATGGCGCAGACGTGCAGCGTGCGGAGATTCAGGGTCAAATCGAGAGTTTGCGCAACCAGATGGCAGACAACCAGAATAGCAACTTGCTGATGGGTGCCATTCAGGGGAATGGTAACGACCTTAAGATGTTGGCAAGCAATCTGAACTGTGACTTCAACGCCTTGCAGAACTCTATCTGTGGCATCCAGGCAGGCATCCAGCAGCTTGGTGGTCAGGTAGGATACTCGGCAGAGCGAGTAATCAACGCTATTTCGCAGGGTAACTTGCAGATGACAATTGCGCTTAAGGATTGCTGCTGCCAGACGCAGCAGAACATTATCCGTATGGGTTATGAAAACCAGATGGGCCAGAAGGACATCGTTAACCAGATGCAGCAGGGCTTTAGCTATACCAACACTGGTATAGAAAGAGCAGCTTCGAACCTCGGTTTCCAGATGCAGCAAGACAAGTGTGACATCATCCGTGCAGGTGAGAACAACACTCAGCGTATCATTGACACGTTGAATGGGCATTGGAGCCAGGAGCAAGCAAACGAGATTCAGGACTTGAAGTTCAAGAACTCACAGCTGCAGCAGAACATCTACCTTGCCAATCTGATGAATGGCGGTTGCGGATGTGGCGCAGGTGTAGCAGGTGGCTATCAGTAAAAAAGTAAAGAATGAAACAGAAGCGTAGTGGTATGAACAAGATATCTCCAGTAGGTTTGGCTACTACAGCATTGGTAGCCAACCAAGTTTCAGTCTTAGCTACTTACAATGAGAAGCTTTGCAGACCTTATTGCGTGAATGGCAATGTGCAGCCACAGGCAAGCATAACTTACAGTTATGATCAGCCTATCCTGAACGGTACAACGGTATTTGTGCCTATCGTGGCAACTATCTCCATCATTACGCCTGTAACAGGCAACAAAAACATGATGAGAGCACAGCCGTTGATTTACACGGAAAGATGGGTAGCAGCCTTTCAAGGGCAGACAGCACTGCCAACGGCTGTAACTATCGCCAGTGTAGGACGGACGCAAAAGGCTAACGATGTGGTATGCGGAAAGGCTAGAGGCCTGAGCATATTTGACAGTCTAACCGTAGCATTGACTACTGCTTAGTATCATTATAGGGGGAAATGGTGGATGGTTTGCTAGCCATCGTTTCCCTCGCATTATCCATTTAAAAAGATACGATTATGATATTTAAAGATTTAAAGGCAGGTTTCCCGGTTTTTTTGTTTGACCGGGCAACAAGAAAATTCAAGCAGGGTAAAGTGATGAATGCTCCAAGCCCTGATATTAGTGGCAGCAAGCCCAACATGATGCCCCAGATGCCTGGCATGCCAAATTTTGGCACCATGAACGTGAAGGTGAATATTCAGACGGAAGACGGAAAGCAGTCAACCTATTCGGTAGTTGATACTGAGCAAACAGCATACAGTGACACCCTTGTAATATCCTGTAGCAAGGAGAGTATCATCAACGAGGTGAACGCATTGAAGAACCAAGCCAACGACATCATCAATAAGATGCCGGACTTCGAGCAGACCGTGAAGGACTGTGATCAACTTCTCTCAGAACTGGACACTTCGTTTCGTGACCAGCAGAGAACTAACCAGCGGCTCGACAAGATGGAAAACAAGCTGGATGAGATTTTCAAATTTGTCAAATTACAAAAACAAGATTGATATGAACTTAGTAGAACTTATCACAAAATATCAGAGTGACGCCACACCGGAGCAGATGGTGAAGGTAACCAAGATCATCGGCAAGTTTGTGGCCATGCACGCAGAGGAAAATGACCTCCTGAAACTGTATAAGGAGATTTATGGGGTTGTGGGTAACGGCCACTTCAACGACTTCTTTGCTGAGGCTCAGATTAAGAAGATGGTGTTTGAGGATGACAAGGATGTAGAGCATCGTGCTCCTTACTATACCGCAGCCAAGACTCAGGAGATCTATGAGACGGTGAAGGACGAGATACGGCCATATAATCAATGGGATTTTGCCGTGGTACTCAATATGATCTACTCGGACAACTATAATCTGATGAAGAAATGGTTTCCGGAGGACAGCGAGGAGCAGATGATGGACAAGATGGTGGACCTTGCCGTGAACTGGCTGAGGGATGATGATAACCCTTATGGGCATTGTAAGGCTTGGGGGTACTTCAATCACTAAATTATTTCCATAATGACCTAAGATATATAAAAGAAAACTATCAGAAGAAGAGAATGCAGGCGGAAAATGGGCTTGTGTTCTCTTTTTTCGTATGAAGTTGCGCAACTTATCACAGATAACTGGGAATGATGGCTTATATTTGCATCGTTTCCATAACGGAGTGGGGACAGATAAATGAAAAAGAAAATGAATGATATTCGAGGTTACTTAATTGGGACGATATGGACCTTTCTGAGTCTGCTGGTTCCCATCAGGGATTTTATGATTGCCATGATGGTATTATTCGGGCTGAACCTGGTGTTCGGTATCGTGGCTGCAGTGTTTAACGGTGAAGAATGGAGCTGGAAGAAATTCGGTATGTTCTTCGTCTGTTGTGCGGTGTTCTTTGTGACGGTGGCAGCTCTGTTCATTATCGGTCACTTCCTGCATTCGGACACAGAGGCCTTGTTTTGCGTGAAGTGGGTGTGTATAGCAGCTACTTACCTGTTTGTTACCAATATCCTGAAGAATCTGAGGCGGATGCTGGTTGCTGAGACACCTTTCTACAAACTGGTGGACTATGCATATTATGCGCTTACTCTAGGATTCGTAGAGAAATTCCCGATGTTTAAGAAGTATCAAGAATATAAAAACAATAAAGAAAATGGAAATGAAGGAAATCAGATTAGAGCAGTTGCTGATGGCAATGCCTAACGCAGGGAAGAGGGCAGAGAAGTTTCTGCCATACCTGAACCGATTTGCCGAGGAGTTTGAAATAAACACGCCTTTGAGATGGGCGCATTACTTGGCTCAAATAGCCCATGAGAGCGGTGAACTGAGATATACCAAGGAGATTGCCAGCGGAAAGGCGTATGAGGGAAGAAAAGACCTTGGTAACACTCATAAGGGTGATGGTGTAAGGTATAAGGGGCGTGGACTGATACAGATAACTGGGCGAGCCAACTACAGAAAGTATGCCGGATATTGTGGCTATGATGTAGTGAAGAAGCCCGACCTCTTGGAGCAGCCTCTTGGTGCCACACGTTCCTCAATGTGGATATTCGATACTTTCGGATGCAATGAATTGGCTGACGAGGATAATCTTAAAGCAATCAGACGGAAAATTAACGGTGGCTACAATGGTCTGGACGAATGCGAGGAGTATTTGAAAAGATCAAAGCGAGCACTCAATATCTCATAGCTTATGAAATCGAAACATTTAATTATCTACCTGTTCGTTTGGATAGCGTATTTCTCAATGTTGTTTCTGACGAGTTGTAAGACGAAGACTGTGACGCAGGAACATTATATTACGGACCAAACAAAGAACAAAAGTTTGGATGCCTCCTGGCAGGAGCGATTTATCTCTGCTTTTGAGCAGATGGCAAATAGCAGGAGCCAGGAGCACGAAACATCTGTCAAGGAAACTACCCATACAAAGGATAGTACTTCAACCACTGTAGACCAGAATGGAAAGCCTATCAAGACAGAGTCATGGCACTCTGTTGTGACCAACAGGAACACAAAAGAGGTGCTGAGGTTAAAGGATTCCATTAACATCATATCTAAGAAGGTAGATAAATATCAACATCTTGTGGTTCAAAAAGATTCGTTGATTCGGTTGAAGCAAGACTCTATCAATATCATGAGGCGAGAACTGACCAAGAATGAGCAGCGACTTGTGACTATAGGGAAGGTAAGTCTTGGTGCGTTAGTAGGTATCATCATAGCCATCACAACAGGTATTCTTGTTTGGTTATGGCATCGAAGAAAAAATGTTAAGTATGAAGACAATAACAATTAAAATCATCAAGAAGAGCGTAATGGGCGTGGTAGAAGGGCTTACTGCCACCATTGCGCAGCATAACCCAGATGTGGACTTTCAAAGCGTATGGGCTAGTGATGCTGAAGAGGCTAGGCTGGATATATACTACAGGGAGGCGATAACCGACCTAGAGAATTTTCTTGCGAGGTTTTCTTCATCGACCACACAGAAGTTTGATTTGCAGGCTCTGGCGGATGATTTCTCTATCACTATAGTGACACTTGCAGCTTGGCCACCAAGGTTAAGTGGAGTACTGAGCAATCAAATTCAGAACTACCTGGTGCATGCCATTATTGCCGGATGGCTGAGTGATTTTCCGGATATGGCTCATACAGACTATGCTAGTATGGGAGCGAGTGACCTTGACGCAATTAAAGAGATTTTGTTAAAGAAAGACTTTAACTTTGCTGAGGCTGAAAGAAAAGCCGATGATACAACGAAAGAAGGTTCTTCTGCCAGTGATACTTCATCTAGAGCAGTAGACGGTGACGAGAAGGCTAATTCTTCTCCTATGGCTTCGGCAAGAAGTGGGGATGGGATAGATAAGCAGAAGAATGCGCAGGCTCCATCCGGCAGATCAGTAGATACCGATGAAAAAGAGAATGGCGAACTAGCTGTTCAAAATCGCAGTATAGATGCTGAAGCTAAAAGTAAGAATGAACTGGATGCTGAGGCTCGAAATGTGGACGAAGTAGATAAGGATGGCCAGAGTGGGCCGAAAGGGTCTGAGCGTAATCAGGACTTCGTTTCGCAGCATTTTCATCAGGATCGTGTAGACTGGAGCGGAGGTAGGCCACCTTATGAACTGAGGTAGATTTATTAATCATCTAAATATTTCGAAATATGGATAGTAAATTAGTTACACTGAACTTTAGCATGGAGCAGGTGTGTAATGACATACTTGCCAGATGCTATGTGTTGAGCCAGGGACTGGTGGATGATGCACAGAAGGACATCAGAGCCACTATTGAAAGCCCTGACAGTAAAGAGACTCGCAGCATTATCAACCGCGCAGTAACAGAAGCCATCGGCAATATCAAGGTGGCAGCTCAGCGTTATCTGACCTCAGGTAGAGTGGAGGATAACAACAATCTGGAGCGACTGGTAAAGGGTACAAGAAAGTATGTGTACACCGATAACAAGAACGGCACATGGACGGAGGTAGTGACCACAAGCATCATCGGCCAGGAAGATGAGGAAGTGACTTCTACAGTAACAAAGGCTGGTAATGATCGGGAGGAAAGTATCTATGAGACTGTGACTCTGAAACTGGAGATTCCGAACTGGAACGTGGCTGTGACGGATGCGCTTAAGAGCAACATGCACCGGTATATGGTTGACTATACGATGAGCCAATTTTTGCAGGATCAGTATGCAGACAAGGCTGGACAGTATGGGAATAGTGCTACAGCAGACTTCAATAATATGAAGAGCAACCTGCTGAGCCGGGATAACTATACTTTGAGACGGCCTAGCTTTACCTAAGAGGCTATTGGGGACAGGCGATAGAATCGCCTGGAACGGTGGCTTTACTTAATGAAACTTTTTTTTCTTCTTTCGTTTTAGGTGTGTTTATGGAAAGAGCCTTCGCTTCGGGATTACTCCTGATTTGCGAAGGCTCTTGTTTTTTGACATGGCTTAGAAAGCCATGGAACGGTGGCTTTTCTTTTTAGAACTTGCTGAAACGCCTGATGATTTCGAGGCGCGTAGCAAAGTATTGATTCATGGATTTCATCTTCAGGTATAGGGCGATTCGGAAGAAACGATAGCTGTGGGTAGCCATGTAGCTGGACTTCATGCCGCCCAAGCGACCGATGTAATGCCAATTCTGATTATCATTGCTACCATATAACCACATGACTGGTATGCTGCCAGACGTGAGGGAATGGATATAGCCTGTAATGGAATCAGGTACGTTATCTTCGTCAAACTTCAAGGTACGAGTAACTATGATACCATGATACTCTGTTGTATCTTCGTAATCGTAACCCTTATCGAGCACCATCACGCTGCCATCCCTATATTGTATGTAGGGGTGTGGGTAGGAATTGATTGCCGTGAGCACGTTCTGTATAAGGAAAGTGCTCCAGGCATTATCCTTGATAGAATAGCAGAGTGCCACCGTATCAGCCGTAGAGGTCTTACTCGTCTGTGTAACATCCAGGCAGAAGATGCGAGAGTTTTTGTAGTCGTAGATGACCTGACAACGCTGGAAGAACTCTATTGGCGAAGAGGTGAAATCTATGAGCTGGCGCATCTGAGCCTTGGTAGTCTTGACGGATTCGCTATCCCCTTCTGCATCAACGAAGAAGTTAAGGAATTTGCCTAGAGTGCCGGAAATGTTGAAACCTGGACCATCTAAGACATCGGACATGGAAACCACCTGTGACTCTGCTATGCGACTGATTGAGCGGTTTGTGGCGAAAAGCACGGACTGGTCTAGCTGAGTGATAGACTTCGGATTGCTGCAAACCTCACGACTAATCGGGTGGATGCTGCTATAGGTGCCTTTGGAAGAGACTTCCATAGCCCAAATACCATCGGTAGAGAATGCCATTAATGGATACTGACCGAACTGTCCCTGTGAGAGCGCACGCGTGGTGGAGGCTATTCCCTGTATGGTTCCGATACCTACGGTATTGATTCCGTTTAATGGGAAATAGAAGGCATTATCAGACTCTGATGTATAGATCTTATTGGATAGTTCCACTACATCATCAACTGTATAATTAAACGAATCGACCTTGTATTGTTCTAAATTGTCAGTGAAATCTCCCATGTGCATGGCTCCATTCAGTTCAGCGCATTGTTCAAGAGGGAAGACGAAGATGACATCATTATCCGAAGAATCCTTACAGAAGATAGCCATTTTATCAGCTCTCGAATCCGGGTAGAACTTGACAAGGTTGCCGATCATGAAGCCATCAATATCTTGACGAGAGAAGAACTTGTCACTACTTTCAACATATTTCGTTCCTGATGTAGTATTGAGGCTAACTACGATTTTCTGGATTTTGTACCTATATTTCTGGTTATCTGTACTATCATCATATTTAAGAATGTACAGCCCTGGTAGCATAACATAGCCACTGAAACCTGAAAAAAGCTTCTCTTTCAATCCGTACAGGTTGAGTCTATGATTATAGGTATAGCTACCTTGTGCGAATAGAGAGTTGTGAGTTTTATAATCATCCTTCATCTGTTCCTGCAATGATACCTGATATACAGCATTCTTGTCAACAGGTAATTTCTTCGTTGTATAATTTGTTAAATCTGAAATTTTCAGCGAGCAGACTTTGTAGAAGGTAGATGTATTCTTTAATTTGTTACGATAGGCATCTTCACTCAGTGATGGGAAATACACACTAAAACCTGTGTATATTTGTGAATGACTATCGTTACCAAAATAGAATAATCCTTTCCCAAGTCCATAATTTCTTCGTTTAGATCTGATGCTTGAAATTTTTTCAGATGTATCAACGTTGGAAATTGGAGGAGTAATAAATACATCCACCGATTTGATGACATCTTTCCATTCTTCAAGTTCATTACGTTTTGCGTCCAGTATGGCGTATCTCAAATCTACATTTCGGGGATAGTAAACGAATGTAACTTTGGAAATATTTACATTTGATGGATTGTTCTTTCCATCCTCACGTACAAGTGTTAAATTATCAGACAGTTTGATGACTCCATCTTTTAAAAACAAGGCATTTGGTAAAAGTACAATGTAACTATCTGGAACTTGTACAGGCATGAATACAGGCGATGAGTGCATAATCATGGAACCATCAAACATTCTATAGCAATATCTAACAAAGAAATTAGCATAAAAACGACCTTTACGAGCAATCAGATTGTTCGTTCGATTGATAAGTGCATAGATGCTCTGTGTAATATCAGATTGCTTATTTTCTTTAATATTAAGACATTCATTTTCTTTTGTGTCATAATCTTCTTGCGTTAATTTTACGGTGTTGAAAACGTCATTACATGAGTAGGTTGTTTGCTGGATAGCTTTACGAAAACCATTTATACTTCCCTCAGCGTCCACACCTCCATTTATGTAATTCTCCGGATAATTATCGGAAATAGAAAAGGTGATTTCTACGAATGGAGGCTTTTGTGGCAGATTTTTATAGCCACCATCCACCCATAAAGCATAGTGAATCCCATCTGTAGCTACAATGATAAGCGTATTACCGATGGAATTAACGGAAAGAACCGATGCTTCGTAGTCGAAGGACTTGATAGGGGTGGTTGCGCCAAGAGATCCATCCTGAAGGAACCAGTAGATGGCTGATGAGGCTATGGCTATGAGATGGCGGTAATTGCCAGTTTCGTGCACATAAAGAATCTTAGCCACTACACCATTAATGGTGAGTGGCTGAGAGAGGGGTGTTCCTGTGACAATAGAAGGGCGCAGCGCGCCATCATGCAGCTCTAGATTGCCGCAGAGGGATAGCGCACCGTTTTCTACTGACATTTCATCAGGAGTGAGGCTGAGACCTTTGTATCTAATTGATTGTTGCATATTTCTTAATGTTTAATATTTTACTATCGGCAATGCTCGCTGTCGGCCCTGTTGACGATAGCCAAAGCTGGACAACTGACACCATCTACATTGAGATTGATGGTTTCATTAGCCGTAACCAGTTCTATCTGCTTAGTACCAGTCGGGATATTCGGTATATAGCTAAGCAAGAAACTGACGGTAGAAACATTACTGGCATGGAGCTGCCCATTACGGCCAGACAGTTTGATGCATACATTTTTAGCTTCTAACTCCGGTGTGGACTTGATTACATACATCTGCTTACTTGGCGTATAGAAACAGAAACAAATCTTATCACCCGGATGGAGATCCAGCAGTTTGCAAGGACTAGACCTTAGAGTGATACGCCCAGAGATATTAAGGGCAAGTCCTCGCTTCTGAACGCGAGGACGATTGAGAATAATGACATCATTTGTTAGCTTCATGATCTGCAGGTTTATGGAGCCAGAAACGGAAATAATCGTTTTCGGCATCCTGGTTGCGTACTTTGACGTATTCTCTTGTAACATAGAAATGCTTCTTGCTGAGAGTAGGGTTGAGGTTGTAATCATTCAACATCATTGCTGGCTCTACTCTGCCATCGAAGGAAATTTCATACCAATAGCGATGGAGAAAGAACCATGGCCGAAGCCGGACCTCCTGAATGGTGGTGTAATTACTCTTGTCTGCCCGGCACGGTACGATGCTCCAGCTACCATCCTGCCAATGCTCTGTGGTCACTTCTCCACCTGGAGCCATTTCATGTTTCTTGATGATGGACTTCTGAATCTTAACGAGAAGGCAAACATCAGCCGTGAAAACTTTAGCCATATTTCCATGGCAGAGCATGACGAAGCGGCCTTTCTTATCGGGAAGTAGGCTACGCTGTTTGCCCGGCTTATTGATGACACAGACGGTGGAGAGAAACTTATGTCGGGCCATGGAGAGAAAATCGGGCAGTTTCGCCTTGGCGTGCATACGGTCGATGACCTTCTGGACCTTTTTGAAGTTTTTCTCTGCCTGAGTCTCATGAATCGTGACCGGAGATTGAGGTAACTGATCTTTTCCCTTTTGCTCACGAATCTTCTTAACGTTTTCACGAACCTGCTTCTTAGTAGGGACTTCTAGAAGATGACCGGTTTTCTTATCGAGTTTGTATCTTGTTTTTTGCTTTTCCATAATGAGTAATCTTTAAATGTTGCCAGAGTTGAGGCAGATGATTTCGAAATGATGATTCTCGCAGATGTCGTTGCCGTTGGCCATACGATGATTGAAGGAGCATGGAATATGCTTGTTGTACAGATCACACTGGAAGCAATGTTCTGGCACTTCTTCCTGTTCTTTGCTGTCTCCATTATCAGTTACAGGCATCTTACTTGGTACTGCCCTGACAACACGACCAAAGTGGTCATAAAGTTGACCGGGAACGATACAGGTTGCCTCACGGAGGGATGGGAGATTGTAACCCATCTGGCGGATAAACCAGAGGCGTAGGTAAATAATAAAACGTTTCAACTTTTTCATATAGATTGATGTTATATTAATAATGTGGGTAAAGGTACGAGAAAAATGAGGATAAAAAGTGATAACTTGCGCAACTTAGCTTGTTGAGAACCAAATTGCGCAAGAATTGTCAGTGATTACTCGGTTTTACCGTCCTTCTCTTTCTGCTTGTTATCAGTGGAAGGCTCATGCTCGAAGACATCAAAAATCTTGGTCTCGCTGAGGCTCTTCAACTCATAGTCAATAATGGTCTCGCCCATGACTTCATCAACATATCGCTTGGCACGCTCGATGCTCTTGGCTTGGATAAGGTAGTTGACATAGGTACGCTTCTCCTTATTCTTATCGTCAATGGTGATGAAAGCTAAACGAGCCTTGAACCAAAGATCATCGTCATCATTACCAGAGAAGAAAATCTCGTTGTAGTTGGCAGGGTTGATGTTGGCAATCTTAAGTTCACCAGATACATAGACTGCCATGTTATCGATAATGCTTGCCTCTGCCTCGGTGAAGGAGAGGGCATCAACAACATACAACTCGTTTACCAATTTATCGCTTCCATCCTCCTGGGTCTTCTCATAGCGTACCTTGCACTCGAACCATGTGCTTGTACGAGAGCGGAGAGATTGACAATTACCTATGCCGATAATTTTCTCTGCTGTGGCTTTGCTTACTTTGACTGCAACATTTTGTGCAGACTCTTCTTTCTTTTCTGATTTTTTCATAATTCTTTGTTTTTTATTTGTTATACAATATTTTATTGATTTCTTCGTCTGAGAGAGGTTTTCCATCCTTGCCGATATACTTTTTCATCCTGAAGATCATTGTACCGGGTGTGGGATGTCGTAAGTAATCATTAAACATCACATTCGCCAGTTCTTCATCTGTTGACTGAAAGAGGCTATGAGGAGGGCATTTGTATGGACGCTCCATGACATGGTACTGAATGGTGTAGCCTTGTTTGCGAAAGTCTTCTTCCTGAAAATGGATGAGTTGCTTATCAATCTTTGCTTCCTTCTCCTTGATGGTATTAAAGAGAGTCTTCACCAGTTCTTTGTCAGAATCAGGTTTCTTCTTCTCAGAGAAATACTGCTTAGTTGCCACCCGAAGTTCAGCTACCAGGATAAAGAAGTTCCCATTGTCAGTTTGCGGTACGTTTTTTGGTTCAACCTTCATGATGGTTTCGTCAACTCGCTTTTCCAGTTCAATGGATTGGCGTAGGACGCCTTTATCTCTGCATGCCCAATACTGCTTTTCTAAAGTTCGCATGGAAGCTACTAGCTTACGAAATGCGAGGGCTGCCTGTTCACTCATATTACTTGATGCCTAATGTTTTCTTTATCTTATTGATGCGCTCCTGTTCTATAGGGAGGAGTTTGCCATGTTCGTCTATCCGGCAGAGGAGCCTGAGATTTGGCTTAATGGTAATCCACTTGTGAAGACCATCGTGCTCACGCTTTATCTGCCGTAGTTGGGCTTCTTGCAGTCTTTCGTGCAAATGCTGCTCATGACGAAGTTTACTGATTTCGTTCTGTATTCTGTCCATTGGCATATTCTTCTTCTGATGGGCATTTAATGTATAATGAATCCCATTGGTCTCTACCTACAAATTCAAGTGCTTTATCTACATCTTCAACACAAACAAAATCTAAGTCCATTTTGTTTGGCATATTGCTAATAAATGTATAGCCTCTAGCACATGATTGCATGTATTCCTTAAAATGCTTCTTCTCGCCTGGGGAGAGGTAGGAAGGACGACTGACAAGACGTTTATCAAATTGCTGAAATAATCTCACATTATCATCATTAATTCTCTTTACGCATGAGGAGAATGAACGAATAGCTTCATCCATTTTCTTTGAAGACTTATCTTCCTTCAAATTGAAATCTGCAAATTCTACCTTGAGCATTGATAGAGCTTCTTCCGTATCTTTCAAACGAGATATTTTGCTGTTGACAGCATCGGAAGCAGAAGCTAACACCTCTAGAGATCTTTCTAGATTGGCATCATTTTTCTTGATAGCCTCTCTGTATGAGATAAGTTCATCACGCTGCTCTAGCATAATTCGACTTAAACGCCTGTTTTTGTCATCAAAACGAGCCTTGAAGTTCTTGTCTCTTAACGTGGAAGAGACGATGCCTAGCGTGATAACAAAGACCACGCTGAGGCAGATAATTAATGTTATTGTTACTTCCATAATTGTATTTTTTTTATTGTTCTCACTTATTTCTTGTCTGGAAAATCCTCCAACAAATTAATACGAGTTTTTAAAATATTGTAGTAATGTCTCATTGCATGATATTGAGAAAGCATTAATGCTGTCTGAACAGTTCCGCATTTTTCAACGACCTTGTCGTAATCATTCTCATCCAAGAAAGCATCGAGTTTATTAAAACGTTCTTTCAACTCCTTGAACTCAATAATGAGACGGTCCTTGAAGTCTTCTGCTACCTGGTATGACTTTTCGAACACATCCTTAGGGGACCATGAATCGTAGGTGCTGCCATCTGGGTTAGTGTACTGGACGTGATAGCCAGATCTCCACTCATGATTATCCTCGTTTTTACGAGCAAAACCTTTAGCCACTGCAGTTGCTTCATCCATAGGTGCAGCCATAACCTCTTTTGTACCGATGTACTTTTTCAATTTTGTTGTTTCCATAATTGTTATGATTTGAATTTAACTTTTATATATTTCAGCATTCTCTATTGGGATGTCGTACCACGGAAGGGAATAACCTTTATCTTTCATTTCTTCTGGCAATTGACAGCGATAATATTGACCATGGAAATTCAACCATACATCACTCACCTCCAAAATCGTACCTGCTGGAAGCTCTGGCTTCGGCTTAAACCATGGGCGTGGATATTTGGTCGTTTCGTGAACATCCTGAGCGCACTTCGTTGGTTTGATTAATTTTATCTTCATTGTTCTAATTCTTGTTTAATAGTTCTCAACTCTTGTAAGACATGCGATGCACGGAGAAGCTTGAAACCAGAATTTAACATAATCTCAGCCTCTGCGATGAGCATGCTTAGTCTCAATTTTGCAGTAAAGAGGCGGTCTTTGAAGTTTTCCACTATCTGATAAGACTGCTCAAACACGTCCTTTGGCGACCATGAATCGTAGGTGCTGCCATCAGGGTTTGTGTACTGGACGTGATAGCCAGGAACGTCTTCGTTTCCTTCTGATGATGGTCTTGCCCAACCTTTAGCTACTGCAGCAGATTTTGCCATTTGTTCTGCCATCACCATTTTTGTACCGATGTACGGCTTTAATGTTGTAGTTTCCATAATTGTAAATATTTAAAATAATTATAGTTCTATTACTTTTGCTTTGTCGGCAGGAATGTCGTAGTAAGGGATGGAATATCCTTTGTCCTTCATTTCGTCTGGGAGATAGCAGCGGTAGTATACTCCATGGAAGTTTTGCCATTTCTCCTTGACAGTGAGTATTGTTCCAGCAGGAAGCACAGGCTTCAGCTTGAATGAAGAACCAGGATAACATCCTATCTTATGCTCATCTGCTGCGCAAGATGAGGCTTGCCATAAATGAATCTTCATTACTTTTTCTTTGTTTTACGTTTGGTATAATTAATGTTTTCTATCTGATTTTCGAAGGATGCGATACGGCCATTTAATCTTCGGAGGATAGCATTTCTGATGTAGAGGATTGTTTCTGCATCGAGATACTTGGTGATGTCTTCGTTTCCATCACTGCTTATTCCCTGGAGGGATATATCCAGCTTTACAGGGCTTACTAGTATAGCCATTTCGTTTGATGCATCTACTTCTGCTACAAGATCTCTGACCACGGTTAGCTCTTCGATGGAGTTGAAGTATTGGCCTACGGAGTCGATGGTGTTACGCATTTCTTCATATTCTTCCTTTGTCATACGCTATACCTCCAATTCTGAGTTTAGTCCTAGACCAAAGAGAAGATGCTGGAGCTCGTGAATAAAATGAAATTCAAAAACTCGCGCTTCAAATATATATGCGGCATAGGTTTTGTTATCAAGAAGTCTGAACACCTTAATATATCCTTTTTTATAAATCCATGTCGCGCCTTCGAGCTTCCATCCGTTCTTTTCTAGAATCTCAGGAGTAAGAGGAATCGGAACAATATCCTTCGCCCATGCGCCACTGTCACCAAACAGGAATCCATCATCATGAACGGTTTTTCCTTTTAAGTTGGAAAGAGTGACGGAACCTTTCAGTTCTGTGAATGCATTTCCATCTTTCACTTTTGCATATTTATCAGCATTACTTTCTGTGACCTGGTAAACGATGCCCTTTTTGGTTCCGATAGGAATGCCGTTGGTCATAACCAAATCACCTGGTATATAAATAGTCTTTTCCATATTCTTGCTTTGATATTTTACATATTTTTTATGGGACCAGCGATAGAATCGCTGGGAACGGGGGCTAAGTGGGGGCAACTCCTATCGCTACCATTTCATGAATGCCATCCATATTGTTTGGTTCTTGATGGTGGTACGATGTCCGAATATCGGTTTGTAATCATTAATTGCCTTTAGTACTTCACCTACCTTTATCTGTTGCTCGTTCCACTTAAAAATGAGAGTTCCACCGGTTTTCAATACACGCATACCCTCATGGATAGAATCATTGATAAACGCTTGCCAATTAGAAGGTAGCTTACCATATTTCTTGCATAACCAAGAGTTCTGACCTACTTTTAGCAGATGAGGAGGGTCGAATACTACCATATTGAACGTTTCATCTTCGAATGGCAAGGCTGTGCAATCGGCTATCATATCTGGTTGCACGTCTAGTTTGCGTCCATCACATAATGTGTCGTGTGTCTCTCTTATGTCTGTGAAGAGAACATTTGGGTCATGTTTATCGAAATAGAACATTCGAGAGCCACAGCACATGTCTAAAATTCTTTTCTTCATATTGCTTTTTGTTCTAATTGTTCTTCTATTGCTTCCTGAGCAAGGATTTGCTGCCAGTTGGCTTCATGATAATTTCTTGCCTCCTGTTTTTCAGAAAGCTGCGGATCGCAGCCACCGAAACAATAGGTGTCCCATTTCTCATACTCCTTCATCGTATGTGGAGGCTTGGAGCCAGGAGTGGCTGGAATGTAATCCCTAGCGAACTCCTTGGGGGAAACTTTATCTATTGTTGAGGCTACTGGGTCGATGATTTCGTATTGAATAATACGGTTCTTTCTCTTTTTAGAAGAGCTGTAAATCGGTTTTACCCAGCAGATATTCCCCCTGTAGCTAGACATGAGTCTAGAGAAATAATAGGGTTTCCATATCCGATTGTCCCGGAAAGCCCAACAGACGCCTGTAGGGGAATCTCCGTTATAATTAGCACTATCTGACTTCCAGCAATGGTTGTAGCCGAGGTCGCTGATGTGGCTATGTACACAGAACTTGCACATCCTCATTTTCTCCTGATCAGCAACCGATGGTGTTGACTGCATCAGGTTTTGCTTGATGTAATTGCTCATAGATGTATGATTTTAAAGTTCATAGTTCATCCTCCTGTTTGGTAGTTTTACGTTTCCATTCCCCACAGCATTCCCAGTGGAAGCGATGATGGCCGAAGCCGTTGCATGATCCGCTATACTTACTGTTTGCTGTAGGCCGGAAAAACTTGCAGTTCTTGCAAGAGCGATTGCGGTGAGTGTAAACTAGATAGATGAATGTGCTGGCCATCATTACAAGGCACAGCATGATGATGATGAATCCGATTTCCATATTACTTCTTGTTTTTAATGATTTTGTTTAATACTTGCTTGTTGTGCTCAGTATCATCGTCACTCAGATGATAAGATTTGACGTCCAGAAGGATGTTGTAATCAACTGACAGCATGTAGTCGCGAACTACCTTGATAAAGTCTTCCAGCGAACGACAGAGAGCGTATTTATAGCCAGCGCACTGCCAGTAGCCCTGAAAACGTTTCTGATTGGCAGTCTGATTGTTTGTCTTACCATACTTCAGTTCGATGCCCAAGCCGTAGAATACTTCTGTACCCTTGTTGGAATCTCCGTTTTTGCCATTCTTGTATGAAGGGAGAGCCAGGATGAGATCTGGAACGCCCGGCACAACTCCTGCTGCAGCGTTGATGGCAATCTTCTTGCCACTGGTAGCACCATCAGCCTCATTCTTGGGATGGAAGAGGAGAGAGGCATAAGCCGGGTACTGGAGACGGAACCAGCGTACACAAGCTATCTGTAGCTGCCCTTCATGTTGCACCTTCTTCTGTTTGGTAGCAGATTTCTTGGTGTATTCAGAATAATTGCCGTTGAGGCGGTCGATTAATTCTTGTCTGTCCATAATCGTATGAATTAAATTGTTTGTTACTTGTGTCTTAGTCCCTGAGGATCGACTGGACATAACTCTGTGTCTTATCATCCAAGTCGGCCAGTGACTGTTCTTCTTCTGCCACCGATGGATTCCAGACGATGCCCAGTTTGGCTAGAGTGCCATTCTTGTAGGCATCTTTCACCATCTTTGCCATGGAACCATTCGGGTTCTTCTTGGCGGCTTCTATCCAGCCTAGATACTTCTGCCGTAGGGCTTCGGTCTGTTCTTTCTCCAATTCCTTCTTGCGCTCTTCTTTCATTCTGAGGCGAGCTTCTATTTCCTCGTTTGTCTCCTCGCGTTGAGGCTGTTGAGGAGAAGGTGGTGGAGAACTTGAATGCTGAGGCTTCTTCCCGGCTGAGGCTACAACTGTAGGATTGTCGAAGGTTCCTTCCATCAGAGCCTCGTAGTTCTTCGGATTGAAGAGCCAGTTGAAGGAGATATAGCATCCACCATCCTTGCGCCCAGAGAGAAGATCGGAGTTGAGAGCCTTGCGAAGCATCGGTTCTATATCCTCGAAGGAATAGTCTGAGATAAACTTTGCCACCATCTTCTTGCGGTCGGGAGTCATCTTTGAGATAGGCTTGACCTGCGTGCCCAGAAAAAGGCGATTGAAGAGTCTTAGCACTTCCGAGAACTGAACTTCTGGATCCAACGACTTTTTTTCTTTTTCTTTTTTTTGTGTGTGGGTGTGGGCTTTCTCCTTTCTTTGTTTGTTTTCTTTTATAGGGGGTTCGGGGGAAATGTTTTCTTTTATTTGTTTCTTTCCTCTTACTTCTGTGCCCTTACCCTTGCCCTTGTCTGTGCCCTCAACTTCGGCAGAATCTTCGGAATCACCTTTATTTAAAGGGGTTTCGGGATTGTTAATCTGTGCCCTAGACTGTGCCTTTTGGTGTGCCCCTTGTTTAGGGTGTGCCCTAGAGCGTGCCCCATCTTTGCCCTTAATCGTGCCCCTATCTGTGCCCTTGTTATCTTGAAGATACGCTGCACAATCTTGTGTATCAGTAACTTGCGAAGTTAAAATCTGTGCCCCTGATTGTGCCCCTATCTGTGCCCTAAAGAGTGCCCCATTCTGTGCCCCTAGTGGGTTTTGATAAGGTTGTATGCAGTGGGAGAGGGGATGCGAACTGTTAACATACACTATTGTTGAGGCTTTTGGAGAGCTGCATTTTGTGATGATTCGCTCCTGTATGAGAACATCGATGGCACAGCGGATAGACTTGACCGAGGTATGGAGCCGATCTGCCAACAGACGTAAGGAGAGCGTAGCAGCGGAAGCCTCATTGTGGGTGGCAGACAGGAGCACGTAGATAAGCACCTGTACCACCACCGGACGATGAAAGTAACGCCACTGCAGCAGCTCTGGAGTAAGAATGTAGCCATCTGTTTTCATTTGCTGTTTCTTTTATTTGGAATGTAGAATTTACTATCTTATTTCTTTTCTTCTGCCTCAATAGCCCGGAATATCTTGTAGGCCACCTGAGGGACCCATGCATTGCCGTAGGCCTTTATTGATTCTGCTCGCCATTTAGGGAAAGAAATGGTAAGGCGGTCCACATCAAAGGGAATCCCATCATTTCTTCTACATACAGGGGATTGAGTTGGAAAGTCTTTCCAGAAATCTTCTTTTTGGAAGATGGAGAAGGTATCATTCCACTGATTGCCAATGCCGTAAGACTTTTTCCCATCTGAGAATTTGGGTTGAATGTCTTTGTGAACTTTGTTGCTTCTGTGGCGCAAGGAGTCGGCAAGAGTCCTTGTATTGCGGCAAGAGCCAAGGTTGGACGTTCTGCAGCACCTGGAGAAGGACTTTTGTTTATTCTTCCACTTCCTCTGTCGATTGCTGTTGGCGTAGGAAGGAGATCTAGAGGAATGAACTCTGTTTTTCCTTTCTTGTTGCAGCGTTTCAGCCCTTGTGTCTGTACGTTGGGCAACAATCCAGATGCGTTCTCTTCTGTGTGGTGCTCCGACACTGCAAGCTGGAATATTAAGCGGTTGGACGGAATATCCTGTTGCTTCAAGATCCTGGCAGATTTTTTCGAGTGTGAACCTGCTTTCCTCTCTGTATATGTAATTCTCTTCGAAGAGATTGTCTGTGCGTCCCACTTTAGTCTCTTGGCTGGGCTCCACCATAGTTCGGATTCCAATAACGTTTTCACCAACGATCCAAGTGGGCTTAATCTCCCGAATCGCTCGTAGCATCTGTGGCCAGAGATAGCGGTTATCGTCTTCTCCCTTTCTTCTGCCGGCAACGCTAAAAGGCTGGCATGGGAATCCTCCGGTGAGAACATCGACTTTTCCCTGCCACTGATGGAAGTCTGTTTTGGTAATGTCTTCATAACTTTCTGAATTTGGGAACCAGTATTGGAGCACCTTGCGAGGGAACTCTTGTATCTCGCAATGGAAGAGGTTCTGCCATCCCATCATGGATGCCGCGACCTCAGCACCACCGATTCCGCTGAATAAACTAGCGTGATTCATATTGCTTACTTTTGTTTCTGTTCTGTTCCATATTGCCCTCCAACTCTTTAAGTGCCTTCTCTAAATTATTGCGAGCCATTTCACAAAGCCTAATAGTAAGCAAATCATAAGATAGCTGCTCTTTGGCACGTTTAATATACTCAATAGCTTTTTCTTTGTTCATTGCTTACCCTCCTTTGCCTTTAAGTATCTTCGTTCAAAACTTTTGAACTGCCTGTTTATAGCATGAGCTTCTTCATCGAAGCCTTCATCTAAAGTACCAGACATAGCCATAAGGGATTCTTTTGCTTGAAAAAATGCATTAAAGTCCTTTTCTGTTACATTCATTTTTGCCATATTATCTTCTTTTATATCCTTTGCAGGATAATTAGTTAATCTACTTTTCATTCACACGGTAGTTTCTCCTGATGCTGCACGTATCTTTTGTGCTTAAGGCAAAACTTGCCATTGATGCAGTTACGCCCATCATGGCAGCGGAGGCACTTGCGAGCTGCGGTGCTCTTACTTCTGGAATCGCTCATAATAGTAAGTTACTATCTGATGCTCGGTAGGCTGGAAGCCATTTCTAGTAGTAAGAGTATCTACTATCTCATCATAGGTACTCTGAGGCATCTGTGAAATGAGGTTCTCATCATGAATGCCCTGTGAGAGTTTACTGAGGCAGAGCCATCCAAGGACTAGCCAGATGGCAATGCAGAAGATGATCTTAATTGTTTTCATACTTTATCTTTTTATATTGTTTAAATTAGCGGTAGGTAAAGGGATTCGAACCCCGTGCCCGGCTGCTTAGTCCTTCTTCGCAGTCTTTTTTGATTAACACCCAGAACTAAGTAATTTAAACGTTATAACTTGAACATCGCCCCCAATGGGCAAAGCAACTGTTACCTACCATAGTTTCGCATAATTTGTACTAATCAATATCAGCCTTATATCTATCCTAAAAGTAAAATCTTATTTGGGACACAGATAGTCTTGAACTTGGCAGGCACATGCTTCCAGCTCTGATACTTTGTATTCGTGGCGAGTAATCTTGCCATTACTGCCTCTAGCAAAATCCTTCACCTTTCCTTCACGTTTCCATCGCTCTACGTTTTTTCTTCCGTAGATGTCGTATGCCTTGGCTTGTGTGAGGAACGGACGTTTACCCACAGCCTTGCAGACTTCTTCTTTCACAACGTTGCGTATGGCTGACAGGAATGTATCAAAGGATAGCATCTTATCTGCAAACTGGATTTGTACTACTTCGTTCATGACTATTGTTTTTATTTGGTTCTTGTAACTGTGATGATCTCTTTCTCCCGGTTGATTTTGGTTCTGAACTTACGACAGTAAATTACACCTAATTCCGAGCAGGTTGTCTTGATCGTTCTCATTCTCCTGATAGGGAAACTGATTGATTTACCCAACTCCAGTTCTCTGATCTGAGGTCTGAGTGGTACTTTTTCTTCTGACATATTGCTTGATTTTAATTATTATTTAACTAGTTTGAAATCGTAAACGAAAACGAGAGGATTGGCATCCCAGTGGAGGTGGAGCTTGCAGCTAAGCATCTTGTATGCTTCGATAGGAGTTCTGTACCACCATTTCTTCTCAAAGCTATCATTTGTGGCATCGTATGAATAAGCATCATCAATGCCATCGATGTGGCTACAGAAGATTCCTTCCTTCATGCAGTCATCGGTGCTGATGTACTGTAGTCTTTCACACCAAATTTTGGTAATCTTAATTTGATGAGGTAACAAATCAGACTTCACAAACATCTTGTTTCCCCATCCTTCGGAAGTATTTATCCTTGGGTGTAGTTCTTTGATATACGGAATATCGCTGTATCTTTGTGCGACTGCTACGACTTCACCTATTTTATAAGTGGACTTTGCTACAATCTCATTTCCATCATTGATGGCGAGTTTGCCTTTGTCTTTTCCTTCCGTATAGAAACCGCAATTGCAGTAATACTTGAAAGGCTTTTCGTAAGCGATTCTTCTGGTTTGAGTCTTGCGACCATCTAGAACAGCTTCGGTGAGACCGTATCGGTCATTGAACATTATCTTTTTCATACGCTTTGTTTCGTTTGTTGTTTCAAAACATTATTCTGAATGGTTTGCCTTTCAAAGATGGTCTCTTATCGAGAACAAACTTTATTAACGCCTCGTATCTTATCACGAACAATGGACAATACATGTATTTCAGTGTGCATACAAATCTGTTATTGAGCATAATATCGAGGAATAGAGCTTTATTCTTTTTCATTTTACGCCTCCTTCCTCTGTGGTAGGAACTAAGTCCTTGATGTAAGCCCAGTAAGCGAAGCGAAAATCTTTCCGGATGATTCCGTTCCACTTCATCTTATCGCTTATGTTGACAGCATCATAAAACTTATGCAGGCATTTCTTTTCTAAGTCAATAAGAACCGGATGAGTGAAGTTTTTGGAAACACCAATGATATAGGTGTGCAAATCTTCTGGAACTTCCTTTGCTTTATGCCAAGATCGGCTGAGGCTGGTATATTCCTCTTCTTCCTCAAAACTCCAAGGTCTTACATTCTTTGGAACCTTATTTTTGTGTCCAATCCAATATTCTTTATATGAAACATTTCCTACGGACATTAAGCCTGAGTCGTGTATCAAAGAATTTGTTTGGACCCATAGCCTTTTAGGCGCATCGGGAACTTTTTTATCTTCATTCTTCATTTTTCTTCAAATTTATTTGGTACTTATTTATTTATTTACTAACTTTACGGTGCAAAAGTACAATAAACTTTTTGAAAGTGTGTAGTTTGGTGGGCATTATTAGTATATATTAACCCACTTTGTTGAACATTTAAAGGATTTTAATATGAATGTGCAAAGAATAGTGGACATTATAACGTCCAACAAACTTAGCAAAATTGATATTGCTTCTAGGATGAAGGTTAGTCGAACTACGTTGGATAACCTTCTGAACGGTGCTGATGTGAAGGTTAGTACAGTTGAAAACCTTGCTGAAGTCCTTGGTGTAGATGTTGCTGAGTTTTTTAGTTCAGATAAGAAAACGCCTTCTTTATCTAACAGCAGTAATGTGGCTGATATGAATGAACTGGAGAGAGAGGTGATTGCCCTCCGTGCAGAGAATAAGTTGCTGAGGGAAATCCAGGGTCTTTCATCAAGAAGTCAGGTACATGTAGGATGATTAAAATGTGGTGATATGGATGAATCTGCTATTTTCACGTTTGCCTTTTACTCTGCTTTGATTATTATAATAGGGGTTGTAGCCATATTTAAGCAAAGTAAGAAACTATGCAATAAGAAATTAAATGATCTTCAAATGACAGAGAGTCAATATACTTATTGTAAAAACATAGTATTGAATCATCTAAAAACGAAAGAGCCCCTTCCGAAAAATGATAAGTTGTTGAACAATTATATGGCTTGGTGGTGGAAGAATAGTAAAGATAAAGCTTATTCAGAAAATGATACTCTTATAGTTTCCGCAATAATTCATGGTATAGCAATGCTTTATGTTATTTTTTATAATAATAGCCGTCTTGTACCAGCTTATGAAGGAATTATAATGTTAGCGATTTGGGGATTTTCAGTCCTTCTCTATGTCTATAGCTTAGGGTTTCTAATATCATCACTTTTGGGTACAAAATTATTCGTTGGGGATGATGATTTTAAAACTTTTGGATATTGGCTTAAAATGGTATGTACATGTATCTTATGTGAGATTTTGTTGATGTCCTTTATTAAATATGGGATTGATAACCAATTGTTCTCGCGTGATTACTAGGTTTGAAAACTCTTATGATTGAAAAATAACAAATAAACAAAAGAGGTTGTTATGAAAAAGTTTTTTATGTTAGCATTGATGCTTTGTGATTTTGTTCTGGTTGAGGCTCAGACAGAAGCAGAATGTTTCCAATACATCAAGAGACTTGATGTACCGAGTGAAGTTATGGCTTTGCCTAACGACAATCCTGCTAACTTCTGGTGGTATCTACCAAAATATAATACAGAGTATCAAAAGTTTGAAACAGCTTTGAAAAAAGGTAAGAGTACAGCGCACTCTGCTGTAAATGAAATAGAAAACGAATTGATGTTTAGAACGGATTTTCAAAATGGATTGACTGATGAAAATTCAATAGAGGTTTTGGATTCAGTATATAAATTTTTCAATCTTAAGGTTTATAACCCACAGATGAAGATTTATATAGTTGGAGACCGTGAGGTTAATGCTTATTCTACGCCAGATGCTATAATACTTCTTAATAGCGGTCTTCTTAATAAGATGGAAACTTTTGAAAAAATATATGCTGTAGTTGGTCACGAATTGGCTCATTATGCTTTAGGGCATGTTTTGCAAAACTTGTATGCCGTAAAGAAGAAAGAAAAGCGTAATCAAATTATCGCAGGTGTTGCTTCTGGTATTCAGGCAGCAGGAACTGCAATAGGTCAAGCTATGTATTCTGATAGTAGTTCATCTGGTCAGAAGGCCAGGGAACAAGCTTGGCAAGATGTAAGGAATGGTTTGGATAAAAATCTAGAATGGGCTACAATAGATGCTTATGGTAGGTATCATTTGAAATATAGTCGGATTCAAGAAATGGAAGCAGATATAGCCTCTTATCGTTTTTTGCAATGGATAGGTGAAGACCCAAATTATATGATAAAAATGCTTGAAATACTTGGTGAGGGAGAACCGAAGATAGACCAAAAGAATAGTGCACATCCTTCCACATCGTTTCGCATTAATGTATTGAAGGCTATAGCCAAATACGATGAGGTTAAAAATGCAAATATAATTAAGAAGTAAAATAAGTAATCGCAACGTGTTGCAAGATAGTTGCATACAACATTATAAGGTATTAGTAAATAAAGGGTAATATGATTAAAACTGTGATTTTTGATATGGGTGGTGTCATCATCACCCTCGACGA
>CAUFXJ010000039.1:0-24674 GCA_959596915.1 Segatella copri
TTTCTAATTCGTAACCTCTTCTTTTTATGAGATAAAAACTTATCTCATTCTCAATCACTTATAAAAAACTTGTAGTTTCCCTTGCTTAAAAGCCCCTTTTTACCTTTAAAAGTCCCTCCTAATCCATGAACTTAATCATGTCCTGGCGTCTTGGCTTTGCTTCTGGCGATTCGTCAGGATATCCCAGGGCGATGCAGTAGAGCAGCTTGTAATTCTTGGAGAATGCCATGCGGTCGAGGTAAGGCTTGGCAGATGGCGAATCCAATATCCAACGGGCTGAGCTGCCCAGGCAGCAGGAACCGATGCCCTTTGACCATGCTGCAAGAATAATGTTCTCGCCAAGCAAACCGCAATCAATCTGCGCCATATCATAAGTAGTATCGTAGGCGATGCAAACCACGCATGGAGCATTCACAAAGATGTTCTTGAAGCCCTTGCGCTCTGCTATCTTAGGATTATCCTTTACCACGGCTTGGGTTATCGAATCGATGAGTGCAGGAGAATCTATCACTCTGATTTCGTACGACTGCAGGTTCTGACCGTTTGGCGCATGGATGCCGCATTTCAGAATCTCGTTCAGGGTATCACGGCTGATAGCGGAATCCTTGTAAGCACGGATGCTTCTGCGACTCATCATCAAATCGGTTACCACACTTGCAGAGTCAACGCTGGTCATTGCCTCCGGCTGTCTGTTCTCATTGCAGGCAGTCAACATCAGTGCTGCTGCCAATCCTAAGAAAATCTTCTTCATATTACTCATGATTAAACTTATATTCCTATTAGTATATCCCCATGTAGCGCTATTAGTATTTATCCACGTAGCGTTATTAGTATATACCGTGCAAAGATAGCAACAAATACTGGTATTCAAGAAGATACGTTATGATTTTTAAGAGTTTTTATCGGTCTCTCCGCCATTCTTTTAACAAGTATATATCATAATAGCCAAACATTTTCCACCTATTTTGCTAGAATTTCTCAAAAACTTCGTATCTTTGCAATGGCTTTATGCAAGATAAGCTGTTTATAAAATCATCAAACGTAGAATTATGGAAAGAAAAAGTTATTCTATAGATATAAATCGCATTGCACAATATGCCATGTATGCATATTGCATTTTCGCATTGTTTTCGCTGGCATTTTCTGTTTGCAGACAAGCGGGCTTATCCTTCAGAACAAGTCCCATCCTGATTCCAATAAGTCCCATCCTGGTTACCATCAAGCAACTGGTCTTGCAGCTCGCCCCTATAGCTTTATGGGGAATATTCCGCTACACGCTACCGGCAGGCGTAAAATTGCTACGACGCTGCAGCGAGTTGATGGTACTTTACTATGTGCTCTCATTCATCCTGGGCCAATGCTTCAATCTTCATCTCGTAAAGATGATGCAGAACGGACAGATTACCCAAATGGCTTCCATACTCACCTGGACAGAAAGCACGATGGGCCTGATTTCCGTCATCGCCTCCCTGGTAGCCGGCTGTCATCTGTGCAGCAAGCACAGGGGCAACATGCGCAAACTGGGCATAGCCCTTGTCCTGGTTTTCATGGTATGGCTGATATGCTCAAATATACTTCCTGTTGCAGTGTTTTATCTGGCTGGTAACACCCAGCAGGCAGCCTTCACCTGCATGAATCTCATCAGTATGATAACCACAACATCGGCTTATATATACGTATACTATAGAATGTATCGGGCGATAAAAACGAAATAATTTGGCGATACGGCTTTTTTTTCGTATCTTTGCCGCAAAATATGCGGCGTTTCTTGATAAATAATGCCGCATAAGATAAAATTAGAAATGCAGCAAAATGATGGAAAAGAATCAGATTTTTGAAAATATTATGAGCCGTACATCGGTGAGAAGCTATACAGACATGCCTGTAGAGCCGGAGAAGGTGGAGATGATGCTACGTGCCGGCATGGCGGCTCCATCGGCATGCAACAAGCAGCCTTGGCATTTTGTGGTTATCAACGACCGGGAGATTCTCGACCAGATACCACAGTTCAGTCCTTATGCCAGCATGGTGAAACAGGCACCGCTCGCCATCGTGGTTTGCGGATGCCTTGACAAGACGCTGGAAGGCACAGAGCAGGAGTTCTGGATTCAAGACTGTTCGGCAGCCACGGAGAACATTCTGCTGATGGCTCACGGCCTGGGACTTGGCGGTGTATGGACAGCCCTCTACCCCCTGAAAGAACGAAACGAGGGAATGCAGCAACTGCTGCATCTGCCCAAGACGATGATTCCGCTCAACACCCTCATCATCGGGTATCCGAAGAATCTGGCGGAAGCAAAGGATAAGTGGAAAGAGGAGAATGTATCCTATAATAAATGGATGGAGAAAAATTCATAATACTAGAAAAAAAGACAGAAAAAAATTATAAAAAACTCCGTTTCTGAGTTTTCAAGACATCAGGAACGGAGTTCAAACATTAATCCTCGAACAGTTTATGAAATTCAACGGCATCCATAAATTGATAATTTGGATTATTTCCTACATTTCTTCTAAGCCTATTTAAATTGGAAGGAGTTGCAGCTTTCTTTGTCAGCAAAACATAGAAACTGTTATCAAAAGAATAGTTAGAAGTAACCATTGCCTTTGATTCACTAACCTTTTTTGCTATCTCCTTTGAATCCAAATTCCTGGTATTGCTTAGTCGGAATTTTGCATCGGCCAAAAGTAATCTCTTATCATTCACATGCAATAGCATATCTGCAGAAGATTTCTTATCAGCATGATGCTTTTGAGAAATTCGTCTCTGAACATCATCAAGTTCTATTGCCTTATCTGTGTCAGAGAAAAGATTTTCTGAATTTGGGCATCCCTCCTGCTTCATCAAATGATGCAAGCCGACTAAATCTTTTGCTGTCCAACAATCAATCTTGATTCCCTGATAATTGCCAATCTTAAATTTCGCCATAATTCTCTACGTATTTCTGAAGAGTATCAAAAGACTTGTTGAATGATTCAAATACAGGTTCGATGTCACAGCCCAAATTCTTATAGTAGAACGAGTCTGTACCTTCACTTTGCTCTGCCAGATAAAAACGAGTAGTATTCAACAAGCCCTCTTTTTCAGAGATATACCTGATAGCCGATACCATATCGGGATTGTGACTCGTGATGAGTATCTTGGTTCCAAATGTTTTGTTGATGCGAACAAGAAGATGCGCCAACTCAACCACCCATTGTGGATGAAGATTTGTTTCAGGCTCATCAATCTCCAACAAAGTGTTTTCTGTCAGCCACCCGTTTTCTATCAGACGAAGCATATAAACCAGCGGTTTGAAGCCCGATGCTATATCTTCAATTCTAATATCCTTACCATTGTTGCTGTGATAAACTAAATCAACAGCATCGAAATTTTCCTTTTCTACAATAGAACCATCTATCATTTTATTAATAGAATGAAGTAATTCCTGTTTGCCGGTAATCTCACTTCCTTTTTCATTTACATGAACCACTTTATGTGCCAAGGAAGTCATCAGAACCCTATCTGATTGACGAAGAGAAATAGCTGCTGGTGTTCCTATATATATGGCATTATTTAAACTATATATCTTTCCAAGTCTATCAACAAGCAATTCCACTTCATCTTCCTTAAAGCTTATGCTGGCAGGAAAGCCATCCTTTTCCCGATATACAGCAGCGATTTTCTCTTTCAAGTAACTGATGGGACGATTTTTTTTGTTGTTTTCATATTTCTGAAGACATTCAGAAAACAACTGAATGGAATTTCGTTCTATATCCTCATGAACATGATTTTGTTCAGTAATCCCAAAAAGATTAAGCACTCGACGCACCTGCTGAGGATTCTGCTCTTTCTGAAGAAAGTTAACCAGCATGTCATCAAGTGAACCAATCGCTCTTTTATAATAAAAATCGAGCTTCTCCACACCACCATTACTCAATGTTACCATTGTCATTAATGATAAGGTATGGTCAAAAAATCGTTTTTTATCATCATCCAGATAATTTGAGATATCATCCAGCGCATTAGAATATTTCTCTAATGATTTGATAATCACATCTCTGAAATCAGAGAAAAAGAAACTGTCTAACACTGACAATGTATTGACGATATAATACAACCAACGGGACATAGTGCTTTTTCCACAGCCATTGCTACCCACGATAACTGTGATACCCTCTATTTCGATATCAGCATGCCCTATAGCATGATAATTGTCTATATTAAAATTATACTTGCTCATTATTCAAACTATTTTGATGCAAAAATACGATGTTTTTGTGTAACCTCCAAATTTTTCTGCTATTTTTAATTGAGTTCCCTAAATTCTTCGTATCTTTGCAGCATTTTAATTCAAGCAATTATGGAAAAATATACCCCTCCTGCTCATATCCCCTGCGATAATGATGAATCATATTGACCAGCGGCTGAAGGCGGACATCCGTTACTGCCATATTCCTGAATCTGGCATATTGCTGATTGTAAAGCGCGGCATTGCCTTCGGCCAATCTTTCCTCGATATCAGATGGCACCAGGAAGGAAGACCGATTACCCAGATGGGCATAAAACTCTGAAAGATAGATATGAACTCCTGCCAAATCAAAATCGCCGAAATGAATGTAATGATTGGGAATGCGGAGAAGCCATGACCTGAGATGCTCCAGGTTTTCCTGTGGATAACGGCAGACAAACAGGAGTTGCCTGCCAGGAAACAGGGCATCGAAAAGCCAACGCTGCAACCGAATCTGCATGAAATTCTCAGCATTCTCCATACCCACAACTATCACGTCTTCCGGTATCTCGAAACGATCCGGCTGATTGATGAAAACGGAACTGCCCTCCATCGGATGAAGTATGAATGGCTTTCCATCAAGCATAGCATCTATCTGAACATAGCAATCTACCAGAAAGCCACGAAATGTATTCACCTTCTTAGCCTTTGAATCACCCACCATCCTAACCATATCAGCCCTCGTCTGCATAGAGGAAGAAGCGGAAATCCATTCTTCTAAAGAACATTTCAAGCCAAAATTCTGAACCAATAAGGTACGGCAACTCTCTCGCATGGCCTCGGCTATGCGATATTTGCATCTACTGCCATTGTTCTTCAACATCAGGAGCCCTTCCTGCCTCAGCAAAGCCGTGAGGCGAGGAGACAGCTTCGACGAAGCTATCTCCTCACCCTTCAACATTGCCAATATCTGTCGGGCATCGCCCAATCCTAACTTTTCCATATCATCAAGTATTTCATTTTATCCAGTATATCATATCAGCCGATATTTCCATACACGAAAGGTTTTATAATCTCTTGATTAATTGAGTTACCTTTGTATTTGCCCTATTGTCCTTGCTGAGCAGATAGGTGTATTTGTAATCCTCCACATTATAGGTAGTTGGAGAACTGTTTACCAGTAGGATGTTGCGGCGATTGGCAAAGTCGAGGATTCCCTTCACATTGTTAGGATGCAACTTGCCTATCTCGTCCATCATGCAATGAATCTTGAAATCGCCCGATTTCTTCGATGCCTTCTCCTTAAACACGTTGATGAGCATGATGTTAACCATCGCCTTCACCAGAATGTCGGTGCCATCAGATCCCACATTCGCTATCTTCTCTACCCATCCCGTATCATTATCATTTTCCTTGATACGGAACTCCAACTTAAAGGTATCTGCCACCTGCAACTGCTTGCGGTTAGGCTCATCCAGAAGCCCCTTCATGAAAGCAAGCAGATATTTCACCGCCTTGGCATTCACATCCTGGCGTGACTCGGTGGCAAAGAGATCCATCTCTCCCATATTGAACTGATTCTCTTCCGCAAAGTCTCTGATTCGCAAGAGAAGGATCATCAGCTGGTCGTTGCTCTTCAGCGGGCGCAAGGCAATTTCCCTAACAACACCTGCGAAATTCCGCTCCTCGAAATCGTGGTTGATATCGTTGATGGTCTTGCCGATGTCGCCTTCCCTTCGGGTAAGATCACCCACCTCCTTGGAGATTCGGAAGATGATGTCGGTATATCTTCCACTGATGCGCTTCTGATATTCCGAGATTTTATCATTATCCACAAACTCGCAGAGATTGGATGCGAAGGCGATGAACTCCTCTTCCGTTACCGGACTTACATTGAAATGGAAGGTGTTGTGAGCAGAAAACATACCCAGGAACAGGTGCGATTGCTTCTTGAAATTGTCGAGCGTACGGCTATCCTCATATATCTGGCGCTTCAGCTCTTCTACGATGGCAAGACAATCCTTGGTGGTGATTTTCTCCCCAATCTCACTACTACCCAACGGGCACAAGGTTGCATCGCTCCGGAAGTTCTTTACTGCATTCAAGCCCGCCTCCAGCTTTCTTAAAGCAGCCTGCTGCTTAGCCAGTTTTTCCTGTGTCACAGACAATTGCAGCTTGAGTCGTTCACTGCGCTGCCTGAATTTATCTTCAATCGTCATCAAAGCCTCAGCCTTGTTTTTCCGTTCCTGTCTTACGGAAGATTCCTGGTCAAAGAGTTCTATCTTGTCGTTTCGGTAAACCGCCACCACATCACGATTCTTCCTGATAAACGCCAATTCAGCATCCAGTTCTGCTATGCGCTTGTTGTAAGCATCCAAAGCCTGGGTATCCATACCCTTGCCATGCAGTTCATCGTGTTGGGCTTTCAGGAGTTCCTGCTTGCGAGCATCCACCTGGTTCTGCTTCTCTTCTATCTGCGCCTGAATATCGTTGGCAAAGACTTCAAAAGTCTGTGTTTCCTGCTTAACTTGTCTGTTGTATTCCGTTTGGAGAGTTTTCTGCTTTCGCTGCAATTCCATCTCCAGCTGGTGTTTATTCTCTTCCTTCTTCACCTTATCGGCAACCAGCGCATTCTGCTTATCTTCCAATTCAGCCATCTGTTGGCTGCGCCATTTCTCCAAACGGTTTTTCAACTCCAGCGATTGCATCTTGAGCTTCTTTTCCGTCTGGGGCAGCAGTTGCATTTCAGCCTTTTTAGCATGAAGCGATTCATTCAGTTTTCTTATCTGAAGTTGATATTTCCCCTTCAAGTTTTTATTGTCCTCCTCATGCTGGTTCTGTAAATCATTCAGCAGCTTGATGATGTCTGCACGAAGCTGTTCTTTTTCTGCGAGTTGCTCCTTCAATTCCTTGGGAGTTCTGAATTTTCGCTCTACAGCTGCCAGATTGATGCTTACGCCATAGAGAGAAGCAGAGGTTGATGATGAAGATGAAGAAGATAATGATGACGAAGAATCGGCAACCAATTGCGGATTCAATACATTATTATATAGTATCGCCTCCTCATCTACCACTTTTCCGATATTCTCCTGCCATCCCTTTCTGTTCTGGTCGAGCCATTCGGAAAACGAGCCTTTGCTCTTCTCCAGGAGATTCTGAATTTTTCTGATTTCAGCCTCAACATCTGCTTTCTGCTTCTTGGGTTTATCGAGCGAAGCCTGGTATTTCAGTTCTGCTATCTCCAATTCCTTCTCGGCTTCCTGACGCAAGGTTTCAATACGCAGTTCCACTTCCTTTATCTCGGTTTCCACCTGAAATTGTCTAGCTGTAAATTCGGCAATCTCCTGTTCGTTTGTCTCCATCTCCCGGGCAAAAGGATTCTCGTGAGCCACCTTTGCCTTCTGAATCTTCAAGGCAGTTTCCTCATGCACCAGTTGCGCAATCATCTCATCCACAGACGAAATCTTCTTCTGAAACACCTCTCGGGTTTCCGTTTCAGCCTTTCTCCATTCCTGCATCAGCGTTTCCTTCTGGGTCATCAAGGCTGCCTGATGTTCATTGAGCAAGGTGGTCTTGCTGTTTCTGAAAGCACGCAAATCCATATCCAGCTGTTCGAGCAGAGCCTTATACTTATCCACCACGTTCTGATAGGATTTCTCCAGTTCTGCCTTCATCGCTTCCTGTCGCCTGCGCTCATCTTCTATGATGGTTTCCTGCTCTACTCGCTGCAAGATATCTTCTATATGAATTTCCTCATAATGCTTGCGCTTGGCGGCAGTTTTCTTTAGCTGCGCATCGAATACGCCCAATTCACGGGAGAGTTTATCACGCTCCTTTCCATATTTTTCCTGTTCCTCACCTATCAGGCGACTTACCCGGTTGCATTCCGCTTCACTTTCCTGGATATCAAGACGATATTGCGGCAGGAGTTCCTGTGCCACACGCTCTGCATAATTGAGTTCCCTGCGCCCCTCGCCAATCAGGCGGCGATTGTTCAGCAAGGTACGATAAGCATCTATCACCTTATCGGCTATGCGGCGAATCAGCACTTCGCCATTTTTCTCTTTCTTCGTCCAGAGGCTCACATCCTTATACTCCTGTTCAAACTCCTTGATCTGTTCACGATAAAAGTTGAGGTCAATGCTGTTATCCTCATCACTCATCGAGCGGATGATGGTATTCTTGATGAAATCGGCATCCAACTTGGTATTGAGGAAGACATTCTGGATGGTGCGGGGGATATTCTGGTACTTGGCACTCTCTACAATGGCATACTTGCGGAAAGGCAGGAGTTCCTGGCGTCGATTGTTGCCGAAGATGATGTCACGATACATCTCATAACTGCTTACCAGCGAAGATATATCATGTTTCTTACCCACCTGCTCACGTATCTGGCTCCACTCGCCATACACCAGCTTACGCTCATCGATAAACCATTTGCTATCAAACGGGGCATCGATGAAACGGAACATCACTCGTCCCTGATTCTTCAAGGCAAGCACACAGTAGGCCCCATTCTCACGCATCACCTCATAGACGATATATGAATTGGGATATGGAAAATAAAAGGCATCAAACGATTTCTTCTCCTTCGGGATGCCCAGACGCAACTTATCAGCATTATAGAAGAACAGCAGCGCACGGAGCAAGGTACTCTTGCCCACACCCTGGGTGCCGATGAAATGAACGTTTCCATCGAGCTTCACCTCGGCGTATGGGATATGGGCACTATTCAGAAATATGATTTTATTCAGATATCTCATGGCTGTTCCTCCTTTTCCTTATCCGTTTCTTTATCTTTTTCTCCGGTATGTTCGGCATCATCGGTATTATCAGTATCATCGGTAATAGATATGCAATCTATCAACTCCTCGATATAATGGAACGAAGCCAATACCTTCCAGGTTTTCTCCACTTCATCCTGCTGCTCAACGAATCCCATTCTCTCCAATTCGCTAATCAGTTTTTCCACTATTTCATCATACGATTTTTTCTCGCTGAAGAGTTTTCCGGCCAATTCCTTCAGTTCCATATCACAATTGATTCTCACCACGATATCCGCCGCAGAGAATACCAAACCGGCTCCGAAGGCTGAATTGTAAGTCTTCAGAAAGGTGAGATAATCTATCCACTTGCTCACCGCCTCTAATTTACGCAGCAAATCCACCTTGGTTTCCTTACGGGTAAAAAAGAAGTAGCCGTCGCCTGCTTCCAGATGGAATCCGATGCCCTGGTAGTACTCATCGTATTCTGCCTGATGGTCTTCGATGGCATCGTAATACCGCTTGATTCTTGCCTGAACACTGTTGTTGGATATGAATCCACCCCTGCTCAGAATATTAAAGATTTCTTCTGTATAATTCAATTTATTCATTGTTCTGTCTTCTTTTATCGTAGAAAGAATCGTATTTTTATCTCGGAAGTATCACAGGATATTCCACTCCGTCAGCCTCTGCATAATTGCCTGTAAATTTCAACTTATCCACATATTGCGAAGCTATCTGGCAAAAATACACGAGCTTATCTTCCCGGCTTTGTTTCTTATCATAATGATAATTCATGACGAAAGCAAAGAGATGGGTACTCGATGCAGAGAAGGCATTATAGATTTCCTGCAGATTCACCGCCTCCAACTTCTGCCTGTTACCTTTGAGATAATCATCGGGAATAGGTTCTGCCAAAGAATCGAGTCGGCGACCTTTCCTCTTTTTCAGTTTTTCTGAAAGAAGGCTGATGCATTGCAGAGCCTCATCAGATGTGCGAAGATTATCTATCGACAACTTGATGTAATACTTGGGTTGCGGTTCCATCCATACGGCATTCCGGGTGGCAATAACCTGTCTTACATCCGTAGCCTCTTCCCATCGGAACTGGTCTTTCAGATATTTCAGTTTCTTCACCTTTTCGAAGATGCGGTTCTGATAATCTATCATATTGAGGTACTGGATAATCTGGCGTTCTATCTCCAGCAGATTATGATAAGACTCGTTAAGCTGAAGGCGCACATCATTCACCACGTTTTTCATCCGCACATCCATCGCCATGGAGAAGAAGACGGGCTGATCGGTATCTATCACCCGTTCGCTCTCGGTGATGAGCTGAGATATGTTCTTCAACTTCTCGCTCAGTCGCTGGAGTTTCGTTTTCTTGATTTCGTAATTAGGCTCATTCTTATAAGTATTATCCATATTACGCTTCAAATCCAACACATTTCGAACGGTGGCAAGGGCTATGGTCTTCAGGCACCGGCGCACCTCCTTGAGATACTTATATTTTCGGGATTCGTTATTTTCCTTGAGATAATAGTCGATATTCTCATTCAACACAGAGATATAATCACGCACCGAAGAAACATTGATTTCCTCGTTCACTTCCAGCACATCCTCGAAGAACTTCTGATACACGTCTTCCATCTCCAGACAGTCGCCCGTATCACGAATCACTCCATTTTCTATCAAATATCGGATGCGCTCCTCCTTGTATTCGGTCATTTCCAAGGCATAGTCATAACGAAACTGAAGGGAATGTCGCTTGGCAAACATCTCCTTCAGCAAAACCTTTTCCCGGTCAAGAGTTTTAATCAATTCATCTATAGAATGGAAAGTCCCCATTGGCTTGTCATTTAAATAGCTATTTTTATTTCGGGGCTAAATTACTTATTTTTTATAGAACAGCCAAATTTTCATAGCACTTTTTACTGCCAAGGGTTCATAAAAGCCAGATTCCTATCACGAATATAAGTATAAAAGACTTAAAATGAGAGAATTTATTTTGGAAATCTAGATTTTATCCCTAATTTTGCACATCAAAAAATTCATAATAAAGAAAAAGTATGAATATCAAGGAGAATTATCAACAATATGTAAACCGATACGCTTCTGAGGTGGCTGCCCTGAAGCGTAAGAATACGGGATTTATAACGGGCGAGCTGCTGGCTTTCGGCGGCATCCTCGCCTTCCTGATCTGCTATTTCGCATTGGATGGGGATACACAGAACTATCTGATGGGGGCGGCGCTGTGCCTGATTGCCTATCTGGGAATCAGACGACTTGACGACAAGAACAAGGAGAAGATAGAGCATCTTTCGGCTTTGCTCAAGGTTTATCAGGACGAAATCAAGGCTTGGGAGGGCGATTTCTCACCTTTTGAAACGGGCGATTGCTATCAGAATCCGCAGCATCCTTATTCCTTCGACCTCGATGTCTTCGGCAAGAGTTCGCTTTTCAACCGCATCTGCCGAACCATCACATCGGGCGGTTCGGAGGCGCTCGCCAGGAATCTTACCCGGGAAACGCCTTTGGGCATAGAGGATATCAAAAGAAGAAGAGATTTGCAGAAGGAATTGGCGGGAGAAGGCGAAAACTGGCGAATGGAATTCCTGGCACTTGGCGAGAAGAACAGAAGCCAAACTGCGGATGGCAAAATGGTGAATGGCAAGACGAAGAAGATTGATTCTGCTGCGGTGATGGATGCGATGCAGAAGGTTTCGAAGATGGAGGTGCCGGCATGGTTTGGGTCTCCGGTTTCGCTCGTCATCGGATGGCTGCTGATTATCGGAGTCATCGGTTCCGTGATTTTATCGATATGCGATATGGTTTCGGTGGATTTCGCCTTGTGGTGGGTATTGGCACAATACATGGTGGTATTCTTCGTCTGCAAGCAGACACTTGATAAGATAGACAGCAATGGCGGCAAGCTTCGCCATCAACTCATCGCCTATGCCCAGATACTTCAGCTTATCAACAGGCGCAATTTCCATAGCGAATCAGGCAAGGAGATGCAGAAATCCCTGGCAGATGCCCTGCCTTCCTTTGCCCAACTGGAAAAGATATTGAAGGGGTATGACAGAAGAGGCAACTTCCTGGGTCTTTTCTTCACCGATGCCTTCATGCTGAGCGATTTCTTCCTGGTTCGCAGTTTTCTGAAATGGAAGAATACCTATATGGTGAAGATGGAGGAATGGATGCATATCATCAGCGAGATGGATGCGATGGTTTCGATGGCGGATTTCAGATATAATCATCCAGAGGCAGAAGAGGCGGAATTTGTTTCGGGAAGTCCGGAAGCAGATATCGAAAGCGTTGTTTCAGAAAATGCAGGAATCGGAAGTCCGGAAATCGTGTTCGAGGGTAAGAATCTCTATCATCCTTTCCTGGGTGCCAAGGCGGTGAAGAACGATTTCACCATCAAGGATGACAACTATTATATCATCACCGGAGCCAACATGGCGGGAAAGAGTACCTTTCTCCGTTCGCTGGGTGTGAACTATATCCTGGCGATGGCGGGTATGCCGGTATTTGCGGATCAGTTGAAGATTTCCCGTTTCAGATTGTTCTCGAGTATGAGAACCACCGATGATTTGACGCACGGCATCTCTTACTTTAATGCTGAGCTGATAAGACTGGAGGAGCTGCTGAAGTTCTGCAGGGAAAGTGCTGAGGGAAAGTGCTGCAAGGAAAGTGGAGAAGACAATAAGGAGCCACTCCGAACGCTGATTATTCTGGATGAGATTCTGAAGGGAACGAATTCATTGGATAAGCTGAATGGTTCGAGAAAGTTCCTCGAAGCCATTGCCAAGCAGCCGGTGAGCGGTATCATCGCTACCCACGATCTGGAGCTCTCCAAGATGGAGAATGATGCATCAGGAAAATTCCACAACTATTGTTTCGAGATAGATTTAGGCACAGATGTTACCTATACTTATAAGATACAGAAGGGTGTGGCAAGAAACCAGAATGCCACCTTCTTACTGAATAAGATTCTGGAGAAATATTAGAATAAAAAGAGAAACTCCCGATAGTTTGATCAGTTTCAAATTATCGGGAGTTTTCCTTTTAAAGAATACATTATAACTCCACGCTATCCAGGCGGAATTTGAGCAAGCCGGCTGGTACCTTTACCATCACCTCTTCACCTGCCTTCTTACCCAGAAGGGCCTTGGCGATAGGCGACTTGATGGAAATCTTGCCACTATGGAGATCTGCCTCGTGAGGATTTACTATGGTATAATTCATGCTACACTTGTTGGCGAGATTGGTAATCTTAATCTTGCTCAACAAGCCAACGGTATCGCTCTTCAATCGAGACTTGTCGATGACACGGGCATTCTCCAAGACCTTCTGCTTGAAGCTGATGCGGCTCAAAAGCTTGCCCTGCTCACGCTTGGCTGCATGATACTCGAAATTCTCACTGAGGTCGCCCTTATCACGGGCCTCAGCTATCGCATCGCGAACGGCTGGCAACTCTACGTTAACCATGTGTTGAAGTTCGGCCACGAGCTCATCGTAACCTTCCTGAGACATATATTCCATTTTCTGATAATCTTAATGAATGATGATTTTAATTTTCGGGGTGCAAAGTTACTAGTAATTCATGAAAACACCAAACATTTTTGATAAAAAGTAAATAAAAAAAGAGAAGATGTGCAGCCATGACAGACAACACATCTTCTCCTTGAATATATCATTATCCCCAAACTTCTTCAGAAATCTCTCTCACCAGATCTATCTTTGCCCACTGCTCAGCATCGGTCAGTTTATTACCAATCTCGCAAGAGGCGAAGCCGCATTGAGGACTGAGACTGAGCCGATCGAGGGGGATATATCTGGCTGCTTCTCGGATGCGAGCGATGACCGTAGCCTTATCTTCCAACACCGGAGATTTGGAGGTTACCAGACCCAGCACCACCTTCTTGCCATCAGCCACATACTTCAACGGCTCGAAACCACCCGAACGCTCATCGTCATACTCCAGATAGAAGGTATCTACATCTTCATGAGCGAAGAGATAAGGAGCTACGGCATCGTAGGCACCCTTGGTGGCATAGCAGGAATGATAATTGCCACGGCATACGTGGGTATTGATGGTCAACCCCTCAGGTTTGCCCTCGATGGCAAGATTGTTCACCTTCAGATATTGCAGGGCTTCCTGCTCAAGGGTGAAACCTGTGCCCACCTTAGCCTTCCAGTAATCGCTATCCACAATCATTCCCCAGGTGCAGTCATCCAGCTGGACGGTACGGCAACCGGCTGCATAAATCTCCTGGAAGAAGATGCGGTAAGCCTGAGCAATATCCTCAATCAACTGGGTAGTGTTAGGATAGAACTTGCGGGTGTTCTCGGCATTCTTGCCACGGAACAGTTCGGCAAGGAACTGAGCCGGAGCAGGAACCGTCTGCTTTGCCTCGAAGATATATTCGCCATTGGCATCCAACTCCTCAAACTGCTTCACAAACAGGAAATCCTTGATAAAAGGATGATTCTCGCCGGTAATCTTGCCGGTCAGTTGGATAGAACCCTTGGTTGTCTCCTCGCCATGGAACTGGTAGCCATGCTCCAGTTCGATATGCTCCACGCCATTGAATCCCCACATAAAGTCGAGATGCCAATAGCTGCGGCGGAACTCGCCATCGGTGATATAAGGCAGGCGATGCGCCTTCTGCTGACTGATGACCTCAGTAATCAGCCGGTCTTCTACGGCGCGAAGGTCGGTGGCAGAAATCTTGCCATCAGCAAACTTAGCTCTCGCTTCCTTCAACTCTGCAGGGCGCAAATAGCTGCCCACTGCCTCAAAATGTATATTTCTTACGTTGCTCATATTTTTATCTCCTTATTATTATTTGATGTGAATGACTCTTTATCCTGTCATTACCGATGAATGACGCTTTGCATCCGGAATTGCGGGTGCAAAGGTAAGAAGAAGAATTTTATTTGCCAAATATTCTCCGTAATTCAGAAAAATATACTATCTTTGCAGCGAATTAAGTAAATCAACAGAATATTATTCTGTAAGAATCAGTAAAAACAGAAATAAAGGAACAATGACAACAGAAGAAAAACTTGATGAAACAGACATCAGAATACTGAAGTTACTGCAGCAGAACTCCCGACTGACCGTAAAGGAACTTGCCGCAAGAGTACACCTCTCTCCTTCCCCAACCTTCGAACGACAGAAGCGGCTGGAGCGAGAGGGATACATCCAGCGATACGGAGCCATCGTAGACCATCACAAGTTGGGGCACAACGTAATCGTGCTCTGCAATATCCGGCTCAAGCAGCATACCCATGACCTGATTCAGCAATTCATGGATACCGTGCAGACCATCGACCAGATAACGGAGTGCTACAACACCACCGGCGATTATGACTTCCAGATCAAGGTATATGCCCGGGATATGAAAGCCTATCAGGACTTCATGCTCAACACCCTGGGAAACATCGACTGCATAGGAAGTCTGCACAGCATTATCGTGATTGGTGAAATCAAAGATTCGCATTATATTCCCGTAGCAAAATAAGGAGAAACGTGATGAAAGCAAAAAAGATATTGATGATATGCCTGTTTATTTCCGGACTTTTCTGCCTTCCATCTAAGGCACAGCAGCCTGGAGAAAACGTCAGTTCTCAAACCATCAGAAAACTGGGCGAGAAGCATTTCTTCTCCATCTCCACTATTCCTGATGATATCTTCTGCCTGATGCAGGGCAAGACATACAAGAAGAACTGTACCGTGGCAAGAAGCGAACTGAGATACATAAGATGCCTGCACGTAGACAAGGACGGCAGAAACATCGTGGGAGAAATGGTGGTGAACAAGGCGATAGCCACAGATGTGCTCGACATTCTGAAAAAGCTCTACGAGGCGAAATATCCGATAGAGCGGATGAGACTCATTGACTACTGGGATGCCGACGATGAAAGGGCGATGAGAGCCAACAACTCCTCCAGTTTCAACTTCCGCTTCATCTCGCATACCCATACGGTATCGAAGCACGGAAGGGGACTGGCCGTAGACATCAACACCCTCTACAATCCTTACCACAAACAGCTGAAGAACGGCAAGGAAGTGGTGGAGCCTGCCACCGCCCGCCCCTATCTGGACCGCAGCAAGAACCACGCTTACATGATTAAGAAAGGCGACCTCTGCTACCGGCTTTTCAAGGCAAAAGGATTCCGATGGGGAGGTGACTGGAAACACAGCAAGGATTACCAGCACTTCGAAAAATAGAAATGCATGAAAGAACAGCCAGCAAGGAAAGGACATAAAAAAAGACTATGCCTATGTTACATCATTTCTTTAGTAACTATGGCATAGTCTTTTATTATCCTAACGATCTTTTTTATATGTAACACTAATTTAATTCACCTGTTACAGCCTTTTTATAATACATTGTAACTAGCTGTACCAGACAGAATTATATTCTCTACGTTCATCGTCCTCATTATAGAGGTTCTCATATTCAAGGTTCATAGCCTCGAATGATTCCAGTGTCTGTTTCATAATAACTCCTCCTCTATTTATTAAGTTCAACTTTTAATATGGCAAAATTACTAAAAAAACAGACTTCTGATGTCAATATTTCAGAAAACTTTTGTATTTTTGCACCATCTCTGCACATCTGGGGCAAAAAGTGCAAAAAAACAGCTCTGTTCAAGAGCCATGCAAGATAAAAAACAAGAAACAAGATGAAGATATTACATACTTTACGACTCGACAGAATGAAGTGGCGCCACTGGGTACTGCTGCTGTTGCTCATCCTCGTCACCCTTACCAAGATGATTCCTCTCTGGGGAGTTATCTACACCTACCATGTTTATCCCGTTATCGGCAGCCTTCTTTCGCCCATCTCAGGCATCTTTCCCTTTGCCGTGGGTGATATTTTCATAGCTCTCAGCATCGCCTGGGTCATCCTTTATCCTATCTACGAGATGGGATTACGGAAGAAACTCGCCCGTCGGTTTATCTTTCTTGCTGCCAAGAGCGGCGGCTATCCGAAGAAAAAGGCGGTTTTCGGAAGGGTAATTGAATATCTGCTATGGGTATATGTATGGTTTTATGCAGCTTGGGGACTGAACTATTCGCAGCCTGTTATCTATTATAGAGTTGGCATGCAGCCTGCTGAGGTTTTGGAAGAGAAGTTCCGGAAATTTGCCTACCAGTATGCCGACAGCCTCAACCTTTTGAGTGAAGAACGGAGAGGGAAGAGGGAAAAAATCAATTATATTGTGGATGATAAACTGAAGAATCAGGTGCGAGATGCGGTTCTGAAGGAATATAACAAGATAGGCTACCGGGAGGGCATCAATCCGCCTTTCAACCAGCATCCGCATGCCAAGACGATGGTGTTTACGCCCATCAGTTCGATGTCGGGTGTAACCGGCAGTATGGGACCATTCTTCTGTGAATTTACGCTGAACGGCGATATTCTTGCACATGATTATCCGGCTACCTATGCCCATGAATTTGCTCATTTCCTGGGCATTGCCAACGAAGGAGAGGCGAATTTCTACAGTTATCTCGTCTGTACGGCATCACAGGATAAGGCGGTGAAATTCAGCGGATATTACCACATTCTGCCCCATGTATTATATAATGTATTCGATATTCTCGGCGAAAAGGAGGGTGAGAAATATCTGAAACATATCCGGCCAGAGATAATCAGGCTGCTGAAAAGCGACCGCCAATACTGGCAGGGCAAAAGATGCAAGGTACTGGATGCCGCCCAGGATTTCTTCTTCGAACTCTATCTGAGAGGCAACCATGTAGAAGGCGGCAGAAAGAGCTATGCCGGCGTCATCGGTCTGATTCTGGCTTGGGAGAACAAGCAGGAAAAATCTCTTATGAAAAGATGATAGAAATAATTACATGAGAAAGAAAAGACGATTGGCGCACGCTCATGCACCAATCGTCGTTCGCATATATTTAAATATAGAAAGTAATCTTTTCCCTTGTTTAAGAGGACTAATATTTTATTACGCTAAAACTATTCTGTTTTTTACTTCTGCTGTGCAGGTCCATGCATTCTTGGTCCTGGTCTTCCATCCTTACCCATTCCCTTGCGCGGACCTTTCTGGGCAAAGCGCTTCATCATCTGTCGCTCCAGTTCGTAAACACGCTGAATCTGCTGCTGAGTCAGGAACTGAGAATACTTCTTGTAGTATTTCTGACGGATGTTGAGAATCTTCTCGCTCATCTCGAAACGCTGCTTGATTTCCTGTTCGGTCTGAGCATCCGTTTTCATTTCGCCCTTCTTGTGATGAGGGCGAGGACCCAAAGCCCATACCTCTTTCTGACAATCAGTATAGGTCTCGATAAACTTAGCGTTGGTCTTTTCATCAAGCCCCAAATTACGAGAGATGTACTGAGCCTGCTTTTCTGCCAACTGTTCACGACTGAGGCGCTGCTTCTGGTTAGGCGCCTGTGCACATACACTTGTAGTAACCGTCATCATGGCGATGACCATCATTAAAATACCAAAAAATCGTTTCATAACTCTATCATTTTAAAATATTATTGAATCCGTTTAATTGTTGAGGAACACATCCTCCTGATATACAGAGAGAAGATAAGCCTGATCGGCAGAAGACAGCTGTGCGAAAGCCTGATCTACCTCCTGTATTCCGTTATTCACCTGTGAAGGTTGAGAAGAAGAGGCTGAGAAATCGATGTTGAGTACCAGGAGTACTGCCACCGATGCAGCCACAGCTATTGCAGCCGTCCAGATCACCTTCATCAGAGGTCGTTTCTTCGGCTGTATCCTGACAGGTTTCGGTTTGTCATCCTTCACCTGTTCCAGGATATTCGCTTCCATATCCTTGAAGAAATCATCGGGTGTAGAATAAGGCATTCGCTTACCCACCTTACTGAAATCAAATTTCTCAGTGTTATTGAAATTAAACTTTGCATCCATATTCTTTTCCATTTTGAATAACCATTAAAAACTCACAGAACTCTCACTTAATCGTTCGAATTCATGTACTTGATAATTTTCTCTTTGGCAACATGATAACTTGCCTTGATACTTGTTGGTGTGGAATCCGCAACCTTCGCTATTTCATCAAACCCGAGTTCATCGTAATACCGAAGGTTGAATGCCAGCTGCTGCTTGGGCGGCAGCGAGAGAATCGCCTTCTGCAGTTTCACCGCCACCTTATCATCAAAGTCGATATAATCATCACCTTGAATCAGGTTGACACCTGTGGTTTCCGATTCTATGGAAACAACTTCCTGTCTCCGTTTGCTGATAATCCTAAGAGCCTCATTTGTGGCTATGCGATAAATCCAGCTTCTCAGAGAGCAATCGCCCCGATAGTTGCCGAACGAGCGATAGATTCTCACGAAGGTTTCCTGCGAGGCATCCTGTGCATCATCATGCGAAACCACCAGTCGGCGGATATGCCAGTAAACCGGTTTCTGATACTTCATCATCAGCATTCTGAATCCGTTCTCCGGGCATTCCTTCAGCGTATCCACTATGCCATTGTCATTTATACTCATATTCGTTTATTTTCATGAACGTTACAATAATATGACCATTCAAAATGAGAAAAGTAAAAAGGCGGGATGCATTTTTTTCGATACCAGCTTAATTTTTACATCATTTTCTTCTTTTAAGAGAATATAGAAGAGAAAAAATGGGCAAAACCTGCCATTTCTCAGAGAAAAAGTATATATTTGCAATCGAATTGCGGATATCAAAAAGATATATTGATATGAAGAAAGAAAAGAATTTTTCAGACACTGATTTTTCGAAGAAGAAGGCATTGGAAAGCTTATCGGATGATGAGATTCTGCAGGGCTTCAAGGATGCCGATGCCAGAATCGTGAGGGAGTATTACTACGGATACTGCCGGGTGGCTTATTGCATCTACGATAAGCGATACGACCTGCAGCACAAGCCGGGCATGGACTTTTATTCGCTGGCTCACGAATACTATCTCTATCTCTGCGAACACGACTTCAAGCCGCTGGAAGACAGGAAACCGAGCATGTCGCTCAAAACCTGGATGGTGAATGGTTTTCGGTTCCTGCTGCTGGATAAGTTAAAGGAGGTTGTAAAAGAGCATCGCTTCGAGAGTTTCGAAGCACGGCAGGAAAGCCGCAAGATGCAGTTTGACGTAACCGACAACCAGTTTGAGCACGATCTTTACCAGACGATAGAAGATATCGGCAATTTCTATTATGGCAGAGACAGCAAGAACAGCATCATCCTGAAGATGCTCTATATAGAGGGATTCAGGGGCAAGGACGTAGCCGCACAGTTGGGCATATCCCATTCAGCCGTCACCCAGCGTTGCCAGAAGATGATGCACGATGTGGTGATTCCTTATTTCAAGAGATACTTCGATGCATCGGAATACGGAAGCTACCTGTCGTTCGGCGACGAAGACACATGTATCGAAAGTGCTCCGAAGATGTCGATGCCGAGAATGATGTCCGAATGCAAGTGCTGCGAGGAATCGGCAGATAAAGGCTATAACATATTTAATAATAAGAATAATATGGAAGAAATGAAGAAGGGAAGAATCACTCCTAGCTGGATTGATTCATTAAAAGAGAACGAGATATTTGTGTTTGGCAGCAATCTGGCTGGCATGCATGGTGGTGGAGCAGCCCGTATAGCCCGCCTGCATTTCGGTGCCGTCATGGGCAAGGGTGTAGGCTTGCAAGGCCAGAGTTACGCCATCCCTACGATGCAGGGCGGCGTGGAAACCATTCGTCCATACGTGGATAGATTCATCGCCTATGCCAAGCGACATCCCGAGAAGCATTTCCTGGTAACCCCAATCGGTTGCGGCATCGCCGGCTTCGAAGCCGAAGACATCGCCCCATTGTTCGAGAAGGCAAAGGAGATGAAGAACATCAGCCTGCCTGAGAGTTTCTGGGAGGTGATAGAGTAAAGAATTGGAATAATACATAATTTAAACATTATAAGATATGAAGACAAATAATAAAGATAAGTATTTTGATATACCAAAGAATTATCAGAATTTTGTATTGGTACAAAAGACGAATGCAAAACCTGAAGATTATGGTTACACAGAGGAGGCTGTATTGAGTGTTTTGGATCTGGTCAAGAATGATCCAAACAATTATGACCTTGAAGATGACGACCTACAAAACGACTTGGGTTGTTTCTTCAACGATGGAGTATGCGTTGAAAGAAATGTAGAGTTTGCTAAATATTGGTTTGCCAAATCTGCAGATCAAGGCAATGACTTAGCTCGTAGCAACTTGGCAGACATCTATCGTAAAGGTACAGATGGAACAGAAGTAGACCTAAAGAAAGCATTTGAATTGTATAAGGCCTGTGGTTTGCCATACGCCCACTATCGTTGTGGAGAGTTTTACGAGAAAGGTTGGGGAGTAGATAAAAATATAGAAGAAGCTAAACGCTACTATTCATTAGCCTACTCAGAAGGACATCCTTTGGCTAAAAAGAAACTAAAAGAGTGGAATTTTTTAGAGGATTAAAAATGAGAAATCAAACTATACCACAAGAATATGAGCCATCCCCAAGCGAAGTTGAAAAATACATTCGCCTGTGGGATAGCTTAGACAATTATGTAAATCAAGAGAAAGCTCTTGACAAATTGTTTTTCAGCTTATGCCAAAAGAATGATACCATAGAAGATGTTCTGCTAAAATGCTCTACACTAAATGACTTCTATAGTACCAACATATTTGATATTCATGCTGTTGCCAAGCATATACTATCAATTCCAGATATTGACAAGAGACTGAAAAATGGAGATTTAACATTAGTGGATGAAATTGCCCACGTAGAAGTTGGAAAAGAAAAGAAGCAGCATTTCTTCTACTCATTTGCATCAAAATATTGCAGCCACCATCAACCATTAATGTATGCAATTTACGACAACTATGTAGAGAAAGTGTTACTGTATTTCAAAAGACGCGACAAGTTCTATAATTTCAACAATTCCGACTTACGAAACTACCCAGTTTTCATCAATATCATACATAAGTTCCAAGAGAGCTATGGGTTAACAGCATACAATCTAAAAGAGATAGATAAATACCTATGGCAATTAGGTAAATCTTATTACAAAAAATATAATTAAGTAACTATGTTAGGAGCAATGATAGGAGATATTGCTGGCTCAAAATATGAGTTCAACAATACGTTTGATTATGATTTTGAGATGTTCGCCGAAGGATGCGACTTCACCGATGATACCATCTGTACGGTAGCGATAGCCGATGCGATACTGAACGGACGAAGCTATCAGGAAAGCCTGCTGGATTGGTGCCGCCGCTATCCTTCTCCAAAAGGAGCGTATGGCGGAAGATTCGCAGGGTGGATTCGTTCTCTTGATCCGCAGCCATACAATAGTTTTGGCAATGGTTCGGCAATGCGAGTATCACCAGTAGCTTGGCTATTCGATGACCTGTCGCAGGTTTTGGAAGAGGCAGAGAAAACGGCTCTTCCTACTCATAACCATCCCGAAGGAATCAAGGGAGCCAAAGCCGTGGCTCATACCATCTGGCATTTCCGCAAGAGCAGATTCTCAGAAGAATCTAAGGAGTGTAAAGATAAGAATTCTAAAGAATCTGATGATAAGGCAATGAAAGCCTTCAAGGATATCGCCCGCAGCTATTACGAGGATTTCGATACGCGAGATTATCCGAAGGGCAAGTTCGATGAAACCTGCATGGATGCCGTGCCATTATCTTTCTATCTTCTCTCGCAAGCCTCATCCTTCGAGGATGCCATCCGCCTAGCCATATCTCATGGCGGCGATAGCGATACCATCGGAGCCATCGTTGGCTCTATCGCCGAAGCCCGCTTCGGTATTCCGCAAGAGATTAAGGACAGAGCTATGGAATATCTGCCGGATGAGATGCAAGATGTATTGAAACAATTTGCAGGGAAATGCGAAATAAAGCCCAAATAATTTGGTGTTATCGAAGAAAAGTCTTAACTTTGCCCCATACATATTAAAAAAGTAAGATTATGCAAGAATATCAATTGGATTTCGTAACCTATTGCGTTGGCAACTTAGCCGACCGATTGAACATGAGTGCCAGTGAGGTATATAAGATGTTACGGTCAACAGATATCTTAAATGGCTATATGATACCCTGCTATGATGTGCTCCATACTTTCGGAAAGGAATACATCATGGACGATTTGATTAGCTTGTTAAAGAAACGAGGAGCATTGAAATGAAAGTTTATCACGCATCAAAATTCATCATAGAATCACCAGACATTTATCATTCTCGTGATTTATTGGATTTCGGCAAAGGATTCTATCTGACATCACTTGTCGAACAGGCGAAGAAATATGCCCAACGATTTCTCTTTCAGGGCGACAAAGCATATCTTAACCAATACATCTTAGATGAAAACTTAGACAGAGAATATAAGATAAAAGAGTTTATTGGCTACAACGAAGAGTGGTTAGATTTCGTTGCTTTATGCCGAATTGGGAAACAAACAAATAAGTTTGATATGGTTACAGGTGGTATAGCAGATGATAAGGTATTCAATACCATAGATCTTTACTTCTCCGGTAACATCAGCAAAGAAGAAGCACTTAAACGCTTAAAGTTTATTCATCCCAATCACCAGATATGTATTTTAAATCAAGATATTTTGAACAAGCATCTGCACTTTCTTCAGTCAGATGAAATAATATAAGGAGGGACTTTCATGGAAGCAAACAAGACAATACTCCAAATGAAATATGCTCGCATAGTACCTATCTTTGCAGAGCAAACAGGCATTACGTTGGAAGATGCTCTAGATTTCTTTTATACTTCTTCTATTTATCAAATGATGAATGAAGGCATTGCTGATATGCATTGCAGAAGCGATGGATATTTGGCGAATTTAGTAAAAGAAGAGTGGAAGAATAAAATTGCATAGATTCCTAATTCACACTATAGTTTATTCTTCTGGACGATATGAGAGAAATATCGGCTAGAATAAAGTGTTGCAACTAGGCTCAGCAAAGCTGCTGACTGCAGTCAGCAGACCTGCCGACTAGGCTCGGCAGACCTGCAGAGCCTAGTGACAACTGCTGAGAAGGTATCTTCTGGAACCCGAGAAGTAATGTCTTTCAACTCACGAAGACGCTTGCATCAACCTATAGAGTTGACTCCTTTATCCCATCGAGCCGACTCCGTCATCCAGTAGAACCGACTCATTCTACTAAATCAACCCTATCTACAACCTTCTCCAGGCAGTTAATCATTTTGATACTGCTTATCAGAAATCGTGGTCCCAATAAAAGTGTCTGCGATGCTGACGGGCTATAAAGTCGATATTACATGTAAATGAATCCCAATAAGAACTAGAATTTCAATAAGCCTAATTATGAGAGCTTAAATTACGTCATGCCTGATTAAGAACTTACTTGAGAGTAGGCAGAACGTCTTGGAAACTGCGTCGGGATGTAGCAGACTGTACGTCGGGACGTATCCATTATTACGTCGGGACGTATCAGATGCTACGCCGGGACGCAATTTCTGCTACGTCGTCAGTCAAAATTGCAAAAAAGCGATTGAAAACGCCCAGCATTGAACCTGGGAAAAGGTCTTTTTGTTCAATGCTTTCTTATTTTTAGCCCCAAAATTCCTCTAAAACACCTATATTTCGCTGATTTTGTAAGCGGCTCCGCGTTTATACCTTGCATAATTCAAAAAAGCAGTAACAGCTGAT
>CAUFXJ010000040.1:0-24177 GCA_959596915.1 Segatella copri
TTTCGCATGTGGTTCAAGAACGGGCTGAAGGCCCAAAAGCTCCTAGCCCAGGGCATCGCCCTGGGTATAATGGCAATCAGCAAGACGCCCTGTAAGGGCAAAAGCTTTGTACATTGCACAGTATTTTAAAGCTTTTGCCCTTACAGGGCGACAAGTTTGTGTCCGTAATTACCCAGGGCGATGCCCTGGGCTAAGAGCTTCTGCCCTTTCAGGGCGTGTGGAGCTTATTTGCGAAACTTGAGATTTTAATATATTCTAGGACCGAAGATGGTAGTACCTACACGAACCATCGTGCTGCCGTGCTTGACGGCAATATGATAATCGTGACTCATACCCCAGCTGCGCTCGCAGAAAGCATCATCATCGGCAAAGTATCTGGCCTTTATCTCATCAAAGAACCGGGCAGCCTCATCAAACTCCTGAGCAATCTGCTGCTCATCGTCTGTATTGGATGCCATCATCATGATGCCACAAATCTGCACATGCTTCATCTCCCGCCATTCGCCTGCCTCAAGGAGTTCGCGGCAAGCATCAAGAGAAAGACCCGATTTGGTATCTTCCTCAGCCAGATGAAGTTCCAGAAGAACCTTCACCACACGATCGTGCTTGGCAGCCTGCTTCTCAATCTCCTTGAGAAGTTTCAGACTGTCTACCGACTCAATCATCGAGATATAAGGTGCGATATACTTCACCTTATTAGTCTGCAGATGACCGATGAAATGCCATTCGATGTCCTCAGGCAGTGAAGCCACCTTCCTGGCGAGTTCCTGTTCATGACTCTCGCCAAAGATACGCTGTCCTTCAGCATAAGCCTCCTCGATATACTCGTTGGGATGGAACTTGCTGATGGCAACGAGACGGACGCCGGCAGGCAAGCTGCCCAGCACCTCATGGAGATTTCCTTTTACATCATAGTCCATATTCTAAATGTTGAGTGTTGAATGTTGAGTGTTGAATGTTGAGTGTTGAATGTTGAATGTTGAGTGTTGAGTGTTGAGTGTTGAGTGTTGAGTGTTGAATGTTGAGTGTTGAATTAACCTTTGTGTCCCGTTAGGCAACTCAACATTCAACATTCAACACTCAACATTAATTTATTTCTCCTCGTATTCAGGCACATCATTCTTCTCCTCTTTCTTCTCGTTAGGAGCATGATGCTCGAATACATCCATCAGTTTGGTTTCGTTCAAACCAACTACATCATAATCTATCATGGTCTTGCCCATCACCTCATCAATATAACGGAGGGCACGGGCGAGAGACTTAGCCTGAACAAGATAGGTAACATTGCTGCGCTTCTCCTTCTCACTCTTCTCATCAATCGTGATGAACTGGAGTTTAGCCTTATACCACTTATCATCATCATCCACATCGCTGAAGAAGATTTCGCCGTAGCAAGCCTTGCCGATACCGCTCACCTTCAACTCGCCGCTTACATAAACCGACATCTCATCGATGATGGCGCTCTCAGCCTCGGTAAAGCTCAAAGCATCTACTACGTATGCTTCAGAAACAACCTTTTCTGAACCATCCTCCATTGTCTTCTGATATTTCACTTTGGTCTCAAACCATGTACTTGTTCTACTTCTCATAATTTTCTTCTTATTTTATTAGTATAATCTTATAACATTTCTTGAAATTAAATGCAAAGTTATAAAAAAGAAAGCAAAGAGCGACATATTTAAAGAGTTTTTAATCAAAAAATAAAATTTAACCGAAAGTTATTCTCAATTCTCATCTAATTTTCTTATCTTTGCAGCCGAATAGCGTAAATTGAAAAGACCGGAAGGTCTTATCATTCAATTTTCGACACGGATAATTAATAGAAAGAAACAATATTTTAAGATGCCAGAAATATCTGTACGCGGTCTTGAAATGCCAGAGTCACCTATCAGAAAGTTGGCTCCTCTGGCTGCCGCAGCAAAAAAACGTGGAGTAAAGGTATATCACCTCAACATCGGTCAGCCTGACCTTCCAACTCCTCAATGTGGCCTAGATGCCCTGAAGCATATAGACCGCACGGTCTTGGAGTATTCTCCAAGTCAGGGCTATCTCAGCTATCGCGAGAAGCTTGTAGATTACTATAAGAAATTCAACATCAACGTAACTGCCGATGATATCATCATTACATCGGGAGGTTCTGAGGCTGTACTCTTCTCTTTCATGAGCTGCCTCAACCCTGGCGACGAGATTATCGTACCAGAACCTGCTTACGCTAACTATATGGCGTTTGCCATCTCGGCGGGTGCCAAGATCCGTACCATCGCCACAACGATAGAAGAAGGTTTCTCCCTGCCTAAGGTGGAGAAGTTTGAGGAGCTGATCAATGAGCGCACACGTGCCATTCTGATCTGCAACCCTAACAACCCTACGGGCTATCTCTATACCCGCAGAGAGATGAATCAGATACGTGACCTGGTGAAGAAGTACGACCTCTATCTCTTCTCTGATGAGGTTTACCGTGAGTATATCTATACCGGCAGTCCTTATATCAGTGCGATGCACCTGGAAGGCATCGAGCAGAACACGGTTCTCATCGATTCTGTTTCGAAGCGTTACAGTGAGTGCGGTATCCGTGTAGGAGCCCTCATCACCAAGAATGCAGAAATCCGCAAGGCGGTGATGAAGTTCTGCCAGGCACGTCTCTCTCCTCCACTGATCGGTCAGATAGTAGCCGAAGCTTCTCTGGATGCTCCAGAAGAGTACTACCGCGATGTATACGATGAGTATGTAGAGCGCCGTAAGTGTCTGATAGACGGTTTGAACCGTATTCCGGGCGTATACTCTCCTATTCCTATGGGAGCCTTCTATACCGTAGCCAAACTGCCTATCGATGATTCTGAAAAGTTCTGCCGCTGGTGTCTGGAGGAATTCAACTACGAGGGCGAAACCATCATGATGGCTCCAGCCTCCGGTTTCTATACGACTCCGGGAGCCGGCCACAATCAGGTTCGTGTAGCTTACGTCTTGAAGAAACACGATCTGGAGCGTGCTCTGGTGGTTCTGGGTAAGGCGCTTGAGGCTTATCCGGGAAGAGTGGAAGACGAAGGACTGTAACAATATTGAATGTTGAGTGTTGAATGTTGAATGTTGAGTTGCCTAACGGACACAAAGATTAAATTAACAATCAACATTCAACACTCAACATTCAACTATCAACATTCAACACTCAACACTCAACATTCAACATTCAACATTACAAAAGATGAATTTTCCTCTATTTATAGCAAAGAGATTATATAGCGATCAGGGCGATAAACGTAAAGTTTCTCGCCCTGCTATTCATATAGCCACTGCTGGTGTTGCTATCGGACTCGCCATTATGATTATGTCGGTATGCGTAGTGCTCGGATTCAAGCATACCATACGCGACAAGGTAATAGGATTCGGAAGCCATATACAGGTGGCCGACTTCATGACGCTGCAGCAGCAAAACCAGTATCCGGTGGTTATGAACGACTCGATGGTCAACGTACTGAAAAAGATACCTGGCGTAAAACATGTGCAGAAATTTGCCATGAAAGAGGGAATCCTGAAGACGGACAGCGATTTCCTGGGCGTCATGTTCAAAGGTGTAGGACCTGATTTCGATTCTACCTTTATCCATCAGAACATGATAGAAGGCAGCATCCCTAAGTTTGACGACAAGGCGAGCCACAACCAGATTCTCATCTCCCAGCTGATGGCTGATAAACTGAAGCTGAAGACGGGAGAACGCATCTTTGCCTACTTCTTTGATAACAACGGAGTGCGTATGCGCCGCTTCACCATCAAGGGTATCTATCAGACCAACCTGAAGAAGTATGATGAGGTGATGGTATACACCGACCTCTATACTGCCGTGAAGCTGAACGGATGGGAAGAAGACCAGGCGAGCGGTGCAGAACTGACAGTAAACGACTTCAACAAGCTCAACGAGACTGAAGATTATATTATTAATAAGGTGAACCGCACGGTAGATCACTATGGAGAAACCTACAGCAGTTCTACCATCAAGGACCTGAATCCAAACATCTTCCAATGGCTGAGCCTGATGGATCTGAATGTCTGGATTATTCTCGGTCTGATGCTGATAGTAGCCGGCGTCACCATGATCAGCGGTCTGCTCATCATCATTCTGGAACGCACCTCCATGATAGGCGTGATGAAGGCATTGGGTGCCCGCAACAAGACCATCCGCCACACCTTCCTGTGGTTTGCCGTCTTCATCATCGGCAAGGGTATGCTTCTGGGCAACATCATCGCCCTCGGCATTCTTACCCTCCAGTACTTTACAGGCATCATCAAACTCGACGCACAGACCTATTATGTAAGTACCGTTCCGGTAGAATTCAACTGGCTTGCCATCATAGCCCTGAACATTGCTACACTGCTGATAAGCATCTTCATGCTCGTAGCACCAAGCTACTTGATTTCTCATATCCATCCAGCCAAATCAATGAGATATGAGTAAAATACAGTCTATAACACCACAATATGTAGACTAAAAAGGAAAAAAACTAATTATTTTATATAGTTTTTGAAAATAGTGCACATTTTATTTTGCAGTGTGCACTATTTTCATTATCTTTGCACAAAATTTTGTAAATTGTGCAATGAATTCAATACCAAGTTTTAACTCGTATATTGAGAACAGCATTATCAAGAATTGGAATCTGGATGCGCTCACCGATTACAAGGGCACAACCCTCCAATATCACGATATTGCCAGAAAGATTGAGAAGCTACACATCCTGTTCGAAAACAGCGATGTAAAGAAGGGCGACAAAATTGCCGTCTGCGGAAGAAATAGTAGCCAGTGGGCAGTAGCCTTCCTGGCCATTATTACTTACGGAGCCATTGTCGTACCTATACAGAACGAATTTAAGCCTGAGCAGATTCACAACATCGTGAACCACAGCGAAAGCAAACTTCTGTTCGTTGGTGACGTGGTAGCTACAGAGATAACACCAGAGGAGATGCCTTCGCTGGAAGGAATCATCTATCTTCCGGACAATTCGCTTGTCATCTCGCGCTCTGAGAAACTGACTTATGCGCGCGAGAACCTCAATGCAATGTTCGGACACAGATATCCTAAGTATTTCAGACCAGAACACGTGAAGTATCACGTAGACGATCCTGAAGAACTGGCAATGATCAACTATACCAGTGGAACTACCGGTTTCTCAAAAGGTGTGATGCTCCCATACAGAGCACTTTGGGGTAATCTCGACTACCTCATCGATTCAGTGAAACCTACTATAGGTAAGAACTGCAACATCCTTTCTACCCTTCCGATGGCTCACATGTATGGACTCATGACAGAATTTCTCTTCAATATAGTATTGGGTAACCATATCTTCTTCCTTACCCGTCTACCGAGCCCAACGCTCATCTCAGAGGCATTGTCAGAAATCAAGCCAGACATCCTCTATGCGGTGCCGCTTGTAGTAGACAAGATTGTAAGAAAGGAAGTATTCCCACATATCCAAACCAACCGTGCACGACTGCTGATGAACATGCCTGTCATCAATAAGCGCATCAAGGAGAAGGTTCGCGAGTTTGTATTGAGAAAGTTTGGCGAACGTCCTTGCGAGGTTGTTGTGGGTGGTGCTCCGCTCAACAAGGAGATAGAGAACTTCTTCATCAGCGTAGGTTTCCCTATCGCCATGGGATATGGTACCACTGAGACTGCTCCACTTATCACCTTTGCCCATCAGGACAACTATGTGGCAGGAAGCTGTGGTGTTGCCGTGAAGCACATGGAGGTAAAGGTTTTGAGCGATGACCCGGAGAACGTAGCCGGTGAACTGGTTTGCCGCGGCATCAATGTGATGAAGGGCTATTACAAGAACCAGGAAGCAACAGATGCCGTAATAGATAAAGACGGATGGTTCCATACAGGCGACCTGGCAACGATGGACGCCGACGGACATTTCTTCGTAAGAGGAAGAAGCAAGAACATGCTGCTGGGACCTAACGGACAGAACATCTATCCGGAAGAGATTGAGGACAAGCTCAACTCCATGGCTATGGTCAACGAGAGCATCGTAATACAGAGCGATGACAAGCTGGTTGCTCTGGTTCATCCGGATATGGAAGAAGTTAACAACCTCGGCTTTACAGACGAAGACCTGGAGAACATCATGGAGCAGAACCGCAAGGAACTGAACTTGCAGATGCCTAGCTTCGCAAAGGTATCACGCATCAAACTTCATAATCAGGAATTTGAAAAGACAGCCAAGAAGTCTATCAAGCGTTACCTCTATCAGAACGCAATCTAGAGACAGGCCCTATCTGCTGACAGATCATCAGCAGATAAGGTCTATCATCAGCAAACAGACTTCAGTACGAGAAAAATATAAAAAAGCAAATCGTTAAATAACAAGAATATGGAGATTCCAAGCTTTAACGCATTAATCCAAAAGAGCATCGTAGACCATTGGGATATGGATGCTCTGACAGACTACAAGGGAGCAACCTTGCAGTACCATGATGTAGCACGCAAAATTGAGAAGCTACACATCATGTTTGAGAACTCTGGTGTAGTAAAGGGCGACAAGATAGCACTTTGCGGTCGAAATAGCGCAAACTGGGCTGTAGCATTCCTTGCTACCCTTACCTATGGTGCCATTGCCGTACCTATCCTGCATGAATTCATGCCAGACCAGATTCACAACATCGTAAACCACAGCGATGCCAAACTGCTCTTTGTGGGTGATGTTGTAGCAACACAGATTGATGCAACGAAGATGCCAGGTCTTGAAGGCATCATCTATATACCGGATTATTCACTTGTCGTTTCACGTACCGACAAGTTGACTTATGCGCGCGAACACCTCAACGAGATGTTCGGTATCAAGTATCCTAAGTACTTCCGCAAAAACCATGTCAACTACTATATGGAACAGAATCCGGATGAGTTGGCTATGATCAATTATACCAGCGGCACAACCGGTTTCTCCAAGGGAGTAATGGTTCCATACCGTGCACTCTGGGGCAATGCAGATTTTGCAGAGAACGTACTGGGTAAGAAGATCAAGCCGGGAGATTCTGTCATCAGTATCCTGCCGATGGCCCACATGTACGGCATGGCGTTTGAATTTATCTTCGAATTCATCAAGGGCTGCCACGTCTTCTATCTCACCCGCATCCCTAGTCCAGCCATCATCGCCGAGGCATTCGGACGCATCAAGCCAGCCGTCATCATAGCTGTACCTCTGGTTATCGAGAAGATTATCCGCAAGAAGGTATTCCCTAAAATCCAGAACAACCGCATGCGTATGCTGCTCCACATGCCTGTAATCAGCAAGAAGGTGAAGGAGAAGATATGCGACCAGGTATCCAATGCCTTCGGTGGCAACTTCTACGAGGTGATTATCGGTGGTGCAGCCTTCAACCAGGAAGTGGAAAGTTTCCTCCATAGCGTAGGTTTCAAATATACCGTAGGATATGGCGCAACAGAATGTGCCCCTATCATCTGCTACGAGGATTACAAAAACTTCGTACCGGGCTCTTGCGGTAAGGCTGCCCTCCACATGATGGTCCGCATCGACAGTCCTGATCCTGAGAATGTACCAGGCGAAATCCTTGCCAAGGGTCCTAACGTAATGTTGGGTTACTATAAGAATGAGGAAGCTACCAAGCAGACCATCGACGAGAACGGATGGTATCATACAGGCGATCTCGGAACCATGGATGGTGACGGCAACGTCTTCATCAAAGGCCGTAGCAAGAACATGCTGCTTGGCGCAAACGGTCAGAATATCTACCCTGAGGAGATTGAGGATAAGCTCAACTCTTTGGCTCTGGTAGCGGAAAGCGTGGTTGTACAGAAGGGCGACAAACTCATTGCTTTGGTTCACCCAGACTATGATGAAGCTCAGACCTTGAACCTCGGTACCAACGAACTGTCAGATGTCATGGAGCAGAACCGTCAGGAGCTCAACACCATGATTCCTGCTTACAGCAAAGTATCAGAAATACGTATACATGAAGATGAGTTTGAAAAGACTCCTAAGAAGAGTATCAAGCGATTCCTCTATACGGCAGAGTAAAGAAAGAAACTGTATTATGAAATAAAAAATGGTGTGACTTCGGTTTTGAAGTCACACCATTTTTTATAAGTTATAAATTATAATAACGTATTCGAGCGGATTCTGGACAGCGTTTCCGGCGTCATCTGCAGATAACTTGCGATATAGGTGAGCGGTGCACGCAGAACCACCTGTGGGTTCATTTCGCACAGGCGCTTATATTTATTAGGCGCCGACTCAAATCGCATCAGATCGGCATGAATCTGAGACTGAATCAAACTCTCTTCCAGTATTTTACGATAAAGCATCTGGATATTGACATTACGCATAGCAGCCGCCTCCAGCTTCTTCTTCGGTAGCATATACACCAGCGTAGGCTCCAGAGCTTCCACCTGCAGGTGGGTAGGTTCTTCCTTAAAGAGGCTCTCGATGCACATAAAGATGGTATGATCCACACCCAGATGCTCGGTCACCTCCTTGCCATTCTTAAAGTAAAATTGGCGTACCAATCCCTTCTCGATGTACGAGATACCCATGCACTGTTCACCTTCAGGCAAGATCATCTCGCCCTTGGCATACTTGATAGGCTCTAGGATATCTTCCACCACATCGAGTTCATCATGAGTCATCGTACTATATTTACGCGCCAGCTCGCGCGCAATATCACGCTTAGGGGTAATTACTTTAAAGTCTGCCATAATACTTAACCTCCTTTTCCATTATACTTATATTAAATCATTAGTCGAGTTTGAGCACAGCCAGGAAGGCTTTCTGTGGAACTTCCACATTACCAATCTGCTTCATGCGCTTCTTACCCTTCTTCTGCTTCTCAAGCAACTTGCGCTTACGGCTTACGTCACCACCATAACATTTGGCAGTAACATCCTTGCGCACCTGCTTAACAGTCTCACGTGCCACAATCTTGGCACCGATAGCTGCCTGGATAGCAATATCGAACTGCTGACGAGGTATGAGGTCCTTCAACTTCTCGCACATTCTGCGGCCGAAGCTCACAGAGTTATCGCGGTGAGTCAAAGTACTCAATGCATCTACAGGCTCTCCATTCAACAGGATATCGAGTTTCACCAGGTCAGAATGACGGAATGAATCGATATGATAGTCGAACGAAGCATATCCCTTGGAGATACTCTTCAGCTTGTCATAGAAGTCGATGACGATTTCTCCCAACGGCAACATGAAGTGGAGCTCTACACGGTTTCCACTCACATATTCCTGGTTGATGAGTTCGCCTCGTTTGTCCAGACAGAGTTTCATGATAGGTCCAATATAATTGGTAGCCGTAATGATGGTTGCCCGGATATATGGTTCCTCAATATGGTCTATCAGCGTTGGGTCTGGCAATCCGGAAGGATTGTGAACCTCTTTCTCACCGCCCTGCTTGTCGTATACCATATAAGATACGTTAGGTACGGTAGTGATGACATCCATATTAAACTCACGGTCCAGTCTCTCCTGTACGATTTCCATGTGGAGCAATCCGAGGAATCCGCAACGGAAACCGAAGCCCAAAGCCACAGAACTCTCTGGCGAGAAAGTCAATGAAGCATCATTGAGCTGCAGTTTTTCGAGCGATGCACGCAGATTCTCGTAATCGCTAGGATCGATAGGATAAACACCGGCAAAGACCATAGGTTTCACTTCCTGGAAACCCGCAATCGCCTTGTCACAAGGACGGGCGATATGGGTAATGGTATCACCCACCTTTACCTCGGTAGCATTCTTGATGCCCGAGATGATATAACCTACCTCACCGGTACCCAATTCCTGGCGTGGAATCATATCCATCTTCAAGACACCGATTTCATCAGCATCATATTCCATGCCGGTATTGAAGAACTTCACCTTATCTCCCTTACGGATCACGCCATTCTCTATCTTGAAATAGGCGATGATGCCGCGGAAAGAGTTGAATACAGAGTCGAAAATCAAAGCCTGAAGCGGTGCCTTCTCGTCTCCTACCGGAGCAGGAACACGATTAACAACAGCTTCCAGTATATCTTCTACACCCTCACCGGTCTTACCTGAAGCACGGAGAATATCCTCATGCTTACAACCGATCAGGTCTACTATTTCGTCTTCTACCTCATCAGGCATAGCTGAAGGCATATCTATCTTATTGATTACCGGAATAATCTCCAGGTCGTGCTCGATAGCCATATAGAGGTTTGAAATGGTCTGTGCCTGAACGCCTTGAGTGGCATCAACAACCAGCAGTGCTCCCTCGCAAGCAGCGATGGAACGGGAAACTTCGTATGAGAAGTCAACATGTCCCGGAGTATCGATAAGATTCAGGATATAGGTCTGTCCATCCTTTGCCTTATATTCCATTTGGATAGCGTGACTCTTGATCGTGATACCACGTTCTCTTTCCAAATCCATATCATCAAGCATCTGTCCTTCAGTAATCTTGATGGTCTGAGTCTTCTCCAGAAGTCGGTCTGCCAAGGTACTTTTACCATGGTCTATATGTGCAATAATGCAGAAATTTCTTATTTTATTTATATTCTCCATATAATTTTTCTCTCTTTAGAGTGCAAAGATAGTATTTTTTTTCGTATCTTTGCACAAAATATTGAAAATAATAGAGATTTTTAGATAAAAAGTAGAAAAATCATGAAGAAAAAGTTGATTTACATCGGTATTTTTGCTTCTTTGCTCGTTTCTTGTACAGAAAGTCTGGAGGACAAAGCGGCTCGTGAAGCCAAGGAATATACTGAAAAATACTGTCCTACTCCATACGTCAATGACGCCAGGACTGACAGTGCTGCATTTGATAAAACCAAGAAAATGTATACGTACTATATCTCTTTGAGAAACAAGGCGGATAACAAGCAGGCGATTGATGCCAACAGGGATAAACTCCACAAACTTCAGAAGGAAGCCCTGGACAACAACCCTGGTCTGAAGAAATATAAGGAAGAGCACTTCACCTTCCGTTTCGTATATCATTCGGCTAAGAACCCGAAGGAGGTGTTGCTGGATGATACCTTCAAGTATTAGAAAAGGCACGGATTACTAGCTAGTAATCCGTGCCTAAAACACTATTAATATCCCATTTCCTGCAAAGCTGTCGCCAACTGGTCTGGACAGCTTGTAGGCTTATTGCCACAAGTGATACCCTTCAGTCGGGCGATGACCTCCTTTGCCTTCATGCCTTTAATCAAAGCACAAACGCCCTTGGTATTGCCATCGCAGCCTCCGATGAACTGGGCATCCTGCACATTTCCATCTTCATCTATACTGATGCAGATGTATTTTGAGCAGGTGCCATGAGTCTGATAAGTTACCTTCTGCAACTTATCCTGTCTGTCTTGCTGCAACATAATGCTTATTCTGCGTCTGCAGGAATTTCTGGCTTCATGTTGGTATATACAGTCTGAACATCGTCAAACTCTTCCAACTTCTCAACCATCTTGTCGATAGTTTCGCGCTCCTCAGGAGTTACATCCTTCAAATCGTTAGGGATGTAAGTGAACTCAGCACCAGTTACCTCGAAACCCTCAGCCTCCAAGTGCTTCTGAATTTCGCCGAAGCTTGTAGGAGCACCATAGATAGTGATTTCGTTGTTTTCCTCATCCTCATCAAACTCATCTTCTACGCCGTAGTCAATCAGGTCGAGAATCATCTCGTCCATATCCAGACCTTCCTTCTTCTTGAATGTGAACACAGCCTTGTGGTCGAAGAGGAAAGACAGAGAACCTGTTGTACCCAAGTTTCCGCTGAACTTGTTGAAGATAGAACGAACGTCAGCAACAGTACGGGTAGTGTTGTCTGTCAGAGTATCAACGAAGACAGCCACTCCGTGAGGGCCATATCCCTCGTATGTTACCTCCTTGTAATCGCTGGTATCCTTGCCACAAGCGTTCTTGATGGCACGAGCGATGTTATCCTTAGGCATGTTCTCACGCTTACAGTTAGCGATGATAGCACGCAATGTTGGGTTGTTCTCTGGTTCTGGACCACCTGCCTTTACAGCGATAGCAATCTGCTTACCCAACTTAGTAAATGTCTTGGCCATGTGGCCCCATCTTTTCAGCTTTGTAGCTTTACGATATTCAAATGCTCTTCCCATTGGAATAAAATTTTAAATGTTTATCGTTTGTTTATAATATTATCTTAATTCTGCACTGAACACCTTCTGCATTATCTCAATTCTGCATTGAGCTTGCTTGTAAGGTTGGCAATAAGCTTCTTCATGATAGCATCTATCTGCTTGTCATTCAGAGTCTTCTCCTCATCCTGCAGGATGAAGTTAACGGCATAACTCTTCTTGCCCTCTGGCAAATGCTCACCCTCGTAAACATCGAAGAGAACAACGCTCTTCAGAAGTTTCTTCTCTGTCTGGTGGGCAATCTGCTCAATCTGAGCGAACTCTACATTCTTGTCTACGAGCAATGCAAGGTCGCGGCTAACTGAAGGATACTTGCTGATGTCGGTGTAAGTAAGGTTCACCTTCTTCACTGCCTTCATCAGGTTATCCCAGTGGATATCAGCATAGAATACATCCTGCTCAATATCGAATGCTTTCTTCAACTTCAGGCTCAGGATACCGAGCTCTACCAATACCTTGCCGGCACGGGTCTCGTAACTTACGCCCTTAGAGAAGATGTTATTGTCGCTGTGCTTGATAACCACGTTGTTCTGTGGCATACCTACACGACGGAGAATATTCTCTACCACAGCCTTCAACTCGTAGATGTTGCTCTGCTCATCAGCATGAGCCCAACTGCCCTCTACGCGCTTACCGGTGATGAAGAGAGACATGTGAGCCTCCTGAGAGTAAGCCTTGATAGGACTCTCCTCGCTCCATTTCTCCTTATTATATAAATAGGTATTACCTACCTCGAAGAACTTCAGGTTCTGGCTCTTATGGTTGATGTTGCGAACCACGCTCTCCAAACCACCGAACAGCATCGTCTGGCGCATCACACCGAGATCAGCACTCAATGGGTTCATCACCTTCACGGTTGTCTCGTTAGGATACTTGTTGAGGTCGAAGTCGGTATAGTAGCTAGCCTTGCTCAGAGAGTTGTTGAGAATCTCCATGAAGCCCTCGCCTACCAACTGCTCAGCCACGAGGTTCTGGCTGTGATAAGCCTTGTCCTCATCGCCCTGTACAGTCAGGGAGCTCTTCAACTGGGTTGGAATCTCCACATTATTATATCCGTAGATACGGAGGATATCCTCTACCACGTCGCAAGGACGCTGAACGTCTACACGATAAGCAGGAACCAGGAGGTCGATGCCCTCAGCATCCTCCTTCACGATCTTCATCTCGAGAGATGTGGCAATGTTCTTGATGGTTTCAGCACCAATCTCCTTACCGATGAGGCGATGCGCATACTCATAGTTCAGGCGAACTGGGAAATCCTGCATTGGCTCTGGATATACATCCTTGATCTGCATGGAGATCTTACCGCCTGCCAACTGCTTACAGAGGATGGCAGCCTGCTTCAAAGCATAAATCTGTCCGTTTGGATCTACACCACGCTCAAAACGGTAGCTGGCATCTGTGCTCAAGCCATGACGGCGAGCGCTCTTGCGGATCCATGTAGGATGGAAGTAAGCACTCTCCAAGACTACATCCTTGGTTGTCTCGTAAGTACCAGAACCCTTACCGCCGAAGATACCGGCGATACACATAGGCTCCTCAGCATTGCAGATGCTCAGGTCGTGCTCACCCAAGGTATGCTCCTCGCCATCGAGAGTAACAAACTTGGTTCCCTCTGGCTGGGTACGGACCACAATCTTATGACCGGTAACCATGTCTGCATCGAAGCAGTGCAATGGCTGGCCGTATGCCATCATGATGTAGTTGGTGATATCTACGATATTGTTGATAGGGCGCAAGCCGATGATGTTCAGCTTATCCTGCAACCACTTAGGACTTTCCTTCACCTCACAACCGGTGATGCTTACACAGGCATAACGCTTGCAAGCCTCAGTATTCTGAATTTCAACATCGATAGGAAGATCTTCGTTATCTACTACAAACTCATCGCAAGATGGGCGATGCAAGCTTGTCTTGTAGCCATTCTGCTTCAACCAGGCATACAGGTCGCGGGCTACACCCCAGTGACCGAGCGCATCAGCACGGTTGGCAGTGATATCAATCTCGATGAGCCAGTCGCTCTCCAGGTGATAATACTCAGCAGCAGGCTGACCTACCGGAGCATCTTCTGGGAGTACGATGATGCCGTCGTGAGAGGTACCTACACCAATCTCATCCTCAGCACAAATCATACCCAGGCTCTCTACACCGCGGAGCTTGCTCTTCTTAATGGTAAAACTCTGGTCGCCGTCGTAAAGCACGCAGCCCAAATCAGCCACGATAACCTTCTGACCTGCAGCAACGTTAGGAGCACCACAGACAATCTGCTGAGGTTCGCCCTTACCCAAGTCAACGGTTGTAACATGGAGGTGATCACTATTAGGATGCTCCTCGCATGTCAATACTTTACCAACATAGAGACCTTTCAATCCGCCCTTGACAGACTGAACTTCTTCCAAAGCGTCAACTTCGAGTCCGCAAGAGGTCAACGCGTCCGCAGTCTCCTGTGGTGTCAAATCGAAATCGACGTATTCTTTAAGCCATTTGTATGAAACGTTCATTATAATGATTTTTTATTTTATTTCTATTTTGAAAAACCCGAAGAAGCATCAATCGGGCTATGCATGTTCTAAAACTCTGCAAAAATACAAAAAAAAATGCATATAAACAAATAACATTCGCCATTTTTGCACTATTTAAAATAAATACATGCAAAAATGGCGAATGCCTTGGTTTTTATTCGAAAACTTCGTCGATGCTGCCACCTCCTACTTCCTCAAAGTCATCCTGTTCGGCTGCCTTGCGGGAACAAGGATTGTAGTCTTCCGGCAAATCGAACTTGATAGCAGGACTGATACCCAGCGACGGGTCGGCATAAACCTTCTTCATGAATATCGCCCAGATAGGCAAAGCCATGGTAGCACCCTGACCCATACTCATGGAATCGAAGTGAATATCACGCTCCTCACCACCTACCCAGCAGCCACTTACGAGCTGTGGAGTAAAGCCGATAAACCAACCGTCGCTGTTGTTATTGGTAGTACCGGTCTTGGCACCAATCTGTCCTTCCAGGTTATAACGGTAGCGCAGTCTTCCTGCCGTACCATTATCCACAACGCCCATCAGCATGGTGAGCATCTTCATGGCATTATCGGCACTGATCACCTCGTTCATACGTGGCTGGAAGGTAGCAATCGTATTACCTTCATTATCCTCGATACGGCTCACAAACATTGGAGCAGTACGGATGCCGTGGTTGGCAAATACGGTATAAGCGCTCACCATCTCGCTGACACTTACCTCACATGGTCCCAGACAGAGACTCATGGATGCATGGATATCAGGACTGCTGATGCCGAAGTCGCGCAACATCTGTACGAACTGCTGCGGATTGAGCTTACTCATCAGATAAGCACTCACCCAGTTGCTACTCTGCGCCAATCCCCAACTCAGCGGAACCATCTGTCCGGCACGTGAATGGTTGGCGTTACGAGGTGTCCACGGACGACCTGCCACCATATAGGTCTGCTGACGGTTAGGCGCCAAATCGCAAGGCTGGAAGCCGTTAGACATCGCCAGACTGTAAAGAAATGGCTTGATGGTAGAACCCACCTGCCGGCGTCCCAGACTCACCATGTCATACATGAAATGAGTATAATCCAATCCACCCACATACGCCTTCACAGCACCCGTCTTAGGATCCATGCTCATAAAACCGCTACGCAGAAAACTCTTGTAATAACGGATAGAATCGAGCGGACTCATCAGCGTATCAATATCACCATGATAGGTAAATACGGTCATCTCCTGCTTCTTGCGGAATGCCGCCTTGATTTCATCCTCAGAATATCCTGCAGCCTTCATCGTACGGTAACGCTCACTCTGGGTGATACTGCGGTTCAGTATACTCTTAATCTGTTTCGGTGTCAGCTTATCACTGTATGGCGAGCTTGGTTTGCGGGCTATCTCTGCACTGAAGCGAGGCTGCAGATAGCGGGCTACATGCTGATACATAGCCTCTTCCGCATACTGCTGTATACGGCTATCAATAGTTGTAAACACCTTCAGTCCATCACTGTATACATTATATGGCGAACCATCCTTCTTATAGTTCTTGTTGCACCATCCATAGAGCGGATCATTCTCCCACTGGATAGAATCCACCACAAACTGGGCACGGTTCCAGGATGGATAATCACTACGCTCCGGACGCTTAGCCATCATATACTGGCGAAGGAACTCACGCAGATAAGTAGCCGAACCATCCTTATGGTCGGTACGGTGGAAATTGAGCGTCAGCGGCTCAGCAGCACACTGGCTATACTCGCCCCGGCTCAGATACCCCGCCTTCACCATCTGCGAAAGAACCACATTTCTGCGCTCCCTCGCTCTCTCCGGATAGCGAACCGGATTGAAGAGCGACGGATTCTTGCACAGTCCGATGAGCGTTGCCGACTCACAGAGGGTCAGATTCTTCGGTTCCTTATTAAAATAGGTATTGGCCGCCGTCTTGATTCCTACAGCATTGTGCAGGAAATCGAAGTAATTGAGATAGAGAGCCAGAATCTCCTCTTTGGTATAATAGCGTTCCAGCTTCACCGCAATCACCCACTCTATCGGCTTCTGCAACAATCGTTCCATCGTACTGCCTGCCTTCTCAGAATAAAGCTGCTTGGCGAGCTGCTGCGTGATGGTACTTCCACCACCCGCATTAGTCTGTCCCAGGATACCACGCTTGACGATGGCACGTCCCAGTGCACGGAAGTCGATACCTGAATGCTCATAGAATCGCTCATCCTCAGTAGCCACCAGTGCCTTTATTAAATAAGGTGACATTTTCTTGTAAGGAATCACGATACGGTTCTCCTTGTTCAGGTTCCACGTACCAAGCACCTTGCCATCGGCAGAGTAAACCTGGGTGGCAAATCTGTTGATAGGATTCTGCAGATCCTCGATGTCGGGCATGTAGCCAATCATTCCAAACCAGATGGCAACAAAGGCAAGAATTACCATGAGTATTCCAGTGCCGAAAACAGCCCATAAAATATGTATAAATCGCTTTCTCATCACTATTTCTTTAAATATTTGTGCAAAATTACATAAAAGTTTTGACTTATCACACATAAATCAGATTTTTTATGTAACTTTGTGGGCGATTTTAGAACATTCAATCAAATTTCAAATGGAAAAACATAATTTTGTGACCATTGCAGACCTTTCCAAGGAGAAAATCATGTACCTCCTGGAAATGGCGCAAGAGTTCGAAAAGCACCCGAACAGGGAGTTGTTGAAGGGAAAGGTCGTAGCGACCCTTTTCTTCGAGCCATCTACTCGTACCCAACTCAGTTTCCAAACCGCTGCCAACCGTCTTGGTGCCCGTGTCATTGGTTTCTCTGATGCCAAGACATCCAGTACCACCAAGGGTGAGACCCTCAAGGATACCATCCTGATGGTAAGCAACTATGCCGATGTAATCGCCATGCGCCATTTCATCGAGGGAGCAGCCCAGTATGCCAGTGAGGTAGCACCAGTGCCTATCGTAAATGCAGGCGACGGCGCTCACATGCACCCTTCACAGTGCCTGCTCGACCTCTACTCTATCTACAAGACCCAGGGAACCCTGGAGAACTTGAACATCTATCTTGTGGGTGACCTCAAATATGGCCGCACCGTTCACTCACTTATCACAGCCATGCGCCACTTCAATCCTACCTTCCATTTCATCGCACCTAAAGAACTCGCCATGCCAGAAGAGTATAAACTCTACTGCAAGGAGCACAACATCAAATATGTTGAGCACGAGGACTTTAACGAAGATGTGATTGCAGGTGCCGACATCCTCTACATGACACGTGTACAGAAGGAGCGTTTCAGCGACCTGATGGAGTATGAACGCGTAAAGAACGTGTATATCCTGAAGCGTGACATGCTCTGCAAGGCTAAGGAGAACATGAAGATTATGCATCCGCTGCCACGTGTCAACGAGATTGCTTACGATGTAGACGATGATCCACATGCATACTATATCCAGCAGGCTCAGAATGGTCTCTATGCACGTGAGGCTATCTTCTGCCACTGCCTCGGCATTTCGCTCGATGACGTGAAAAACGACAAGACCATTATTGAGTAGTTTATAGTTAATAGTTTATAGTTAATAGACAGATGGGAAACAATAAAAGTCAATTAGTGGTTGCGGCTATCGAAAACGGTACCGTAATCGACCATATACCAGCCGAAAAGACCTATCAGGTAGTAAATCTGCTCCAGTTGGAGAAGATGGAGACTCCTGTTACTATCGGCTACAACCTGCCAAGCAAGAAGATTGGCAAGAAGGGCATCATCAAGGTTGCCAACAAGTATTTTACCGATGAGGAAATCAACCGACTCTCTGTCGTTGCGCCTAACATCGGACTGAGTATCATCAAAGACTACGAAATCGTAGAGAAGAAGACCGTCAAGACTCCTGATACACTGAAGGGCATCGTAAAGTGCAACAACCCTAAGTGCATCACCAACAACGAGCCTATGCAGACCCTCTTCCATACCGTAGACAAAGTGCTCGGTATCGTACGTTGCCACTACTGCGACAAAGAGCAGCAATTGGGCAAAGTAGAGCTCTGCAAGTAATAAAAACAGGTAGTTTATAACAAAAAGTAAGCAATATCACTCAAAATGTTACGATTTATTTGGTAGTTTGAGAGATATTGCTTATTTTTGCATCCGATTTCATTAAACATCAACCATAAAAAGTAAAGGGAAATGGTAAAAGATCAAGAGATTTTCGACTTAATCGAAAGAGAACATCAGCGCCAGCTGAAGGGTATGGAGCTTATCGCTTCTGAGAATTTCGTGAGTGACGAGGTGATGAACGCTATGGGTTCTTACCTTACTAACAAGTATGCCGAGGGACTGCCAGGCAAGCGTTATTATGGCGGATGCCAGGTAGTTGACATCGTAGAGAACCTCGCCATCGAGCGTGTAAAGAAGGTGTTCGGTGCTGAGTATGCCAACGTACAGCCTCACTCTGGTGCGCAGGCTAACGCTGCTGTTCTGCTTGCCGTATTGAAGCCAGGTGATACCTTCATGGGCTTGAACCTCGACCACGGCGGCCACCTCTCTCATGGTAGCCACGTCAATACATCCGGTATTCTCTACAACCCTATCGGTTACAACCTGAACAAGGAAACAGGCCGTGTAGACTACGACGAGATGGAGAAACTGGCTCTTGAGCACAAACCAAAACTGATTATCGGTGGTGGTAGCGCTTATAGCCGCGAATGGGATTATGCCCGCATGCGCAAGATTGCCGATGAGGTAGGCGCTCTCCTCATGATCGATATGGCTCACCCTGCAGGTCTGATTGCAGCCGGTCTGCTCGACAACCCATTGAAGTATGCACACATCGTTACTTCTACTACTCACAAGACCCTCCGTGGTCCTCGTGGCGGTATCATTCTGATGGGCAAAGATTTTGACAATCCATGGGGTTTGACTACCAAGAAGGGCGAGGTTAAGAAGATGAGCATGCTCTTGAATTCTGCCGTATTCCCTGGTCAGCAGGGCGGTCCTTTGGAGCACGTCATCGCGGCAAAGGCAGTAGCCTTCAATGAGAATCTGCAGCCTTCATGGAAGGAGTATGCTACTCAGGTAAAGAAGAATGCAGCCGTACTCGCAGACGACCTCATCGGTCGCGGATTCGGTATCGTTAGCGGTGGTACAGACAACCATTCTATGCTCGTAGACCTCCGAAGCAAATATCCAGATCTTACAGGTAAAGTAGCTGAGAATGCGCTGGTTGCAGCCGACATCACAGTCAACAAGAACATGGTTCCATTCGACAGCCGTTCTGCCTTCCAGACATCAGGTATCCGCCTGGGTACAGCAGCCATGACCACACGTGGCGCCAAGGAAGATATGATGCACCTCATTGCCGAACTCACCGAGGAGGTTCTGAATGCTCCTGAGGACGAGAAGGTCATTGCCCGCGTTCGCGAAAAGGTGAATGCTACAATGAAGGATTACCCTCTCTTCGCATACTAATTGTTACGGATAAATATAATTACAAACTGCGGGCCTTCCGTCCGCAGTTTTTTGTTTCATTTAATAAATAATAAAGAAAAGAAAAAATTTATGAAAAAGATGAAAAGCCTACTGCTCATGGCACTTGCGTTGCTCCCTGCGAGCAAAACTTTAGCACAGACCAACGCCCAAGTTTTCTACGACTTCGGCAGTGACCGCAAGTATGTTACCCTCACACTCGAAATGTTCAAGCAGGACAAATGGGGTAACACCTATTTCTTTGTAGACCACGACTTCAATTACGACAAGATGGACACCAACAGTCCAAACGTGGCACAGGGTGGTACCTACACAGAGATTTCACGTGCATTGAACTTCTGGCAGAACAGCCCAATGAAGAACTGGAGCCTCCACGTAGAGTATAATGGCGGTATCACCAAGAACTACCCTATCAACAATGCCTGGCTCTTCGGTGTGGAGTATTTCATGCACGACAAGAGTTTCAAGAACACCTTGACACTCCAGGCTCTCTACAAGACTATCCGCAAGACCGACCAGAACGTACCAATGCAGTTTACTGCTGTTTGGGGATGCAAAGACATCTTTGGATTAAAGGGATTGAACTTTAGCGGTTTCGCAGATTTCTGGTGGGAGAATCACAGTTCTTTCCTGGATAAGGATGGCGACCCGAAGCTCGACAAGGATGGCAACATCGATTACAAAGCTGAGCACACCGTCTTCACTACTGAGCCACAGCTTTGGTATAATATAGGTCAGCACTTCGGCTGCGAGAACCTGAGCGTAGGTAGCGAGGTAGAAATCAGCCACAACTTCGGCAGCAATGCCGGCTGGATGGTTCGCCCTTGCCTCGGTGTAAAGTGGGACTTCTAATTACGAATTTCTTAGCTGCGGAAAATTTTCAAAAATTCATTTTAAAAATTTTCCGCACTAATTCTTAACTACTTTATATTCTGTTCTTCAACAACTTACGTTACTTTCTTACTGTCAATCCGCCATCAGAAATTCCTCCGATTCCACCTTTTTTCTTATTGTACTGACGGGTTACACCACTCAAGTTAACTCCGCCAACACCCTCGGATGTAGCGTTTACACTCTGGCAGTCAACCTTGGCTTTCACACTGCCCACGCCCTCGTTCTTGATAATCAGACTGCCGCCCTTAAACATTTCCAGATTAACAGAGCCTACGCCCTCATTATCCAGTTTCACACTTCCCATCTCAATCTTAGAGATTTTCACCGAGCCTACGCCTTCGTTGTCAATGTTCATATCATCTCCAGCCACATCATCGATATTTACCGAGCCAACACCCTCGTTGGTTACCTCCAGTTTGTTGGCAAGAATCTTCCCAATCTTGACAGAGCCTACACCCTCGTTATCGATTTTCAGGCGGTCGCTATTAATCGTCTTGGCATAGAATGAGCCCACGCCTTCCTGTGCAATCTTCACCAGGTCAGGACTGGTGATATAAATCTTGAGCCTATTCTTTTCAGAGTTACACGCGGCAGGCACCTTGAGTTTTCCGTTGAGTCCGATCTTCACCTCGCCGTCACGATAAACCACCTTGAGCTTCTCCTTGAGTTTCTGTACGAACTCAGCATCCTTGATGGCAGAGTAATCCAATCGAACGCTGCATTCATCGCCATTGTTCTGGGTATAATAAACGCTGGCAATCACATCCACGTCGATAGCCTTGAAAGGCTTCTCGCTCAAATCATCCTGCGTAAAGTTGAGACTTCCCTTCATTTCACTGGCAGAAGATCCCATACTGCAAGAACTCAAGCCCATTGGGGCAAAGAATAAAGCGGCAGCCACCGCCCAAATACATAATTTCTTCATATCATTTCTATTTTATGTTTCTAAATACGTGATAAACCGAATACCTTTTTGTTTCGGAAATCTGATGGTTAGACGTAAAAGAAACCCGAAAGGTTGCAGGGAAAGAGAAAAAAAATACAAAAAAAGTAAAACAGCCTCCTGTTCTCACTGGAACAGCCTTCGTTAGTCACTGAAATAGCAAAACCCGCCAGGCGTTGCTATAGAATGTTATTTTCTCTATCCCTAAAGCAAAAAACAGCCTAAAAATTTGGAAGTTACAAAAATTCAGCGTATCTTTGCAAAAGGTTTTAAAAGATTAAATTATGACAACATTAGAGTTACAAACAGAATATCAATCACTCGTCAACATAATTGCCAACGAGGATTACGAGACAATAAGCAAGGCTGTCAAAGCACTGAAGAAAATACTGTCTCCTAACAAGGCTGTGTCTCCCAACAAGACAAAGACTAAGAAAATAACCAAGGCAGAATTAGTTATAGACCCAAGAATTGCAGCCATGACTAAAGGCATCAACTCGCCAGAGTCATTCGACTACAAAAACGAATACTACAAGGACTACATGAAATAAGATGATATGAAACAGGTTTTCTTAGATACAAATGTGATAATTGATTATCTTGGAAACAGAACGGGGTTCTATGATGACGCAGCAATCATCATGAGCTTAGCTATCAACCAAAAGATCGAATTATACGCAGCAGCCATATCTTTTGCGACCGCAAGCTATATATTAAGCAAGAACAATGACAACAACAGAATAAAAACGTTGATTGCTGATTTCTGCAACATATGTAAAGTAGTCGCAACAGATGAAGAATGCGTTAACTATGCAACCATATCCGACTTTGAAGACTTTGAAGATGCCATGCAATACAAATGTGCAGAAAAAGCAAAAGCGGACTACATTGTTACCAGAAACATTAAAGATTTCAAGACTGCAAGCATCAAAGTTGGAACACCGGAAGATTTTCTGGAAGATTTTATAAACCAATACTAGCTACTTCAAAAAACTTAAAACAAGCAGCTTATTTGCAACAGGCTTTAAAATATTAGAATTATGATTTAAGAAAAAGAACCACCCTTCACCTCGTCACCACAACACATATCCATCATCGTATTCCCAACATTTGTTTTCCTGATTTACTGAACGACCGTAGGGAGTGATAACTTCTTTAACTTCCCTTTAACTTCTTTAACCACTTAAACTTCTTTAACTCTTTTAACTTCTGAACTTGCCTTAAACTTGAATCATCTAATATGCGAAACTTCAAGTTTTCTGCGTCAATATTTGTTTAAAAATCAGTCCTTTTTCGGTATCGTTAACTTCTTTTATCTGATAATTGTTTAACACAACATAAGACGGGATTCCATAACCCACTCGCTTTTTCAAAGATTTCAGCGGTAAGAAATGAGGAAAATTGGACCCTCCTGAAAAGGGCACCCCCTTTCGGAACCAAAAATAAACGCTTAAAATATGTAAAAACGGGCTGAATTCTTAAAATATGTTTATAAAAAGCGAAAAACACCCTTCACCACCCTTCACCCGTAACTATCTGACACATAAAATGTTAAATAAAAAGGTGAAGGGTGAAGGTTTGAAAACTCTTTTTTATATATACGCGCGGCAAGGGAAAAAATCCGTTTTTTCATTTTTCTGACTTTCCGGTTTTTCCAAAAATCCTAAAAAAAGAATATATATATAAGATTTAAAATATACCCTTCACCCTTCACCACGTCACCACAACACATATCCATCATCGTATTCCCAACATTTGTTTTCCTGGTTTATTCTTCGGAGATATTCTGCTATCTTTCGGAGATATTTTCGCATTCTTCGGAGATATTCAGCTATCTTTCGGAGTAATTTTCGGGTTAATGAGTTCAGAAATAGTTATCGTTTGACAAGCGGAAGAGCCTATTCGTTATTGCCCACAACAAACCAACCTAATGAGTATCAGAACAAAAAGTAGCGAATTAAGTTTATTTAACTTTAGAAAACTACTACTTATGAAATAATTTCATTAAATTTGCAGCGTCTAAGAGCCACTTGTGAGTGTATGCGAGATGATGATAGTCAAACCACCCTAAAAAAGCAACGAGCTTGAGGACAAAAATATAAGTAAATGGAATCAAACAAAAACTGAAAGTACAATTTAAACTAAAATAGATATGAAATTATTCAATTCTAAGCTTGCTGCCATCGGTTTGGCGGCAT
>CAUFXJ010000041.1:0-23887 GCA_959596915.1 Segatella copri
TAGCCGCCTCCTTTCAATTTCAGAAGCCTCGATTACGAAAGTAGTCGGGGCTTTTTTTTATTTTTTATCTGCTCAAGATGTTTTTTATCAGCAGATGACGTTGATTACACGGATTTTTATTATCTTTGCAGCATGATTTGGACCGATAGAATAAGACAGGTGAAGATTTTTTTGGTGATAGCGGCAGTGTTTATTGCTGTCGCCTCTCTTGTTGTGTCTCATTTTCTTGTTCGTGATCTAGCAGAAGAGGAACGCAACCGTATGGCGGTTTGGGCTGAAGCTATGCGTACGCTCAATAATGCCGATGAGAATACTGACTTGAACTTGGTATTGAAGGTTATCAATGAAAATAATTCCATTCCGGTTATCGTAATGGATTCTGAAAACCATGCTCAGACTTTTCGTAATGTTGATGTGGAAGGGAAAGATTATGCAGATTCCCTTGCTTATGCTTCTGCCATCGGTCAGCGGCTCTTGAAACAAGGCAAGAATATTAAAATTGAACTAGATGATTCAACGCATGACTATATTCAGGTTTGCTATGATGAATCCCTCATGATACGACGTCTGTCAGCTTATCCTTATATTCAGTTGGGGGTAGTCATGCTCTTTGTGGTTATTGCCATCTTTGCTTTGCTTACTTCCAAAAGAGCGGAACAGAATAAGGTGTGGGTGGGGTTGTCTAAAGAAACTGCTCATCAGTTGGGTACTCCAATTTCCAGTCTGATGGCTTGGATTGAAATTCTGAAGATCAATTATCCGGATGACGAACTCATTCCTGAAATGAACAAGGATATCCAGCGTTTGCAACTGATAGCAGACCGTTTCTCAAAGATAGGTGCCCTGCCAGAACCTGTTCCTGCAAGTTTGAACGAAGTGATGAATCATGTTATAGACTACATGGATCGTCGAACATCGAAGAATGTTAAACTGGTGAAGGAAATACCTGAACAGGATGTTATCGTTAAGATGAATGCCTCTCTCTTTGAATGGGTGATAGAAAATCTGTCGAAGAATGCTGTTGATGCTATGGGAGCAAATGGTGGACAGATTACGCTCCATGTGGAAGAAACAGCTGATAAAGCTATTATAGAAGTTTCAGATACAGGAAATGGTATAAGAAAAAAGGATTTGAAGAATGTATTCCGTCCCGGTTTTACTACCAAAAAGCGAGGCTGGGGCCTAGGTTTATCACTAGCTAAACGAATCGTAGAAGAATACCATCATGGTAAAATATGGGTGAAAAGTACAGAAATTGGGCATGGAACCACCTTCAGAATCGAGTTAAAGAAAGAATAATCAATTAATAATGAGTGATTTTAGTGATTTTTACATAAAAAATTATTTTATCTCAAAAATTATTTGTAACTTTGCAGCCCGAAACAATATAGTATATATTGAATATGTGTAACATAGATTCTTTTAAGATTGATTTGAAAGCTTTACCTCAAGGTATAACCGAAAAGGAATTTAAGCTTACCAATGAATATTTTGAGGCAATCGATGCTCCTGATGTTCAGAGAGGCGAGTTGTCAAGTAGTCTGTCTATCAATAGGACGGATGACTTCTTCGAACTCAATTTCCATACTGAGGGAGTGGTTCACATACCATGCGACATCTGTCTGGACGATATGGATCAAACCATTGAGACTAATGACAGGCTAGTCGTAAAATTCGGAGAAGAGTACTCAGAGGATGATGATCTGGTGACTGTGGCCGAGAACGAAGGAATACTCGATGTCGCCTGGTTTATCTATGAATTTATAGATCTCAATATTCCCATCAAGCATGTGCATGCACCTGGAAAATGCAACCCTGCTATGATTGAAAAGCTCAATGAGCATTCTGCCGCCCGAAGCGGTGAGGAAGAAGAGGAAACTGTAGATCCACGCTGGGAAGCTCTATTGAAATTGAAAAAATAAAAATTAAAATTTTAAACATTTAAAAATTATGGCACATCCTAAAAGAAGACAGTCAAAGACACGTACACTTAAGAGAAGAACTCATGATAAGGCAGTAGCTCCTACATTGGCAGTTTGCCCAAACTGTGGTGCATACTATGTATACCACACTGTTTGCCCTACTTGCGGTTACTATCGTGGTAAGGTTGCAATCGTTAAGGAAGCAGCTGAATAATGGGTAAAATTAATGCTGTAATTACAGGTGTCGGTGGCTACGTGCCAGACTATATCCTCAACAACGAGGAATTGTCTCGCATGGTAGATACTACAGATGAGTGGATTACCACCCGTGTGGGTATCAAAGAGCGCCGCATCCTTACAGAGGAAGGCCTCGGAACTAGCTATCTGGCGCGTAAAGCTGCCAAGCAGTTGATTCAGAAGACTGGCGTTGATCCAGATACAATCGATGCACTGATTGTAACAACCACGACACCTGACTACAAGTTCCCTTCTACAGCATCTATCGTCCTCGGTAAGCTGGGCTTGAAGAATGCTTTCGCATTTGACTTCTCTGCAGCTTGCTGTGGATTCTTGTATACCCTTGATGTTGCTGCAAGCATGATTCAGAGTGGTAGATACAAGAAGATTATTGTGATTGGTGCTGACAAGATGTCTTCATTGGTAGATTACACAGACCGTGCTACTTGTGTTCTCTTCGGAGATGGAGCAGGTGCGGTTTTGGTGGAGGCAACTGAAGAGGAGAACGTTGGTGTTCAGAACTCATACCTTCGTACAGATGGACAAGGTTTGCCTTTCCTTCACATGAAGGCTGGTGGTTCTGTTTGCCCTCCATCACATTTTACAGTTGATCATCGCCTGCACTATCTTTATCAGGAAGGTCGTACTGTATTCCGTTACGCAGTAACAGATATGAGCAACGACGTGATGAAGATCATGGAAATGAACAATCTGAAGGCTGATGATGTGAACTGGGTAATTCCTCACGAGGCTAATCTCCGTATTATCGAGGCAGTAACCAAGCGTGCTGGAATTCCACTTGATAAGGTGGTTGTAAACATCGATCATTATGGAAATACTAGTGCTGCAACAATTCCATTGGCACTCTGGGATGCTGAAAGCCAATTGAAGAAGGGCGATAACGTCATCTTCACAGCATTTGGTGCAGGATTTGTACATGGCGCTTCTTTCTATAAGTGGGCGTATGATGGCGCTGCTTACGGAAAGTAATCTATAAAAATAGGATAGAATAATAATCTATATAAGGAAACGCATCTTTCTTATTTCTCTATAAATAAGTAAGGATGCGTTTCTTTAGCTTAAAAACAATAGAGCTTAACTTCTTGATAGTAAAATTTTGCTAAATTCATTTTTTTATGCATAAAGCTGGTTTCGTAAATATAGTAGGTAACCCTAATGTGGGAAAAAGTACCTTGATGAATCAATTGGTGGGTGAACGTATTAGTATTGCAACTTTTAAGGCTCAGACAACCCGTCATCGTATCATGGGTATTGTGAATACTGATGATATGCAGATTGTATTTTCTGATACTCCTGGTGTTTTGAAGCCTAATTACAAGATGCAGGAGATGATGCTTGCCTTCTCTGAGAGTGCATTGGCGGATGCTGATGTGCTGCTTTATGTGACTGATGTGATAGAAAACCCTGAAAAGAACATGGAATTCTTGGAAAAGGTTAAGAAAATGCAGATTCCTGTACTCTTGCTCATCAACAAGATTGATCAGAGTGATCCGAAGAAGTTGGGTGATATTGTTGAAAAATGGCACTCTTTGTTGCCTAATGCAGAGATTCTTCCTATCTCAGCGAAGAATAAATTCGGAACGGATATGCTCTTGAAGCGCATTAAGGAACTCTTGCCGGAATCTCCTGCTTTCTTTGATAAGGATCAGCTGACAGACAAGCCTGCCCGTTTCTTCGTTTCAGAGATTATCCGAGAAAAGATTTTGCTCTATTATGATAAGGAGATACCTTATTCTGTAGAGGTAAGAGTGGAGCGATTTAAGGAAGATGAAAAACGTATCCACATTAATGCAGTGATTTATGTTGAACGTGATTCCCAAAAGGGTATCATCATCGGGCACCAGGGTATCGCATTGAAAAAGGTGAATACCGAGAGTCGTAAGGCTTTGGAAAAGTTCTTCGACAAGAAAATCTTCTTGGAGACTTTCGTAAAAGTTGATAAGGATTGGCGCAGCTCTCAGAGAGAACTTGATGCCTTTGGATATAATCCGGAATAATTGATAGTTAAGAGTTAATAGTTTAAAGACGCCCTTAATAACTATAAACTATCAACTCTAAACTATCAACTAAAATAACTCCTCCCTGAATGTAATCGAGGGAGTGACTCTCGCCAAAAGAGCGAGGGCCGGAGCAAGGTCAGCTTCGGCAAATTATTAACTTGGATGCAGAGACCACATCCTTGAATACCTCCTAAAAGGAAGGAGGATAATGACTGTTTATGGCAAATTTAGTAGCTATTGTAGGACGCCCTAATGTGGGTAAGTCTACTTTATTTAATCGTTTGACTCAATCACGTCGCGCTATCGTTAGTGATACTGCCGGTACTACTCGTGACCGTCAGTATGGTAAGTGCAGTTGGAATGGTAGAGAATTTTCGGTTGTTGATACCGGTGGTTGGGTTGTAAAATCTGATGATATTTTTGAAGATGCTATCCGCAAGCAGGTGCTTGTTGCTACCGAAGAGGCTGACCTGGTTCTCTTCCTGGTAGACGTTAACACTGGCCTTACTGATTGGGATGAAGACGTGGCGCTTATTTTGCGTCGTGCCAAATTGCCTGTTATCCTTGTTGCTAACAAGGTTGATAACAGCGCAGAGTATTATCAGGCTGCTGAGTTCTACAAGTTAGGCTTGGGGGATCCCCAGTGTATCAGTGCAGCTACAGGTGGTGGTACTGGTGATTTGCTTGATATGATTCTGGACAAACTTCAGGATAATCCTGAGGAGGCAATCGAAGAAGATATTCCTCGTTTTGCGGTAGTAGGTCGTCCGAATGCTGGTAAGAGTAGCATTATCAATGCTTTTATAGGTGAGGATCGTAATATCGTGACAGAAATTGCTGGTACTACACGTGATAGTATCTATACCAGATACGATAAGTTTGGTTTCGATTTTTACCTGGTTGATACAGCTGGTATCCGTCGTAAGAACAAGGTAAGCGAAGACTTGGAATTCTATTCAGTGATGCGTTCTATCCGTGCCATCGAGAATAGTGATGTCTGCATCCTGATGCTCGATGCTACCCGTGGTATCGAGACCCAGGATATGAACATCTTCCAGTTGATTCAGAAGAACAACAAGAGTCTGGTGGTTGTAGTAAACAAATGGGATTTGGTTGAGGAGAAGAATCAGAAGGTAATTGATACTTTTGAAAATGCAATCCGCAAGCGTATGGCTCCATTCGTAGACTTTCCTATCATCTTTGCTTCTGCCTTGACTAAGCAGCGTATTTTCCGAGTATTGGAAACAGCCAAGGAAGTTTACCAGAACCGTAAGGCTCATATTGGAACTTCTAAGTTGAATGAGGTGATGTTGCCTATTATCGAGGCATATCCTCCACAGAGCATAAAGGGTAAGTATATCAAAATTAAGTATTGCACCCAGTTGCCTAATACAACGATTCCTTCGTTTGTGTTCTATGCAAACTTGCCTCAGTATGTCAAGGAGAACTATCGCCGTTTCCTGGAGAATAAGATTCGTGAGAACTGGTCATTACATGGCTGTCCTATCAACGTCTTCATTCGTCAGAAGTAAATAAATGAAGCGAAGAATGCAGAATCAAAGTGTATAAAAATGAAGAAACTTTTGATTTTTATGATATTCATGGTGGGATTGGTATTTTCTTCCTGTAGGGAGGAGAAGCCTGATCCTGGCTATCTTGCAGGTATTGCAGCCAAGGGATATTATGATTTGCTTTTAGAGGGCAAGTATAAGGAGTTTGTAGATGGTTACAATCAACCTTATCGGTTGCCAAATGGCTATCAGGATCAATTGCTGATGAATGCCAAAATGTTTGTTGAGCAGCAGCAAGATGAACATAAAGGTATGGTTAAGGTGAATGTTCTGAATGCAAAAGCTGATACAGCGCATCATGTTGCTGATGTTTTTTTGCAAGTGGTGTATGGTGACAGTACTAAAGAACAGATTGTGGTACCTATGGTAGAGGTAAAGGATGCCTGGAAAATGAGATAGTATTTATTTTGTAATAAAAAAGCCATCAGCCAGTTTTTGGGCTGATGGCTTTTTTTTGAATGATACTGTTTTATTTGTTTTTAGCTTCTTCCAGCTCCACCTCCTTTACTTTGCGGAAGAGATCGGAAGCAAAGACTAAATCGTTGAGTTTCTCGTTTGTTGAGGTCATCACTTCATCTTTGTTGCCTTGCCATTCTTTATGACCTTGGTAGATAAAGCAGATGTTTTCACCAATGCCCATCACCGAATTCATGTCGTGGGTGTTGATGATGGTAGTCATATTATAGTCTTTGGTGATGTCTGAAAGAAGTTCGTCTATCACAAGTGAGGTCTTTGGATCCAAACCTGAGTTAGGCTCATCGCAGAACAAGTATTTCGGATTCATTACTATGGCACGTGCAATAGCTACTCGTTTCTGCATACCACCCGAGATTTCTCCAGGATATTTCTGCTGAGCCTCTATCAGATTGACGCGGTCAAGACATTCCTGAGCCCGTTTTACGCGCTCCCTGTAATTCATAGTAGAGAACATATCAAGTGGAAACATGACATTCTCAAGTACATTCAGAGAGTCGAATAGGGCTGCGCTTTGGAAAATCATTCCCATCTCGCGGCGCATCAGAACTTTTTCTTTTTTCGACATCCGGGTGAAGTCACGGTCATCGTAGAGAACTTCACCACTTGTAGGCTGAAGTAATCCTACGAGATTCTTCATGAGTACGGTCTTTCCGGAACCGCTCTGTCCGATTATCAAATTAGTCTTTCCTGTTTCAAAGGTGACGTTTATATTGTCTAATACAACCTTGTCGCCAAACGACTTGGTAAGATTTCTAACTTCTATCATAGTTTACGAGAGAATTTGAGTGAGGAAAACATCTGAAAACAGAATCAAAACACTAGAACAGACAACAGCATCGGTTGACGATTTTCCAACCTCAACAGATCCACCTTCTACGGTATAACCGAAATAAGAAGATACGCTGGAAATGATGAATGCAAAGAAAAGGCTCTTGATGATGCTCATCCATACAAACCATTGGTTAAATGAATGTTGCAAGCCAAGTGTCAGATCATCTGGTGGTAGGATATGCCCAATATATGCTGTTCCGTAGGCGCCGATGATACCCATGCCAGAACTGAAGATAACCAGGAATGGCATGATGGTAACCAAACCGAGAATTTTAGGCAGAATGAGGTAACATGCAGAGTTCACTCCCATGATATCAAGGGCATCAATCTGTTGGGTGACACGCATTGTTCCCAACTCCGAAGCGATATTAGAACCCACTTTACCTGCGAGAATCAGACACATGATACTTGATGAGAACTCCAGAAGCATGATTTCTCGAGTGGTGTAACCTGAAACCCATCGTGGCATCCATGGACTCTGAATGTTCAATTTCATCTGGATGCAGATAACTGCTCCAATGAAGAAGGATATCAGTAAAACGATACCAATAGAGTCAATACCCAATTGCGACATCTCCTTGATGTATTGTTTCAAGAACATGCGCATGCGCTCAGGACGGGAAAAAGAACGTCCCATCAATATGAGATATTTACCGAAGGTGGTAAGCCATTTTTCTATTAACATGCTATTATAAAACTGAATTTTGCTGCAAAATTAACCAAAATCCTCTAAAAAACTGCAATATTATGAATAGTTTTTGATTTTATAAGCGATATTTCCTTTATTTTTAGTATTTTTGCAGCCAAATTAGCTAATTATGGACGAAATTAACAATAACGAACAGCAAAATCAGAATTCTCTGGTTTTGCGAACAGAGGGATTGGTGAAGCGCTATGGTAAACGAACGGTTGCCAATGGAGTTTCTATCAATGTGAAGCAAGGAGAAATTGTGGGATTACTGGGACCTAATGGTGCTGGTAAGACAACTTCTTTCTATATGACAACTGGACTTGTTGTGCCTAATGAGGGACATGTCTTTCTGGGAGATCAGGAAATTACAGATTTTCCTGTATACAAACGTGCCCGTGCGGGAATCGGATACCTGCCTCAGGAGGCCAGTGTTTTCCGCAAGATGAGTGTTGAGGACAATATACTTTCAGTCTTGGAAATGACAGGAAAACCACGTAGTTATCAGTTGCAGAAGTTAGAGAGTCTTATTAGCGAGTTTCGTCTCAATAAGGTTCGTAAGAATAAGGGTGACCAGCTTTCCGGAGGTGAGCGCCGCCGTACAGAGATCGCCCGTTGCCTGGCTATTGACCCAAAGTTTATCATGCTCGATGAGCCATTTGCTGGTGTTGACCCTATTGCGGTAGAAGATATTCAGCATATTGTATGGCAGTTGAAGTATCGCAATATCGGTATTTTGATTACCGACCATAATGTACAGGAGACTCTGACCATTACAGACAGAGCCTATCTGCTGTTCGAAGGTAAGATTCTTTTTCAGGGTAAACCAGAGGAATTGGCAGAGAATAAGATTGTGCGCGAAAAGTATCTGAGTAACAGTTTTGTGCTCAGAAAGAAGGACTTTCAGCTCATAGATGAGCAAAAAAGAGCCAAAGAAGCAGCGACTGATGGTTAAAAAATCATTTTTTTCTCTTATATATTAGGTATATCCATTAAAAATGTGTAATTTTGCAAGCCAATTGCGGTTATACACGAAAACTGTAGAATTAAAGAAAATATTAACAATAATAAAATAACAAATATCAAGATGAAAATTTCATTTGAAAATCCTGACAAGATTAATGGTCTTTTGACCCTCGTTGTCGAAGAGGAAGATTACAAGAATGATGTCGAGAAGACATTGAAAGATTATCGTAAGAAGGCTAATGTTCCAGGTTTCCGTCCTGGTCAGGCTCCTATGGGTATGATTAAGCGTCAGTTCGGTCCATCTGTAAAAATGGAAGCTATCAACAAGCTCGTTGGTCAGCAGATTTACAAGTATGTACAGGACAACAATATCCAGATGCTCGGTGAGCCTCTCCCATCAGAGAAGCAGGAGCCAGCTGACTTGGAGAATGGTACTTCTTTCACATTTATGTTTGATATCGCTGTTGCTCCAGAGTTCAAGGTAACTCTCAATGGTCGCGACAAGGTTGATTATTATAACATCACAGTTGATGATAAGATTCTCGATCAGCAGATTGATATGTACGCTCAGCGTGCAGGTAGCTATGAGAAGGCTGAGAAGTACGAGGAGAATGACCTTTTGAAGGGTGACTTGCGTGAGCTTGATGAAAATGGCAATACCAAGGAAGGTGGTATCACTGTAGAGGGTGCTATCCTGATGCCTAGCTACATCAAGGTTGACGAGCAGAAGAATCTCTTCAACGATGCTAAGCTTGGTGATGTAATCACATTCAACCCTAAGAAGGCTTATCCAGAGAACGATACTGAGGTTTCTTCACTCCTGAAGATTGAGCGTGAAGCTGTTAAGGACTTGGAGTCAGAGTTCAGCTTCCAGGTTACAGAAATCCAGCGTTTCAAGAAGCATGAAATCAACGAAGAGCTCTTTAAGCAGGTTCTCGGTGAGGATACTGACGTGAAGGACGAGGCTGCTTTCCGTGCTAAGATTGCAGAGGACTTGCAGGCACAGCTCGTTAACGATTCTGATTATAAGTTCATTCTCGACGTTCGTGAGCACTGCGAGAAGAAGGTAGGTGAATTGCAGTTCCCAGATGCACTCTTGAAGCGTATCATGTTGGCTAACAACAAGGATAAGGGCGAGGAGTTCGTAGAGAAGAACTATGCTGAGAGCATCAAGGAGTTGACATGGCATCTTATCAAGGAGCAGCTTATCAAGGCTCAGAATATCAAGGTTGATGACAATGACCTGATGGAGACAGCTAAGGAGGCAGCTCGTGCTCAGTTCGCTCAGTATGGTATGAACAACATTCCTGAGGAGTACATTGAGAACTATGCTAAGGAAATCCTCAAGAAGGGTGACGCTACAGATGCACTTGTAGATCGCTCTATCGATCGTAAGTTGGCTGCAGCTCTGAAAACAGCTGTAAAACTCAACGAAAAGGAGATTTCTGTAGAAGATTTCAACAAGATGATGCAGGAATAACATTTTTTTGAAAAAAAACTTCAAATAAATACGAGGTTATCGACTTTTTTTATTATCTTTGTTCCACCGAACGAGAAATAAGGGTCGATAACCTCTTTTTTCGTATGGTTTAAGACGTAAAATACTATATAGATATGAACGATTTTAGAAAATATGCAACCAAGCATCTTGGTATGAATGGTATGGTGCTTGATGATGTTATTAAGGCACAGGCTCAGTATATGAACCCTTACATCTTGGAGGAGCGTCAGCTGAACGTTACTCAGATGGATGTATTCTCTCGCTTAATGATGGACCGTATCATCTTCCTGGGTACACAGATTGATGACTACACCGCAAATACATTGCAGGCGCAATTGCTGTATCTTGATTCTGTAGATAGTGGCAAAGATATTTCTATCTATTTGAATAGTCCTGGTGGTAGCGTTACTGCCGGTTTGGGTATTTATGATACCATGCAGTTTATCTCTAGCGATGTAGCTACTATCTGTACAGGTATGGCTGCTTCTATGGCTGCCGTGCTGCTCGTTTCTGGTCAGGAGGGTAAGCGTTCTGCTTTGCCTCATAGCCGTGTCATGATTCACCAGCCATTAGGAGGCGTTCAGGGTCAGGCTTCTGATATTGAGATTGAGGCTCGCGAAATCTTGAAGATGAAGAAGGAATTGTATACTATCATTTCAGACCATTCTCATACTCCTTATGATAAGGTTTATGCTGATAGCGACCGTAACTATTGGATGACTGCTGAAGAAGCCAAGGAATATGGAATGATAGATAATGTGTTGGTTCGTAAATAACGAATTGTTTTAAGTAAATATGCGTATATATAATAAGGTGCGCAAGAAGAGATAATAATTATAATATGCCAAAGAAAGTATGTAGCTTCTGTGGAAGATCAGAAAATGAAGTCAGATTACTCATCACGGGTATCAATGGCTTCATTTGCGAAGATTGTGCTAAGCAGGCTTATGAAATTATACAGTCTACAGGGGTCTTGGCTCCTAAAGCTGGGGAGGGTAAGTTTGTTCTCAAAGAGGTGCCAAAGCCTGTAGAGATCAAAAAATACCTGGATGAATATATCATCGGTCAGGATCAGGCTAAGCGCAATTTGGCTGTCGCTGTATATAACCACTACAAGCGTTTGCAGCAGCCAAAGGATGAAGATGGTGTAGAAATCGAAAAGAGTAATATCATCATGGTTGGTAGTACCGGTACAGGTAAAACCTTGTTGGCGCGTACAATAGCTAAGATGTTGGATGTTCCTTTCACCATTGTTGATGCCACTGTATTTACTGAAGCAGGTTATGTGGGTGAAGACGTTGAAAGCATCTTGTCGCGTCTGTTGCAGGTTGCTGATTATGATGTGGCTGCAGCAGAAAGGGGAATTGTGTTCATTGATGAGATTGATAAGATAGCCCGCAAGAGCGATAATCCTTCTATCACGCGTGATGTGAGTGGCGAAGGTGTACAGCAGGGATTGTTGAAACTCTTGGAAGGTACCATGGTTAATGTTCCGCCTAAGGGTGGACGCAAGCATCCTGATCAGGATTATATCCATGTAGATACCAAGAATATCCTGTTTATCTGTGGTGGTGCTTTTGACGGTATTGAGCGTAAAATAGCTCAGCGTATGAATACGCACGTAGTAGGCTATAATTCGGTTCAGAATGTAGCTAAGATAGATAAGAAGGATTTGATGCAGTATATCCTTCCACAGGATTTGAAGTCTTTTGGCTTGATACCTGAAATTATCGGCCGTTTGCCTGTGCTTACTTATCTCAATCCGTTGGATAGGGAGGCTTTGCGCAAAATCTTGGTTGAACCTAAGAATTCAATTGTCAAGCAGTATCAGAAATTGTTTGAGATGGATGGTATTAAACTGAAGTTTGATGAAGATGCTCTCGATTATATCGTAGACAAAGCGGTAGAGTATAAACTGGGCGCTCGTGGACTTCGCTCAATTGTAGAGGCTGTGATGATGGATGCTATGTTTGAGATTCCATCAGAGAAGGTTAAATCATTTGCTGTTACGCTGGACTATACCAAGAAACAGTTGGATAAATCTCATCTCGGACAGTTGGAAACTGCATAAATCAGTTGGGCATTTTGCCCAATTGATTGCTATTTAATCGTATATATAGACATATATAATATAATAATAGGTGGATATGACAGAACAGGTTAATCTTACAGGACAGTTGAAGCATTATTTCGGCTTCGATTCGTTTAAGGGTGATCAAGAGGCAATCATCAGAAATTTGATGAGTGGCAATGATACTTTTGTATTGATGCCTACAGGTGGCGGTAAGAGTTTGTGTTACCAGTTGCCTTCGCTCATTATGGAGGGCACAGCTATTGTGATTTCTCCTCTGATTGCTTTGATGAAGAACCAGGTAGATGTTATTAATGGTTTGAGTGAAAGTGATGGCGTGGCTCATTATCTCAATTCATCATTGAATAAGTCGGCTATTGAGAAGGTGAAGAATGATATTCTCAATGGTACGACCAAACTCCTGTATGTTGCACCTGAATCTTTGACGAAAGAAGATAATGTTGAGTTCCTTAAAACAGTAAAGATTTCGTTCTATGCCATTGATGAGGCTCACTGTATCTCTGAGTGGGGACACGATTTCAGACCAGAGTATCGTCGTATTCGCCCTATTATTAACGAAATAGGTGTTGCACCTGTGATAGCGCTTACAGCTACTGCAACAGATAAGGTACGTACTGATATCAAGAAAAACTTAGGCATCATGGATGCCAAAGAATTCAAGAGTTCTTTTAACCGCCCTAACTTGTATTATGAGGTGCGCCCAAAGAACAAGGATATCGATCGTCAGATCATCATGTTTATTCGTCAACACAAAGGAAAGAGTGGTATTATCTATTGTCTCTCCCGTAAGAAAGTAGAGGAATTGGCAGAGGTATTGAAAGCCAATGAAATCAAAGCGGCTCCTTATCATGCCGGTCTTGATTCGGCTACCCGTTCTCAAACCCAGGATGATTTTCTGATGGAGCGTATTGATGTCATTGTTGCTACTATCGCCTTTGGAATGGGTATCGATAAACCTGATGTCCGTTTTGTTATTCATTATGATATACCCAAGAGCTTGGAAGGTTATTATCAGGAAACGGGTAGAGCCGGCCGTGATGGCGGTGAGGGCATCTGTATCGCCTTTTATGCCCGTAAAGACCTCAGAAAACTGGAGAAGTTTATGGAGAACAAACCTGTAGCAGAACAGGATATCGGCAGACAGTTGTTGCAGGAAACGGCTGCCTATGCAGAATCGTCTGTCTGTCGCAGAAAAATGTTGCTTCATTATTTTGGTGAGGAATATCATGAAGAAAACTGCCATAACTGCGACAACTGCCTGCATCCTACAGAAAAATTTGAGGCTAAGGATGCGCTGCTCGTTGTTTTGGAGTCTGTTGCTGCGGTGAAGGAGAATTTCCGCCAGGAATATATCATCGATTTTGTAAAGGGACGTGCTACTGATGATATCGTTTCTCACAAGCATGATGAACTGGAGGAGTTTGGAGCAGGAGAAGATATGGATGCTAAAGTTTGGAATCCTGTTATCCGTCAGGCGTTGATAGCCGGTTATCTCAAGAAAGATGTAGAGAACTATGGCCTTTTGAAGTTGACAGCTGCGGGTAAGCGTTTCATTAAGAATCCTGAATCATTCATGATCGTTGCCGATAAGGAATTCTCTGATGATTTTGATGGAGCGCCTCTGAGCGAGCATAATACAGGTGCTTTGGATCAGACACTTTTCTCCATGTTGAAAGACTTGCGTAAGACAGTAGCAAAGAAGCATAAATTGCCGCCTTATGTTATTTTCCAGGATATTTCTCTGGAACAGATGGCAACGATGTATCCTGTAGATATGCAGGAATTGCAGAACATACAGGGAGTTGGAGCCGGTAAGGCAAAGAGGTATGGTAAGGAGTTCTGTAAATTGATCAATCAGTATTGTGAAGAGAATCTGATAGAGCGTCCTGAGGAATTACGTGTCAGGACAGTTGCCAAAAAATCAGTCTTGAAGGTAAGCATCATTCAGAGCATAGACCGCCAGATAGATCTTGATGATTTGGCAGAAGCAAAAGGTTTGGATTTCTCAGAATTGCTTGACGAAATAGAGGCAATCGTTTACAGCGGTACCAAGCTGAATATCGATTATTTCATAGAGGAAGTTGTGGATGATGACCATGTAGATGATATCTACGATTACTTCATGGAGAGCGATACTGATGATTTGAATGCGGCTCAAGATGAATTGGGTGAAGACTACAATGAAGACGAAATTCGACTCGTCAGAATCAAGTTTTTGTCCGAACAAGCCAACTAATCACGTTAAATAGCATTAATAAGGTAAGATTTTCGTGAAAAGCGAACTCTATCTGAGAAATTATTGCTAAATTTGCACGCAATAAATTTTTAAAGGTTACAATATGTCATCATTTGTTGCAGATAAAATTGTAATGGACGGTCTCACTTACGACGACGTCCTTCTTATCCCTGCGTATTCAGAGGTACTACCAAAACAGGTAGAGTTGAAAACCAAGTTCTCTCGTAACATCGAGTTGAACGTTCCATTCGTTACAGCAGCGATGGACACCGTTACCGAGGCTTCAATGGCGATAGCTATCGCTCGTGAAGGTGGTATCGGTGTAATTCACAAGAACATGACCATTGAGGAGCAAGCTCGTCAGGTTGCTATTGTGAAGCGTGCTGAGAATGGTATGATTTATGACCCTGTCACCATCCGTCGTGGCAGTACAGTGAAGGATGCTCTTGATATGATGCATGATTATCATATCGGTGGTATTCCTGTGGTAGATGATGAAAATCATCTTGTAGGTATTGTTACCAACCGTGATCTTCGTTTTGAGCGCCACATGGACAAGAAGATTGATGAGGTAATGACTAGCGAGAATTTGGTTACCACTCACATCCAGACCGACTTGGTTGCTGCTGCTGCCATCCTGCAGGAGAATAAGATTGAGAAACTCCCTGTAGTTGACAACGAGAATCACCTGGTAGGTTTGATAACTTACAAAGACATCACAAAGGCTAAGGACAAACCTATGGCTTGCAAGGATGCCAAGGGACGTCTTCGTGTGGCTGCCGGTGTGGGTGTTACTGTAGATACATTGGATCGTGCCAAGGCTTTGGTTGAGGCTGGTGCTGATGCTATCGTTATCGATACTGCTCATGGTCACTCTAAGGGTGTAGTTGAGAAGCTCAAGCAAGTTAAGGCTGCCTTCCCGCAGGTAGATGTTGTGGTAGGTAATGTGGCTACTGGTGAGGCTGCCAAGTATTTGGTAGAGAATGGTGCTGATGGTGTTAAGGTAGGTATCGGTCCTGGTTCTATCTGTACTACTCGTGTGGTTGCCGGTGTTGGCGTTCCACAGTTGAGTGCTGTTTATGATGTATATTCTGCTCTTAAGGGTACTGGTGTGCCTTTGATAGCTGACGGCGGTCTTCGTTACTCAGGTGATGTTGTGAAGGCTTTGGCTGCCGGCGGTAGCTGCGTCATGATCGGTTCTTTGGTTGCTGGTACCGAGGAGAGTCCTGGTGATACCATTATCTTCAATGGCCGTAAGTTTAAGAGCTATCGTGGTATGGGTTCTTTGGAGGCTATGGAACAGAAGAATGGTTCTAAGGACCGTTACTTCCAGGGTGATACCAAGGATGCCAAGAAATTGGTTCCAGAGGGTATCGCTGGTCGTGTGCCTTACAAGGGAACTGTCCAGGAGGTCATCTACCAGCTGATTGGTGGTTTGCGTTCTGGTATGGGATATTGTGGTGCTGCTACCATCGAGAACTTGCACAATGCCAAGTTCGCTCGTATCACAAATGCAGGTGTGTTGGAGAGTCATCCACATGATATCACTATCACTAGTGAGGCTCCTAACTATAGCCGTCCTGAATAATATAATTAGGAAATATGAAGTTTTATGCACTTATAGCGGCAATGCTCCTTTCGGGGAGCATTGCTTTTGCTCATACCGACCCAATTGTTATGATTATTGATGGTCAATCTGTCAAGAAGTCGGAATTTGAGTACTTTTATCAGAAAAATCATTTGGGAAATACGGTTGATTCTAAAAGTATCAAGGTGTTTACCGATGGCTTTGTTGATTATAAGCTGAAAGTGCAAGCTGCTAAGGATGCTCATCTCGATACTTTGCCTAATATCAGGCGTGTGTTGAAACGATATGATGATGTCGAGTCATGCGAGTTGATGCTCGATAAAGGCAGTGTTCATGTTGCACATATCCTCTTGAGATTGGGACAGAAAGCATCTTACCAGGAACAGGAGGTAGTGGAAAGAAGAATCGATTCTATTTATCAGGCTCTTTGCAAAGGTGCAGATTTTGCAGACCTGGCAAAAAAGTGTTCTGATGATAAAGGGTCTGCGGTCAATGGGGGGACTTTGGCATGGTTTACAAAAGGTCAGACTGTGCAGGCTTTTGAAAAAGTAGCTTTCTCTCTGCGAAAGGGTGAGATTAGTAGACCGTTTATGTCTGAGTTTGGTTATCATATCGTCAAGTTGCTGGATAAACATGATGATGGTAATCCGAAAAAATATGTTGCTGATGCTAAGGTAGAAAATTGGCGGGGAACCTACCAGCAGCAGGAGGAAGTAGAAAACCTTTTGCTGAATGAAATCTGCCAGCGTAATATTTGGGATAAGGCTGCTGCTGATAAAAAAGGTCTGGCTGCCTTCTATGCCAAGAATAAGAAAAAATACAAATGGGAAATGAAGCGCCTGAAGAAGATGAAGGTTAATCTGCCCCGGAATGGCGAATACCCGGATGTGGTACTTGCTGACTATCAAGACTCGTTAGAGAAACAATGGGTCGCACAATTGAAGAAGAAATATAAAGTGGTGGTTTTCCATAGCATGTTGACCACTCTCAATATACATTAATATATTATAGAAACAATACATGAATACTGGATATAAAATGACAATGGCATTTATAGCCCTGCTGATGATAGTAGGAATAAGTGCTAGTGCAACAAGAGCAAGCCGTAGTGCTTTGGCTCATGAGGCTGATTCTGCAAATATCAAGCAACAAGCTGCTACCGATTCTCAGAAAATCAATGAGGGTAGTGTGGTTGATGAAGTAATTTGGGTTGTCGGCGATGAGGCTATCCTGAAGTCAGACGTCGAGGTAACCCGTTTGCAGGCTGAGGCTGAAGGTATTAAATATACTGGTGACCCAGACTGTTCTATTCCTGAGCAGATTGCCGTTCAGAAACTGTTTCTCCATCAGGCAGCTATCGATAGTATCGAAGTATCTGAGTCAGAAGTCATGAATGGTATCGACGAACAGATCAACAGTTGGGTTTCCATGATTGGTTCTCGTGAAAAACTGGAGGAGTATCGCAAGCAAAGTATCACCCAGATGCGCCAGCAGATGCATGATGATTTCAAAAACCAACAGCTGATTCAGAAGATGAAGCAGGAACTGGTGAAGGATATCAAGGTGTCTCCAGCTCAGGTACGTAAATACTTTAAGGATTTACCTGCAGACAGTATCCCTTTTGTTCCTACAGAGGTAGAGGTTGAGATTCTTACCATGCAGCCACGTATTCCTCTTGAGGAGATTAACCGTGTGAAAAATCAGTTGCGTGAGTTTACTGACCGTGTGAATAAGGGTGAGACTTCTTTTGCTACTTTGGCTCGTCTTTATTCTGAGGATCCGGGTTCAGCCCGTATGGGTGGCGAGATGGATTATATCGGTAGAGGTATGTTGGATCCTGCGTTTGCAAATGTAGCATTCAATCTTACCGATCCTAAGAAAATCTCAAAGATTGTTGAGTCTGAGTTTGGTTATCATATCATCCAGTTGATTGATAAGCGTGGTGATAAGATTAAGTGTCGCCATATCCTGCTCAAGCCTCAGGTTTCTCAAGATGCTATTGATAAGTCTATCGGCCGTCTGGATTCTATCGGTAATGATATCCGTGCCGCTAAGTTTACCTTTGAGCAGGCTGTTGAAGCATTGTCTGATGATAAGGATACCCGCAACAACAAGGGTTTGATGGCCAATGTTACTCCTGACCAGTCAAGAACTTCCCGCTTCCAGATGAAGGATTTACCTACCGAGGTTGCCCGTATGGTAGATACAATGAAGGTAGGTGAGGTTTCTGCACCTTTCACGATGGTGAATTCCAAGGGTAAAACCACTTGTGCTTTGGTAAAACTGGTAAGCCGTGTTGACGGACATAGAGCTACTATTACCGAAGATTTTCAGGTGATGAAGGATGTAGTGTTGGCTAAGGAGCGTGCCCAGACCTTGCACGATTGGGTAGTCAATAAAATCAAGCAGACTTATGTTCGTATGAACGATCGCTATAAGGATTGTAAGTTTGAATATCAAGGTTGGATTAAATGATAAATAAAAGATTAAATAATCATATCAGAGGGCATAGAATCATATCGGTTATGGTTCTATGCCTGTTTGGGTTTTGTCTGATGCAAGCCATGCAGGCTCCAAAGAAGCATGCCAGAAAACGCCCTCATGGTGACCGCGTATATCTTTTGCATGCAGATGAATTGTACTATGATATGTTCGGTAATAATCCTGATGCCCAAATATTGAAAGGTAAGGTCTCTTTCTTGCATCAGGGCAGTCATCTTACCTGTGACAGCGCGTATTTCTATCAGGCTTCTAATTCTGTGAAAGCTTTCGGACATGTTCATTACCGGCAGGGAGACACCTTGTCACTCACTTGTGATAGAGCAGAGTATGATGGGCAGATGCAGATGATGAGAGCACGCAAGAATGTGGTCTTACATCATCGTCGGCAGACTTTGCGTACTGATAGCTTGGATTTCGACCGCTTGTATAATATGGCAAACTTCTTTGACGGCGGAACGCTGATTGATGGTAAGGATAAGCTGGTTGCCGATTGGGGTGAGTATCATACCGAAACGCGTGAGGCTAAGTTTGTTTATAATGTCAAGTTGCGCAGCGGCAAGGATGTTGTTACCACCGACACTTTGTATTACGATGTCCGTAAGTCAAAGGCTCACATGGTAGGACCTTCTAAGATCGTTTCCGGTGCAAGTGTTGTCAAGACAGAAGACGGATATTATGATACCAAGACCGATAGAGCACAGCTTTACGGCCGCTCTACGGTTATAGATAAAGACAAGACACTTACGGGTGATACGCTCTATTATGTAAAGGATGGAGAGAGTACCGGATATGGCAATGTGGTTTATGTAGATAAGAAGAGCAAGAATTCCCTTACTTGCAATTATCTGCGTTACAACGAAAAAACCGGTAATGGCTTTGCCACCCGCAATCCTGTAGCGATCGACTATTCGCAGAAAGATACCCTTTGGGTTCATTCTGATACCATGCGTATCAATACCTTCCATATCAATACCGATTCGGTATACCGTAAGGTGCATGCTTATCCTAAGGTCCGTGCCTATCGCCTGGATATGCAGGCCATCTGCGATTCCCTGGTTTTCAATTCTCAGGATTCCTGCATGACCATGTATAAGGATCCTATCGTCTGGAATGGAAACCGTCAGTTGCTGGGCGAGAAGATTCTGGTCTTCATGAACGACTCTACCGTTCGTTTTGCCCATGTCATCGGACAGGCGCTGTCTGTAGAGCAGATGCCGGATAGTGTTCATTTCAATCAGATCAGTTCTTCTGAGATGAAATCTTACTTTGAAAAAGGTGAGATTAAACAAGGAGAGTCTATCGGTAATGTGCAGACCATCTATTATATGACGGATGATAAGGACAGTTCGCTCATTGGCTTGAATTATCTGGAGACCGATACCATGCGCATGTATATGGGACCGGGCAGGAAGATGGAGAAAATCTGGACCAATAAGTTTACATCTACCATGTATCCTATGACGCAGATTCCGCCGGCAAAATATAAACTTAACAATTTTGCCTGGTTTGAGGACTTGCGTCCTAAAGATAAGAATGATATCTTTGTATGGCGTGGTAAATCCAAGGGCTCCGAACTCAAGAACATTAAGCGTCATGAAGCTCCACTTCAGAAACTGACTGACTGATTATAATGAAGCATCATTTTCTTATATGATTAATATTTAGAGATGAGTGATATTATTCAACTTTTACCCGATTCTGTTGCTAATCAGATAGCAGCAGGTGAGGTTATACAGCGCCCGGCTTCAGTTATCAAGGAGCTGGTCGAAAATGCAGTCGATGCGGGTGCCAGGAATATCCATGTCACAGTTACCGATGCTGGCCGTACCAACATCCAGGTGATAGATGATGGAAAAGGTATGTCTGAAACAGATGCTCGTTTGGCTTTCGAACGTCATTCTACTTCCAAAATCCGTAAGGCTGATGATTTGTTTGCTCTTCGCACCATGGGCTTCCGTGGCGAAGCTTTGGCGTCAATAGCTGCTGTGGCTCAGGTTGAACTGAAGTCAAGACAGGCTACCGACGAGATAGGAACCCTGATACAGATTTCTGGTTCCCGATATGAGAAACAGGAGCCATGCTCCTGTGCTGTGGGAAGCATCTTCTCTGTCAGCAATATCTTTTATAATGTACCCGCGCGAAGAAAGTTCCTGAAGTCCAATTCTACAGAGTTGAACAATATACTGACGGCTTTCGAGCGGATTGCATTGGTAAATCCTCAAATCACCTTTACTTTACATAGCAATGGTACCGAAGTATTCAATTTGCGTGCCGCTAATTTGCGCCAGCGCATTCTCGATGTCTTCGGCAAGCGTTTCAATCAGGAACTCCTGCCGGTAAATGTAGAAACCACGATGTGTAAGGTGTCTGGATTTGTGGGCAAACCGGAATCTGCCAGAAAGAAAGGTGTGCATCAGTTCTTCTTTGTCAACGGGAGATACATGAAACATCCTTATTTCAATAAGGCTGTGATGGCTGCTTATGACCGTCTGGTTCCTCAGGGTGAACAGGTGCCTTACTTTCTGTATTTTGATGTAGATCCGAAGGATATTGATGTGAATATACATCCTACGAAGACTGAAATCAAATTCGAGAATGAGCAGGCTATCTGGCAAATCCTCTCGGCTTCGGTCAAGGAGTCCATCGGTATGTTCAATGATGTACCTACCATTGATTTCGATACCGAGGATAAACCGGACATCCCTGTTTATAATCCAGAGATGAGCACTGCTGCTGCACCGAAGATCAGTTTGAATCCTGGTTATAATCCGTTCAAGTCTTCCTCTTCCACGGGAGCAGTTCCTATGGGAGCAGGCTTCTCTGTTCCTAAATCAAAGCCTCAGGTGGATGCTAAATGGAAACAGCTTTATGAAGGACTCAAAGATCAGGATGATGTGCAGGGGATGGAGCAGACCATGGTGTTTCCTGATGATTCAGGGCTGGATAATACGCCAGACAGTATCATTGCAGAGAAATCGCCAGCCCATTATCAGTATAAAGGTAAGTATATCATGACTGCGGTAAAATCGGGATTGATGATTATCGACCAGCATCGTGCCCATGTGCGTGTCTTGTTCGAAAAGTATTTGCGCCAGTTGGCTGACCGGACCTTTCATTCACAGAAAGTCCTCTTTCCTGAGGTTGTGCAGTTCCCGATGTCTGAGAAGGTAATCTTTGAAAAGATCCTGCCTGAAATGGAATCGATGGGCTTTGAACTGGAAGATCTTGGAGGCGGAAGCTATGCCGTTAATTCAGTTCCTGGCGGACTTGAAGGATTGAATCCTCTTAAACTGGTACAGGACATGGTTTCTTCTGCAGTAGAAAAGGGCGTATCAGCCATTGATGAAATCAATCAGACTTTGGCTTTGAGTCTGGCTCGCCAGGCCGCAATACCTCAGGGGCAGATATTGAGTAATGAAGAGATGGAGGGGCTGGTGAATGATCTTTTTGCCTGCCAGAATGTCAATTATACGCCCGACGGAAAGTCGGTACTTTGTATCCTCCGTCAGCAGGAAATTGAGCATCTTTTAGGTTAAAAGCGAGGAAAAATCCCGTTTTTCTTTAAAAAGTTAACGAAAAATGCTATTTTTTTTAGAAAATGAAGGTTATTTCAAAAAATAGTATTATCTTTGCTCCGTCATTCAGAAGGTATATATATATAAATTGATTTTTAAATTATAAAGTTATGAAAAAGTTATTAGCAGTGCTAGCATTGGCTAGCGTAACAATGGGCAGTATGGCTCAGGATGCAGCAACTACTGAGAAGTATAGCGTAGCAACAAATTCTTTCTGGAGCAATTGGTTTGTTCAGGCAAACGTTGCTGGTTCTGCATTCTGGGGCAACCAGGAAGAGGGCAATGGTTTCTCTAAGAGCCCACTCAAGGGTTTCAGAAACAATCTCGGTTTCTCTGTTGCTGTAGGTAAGTGGTTTACACCAGGTCTCGGTCTCCGTACTAAGTTCAATGGTGCATGGGGCCGCACTGTTGTTTCAGAGGATAAGTCAACAAATGCAAATAAGTATTGGACTTTGAATGAGCAGGTTTTGTTCAACCTCAGCAATATGTTCTGCGGTTACAACGAGGCTCGTGTTTGGGATTGCATCCCTTACGCAGGTGTTGGTATTAACCGTAACATGAGCGCTAACTGCTATGCTCCTGTAGCTGGTGTTGGTATCTTGAACGAGTTCAAGATTAATAACAAGTGGGCTGTCAACCTCGATGTAAACTATACAGTAGGTGCTAACGACTATGATGGGTACACAGGTGTATTGCCAGGTGCTAAGCCTAGCACATCTCACTCAATCGACAAGGTGCTTGCAAGACACGACCGTTCTTTGAATGTTGAGGTCGGTGTTACATACAACTTGGGTAAGGCTACTTGGAACAAGGTTCCAGATGTTGACGCTATCAACGCTCTTCATCAGTCAGAACTCGACGCTCTCAATGCTAAGTTGAACGATGCTAATGCAGAGAACGACCGTTTGAAGAATCTCTTGAACAACCAGAAGCCTGTAGAGGAAAAGGCAGTTAAGGAGTATGTTGCTACTCCAGTTTCTGTATTCTTCAACATCGGCAAGTCTAAGGTTGCTTCTAAGAAGGACCTCGTAAACGTACAGGCTCTCGCTCAGTATGCTAAGGACAACAACGCTAAGTTGGTAGTTAACGGTTATGCTGACAGCGCTACAGGTTCTGCAGCTATCAACCAGAAGATTTCTAAGGCTCGTGCTGAGAAGGTAGCTAACGAGCTCGTTAAGTTGGGCGTTGCTAAGGAGAACATCATTGTAAAGGCTAATGGTGGTGTTAAGGATTTGACTCCTGCTTCTTACAACCGTCGTGCAACTGTTCAGGTTGGTGAGTAATTATACAGTATATATAATATAAGGTATAAAAATAGAATAGGGCATTCTTCCTCGTGAAGAATGCCTTTTTTGCTTCTTTGAATTTCTTAAAAAGAACTTTTCTTTCTCAATAAGTACCTTTTGGGGTTGAAAGAGGGTTTGCAGTCCCATCGTGAGTGCTTTCTCTTGGTTGGCTGTTTTTGGCAATTGAAATGCAAAAACTGACCGTTTTTACCCTGAAAATTGAGGGAAAACACTAGAAAATGCACTTTTTTGAAGAAAAAACGAAAAAAGTTGCTGAAAAATTTGGTGGAACCAAAAAATAGTCGTACCTTTGCAACCGCTTACGAAAAGTAAGGGCGCTTAGCTCAGCTGGTTTAGAGCATCTGCCTTACAAGCAGAGGGTCGGCGGTTCGAA
>CAUFXJ010000042.1:0-23044 GCA_959596915.1 Segatella copri
TTTTCACCTCTTTATTTTTCCAAGTGCAAATATAATAGTAAGGGCAAAAGCTTTAAAATACTGGGCAATATACAAAGCTTTTGCCCTTACAGGGCGCCTTGCTGATTGCTATTATACCCAGGGCGATGCCCTGGGCTAGGAGCTTCTGCCCTTTCAGGGCGTGTGGAGTTCACTTGCGAAACTTGAATAAAGAAAACAAAGAAGGCAACAACTTGGGTCGTCATGCGACTTCCCTCGTTGTTGCCTTCGTAATTTAATGAATTAAAACTGCTTTTTTCTTAAAACAACTAACAATTAACCTAAAAACTTAAACCTAAAAACCTAAAATGAAAATCTATAAAACCTAAAACGAATTTTTAACAATCTATATATGAAATCCCCAATCAGAATTTATCACGAAAACTCTCAGGGGACAAGTATGAATTTCAAATGAAAAGGAGTTTTTACTCTCCTCTCTGATTTCGGAAGCCCCTTCGGCTCCCTACTGTTACTCAGCTGTGCATTGCTGCCAGCCATTTTTTTAATCTCGGCTCTTTTGGAGCCCTTCGCATGGCTAATCTCCGATTAAGCCAACTTGTTGTTAATAGCACCAACTTCAGCTACACATGCAACAACTACTGCGATAATCATTCCTAATACTAACATAATCTTTTCCTTTCTTAAATTTGTTATCTTAAATATACAATCTTGTAGTTTTACCTAACAAAATCTTAACTCTCTTTATTTCTTACCTCCCGGAGGAGGATTTCTATGCTCTCTTAGCTTCGTAGCTTATTTGCCGCAGTTCATTCCGAGGTTCATACCTGCGCAAGCAACTACTGCGAATGCTACTACTGCTACTGTCATTATCCCGAACATTACCATAATCTTTTATCCTTTTTTCTTTTTCTGGTGCAAAAGTACAACTTTTTGTGTGCGCACACAAACATTTTAGGAGAAAAGTTTCAAAAAGCCCTTTTTTCTTGATTAAGGTCAAGGACATTTACATTCTCATTACAAAATCAGGCACGAATTACACGAATCCGTGTAATCCGCATAATCCGTGCCTAATCTATTCTACGCAGCCACTCCTGGCGTTCCGTAGTGCCCATACTTGGCGATGAAACGGGCGGTCTTGGTGAAGGTGCCGTCCTCGTTCTTCATGATGAAGCCACGCTTCTTCCAGTTGCACAGCAGGATGGCAAGCTTCGTCTTGGTGCCATGAACCTGACAGATGTTCTGAATCTCAGTCTTGTCAAAGGTGTCATGAACGTAGAGAAGAAGATTGCTCACACCGGGAGTATGACACACAGAGCGGCTGTCTGCATCTATCGCCTCCTGCATCTGATTGCCGAAGAAACGCATCTTGCACCACAGATCATACTTCACGCTCCATACGATGAAATCCTCTATCGCCTTCTCCCACTTCTCGCCATTCGCCAGATAGAGCACCATCGCGCGGCGGAAACCATTCGCCAGACCACGCTTGGCAAACTCGGCGTAAGGCTTGTTGTAAGCCAGCTGAGCCATCTCCATAATCTCATTCTCCAGGCGCTCGATAAGCTGGCGAGCCTTACGGCACTCCTTGAAACCGCTGGCTGCGTTCAGCTGCTGGATGTAAGGAGAAAGCTGCGACTTGAACTGCGCATCATAACTGCCCACCTCCGGACGCGGAGCGAAATCGGGACGGATGATGGTGGCAAGCGAAAGTCGGCTCACGGCTCCATCAGCCACCTCACGAACCGAGAAGAACTTCTGCGTAACGGCAATGGTGCTCGAGGCATTCCAGTTGAAACGGGTCTTTACGCGGGCTGTAACGCTCTTGGTTCCTACTCGCTCCTGGCCGTCCTCTGAATTGTCCCAACAGAGACGAATCAGCTGGCTAGGGTCGTTAAACTTCCTAAGCATGTCTACCTCGTCCATCTTGCAGTAGAGATAAGCATCGCCAGCCTTCTGTACATCGTCGAGACGCTGGATGTAGGCAGCGCGGGTAAGGTCGGGCGAAACGATGCGGATGCAGATGTCTTCCGGGCGCACAGGCTTCTTCTTGTTATCGCCCATGGTGTTCACCTCGTCCTTCCAGTCCTGCTCCTTCTGGCGGTTCACCTTATCCATCTGAACCAGGTCTTCGATGATGCAGTCGATGGGTCCGTTGACCAGCGATTTGCCTGACGACATGGCTGCAATGAGCAGATTCATCATCGCCGCCTCGTGCACCTGATTATCGGTGTAGCGGAAGGTTACGCCCTTGAGATGAGCGGCAAGCGGAGGGAAGACCGCCATTGCCACAGCCGCCTTGAAATCGGCAGGCACCTTGCTGGTGAGCAGCTTGATGAGCTTAGGCAGCTTGGCTGGCAACTGAGGAGGAACATCGGCATAGATTCCCGCCTTCTCGGTGGCCTGCTTGGCAAGATGATTCTTGCGGGCAGTCTCTACAGCCTGCTTTACCAAATCCGGAATCGCGGTAGATTGCGCCACCTTGCAGGCATTCTCTACGGTGGCGAACGCCTTCGCCTCGTCTTCGCCAAAGGTTTCTATTACCTGCTTGATCCAAGCCGCCTCACTATTACAGATGTATCTCAGCAGGCAGGCTTCACGATAGATGAAGTTGTTGCGGTTGCCGTGGACAGGAGCGCCGCCCATCAGCTCTACCAGCGCCTTCACAATCTCCTCGTAAGGAACACCGTCGTAGGTCTGCTCATACAGCACGGCATTGGCAACCTTTCTCGCCTTCTCCTCCTCGCTCTCGATGGGTTCGAAGTCTACATCCAGCGGACGTCCGTCAATATCCAGTCCTCTCTTTCTGTAAGCCTCACGGTATTCAGCCAGAGCTTCCTTATCCAGGCGCTTGTACCAGTCGTCGGCAGTATAAATCTGACTTGCCGCATCGGTGATGAAGATGATGCGCTCCGGGGTTACACAGCTAGGGTCTTCGGTGGCGTGGATGAGTTTGCAGAAGGCGCTCTGAGCCTCAGCGATGGTCATTCCTACCGGGATGCGGATGTCGATGTGGGCCTTGTTGCGGGCTGAGCGCTCGATGTGGAGCACCTTTCCCTTCCAGAGTTCAATGTCTTCGGCTGAGAAGATTTTCTCTCTGAAGAGCTTCTCTGTAGGCTCATCAAACATTCCGTTCAGCAGAAGGGCGTTCTTCACCGCTGGCTCAACCTCCTCAGGATTATCGATGTCTACGGTTGTCTGGAAGGTGAAAGCCTCCGGGTCGATGAATTTCTGGGCGCGATGGTCTTCGAGGAAGTGGAAGTAGTGAGGCGAGCGGAAAGGCAGCTGCTTCTTGAGGTCAGAAATCTTCCGGTCTAGCTGCTGGTAGGTTTCGCCCGCCTTCATCTCCTCCTGCTGCATCATCTGGTTCTGCTGGGCGGTGAGGTCACGAATCTGACCAACGAGCTGTGCGAGCCAAGGCTGCTTGGTGAGCTCGGTGTAGTAATCGAGGAGATGGGATGAAATCTGTCCCATGTTCGCTCTGCGGTTAGGGTTCATTGCGATGAGACGGCTGCTGAGCTGCTTGCATTCATCAAAGGTTAATGATTTTTGTGTCATAAATCTATATTTTTTTAGTTGTAAAAGACAGGCTCTTTTTGCAGAAACCTGCCGCCTTCCATTCTGAAAAGCGATGCAAAGATAAGGAAAAAGAAAGTAACTCCATTATTATACCTCTGCCGGTAAAAGCTGTATAAAAATATCGGGCAAGAGGGGTAAAAGTTTTTAGATTCAGGTATAAAGAGAGGTATAAAACAAGGGAGAAAAAAAGAAACAGGCTACAAGAAAAAAGCGTTGGCAACAGATTACAAATCCGCTGCCAACGCCCATTATTCTTTTAGCCAATCATCTAACATAATACCCTTCTTAAAAGCTTCTTCTCCCAGGATTTTCATAAAAATATCAACAATCTCACAATAACGGTTGAATTTTGCCTCTTGTGTATTAATCAATTCTTCCTGCTCCAGATCTTTCCATTTCAAAGCTTCATGGTTGGAAAAGGGAGCGATTCCTGCTTGCCTCAAATCATCCCTACCGCAGAGACGAGCTTTCGGACCGGATATTTTTTTGCCTTCAAATAGCTCTTCCAAGAATGTACAGAACGATTGAGGAGATTTGGGTGGGAGTAATTCCCAATCGCCCATCAGGCGGAAAATTGGATACCAATAGGCCTGTTTTGAAAGAAACACGCCATAATATCCCCTCTTCTGATAAACAGCAATCTTCAAGACTGCCTTTTTCACTAGTGCCATGAGTTCCTTCTTATGCTCTCCAATCGCAGGTTTCTTCCCCACAGTCTTCATCGCTATCAGCGAGTCCTCATCGCCGTGCTTGCCCCACTGCTTCACATCGTCCACCCTGCCGTTCATAATCATCAGCACGATGCCCGAGAGCAGCTGGAGCATCTTCTTTCTAGGCACACGCTTATAGAATACCTGACGGAGGAAATCTACCGGGTCGGCCTTGAATGTTGGGTAGAGATTGTGAGGGAAGGCGTGCAGCTGCTGTTCTATGGCGTCCAGCTGGTCTTTATAGTCGTAGGTGCCCGTCTGCTTCTTCTTGATGGCATTCGGGGCCTCTACGAAGAAAGAATAGGCCGCACGCTCGCGGTAAGCCGAACTGGTGATGAATCCCATCTCGGTAAGCAGAACGGCCCGGAGGCGCTGCAGTTCATCATCGTCTATCTGCTCCAGCTTATGAAGAATGCGGTTTCTGGCCTGCGTCATTTCGCGGGAATAATCGCTGCGCTGGATTTCGAGGAAACTGCTGAGCCGCTCTCTAGCCTCAGAAAGGCAATCGGCAAGCTCCTCGCGCAGCATCGCCTCAGTTTCTGCATCAAGAGAATGGTTCTCTGCCTCAGAAGAGGTTTTATCGGATGCAGAACAGGTTTTATCGGATGCAGAAGAACCTTTATCCGAAGCGCCTTCAGAGAGCGTATTCCTGAGGCGGATGATGCTGTTGATGACGCCTTCGAGCATCATGGTGCAGTCGCTGAAACGGGTGAGCTGTTCGATGGGCAGCACAGGACCGGAGTATTGCCAGTCATCATAAATCTTATCATCATATATTTCGCGGCGCGCCTGCTCCATCTCCTCATCAGAAACATCAGAGAGCACCCTCACCATGAGCTGCAATCCAGCCTTATCGCCCTCGTTCTTGCTGTTGCAGCCTATGCACCGGGTGCGCAGGTTCCGCTCCTTGCGGGCGATGATGAGGGCGCGTACGTCCTCGCCTTCCAGGGCTGAAACATAGCCTATGAGCTGCTGTTTGTCATAAGCTTTCACCGCCAGCATGTCGAAGGTGTTGGCGTCATCGGGCACGAGGCAGATGGTTCTTCCCTCTGCTTCTTTAGCATACTCTACCTCATGGCCTTTCACGTCATTATGGGTGAGTCCTACGATATGGAATGTGAGATTCTTCATTTTATGTTGTTATTATTGTTTTTACGTTTGTTTGCAGTCAGGTTACAAAAGTAAGGTTTTTCGGTGAAACCACCAAGCATTCTTGTTTAAATTTCCTAAAAGAGGGGGCGGAGAAGAGGGTGTTTTAAACTTCGGTTAGTTTATAGATGATAGTTTATAGCAATCTTGCGAACGGCTACGCCCTATCAACTGTTAACTATAAACTATTAACTTGTTGTTGGGGGGTTAACAGGGTTAACAGTTAACAGCTGTTTTTTGCATGGTCCCCCTCGCGTACCTTATTATATAATAATATATATATACTTATTTTTATATAAGTGTGTGGATGGAAGTATGCATTTTTGGGGTGTTAACTGTTAACCTGTTAACCTTTCCCTCTCAGAGCGCCCTCTTCCATCAGAAATGCTCGCTCTCCCGATGCCTGCTAAAGATGGCTGGCTGAGCCTTGGCAGAAAAATCTCAAACGCCCTGCTACAGCCCGTTTTACGGGCTTATATGAAGGCTGACACGAGGCATAAATGATGACTGATACGAGGCTTAAATGATGACTGAAAAGGGGCTAAATGATGGCTCACAAAGGGGATGAATCATGCATCGCGAGGGAATGAGAAATGCATCACGAGGGAAGAATATTTTCATCACGATGGAAAAAAATCAGCCTCGCGATGCAGAAAAAAGGGCTTTATAGAGCGGAAAACTATGAGTTGCGGGGCAGAAAGCTATGAGTAAGTTTTGTTAACGGGAGGGAAAACAACAAGGCGATACTCTTCTCTTATAGGAAGAATATCGCCTCGTTGCCTTCATTAAAAAGGAGGTCAAGGATGCTCATATTGGGCTGAAAACCGTACTTCTGCCCGTAAACCTGGTAATAGCGCTTCGACTCGAATTCGGGGTCAGGAAGGGGTTTCTTGGGGCGAATCGCATCGCGGAAATCACTTATCTGAGTGTTGAATGTTGAGTGTTGAATGTTGAATTGGGCTTGCGCCTCAGGGCTATTGAATTCTTCACTCTTCACTTTTCGTTCTTCACTCTTCACTTTTCGTTCTTCACTTAAAACGTATTCGTCAGTAACGCTTATCTTTGGACGGATGTCGAGGAGCTCTATCATCTTCTCGGTTGTCTCCATGTTGAAATCGAAGAGGAACTCGTATTTCTTCTCGTAGAAGGGGCGGATGTCATCCTGGTAATACTCGAAGAATGGGCTCTCTCCGTAGGCGGAAAGGAGCGCATTCCAATGCACGTGGCGCCAGTTGGCGTGGTCGGAGATGCGGATGTCCTTCATCGACAGGGAGATGTCGTGATTGGTGGGGATGGTGAGCGAGAGGGGACCGTTGGTGGTAGGGATGAGCATGCGGTTACGATAGGTTTGCTTGATAAAGCTCTCGTGGCGCTCTATCAGGCATTCATCGTAGCGGTTCAGCTTCTGGTACCACTGGATGGGGCCGAAATATGTGGAAGAAAGAAGGGCTTTCAATTTCTGCTTTGTTATGAAGGGTTAATGATGAAGAGGGGGACGAGCGATGGAATCGCTCGGAACGGGGGCAGACGGGGGACAAGCTTCCGGCGGGACTCCAGGATGCAGCAAGCTGAAGCGAGGAACAGCGGAGCTCTAAGCAGCGGCGAGCAGCACGAGAGAGCGAGGGGCAGCGGCGCGAGGGAGCTAGAACAGCTTATGGGCTTTGCCTATCATCTGGTGCTTATGAACGAGCTGCTGGCCGGTTGGCGTCTTCAAGAGATAGAAGCGGCAATCCTTGCAGCCGCAGCGCTTGCAGCAGATGGTTGGGATGACGAACTGCATGGTGTCGATGCGCAGCGTATCGCCAGGAAGCTTCTCTATCCTGCCCATGAAATGAGACTCGAAGACGCGCTTGCGGCGCTGGTTCTTGGGCTGGTAAACCACCGTATCGGTGAAAACAACCACATCGCCACGCCCGAAATTTTCGCAGTCAATCCTGTTCACTATCACCCGGTTGCCAGCCTTCAGCTGGGGCGGAAGCCCACCCTGAGGCACCGAGAAGATAGTGAAGACATAGGTGCGCACTGCCCAAGCCAGGAGCAGCGACAACACCAATGCTATTAGGAATTTGACGGCAGTCTTCAATTCTTATTTTCTTTTTTCTTACTTAATATTGTCTACAAAAGTGAAGAGGCGGTTCCAACGAATGCCCGAGAAGCCCGGATGATCTGGGCTGTGGCTCCACCAGATGAAGATAGGCTTGCCCACAATGTGATCCTCAGGCACGAAACCCCAGTAGCGGCTGTCGGCTGAGTTGTGGCGGTTGTCGCCCATCATCCAGTAATAGTCGAGCTTGAAGGTGTAGCTCTTCGCCTGCTTGCCGTTGATGAAGATGCGGCCGGCGTTGTCTACCTTCAGGTCGTTGCCCTCGTAAACCTTGATGCAGCGCTCGTATACAGGCAGATTCTTCAGCGTAAGAGCGATACTCTCGCCCTTCTTCGGAATCCATACCGGACCGTAATTATCTCTTGTCCAGCCGGTATAGGCGTTGAGCGGATAGAGGTCACCATAGGCTGCATCCGTATTGATAGAGATGCTCTCTACGAGGTTTCTGTTCGCCTTCAGCGCCATGTAAGCCTTCTTGGTAAGTGGAATCACGCCGCTCTGATTATACATCAGCAGGTCTTCGTTGGTGATTCCCAACTCATCGGCAAGATCGATTGGGAACTCGCCCTTGAGCTTCATCTTATAAGTATACTGCACGTTATCAGGCTCCTTGTTTGCCTTTCCGTTCAGATAAACGATGCGGTTCTTGATCTGCAGGGTCTGTCCAGGCAAGCCCACGCAGCGCTTTACATAGTTCTCGCGGCGGTCGGTAGGACGGCTGATGATGTCGCCATATTCGCCCGGCATGCTGCTGATGTAGTTGCGGCCTGTAGCATAAACCTGCTCAAAATAGTGGCGCTGCTGCAATGGGTTCATCGCACGTACATCCTTTTCCTGTCCGTTCTGCTGCATCAGCTGGTCGCCGATGCTGTAAACCATCTGATAGTAATCATTCGCCTGATAGCGCTCCTCATTGACGAGCGTATCGCCTGCAGGATAATTGAACACCACGATGTCGTTGAGCTTCACGTTGCCCAAACCCTTTACGCGGCGGTAATCCCAGTGAGGCCACTCAATGTAGCTCTTCACGTTGACCAGCGGCATGGTGTGCTGGGTGAGCGGCATGGTGAGCGGAGTTTCAGGAATACGAGGGCCGTAGCTTACCTTGCTCACGAAGAGATAATCGCCCGTAAGGAGACTCTTTTCGAGAGAGGAAGACGGAATGACGTAGTTCTGGAAGAAGAAGAGGTTGATGAAATAAACCGCTACGAGCGCGAACACCAGCGCATCTACCCAGCTCATGATGAAACGGATAGGGCCTTCCTCATCCTTCCACCACTGCCAGTGAATCTTCTTGGTGATGTAAACATCGAAGATGAATGGAACCACGATGAGTCCCAGCCAGCTTTCTACCCAAACCAGAAAGAGGAGATAGAGGGCGAGAACCACTGCGAACTTCGCCCACTGTACCTTCATATTGAGTTTTTGTTTCTCTTTATCTATCATAACTTCTGCTTAGAACTTAAATAAATCTGATGTGGTGAGCAAGCCGGAATGGTTGGCTGTGAACTCAGCTGCGAGAACGGCTCCCAGGGCGAAACCCTTGCGAGAATGGGCGCTGTGCTCGATGGTAATCATATCAGCATCGCTGTCATACATCACGGCGTGGATTCCCGGAACCTCACCATCGCGTACGCAGTTGATGACCAAGTCTTCATCAGTAATATTTGCATCGCCCTCATCGTGATGACCATCCTCAGTCCAGTAGGTTACGCCACGCTTCCAATCCTTCTTTCTGTCGATGTTGTCGATGATTTCCTCGGCAAGCGTGATGGCTGTTCCAGATGGCGCATCGAGTTTGTGCACGTGGTGGGTTTCCTGCATGCATACAGAGTACTGTGGGAAACCGTTCATGATTTTAGCCAGATAGCGGTTTACGGCAGAGAAAATGGCTACACCGATGCTGAAGTTAGACGCCCAGAAGAGGGTCTGCTTACCGTCGGCGCAGAGTTTCTCCACGTCTTCCTTATGGTCTTTCATCCAACCGGTAGAACCTGAAACCACCTTCACGTTGTGAGAGAAAGCCTTCAGATAGTTGCCGTAAGCGGCAGTAGGGTTGGTAAACTCAATGGCAACATCGGCAGAGCAGAACTCCGGGCTGTCGATGTCTTGAGGGTTATTCACGTCAATCTTACAAACGATTTCGTGGCCACGCTGCAGGGCGATCTCCTCGATCATGTGTCCCATCTTTCCGTAGCCGATCAAAGCAATTTTCATCTTTATCTATTTTTTATTTGTTCTTACTTTTTGTTCTATTCGGCAAAAAAAATGCAAATGAGCGCAATGAAAGCTTGCTTTCAAATTGCCGAGTGCAGCTTTTTTTATGCAAAAATACACATTTTTCTTCGAAAAACCTTGAAAAATCCTTGTTATTATAATAATAAATAGAAAATTTTGGTTATTTTTGCAGTGATTTAAGGCTTTTAGCCTCATTTAGTAACTAAAAAGAGAAAATTATGAGCAGATATATTTTTGAGACGAAGATGGAAGTAAGAGATTATGAGTGCGATATTGAGGGCATCGTGAACAATGCCAACTATCTGCACTACATGGAACATACCCGCCATCTCTTTCTGAAGGAATGCGGCCTCAGCTTTGCCGAAATGCACAACAAGGGCGTGGATGCTGTGGTGGCGAGAATGAACCTGCAGTACAAGGTTCCGCTGCAATGCGATGATGAATTCTTCTCGCGTCTGTGGCTGGAGAAGCAGGGTGTGAGATATGTCTTCCATCAGGACATCTTCCGTGCCAAGGACGAGAAACTCTGCCTCAAGGCAACCGTAGAGCTCGTCTGCCTCATCAACGGAAAGCTGGGCAACAGCGAGGACTACGACAAGGCATTCGAGAAATATTATAGTTAAGTTAACAGTTGATAGTTTATAGTTAATAGGGGCATCCTTGCTGACAGGAAGATGATGCACTACAACAAAAAGGTTAACAGGTTAACAGTTAACAGCTGTTTTTTGCACCATTCCCCCAATAAACTATTATCTATAGGCTATCAACTATCCCGGACTTTCACCCCATGCGTCAAGGATTCCCTCCACACATCAAGAGGTCAAGCCCTATAAACTATTAACTATAAACTATAAACTAAACATAAGATTATGGAGCAACTCCTTCACTATGTGTGGAAGCACAAACTCTTCCCACTCTCTCCACTCACAACCACCTGGCACCAGGCTGTGGAAGTTATTGACCCCGGACTGCACAACCGCAATGCAGGGCCCGATTTCTTCAATGCCAAAATCAAACTCAACGGTACCCTATGGGTGGGAAACGTGGAGATTCATGACAAGGCAAGCGACTGGTATGTGCACGGACATGATAAGGATGAACGCTACGACAACGTTATCCTGCACGTTTGCGGAACCATCGATGTAGAAGCCAAGAACTCGAAAGGCGAGCCCCTCGTGCAGTTGCAGCTCGACATCCCCGAAAACGTATCGAAACATTATCAGGAACTGCTGAGCATCGACCAGTATCCTCCCTGCTACCAGATTATCCCATCGCTCACCCGCCTCACCGTGCACAGTTGGATGAGCGCCCTGCAAACCGAGCGCTTATCGCAGAAAACCGATGCGATAGAGGCGCGCGTAAAGCAATGTAACGGCGATTGGGAAAACGCCTACTTCGTGACCTTGGCGCGCAACTACGGGTTCGGAATCAACGGCGACGCCTTCGAGCAGTGGGCTTACCATCTGCCGCTGAGGGCCGTAGACCATCACCGCGACGACCTCTTCCAGATAGAAGCCATCTTTCTGGGGCAAGCCGGACTGCTGGAACTGAACACCATTCCCGAAAGATATCAGAAAGACGCACTGAACGACGGGTATTTCTCCCGGTTGAGGAACGAATATCTCTATCTCTCGCATAAATTCTCGCTGCAGCCGATGGATTACAAGCAGTGGCGCTTCCTGCGCCTGCGTCCGCAGAACTTCCCTCACATCCGCATCTCGCAGTTAGCCAATCTTTATTATAACCGCCGTGCGGGGCTGAGCCAGCTGCTCGAGGCAAGCACGGTGAAGGAGGCAAAGCAGGTGCTCTCAACCAGCGTTACGGAGTATTGGGAAACCCATTATACCTTCGGCAGCACGAGCATCCGTAACGAGAAGCACCTCTCCCCTTTCTCGCTCAATCTGCTCATCATCAACACCGTGGTTCCCATCCTCTTTGCCTACGGAAGGCACCGGGGCGAGGAGAAATACTGCGACCGCGCCTTCGACTTCCTGGAGGAGCTGAAGGCCGAGAATAACCACATAGTAAGGATGTGGAAGGAATGCGGCCTGCCGGTAGAGAACGCCGGGGATAGCCAGGCGCTCATACAGCTGAAGAAGGAATACTGCGACAGGAAGGAATGCCTGAGGTGCAGGATAGGTTACGAATACTTGAAGAGATAAAAGATAAAGATTATGGCTGATCAACAGGAAATACTGAACACCATCCTCCTGACAAGGCTCAATTACTTCAGCCTGGCAGGAATGCTGGAGCTATACAGAAAGGTAGGCTCCGCTACGCTCATCCTGGAGCATAAGAACAACCTCAGAGACATCCTCCCCGATGCCTCGGATAAACTCGTGAGCGCTATCCAGAACTGCGAAGAAGCCCGAAAACGCGCTGAGGAAGAACTGGAGTACGACATACGCTACGGAATAGAACCCATTCCGATGAACGACGACCGCTATCCGCAACGCCTCAAGGATTGCGATGACGCACCCCTCATCCTCTTCTATAAAGGCAACGCCAACCTCAACCAGCAGCGCGTCATCAACATCGTGGGAACCCGCCACAGCACGCCTTACGGCGAAGACCTCATCCGCCGCTTCATCACCGACCTGAAGCAGCTCTCACCCAACGTGCTCATCATGAGCGGACTTGCCTACGGAGTGGATATCGTGGCGCACCGCCAGGCACTCGCCAGCGGCTACGAAACCATAGGCGTGCTGGCTCACGGTCTGGATGACCTCTATCCCCGTCAGCACCGGGAAACGGCGGCAAGAATGATAGAACAGGGCGGACTGCTCACCGAATTCCTTACCCGTACGAATGCTGATAAGATAAACTTCGTGCGCCGCAACCGCATCGTAGCGGGAATGTCGGATGCCTGCATCCTGATAGAGAGCGCAGCTCATGGCGGCGGCCTCATCACCTGCGATATTTCGCAATCCTACGGTAGGGACGTCTTCACCTTCCCGGGCAGGATAGGCGACCACTACAGCGAGGGCTGCAACAACCTCATCCGCAACAACGGCGCCACGCTCATCACCAGTGCCGAGGACTTTGTGAAGGACATGGGCTGGCAGGATGATACAACCCTGATGCGAGCTAAGCAGCAAGGCATCGAGCGCAGTCTCTTTCCGGAATTATCTCCAGAGGAGCAACTCATCGTAGATGTCCTCTCCAAGACCAACGACCTGCAAGTGAATCTCATCTCCGTAAAGACGAATATCGACATTTCTCGCCTCACTTCCCTCCTCTTCACATTGGAGATGAAGGGAGTCATCAAGACCTTTGCAGGGGGAATGTATCATCTTTTGAAGTAGTATTTTCTTTATTTTCAGAAAAAAGCAGTAACTTTGCAGCCGCAAAAAAGAAGATATACATCATAGGAATAAGAAGATTTCACTCGAAACTCATGAAAATAGGTAATATAGAATTTGGGCCTCAGCCCCTCTTCCTCGCTCCGATGGAAGACGTAACGGATATTGGTTTTCGCATGCTCTGCAAGCGATTCGGAGCCGCCATGGTTTATACTGAGTTCGTATCGGCGGAAGCCTTGGTGCGAAGCATCAAGAGCACCGTCAGCAAACTTACGATAAGTGATGAAGAGCGCCCTGTGGGCATTCAGATTTACGGCAGAACCACAGAGGATATGGTGGAAGCTGCAAAAATCGTAGAACAGGCGAAGCCGGATGTGATTGATATCAACTTCGGTTGCCCGGTAAAGAAGGTTGCCGGAAAGGGTGCAGGAGCCGGAATGCTCCGAAATATCCCATTGATGCTGGATATTACAAGAGAAGTGGTAAAGGCGGTAAACGTGCCGGTAACTGTGAAAACCCGATTGGGATGGGATTGCGAGAACCTCATCATCACCGACCTTGCCGAGCAGCTACAGGATTGCGGAATACAGGCGCTTACCATCCACGGCAGAACCCGTAGTCAGATGTACACCGGAGAAGCCGACTGGAGCCTCATCGGAGAGGTGAAGAACAATCCCCGCATCCATATTCCTATCATCGGTAACGGCGACATTACGACCCCGGAAGAAGCCAAGCTTGCCTTCGAAAGATACGGCGTAGATGCGGTGATGATTGGTAGAGCCACCTTCGGAAGGCCATGGATTTTCAAGGAAATTCGTGATTATCTGGATAATACGGGTGCTGCCCCATTAACCGTAGATGAGAAGATTGACCTCCTGGAGGAGCAGCTTCGCATCAACGTGGAGCGCATCGACGAGTACAGAGGCATTCTCCACACCCGTCGCCACCTTGCCGCCTCCCCTATCTTCAAGGGCATCCCTGATTTCCGTCAGACGAGAATCGCCATGCTGAGAGCCACTACCGTGGAGGAACTGAAAGAGATACTGAAAGAATGCCGGGAAAGAATCAAGGCGATAGAATAAAGCAAAACGCCCTATAGGAGCAAAAGCCTCGTATATGAAAGCTTTTGCCCTTACAGGGCGAATCCTTTATATCTTCCTTATACCCAGGGTGTTGCCCTGGGCTAAGAGCTTGCTGGGCTTTCAGCCCGCTACATTAACCACATTAAGGAGTTAACTGTTCATCTTAACTGCCAAGAGTTAACAGGTTAACAGTTAACAGCTGTTTTTCTATACTTCGACCGAGAAATTCGAAGGGAATTGCTTCTCTTAATATCGAAAACTTAATTCCAATATCGAAGAATTTACTTCTTCAATATCGAAGCACCTTCGAGCAGGGCGAGTGCCTTATTCTCGTTCTCCTCCATGATTTCACGCTCTCCCGGACCCTTGTCGTTGATTCCGCAGAGGTGCAGGATGCCGTGGATGATGACGCGGTGAAGCTCATCATCGTAGGTCTTGCCAAACTGCTCGGCATTGGTGCGGACTGTATCGAGCGAAATCACTATGTCGCCGTTAATCACATCATCCTCATCGTAATCGAAGGTGATGACATCGGTATAGTAATCATGACCCAGATACTCGTTGTTCACTTCGAGAATCTTCTCGTCATCCACAAACATATAGCCAATCTCACCCACCTTGCGGCCATGAGAGGCAGCGACCTTGCGAATCCAGGCACTCGTATCACGCTTCTTAATCTTTGGCATTTTCACGCCGTCTACATTGTATGTTATCATACGCTTCTTCCTCCTATTTTTATTTTATTTTTGGTAAAAATTCATCTACTTCTCTTCCGAAGAATCTCAGCTCCCTAACCAGCGTTGAGCTGATGCTGCTGTATCTTGGGTCTGAAAACAGCAGGATGGTTTCTACGCCGCCCAACTGCTTATTGATGTCAGCCTGCTCCCTTTCGTACTCGAAATCCTTGGCAGAACGGACGCCACGAACCAGGAACCTGGCTCCCAGGCGATGCGCCAAATCGATGGTGAGATCATCGTAAGAAACCACCTCCAGGCGATAACCCTTAGATGCATCTTCCGCATCCACCAGTTCCGAACATTCCTTCGGGAAAACAGCCTTGATATCCTCCACACGCTTCGAGATTTCCTCGCTGGCGTGTTTCAGCTTGCTCACCGCCACTGCAATCACGAGCTTGTCGAACATCGGCAAGGCACGCTCGGCAATGTTCTGATGTCCTATCGTAAATGGGTCGAATGTACCCGTAAATATTCCAATTTTCATAAATATTTATCCTTTAACGGCGCTAGCCCTAATTCAACATTCAACATTTAACATTCAACATTACTCAAACAGGTCTCCCTGCATAATATTGCTTGTATACGGATTTCTGCCGAGATGCTCGTAGGCAAGCGGCGTTGCCATTCTTCCTCGCGGCGTGCGCTTGATGAAACCCTCCATGATGAGGAACGGCTCGTAAACCTCCTCTACGGTGCCGCCATCCTCGCCTATTGCCGTGGCAATGGTGCTTACGCCTACTGGGCCACCACGGAACTTGTCGATGATGGTGGTGAGAATCTTGTTGTCAATCTCATCCAAGCCATACTGGTCGATGTTGAGCGCCTTGAGCGCCATCTGGGCAATATCGTAAGTGATGGTTCCGTTGCCCTTTACCTGGGCAAAATCACGCACTCTTCGCAGCAGGGAATTGGCGATACGAGGAGTTCCGCGCGAACGGCGGGAGATTTCCACAGCCGCCTCATCCTCTATCGGTACCTTCAGGAGCATCGCACTTCGCTTGATAATCTTCTGAAGCGTAGCCGGGTCGTAATATTCGAGATGCAGATTGATTCCGAAACGGGCACGGAGAGGAGCTGTAAGCAGACCGCTTCTCGTTGTTGCTCCCACGAGGGTAAACGGATTCAAGTCTATCTGGATGCTGCGAGCCGAAGGACCCTTGTCTATCATAATGTCGATGCGGTAATCCTCCATCGCCGAATAGAGATATTCCTCTACGACAGGCGAAAGCCTGTGGATTTCATCGATAAAGAGCACATCGTTGGGCTCAAGCGAGGTAAGGATTCCCGCCAGATCGCCCGGCTTATCAAGCACAGGACCCGATGTAATCTTGAATCCTACGCCCAGTTCGTTGGCGATGATGTTGCTCAGCGTGGTCTTACCCAATCCCGGCGGACCGTGGAGGAGCGTATGGTCGAGCGGTTCGCCACGATATTTTGCAGCCTCAACAAAGACCTCGAGATTTTCTACCACGCCATTCTGTCCGCTGAAATCAGAAAACTTCAGCGGGCGCAGCGCCTTCTCGAATTCCTTTTCGGCAGGCGAAACCATTTCTTGTCTTATATCAAAATCTTCGTTCATTCTATGACTATTATCGATAATATGGGTGCAAAGTTACACATTTGTTGCGGAATTAAAGAAGAAAAGCCGAATTATTTTGCACATGATTTTGCACAATCCCAAAAGATTCGTGCAGATTTGCAAGCGCTACCCTATAAAAATGTTATAATTTATCATTTTCTTGCAGAATAATTTGTTTATCCGAAAGAAAAGACGTACTTTTGCACTCGATATTGAAAGCGAGGAAAGAAATAAATAAGAGAGAAATATCAGGATTTTAAAAGAAATAGAATTATGCTTAAGTTATTTCAAGGGCTCAGCAAGCTGCTGGCCAATTACACATCTATCTTCGTGATAGGTGTTGCAGTGTTCACATTCTTCTTCCCACATACCTTCGACTGGGTGCGCGGAACTACTCAAACCGTCATTCTCGGCATCATCATGCTCACTATGGGTCTGACCTTGACCACCAACGACTTCAAAATTCTAGCCCAGCGCCCGCTGGATGTCTTCATCGGAGCCTGTGCCCAGTTTATCATCATGCCGGGTGTGGCTTATACCCTGGTTCATGTGTGGCATCTTGACCCAGCCCTGGCACTCGGAATCCTGCTGGTAGGTTGCTGTCCGGGCGGCGTTTCGAGCAACATCATGAGTTATCTGTGTCATGGCGACGTAGCTTTCTCCGTAGGAATGACCTGCGCCTCTACCATTCTTGCACCGGTGATGACTCCGCTGCTGATGAAGATTACGGCAGGCGAGATTATCCATGTAGATGCTGTGGGAATGTTCATCAACATCCTCATCGTAACGATTATTCCTGTAGCCATCGGCTGCGCCCTCAACTATATTTACGGCAAGAAAGACTGCTTCCCTACCATCCAGAGTCTGATGCCGGGCATCAGCGTTACGTGTCTGGCAATCATCGTAGGCGGTGTGATTTCTACGGTTCATGATGACCTCGTAGCCCGCGGCTTATCGCTTTTCCTCTGGACTTTCGCCGTGGTTTTCTGCCACAATACGCTGGGTTATCTTCTCGGTTGGCTTGCCGGGAAGCTGGCGGGCTTCAATACTGCCAAGAAGCGTACCATCAGTATTGAGGTAGGAATGCAGAACGCCGGTCTTGCCACGGTACTTGCCGGCAATTTCTTCGCAGCCCAGCCTCTCGCCGTATTGCCTTGCGCCATCAGCTGCGCCTGGCACAGCATTTCCGGTACCATCCTTGCCGGAATCTATCTGAAATGGGATCGCATGCATGAGAAGAAGTAAATGACTTCTGAAAAAGATAAATACAAAAAAGGTCGTGAGATTTCTGATTGAACCTCACGACCTTTTCTTATATCATTACCTCACGGGGTTAACAGGTTAACAGTTAACAGCCGTTTTTTCTATGGTTACATGAGCAAAGCACTTGAATTGGCTTTCCCTTCGGACGCCGAACGTTGTTTCTTCACTCTTCGTTCTTCACTCTTCACTTAATCTACTTCCCTGTAGTCAGCAGCTGCACGGCTCGCTGAACTATCTCGTTTGTCTCATTCCAAACCTGGAAATACTGGCTCATATCCCAGATATCTCGCGCTACAAGGGCTTTCAGCTGCAGGGCGAGGTATTTCTTCGTCTGAATTAATTCAGCCTCATCCTTTGGCTCTATCTTCTCTTTCTTGCCCTCGGCGATAATGCCTTCTATCAGCGAAGAAGGAACCTCGTAGGTGGCGAGGAACTTATCGAAATCCTTATACTGGCTCTTCAGCTCCTTACGATGCGCATCGATGAACTTCAGACTGTGGTTGATGACGATACTCTTGGCTGCCAACTGACGGTGCATCTTGGTGTACTTGGTTGTATCCAGCGGAACGAAATAATCTGGCATGATTCCACCACCACCATAAACTACACGATGCTTGCGCAAGGTGTAATATTTCAGACTGTCTGAAAGATGGATGCTGTCCTGATTGGTGAACTCGCCATGCTTATAACGCTTGTCCAGATCCATCGCATAATCCAATCTGTCACCTTTCTTATATGGCTTCTGGATGCATCTGCCGCTAGGCGTATAGTAATGGGCGATGGTGAGACGAATCTCGCTGCCATCATCGAAGGTCAGCGGACGCTGCACCAATCCCTTGCCGAAGGTTCTGCGACCAACCACTACGCCACGGTCCTGATCCTGGATGGCTCCGGAAACAATCTCGGCGGCAGAAGCGGTAAACTCATTGGTGAGCACAACCACCTTGCCCTTGCGCCATCTGCCGTTAGCCTGCGCCTTATATTCCTGACGAGGCGCTGCACGACCGCTGGTATAAACGATGAGATCGCCCTTCTGCAGGAACTCGTTGGCAATCTGAGCCGCAGCCTGAAGATAGCCTCCGCCATTATCCTCAAGGTCGAAGATAAGGTCCTTCATTCCCTTCTTTTTCAGCGAATCCATCGCTATTGTTACCTCTTTATGACTGGTAAGACCGAAGCTTCCCAATCGGATGTATCCGATGCCCGGACGAATCATATAAGCCGCATCCATCGTAGTTACCGGAATTTTATCGCGCTTTACCTTGAAGATGAGCTTATCCTTGATGCCACGGCGCACGATGGTAAGGTTCACCGTTGTTCCCTTGGGACCACGAAGGCGCTTCATGATTTCCTCCTTGCTCATCTTCACGCCCGAAATGGCAGTATCGTTTACAGCCACAATGCGGTCGCCGGCAATGATTCCCACCTTCTCAGAAGGTCCGTTCGTAACCGGTTGGATAACGAGCAGCGTATCATCTACCATATTAAACTGCACGCCAATGCCATCAAAACTGCCGTTCAGCGGCTCGTTCATCGCCTTGGTTTCCTTGGCTGTAGCGTAAGAAGAATGAGGGTCGAGCTTTTCGAGCATGCCTCGGATGGCGTCCTCTACGAGCTTATTCTCATCCACACTATCCACATAAAGGTTGGTAATGGCGATTTCAGCCCTTCCCAACTTCTCTATCGGGCTGTTCTTGCCCATCTTGATGCGCAGCTGGGCACTGGCAGAAGTTACTGCCAGGAATGCTACCAGTGCTATGAATAGATATTTCTTCATTTTTTTAAACTTCGTTCTTCACTCTTCACTTCATTTAATCCAGCGGCTCAGAGTCTTCCTCCGGAATATCCTCTTCTATCACCAGATTTTCGATGATGAAGTTTTGGCGCTCCATCGTGTTCTTACCCATATAATATTCCAGCAGCTTCTGCACCTGGTCGGTTTTATGCAGCGTAACCTGCTCCAATCGCATGTCAGGACCGATGAAATGGGCGAATTCATCAGGCGAAATCTCTCCCAATCCTTTGAATCGGGTGATTTCAGGGTCAGGGCCCAAATCGCGAATCGCCTGCTGGCGCTCCTCATCGCTGTAACAGTAATGCGTGATGAAATCGCTCTTTTTCTCCTTACTTCCCAGCTTTGCATCCGCATCAGCCACCGCCTGCTTGTTCTTAATCTTGGTTCGCTTGTTGCGCACTCGGAACAATGGGGTCTGAAGCACGTAGACATGGCCCTTCTTGATGAGATCTGGGAAGAACTGAAGGAAGAAGGTGATGATGAGCAGGCGGATGTGCATTCCGTCGACATCCGCATCGGTTGCCACAATCACCTTGTTGTAACGCAATGAATCCAAGCCGTCCTCTATATCGAGAGCTGCCTGAAGCAGATTGAACTCCTCGTTCTCATAAACCACCTTCTTGGTAAGACCGAAGCTGTTGAGCGGTTTACCACGCAGAGAGAACACCGCCTGGGTATTCACATCGCGGCTCTTGGTGATGCTTCCGCTGGCAGAATCGCCCTCGGTGATGAAGATGGAACTCTCCTCCTTGCGCTCGTTCTTGGCGTCGCTGAAATGGATGCGGCAGTCGCGGAGCTTGCGGTTGTGGAGATTCGCCTTCTTGGCACGCTCACGGGCGAGTTTGGTAACGCCCGCCATCGCCTTGCGCTCGCGCTCGCTCTCCTTGATCTTATTCTCCAGAATCTCAGCCACATCCTTGTGGATATGGAGATAGTTGTCTACTTCCTTCTTCAGGAAATCGCCCACATACTTATTGATGGTTTCGCCACCATTCGGCGTCATCGTAGTACTTCCGAGCTTAATCTTGGTCTGACTCTCGAAGACCGGTTCTTCTACGTTGATGGCAATGGCAGCCACCAGTCCGTTTCGGATGTCTGCATACTCATACTTGCCGTAGAACTCCTTGATAGTCTTGGCAATATGCTCCTTGAAGGCACTCTGATGCGTACCTCCCTGGGTGGTGTGCTGACCGTTGACGAAGGAATAATACTCCTCGCCATACTGGTTGGTATGGGTGAAGGCAATCTCGATGTCCTCGCCCTTCATGTGGACGATGTCGTAGAGACCTTCGTTGGTCATATTATCGCTCAGCAAATCCTGCAGACCATGGCGGCTCAAGATGCGGCGGCCATTGTGCATGATGGTGAGTCCGGTGTTCAGATAAGTATAGTTGCGGAGCATCGTTTCCACGAAATCATCGTGGAAGGAATAGTTCTTGAACAGGGTATTATCCGGCTCGAAGAAGATAAAGGTACCGTTCTCGTCCTCAGTATCTTCCGTCGTGTCACTCTTCAGAATACCTTTCTCGAACTTCAGATGGCGCACCTTTCCGTCGCGGTACGACTTTACTTCGAAGTGGGAACTGAGGGCATTGACCGCCTTCACACCCACACCGTTCAGACCGACGCTCTTCTTGAACGCCTTGCTGTCGTACTTACCGCCGGTATTCAGCACACTTACAGCCTCAACGAGTTTTCCCTGAGGAATACCACGGCCATAGTCGCGCACGCTGACACGCAGATTGTCCTCGATATCGATTTCCAGACGGGCACCTGCGCCCATCTTGAATTCATCGATAGAGTTGTCTACCACCTCCTTCAAGAGCACATAAATACCATCTTCCGGCAGATTTCCATCTCCCAGACGGCCGATGTACATACCCGGACGGGTACGCACATGCTCCATATCGCTCAAGTGGCGGATGTTATCATCGGTATATTCTACCGGCTGCTGCTCCTGAGGGGCATTGGTAAGCTCATCAGCGGCATTCAATTCGCTGTTACCTAAGTTTTTATCTTCAGACATGATTTCCTCCTTAGTTATTCTTATTAATTTTCTTATAACATAGCAAATGATGTTGCAATATTCTGTTTATCAGATAATTGCCAACACAACAATTACTATTTACCTGATACTCTTAATATAGCAGTTGCGGCGCTTGTGAAGGATTGGATCCAAGACGCCCCATTGTCCCTGCACGGCAGCATTTTCTTCCATTTCCACCTGTGTTTCTCCCCACTCGATTCCATACTTCTGATAGATAGGAATCAGGTCGGCAAAGAGCAGCGCATTGGCACCCTTAGCACGGTATTCCGGCTGGATACCGATGAGCAGAAGGTCGACAATCTTGGTTTTATGGAACTTGATGGCGCGCAGCAGATGCCACCAGCCAAAAGGAAGCAGCCTGCCCCTATGACACTTCTGCAGAGCTCTGGAAAGGGAAGGCATCGTAATACCGATACCTATCATCTTATGATCCTCGGTAGTCCAGTCTTCTATGGCTGTTACAAAGTTCAGGTCGAGCAAAGACAGATACATCTTGATGTACTGGTCTATCTGCTTCTGTGAAAGTTCTGAATAACCATAGAGATGCTTGTATGTATCATTGATGAGGTCGAAAATCTTCTGTCCGTATCCGCCCTGATAAATATCCTTACGGGTAAGTTTGCGGACATGGAGATTGTATCTTTTCTCTATCATCGCCGCTATCTTGGAATATTTCTCCGGGATGGTATCTGGCACCATCAGTTTATACTCTACATACTTATTATCTACGGTAAAACCCTCCAGAGCCTCAATGTGCTCCGGATAATATGAATAATTATAAATGGTAGGCATGGTGCCTAGCTGGTCAAAGCCCCAGGTAAGCATGCCTTCCGGATCCATATCGGTAAAACCCAGCGGACCTACAATATCTTCCATTCCCTTCTCCTTACCGTATTTCTCTACAGCATTGAGAAGAGCCTTGGAAACCTCGCGGTCGTCAATGAAATCAATCCAGCCGAAACGGACCGACTTCCTGCCCCATTTATTGTTTGCCTTATGATTGATAATGGCAGCGACGCGACCTGCCAGCTTGCCGTCCTTATAGGCAAGAAAATACTCTGCCTCGCAGAACTCGAACGCTGCGTTCTTGTCCTTGCTCAGAGTATTCATGTCGTCGCTGAAAAGATTAGGCACATCATATTCGTTGCCTTCGTAGAGGTCGTAATGGAAGTCGATGAACGTCTTCAAGTCCTTCTTTGTTTCGACCTTTTTAATTTCTATTAATGACATGATTTTCAAACTAGTTTGCAATATTATAAATGCAAAAGTAGCAATATTTTGGCAAATTACCAAATATTGCTACTTTTTTTGCAGTTTTTTAGGGGTTAAAATTTAATTACAGCCCCCAAACTAGCCTATATCACCCATTTAGTGGTGGTTTTGGCGGAATATCTTTACCTGATAATTTTAAGCACTGGCGGAAAACTAGTAAGCGGCTCCGCGTTTATACCTTGCATAATTCAAAAAAGCAGTAACAGCTGAT
>CAUFXJ010000043.1:0-19826 GCA_959596915.1 Segatella copri
TTTTCACCTCTTTATTTTTCCAAGTGCAAATATAATAGTAAGGGCAAAAGCTTTATGTATTATCTGTGAGTTTTTTAAAGCTTTTGCCCTTACAGGGCGACAGGTTTGCATCCGTAATAACCCAGGGCGATGCCCTGGGCTAGGAGCTTCTGCCCTTTCAGGGCGTGTGGGTAATTTCAACCGTACAGGTCGAAGAAGTTTACCCATTTATCAACTATATTCTTATAGTACTTCTTCACAAACTGCGTTCATCAGGAAGTTGATGTAAAGATTCTGTACTACTACCGAGAGCGATAAATGTAAGATTGAAGAACCGCTTTATACCCCATCTTCTTCATCTTCTTCCTCTTCAGCAGAAGCGTTGGTATCCAACTTTTCATCCTTTGATATAGAAATACTACCCATTCGGGAAATCTTAAGTACCAGAGGTACATATTCATCACTGGTAACATCAGGCGACCCAACACTTGCTGCGAAGTAAAGATAATCACCTTCTGCTTTCACATACACAATACCGAGCAAAGCACCCATGTCCTGTGTATGTTTGTCAATATAGGATGTGAAATCTTTCTTTGTGAAAGTACGGCTAAAGAATTCTGTGCCATCGCTTCTCAATACCTTAACCGAAATTCTGTTATCATAATACTTGGTATTTTCGTCCAACTGGAGAACCGGAAGTTCCTTGTCAGAACTACGTTTCACCACCACTTTATAATGGGAACCAACCCAGTCAGCCTCCCTGGTCTGCTCATAATCACTCATTTTCTGAGTAGCTTTGTTCACAACCTTGGCCACCGGTTTAGGAGCAATAATGATATTACTCTTCTTCTTTTCTGTACAAGCCGTCAAGCTAGAAATAGCCAAAAGACCTATTAATATATAATCAATTCGTTTCATTCCGTTATTTTTTATTACTGCAAAAGTACATTTTTCTTTTGAAATAGCCAAAGAAAAGAACCGAAATCTACATTCTTACACAAAATCAGATGCAAAAAAGGCGTCTACTTTCACAAGCAGGCGCCCTACATACCTAAATACTAACTAATAAATTTCCTATTGAATCTTACACGATATAATAAAAGTTCAGTTTATGAATTCTAATCGTAACTTTGACGTAAAGAAAATGAAAAGGTTTAATCAAGATATAAAAAAAAGTGCTTTTTCTGCTTTTTTTTTCATTTCTTAGCAAAAGAACATCAAAAAACATGATTTTGTTTTGTTTTTCGAACAATTTGCCGTACCTTTGCAGCATAATAAAGACATTTAGTATGAAAAAGAGGTTAATATTTATCATTTCTGTATTTTTTGCCTTCATTTCATGTTCGCATCAGCAAACAGAAAAGAAGGAGCAAGTCATCGACACAATACCTGTGATGGTGATGCAGATCCAGAAATGCAATCGCTTATATACTGCAGAAGCTCATGTTCATAAGATTATAACACATGATGACCAGCTCAATCTGAAGGGCTCACTGTTCAAGAAAGACTTTAATATTCATGTTCCCGGCTCAAACCGCAAGGTGGCCATTCCGATGGATGCGACATTAAAAGCTTATGTAGACTTTTCAGGATTCTCTGCCAAGAACGTTAACCGACAAGGTGACAAGATAGAAATCATCTTGCCAGACCCAAAAGTGATGCTCACCAGCAGTAAAATCAATCACGAAGGTGTAAGACAATTCGTTTCACTCACCAGAAGAAACTACAGTGATGCAGAACTGTCACAATTCGAACAACAAGGTAGGGAAAGTATTATTCGCGATATACCGAACCTAGATATTCTTGAGCAGGCACGCCAAAGTGCAGCAAATACCCTGATTCCGATGCTACAGGACATGGGATTTGCTGAAGAGAATATCAAAATCAGTTTCAGGAAGAAATTCACTTTCAACGATCTGAAGACTCTTCTGGATAAGACAACCATCGAAAAGAATCACTAAGCGAGGAGAACAATGATATGAAAAGAATACAAATCATCGTACTATTAGCACTGATCCTTATTCTGGGTGGAGCCTTCTATTGGCTCACCAAAGACAACGAGGTCAGCGTGGTACAGGAAGATAAGACAACCCTCTCACCCACTCAGGTAGAAAGCATCGAGAATATCGGTCAATGGGAATTTCTATCTGTAAGTGATGAAGAACTGATAGATACAATACGCCGTGGCTTTTTTGGCGATGACCAACTGGTACGTATCTATTACGGAACGTTGCGCTTGGGTATCGATATGAAGGATGTTAAAAAAGGATGGCTACAAGCCAGCCAGGACAGCATCGTTTGCACTTTACCTCCTATCAAACTGCTGGACCATAACTTCATTGACGAAGCGAAGACCAAGAGTTTCTTTGAAGAAGGCAAATGGACAGGCAGCGACAGACAGGCTATGTATGAGCGTGCTTATCAAGCCATAAAGAAACGTTGCTTAAACCGCACCAATATCTATACTGCACAGGCGAATGCCAAGACTCAGTTTAGAGAGATGCTGAAAGCAATGGGATTCAAAAACGTAAAGATAGAATTTGAGAAATAACAAGGTTATAACACATAAGTAACTGCGTTATCAGGTATAAAAAATATAGATATAAGATAAACATAAAATTTTTAAGAGATGGATGCAATAAACGATTTTTTCACCGCATTTAGTTCATTCCTTTGGGGATGGCCTATGATTATCCTGCTGTTGGGAACCCACATCTTTCTGACCATCCGCTTGCGCTTTCCACAACGCAAGATTTTCAAGGCAATCAAACTGTCTGTAAAGAAAGACAAGAATGCCACAGGAGATGTTTCACAGTTCGGAGCACTGGCAACAGCACTGGCAGCTACAATTGGTACCGGTAACATCATCGGTGTGGCTACAGCTATCGCTCTTGGCGGACCAGGAGCCGTACTCTGGTGCTGGTTAACCGGTGTCTTTGGTATTTCTACCAAATATGCCGAAGGATTACTCGCCGTAAAATATCGCGTAAAGACCAAGCGAGGCACGATGTTGGGTGGTCCTATGTATGCCCTGGAAAAAGGATTGGGCTGGAAATGGCTTGCAGTCCTGTTCGCCCTCTTTGCCGCATTGGCATCATTCGGAATCGGTAGCACGGTACAGGCAAATGCCATCTCTACCCTGGTAGAAAACCAATACGGCATTTCTCCATACATTACTGGAGCCATCGTTACGGCTTTAGGAGCAGCTGTGATTCTTGGAGGCGTGAACAGTATCGCCAAGGTTTGCGGCATGCTGGTACCTTTCATGGCACTCTTTTATGTATTAGGCTGCATCTACATTCTCTGTGTAAATCATGCTTATTTATTGCCTGCCATCCACGTAATCTTAGACTCTGCATTCACGACTAAGGCAGCAGGTGGCGGTTTTGCAGGAAGTACCATGATGATTGCAGCCCGCTATGGTATAGCCCGCGGATTGTTCTCTAACGAAAGTGGTCTGGGTTCGGCACCCATCGTTGCTGCAGCAGCCCAAACCCGCAACCCTGTGCGTCAGGCATTGGTTTCATCTACCGGTACCTTTTGGGATACTGTCATCATCTGTGCCCTTACAGGTCTCGTCATCACCTCAAGTATCATAGCATATCCAGACATCGACTATCATAACGGAGCAGCACTCACCAAGGCAGCCTTCAGTAAGATTCCATATATCGGAGCTCCGATATTGACCATCGGACTGGCAACATTTGCATTCAGTACGACATTGGGATGGAGTTATTATGGAGAACGGTGTGTGGAATATCTGAAAGGCAAAAAGTGGATGCTCTGTTTCCGCATAGTCTATATTGCTACTATCTTCCTGGGTAGTGTCATCAGTCTGGGACTGGTTTGGAACATTGCCGACTGCATGAATGCTTTAATGGCGATACCAAACCTTATCTCCTTGCTCTGCCTGAGTGGTATCATAGTGCATGAAACCAGAAAGTATCTGTGGAGAGACCAACTGGATAAAGACATGGACGAAAAAGAAATAGAGGAATTAGAATAAAAGACACAGAAAGGAAATACCCTGAATGGGAATAAAAATACAAAAGCTCGGCATTGCATCACTGCAGACCGAGCTTTTATTATTAAATCAACAAAAACTAATAAAATATCTTTTCTAAAAACCAAAAAACCTATTCGTTATGAACTTATGGTGCAAAGATACTACCGTTTACGCAATAAACAGCACATTTTCTGTTGATTTCTATACTTTTTATTGGGCAAACGTTTGCACAGTTTGCCCTATCAGATTACAATTTATACTGAAGATGTTTCATTGCATGACCACCCCAAGTGGTATCATTGACATATTGGAAACCAACCTTCGTATAGAGACGCTCCGCTTTCGGATTGCCTTTATCACAAAGTAAACCTACAGCAGGAAGTCCTAATTCTCTTGCGCGAGAGATAGCAGCATCCAACAGTTTAGATGCAATACCTTTTCCACGGTATTGGTTAGAAACAGCCAAACTATCCAAATAGAACTCACCTTCCTCTGTTTCAAGCTCCATAGCCGAATAGTCTATTCCAAAAGCCACGATTGCAGCCTCAATAAAGCGCTTACGTAATCTTTTGACGTCAGCACCATCGTATGCAACCAAGATGCCAACAAGAATGCCATCAGTAGACATAGCAACCAATGTATTCTTATAACTATACTGACTGTCCTCCATCTCTACAAGTTTAGTCATCATACGGTGAAAATCAACCAATGTATGCTGAGGACCAGCAAAATTTTGGCAACACTGCGCATTCATCGCCTCCATGATAAGCGATGCGATATGCGAAGCCTTGTCAGGCGTAGCCTGTTCTATTTGAATTTTCATTATACTATTTTTATTTTATTGCTTTATTATTGTTATTTCTTTCATGCTCCAGCATCGTGAGGAAATTCTACAAAGATTACTTTTTTCATGATTGCAGATTGGGTTTGATGCCTTATCGTTTACAAAGTTACGTATATTTTTTGATAAGAGCAAGTTTTTTATATTTTTTATTCGAAAAAGTTTTTTTATTCGAAAAAAAGATGTATCTTTGCCGCAGGTTTTGAAGCTAAATTTCTATTACTAGCATAATAGAGATACCCAAATCCCTTGGGTCCCAATGCTTCAAAACCTTTTTCGTTTTTAAGAGCGAAAAAGGAATACACCGAAAGAGTGTAGCCTTCTTCGCAATATAAATCCTTAATGTTTTGATTTTCAGAATATTACTATAATCACAAAGCTACAGAAGCATCCTTTAAGTCTACTGCCTGTGCCTTGAGCGTTCCCTTACCTTTTATCACAACGACACATTTTCCGAAGAATGCCTTGCGATGTGAATCGGTGAAACGCTCCAAAGAAGTCTGACAACCGTTATCTGTTCCCAGAATCTTTGGTGTATTCGGGATATTCTGACCATTTGCATCCTGTTCACCAGAAACTGAGAAGAAGATCTGGTTATCTGCGTTCGGACAGAGATTGCCGTCTTTGTCTACCACATTCACCTCTACAAAGGTGGTCGGATCTGAAGAGCCAAAAGCCTGACAGCCCTGATAGGTCTTCTTCAACACAAGATGATGAGGAGCTCCTGCAGTCTTTATGACCTGCTCTCTAAGAACTTTACCATTCTTTCTGGCTACAACCTTTACTTCTCCCGGTTCAAAGTTTACGCGCCACATCACATGATATTCAGTACTCTTTCTGAAAGCATCACCTTCGTTCTTAGCACCATAGACAGTCTTCTTACGGATGCCCTGACTCTTGCCATTGATAAAAAGTTCCACCTCATCGGCATGATTATAATAACACCACATGTCGATGGTCTGTCCCGGCAGCCAGTTCCAATGAGGGAAGAGATGCAGCACATCTTTCTGAGTCCACTCACTCTGATACATATAATAGCTGTCTTTTGGAAGACCCGCCAAATCGATAATGCCAAAATAACTGCTATGGGCAGGATAAGCATAAGGAGTAGGTTCGCCGATATAATCGAAACCGGTCCAGATAAACTGTCCGCCCACAAAGTCGTTGTGCTTCACCACATCCCAGGTTTCTTCGTGGGTACTACTCCATGATGCGTGGAAATTATCATAAGCCGAACACATAAACGATGGATCGGTATAAGGCAACCACCATTCCTTTGGCGCAGTATAAATGCTGTCGCTAGGCATCATATAGTAGCCACGAGTCTGCAAGGCAGAAACACTCTCCGTCAGAATGAAAGGCTTGCCAGGGAAATTCTTCGGCACATCCTTCACCCACTGATGGTGATAATTGAAACCTATAACATCAATAGCCCCACTCTTAAAGAGATGATTCTTCGGGTCGGGCTCATTGCAGCCAGCAGTAACAGGGCGTGTGCCCCAAGGATCATACTCCTTCACGATTTTTGCCAGATGCTGGGTAAGAAGCGAATTGACACTCAGTTCATCGCTATGTGCCAAGCTAGAAGCATCATGACCGGCATTCAGAATCAGGTTAGCCTGCTCCAGACTGAGCGTATCAGCAGCCGCATCCGACCATTGTTCGAGAACCTCATTACCGATACTCCACATGATGATACTTGGATGATTACGGTCGCGCTTGATGAGATCAGACAGGTCTTTCTTATGCCATTCATCGAAGAAACGGGCATAATCGCCATTCGATTTCTTGCGGCGCCACATGTCGAAACTCTCGTCCATCACGAGGAAGCCCATCGAATCGCACATGTTCAGGAGTTCTGGTGCCGGAGGATTATGACTGCTTCGGATAGCGTTCACGCCCATATCGCGAAGGATGGTAAGCTTACGGTGCATCGCATCTTCATTGACAGCAGCACCCAGGCAACCGAAATCATGATGCTCACAGACACCATTAATCTTGAGATTCTTGCCATTGAGGAAGAAACCCTTCCTTGCATCAAACTTCACATCACGGAAACCGGCAGTTGACGTAGCAACATCCACTACCTTCCCATTTACTAACAGCTCGCTCTTGACAGTATAGAGATATCCCTTTCCGATGTCCCAGAGATGCGGATTCTTCACCTTGAGTTTCTGTTCCCGAACACCCTGACTCTTGGCTACAATCTTTCCTGCAGCATCATAGATTGTATTACGGACAGAGAGTATCATCTTATTACCGGAAGCAGCGAAATCCACCTTCACCCTGACATCACCCTGTGGAGAAGTTGCCACATACTGTCCCCATTGGGGAATATAAGCAGATTTCATGGTTTTGGTGAGCCAAACATGGCGGTAAATACCGCAACCGGAATACCAGCGGCTGTTAGGCTGGTCGCTGTTGTCTACCTTCACCGCAATGACATTATCACCCTTCTTATTAATATAAGGTGTAAGATCATACTCGAATGTACTGTATCCATAAGGACGGGTTCCGAGTTTATGACCATTGATATACACGGTAGAATTCATATATACTCCATCAAAGGTGATGGTAAACCGGTCATACTTTTCCTTCGGATTCACCGAGAAGTGCTTACGGTACCATCCGATGCCACCCGGCAATGCACCACCACCGGCTCCCGAAGGATTCGAAGGAGAGAAATCGCCCTCTATCGCCCAATCGTGAGGAAGATTCAAACTTCTCCAATGCCGGTCTGAATAATCAGGCTTTGACATTCCGGCACTATCTGCTAAAGTGAAAAGCCAGCCTTTATCAAAAGACTGGCGATCACGGGCGCTCAACGACTGAGCGCCCAATAGAAAGATTGCTAAAGCAAATATCTTCTTCATATTACTTCAGTTTTACAGTAACTGCCTTACCAGCATACTTCACCATCTTGCCCTTAGGCGCCTTGGCGAGGCTGATACCCTGCTGGTTGTTATCACTAACAAGTACGATATTGAAACGACGCTTCTGGAGCATACCATCGAAAGCACCCTTACGGGCAGCAATAGTAACAGTCTTCTGAGCATCATTATATTTGAAGTCTATCATAGCATACTTACCCTTCTCGTAGTTGTAGTTGGTTCCCTCATCCTCATAGAGTGTATAAGAACCGTCCTTGCCTGCATAGACATAGAGGTCGATGAGCTCAGCCTTCTTCTGATCGCTCCACTCCATCTCTGGACCCACAGGAAGAATAGAACCCTCTGGAACAAAGACTGGAATCTTATCGAAAGGCGCATCGGCTACGATTGTCTGTCCACCGGCATAGTGCTTACCTGTATAGAAATCATACCAGCCCTTCTGCTTAGGAAGATAAACATTGCGGCTGTACTTCTGATACTCGCCTACAGGACAAGCCATGAGAGCAGGACCGAACATCCACTGTTCCTTGATGTCGTAAACATTGTCATCGCCGTTGAAGTCCATTACCAAACCACGCATCATGGTATAGTCCTTGAAATGAACCATACCCGCCATACTGTAGAGGTAAGGCATCAGACGGTAACGGAGTTTATCGTATGCAACTATGGTCTTGTAAGCCGGATGATCTGCCGGAGCAATGTTCCAGACCTCACGGGTAGGCCACTGACCATGAGTACGATAAAGAGGTACGAAGCAACCGAACTGGTTCCAACGCGCCTGCAACTCGCGCCATTCCTTCAAGTCAGCATTCTCCTTACCGGTCTTATCGAACTCCTGCTGGGCAGCCACATAGCGGTTCTCTACACAGAAACCACCCTGGTCCATTCCCCAGAAAGGCAGACCTGCCATAGAATAGTTCAAACCGGCAGTCATCTGGGCACGCATATCTTCCCATCGGGTAGCGATGTCGCCAGACCAGGTAGCCGTACTGTAGCGCTGCTCACCGGCAAAACCGGAACGGGTCAGGAGGAAGACACGCTGGTTAGGGTTCACGCTGCGCTGTCCGTTATAGATAGCATCAGCATTCACGATGCTGTAAGCATTGAAATATTCGGTAGATGTACCGAGGGCTGTAGGACCGGAAAGAGCCTTGCGGTACCACATCGGGGTACAGTCGCGAACGTTTGGTTCTGATGCATCCATCCACCAGGCATCAATACCGAACTTATACTTGGTATAAAGATTCTCGTCCATCTGGCGCCAGAACATCTTGCGGGCACCATCAGAATAGGCATCATAGAATGAACCACGGAAGCCGAGCCAGTCGTGAATATCATCCTTGATAGCCTGATGATACATCCAGCCCTTGCTGTCGAGTTCCTTATAGTTCTTGACTGTATCGTAGAACTTAGGCCATACGGAAATCATGAATCTTCCGTTCATGGCATGTACGCTGTCGAGCATCGCCTGTGGGTTTGGATAGCGGGCAGCCTCAAACTCATGACTTCCCCATGAATCCAGCTTCCAGTAGTTCCAGTCCTGAACGATATTGTCTACAGGAATATGCAAGTCGCGGAACTTCTTCAGGTTGTCCTCGATGTCCTTGCTGCTCTGATAGCGCTCACGGCTCTGCCAGAAACCGAGGGTCCACTTAGGATAAAGCGAAGCCTTGCCGGTAAGCGTACGGTAACCGGAAATCACCTCATCGAGATTCTGACCGGCAATGAAATAATAGTCCATATCCGGCGACATCTCACTCCAGATGCTCAACTGGTTCTTCTCTGCCTCAGAACGAGGAGCTGCTACGCGAAGTCCGCAGTAGGAAACATCACCATCTGGCTGCCACTCGATGCGGATAGGAGTCTTTACGCCCTTCTTGATTGGAGTTTCAAACTTATAAGAGTTCGGATTCCATGCTGTACGCCAGCGCTCAGGAACTACCAGTTTGCCGTCGATATAAATCTTCATGTAGCCGGCATAGTAGAGGATAAACTGATAGAAGCTGTTACTTGGAGCCTCCACATAACCCTCATACACCACCTTGGAGCCATTCAGTGCGAAGCCCTTTGGCAGGTTCTGAATGCCGCCCTTATCTGTCTTGTTGCAAATCTCAGAAGCCTCAGGCATTGCATACTCAAAGTAAATGCTATCTTCGCCTCGAACAATCTTCTGACCGTTCTTGTCCACATAAGTACCTGTAAGCTGACCTTCCTTTCCATCTTTATCATAGAGTTTGAAGGCACGGTTCAGCTGGAGATAATCTTCCGGATTACCCCAACGGCAATAAGAATAAGAATCCCAGAGGATGCCGTAGTTTTTATTAGAGATGACGAAAGGCACACTCACCTTGGTATTATACTGGAAGAGGTCTTCGTTCTTACCCTTCATGTTGAGTTCCTCACTCTGATGCTGACCGAGACCATAGAACGCCTCGTTATCAGGAGAGTTGAAGAGCGCACGCCATGACCATCCGTGCTTCTGTGCTTCAGGAACCTTGGCAATATCTACACCGATTTCACGGTCAGGCACAGTGAACGGCTTGAAAGTCTTTCCACCCTGAGCAACCTCGTTGAGAAGGACATTGTCTTTCAGGTCATAGAAAGTAATCTGACCCGTAGCCTCGTTCATGACAGCACGCATGGCTGCAGTGGTAATGATGAGATTGTCTCCCTGCTCTTCCACCTTATAATTTGCCTTGCTGTTTTGAGGCACTATTATCAGACTCTGTTTGTTACGGAAACTCTGTTCGGCTGTAGCCTGAACACGGATAATCTTATCGCTCACCACCTGGAGGCGAATCTGACTAGGACCAAAATTCTGGTGTTGCTTCAACTGAACAGTGAGATAATTACCATTCTGGTTGAAACCGGCTGCCTGCATGCCTGTGGCACTCATCAGCAGCACTGCTGAAATCAATAATGTTTTAGTTAGTCTCATTTTATACGTTTAAAGGAAAGTTTAAAAATCTGCGGCAAAGATACGAGAAATTTCCCGTATCTTTGTGCGCAAATGTTATCTGTATGTGTATAAAATGTTAACTAGAAGCGTAAACTACTCTGATTCTGACAGATTCTTACGATATTGAGACGGCGTAACGCCATACGCGTCTTGGAAGTATTTAGTGAAATAACGTGGATTATTGAATCCCACCTTATAGGCTATTTCACTGATGTTCAAGTCGGCCGAGCGCAGCAGATGCTCTGCAAATTTGATACGCTTGGTTCTGAGATACTCAGAAGGTGTAATACCCGTCAGCGAAATCATGCGCTTATATAATTGTACGCGTGAAATGCTAAGATGAGTACTGAGAGATTCTACCGATGTTTCAGGATTGCTCATATTGTCGCGGATATAAGCATTTACCTCATCAATAAATTTGCGGTCGGCCTCTGTTATTACATATTCTGTGCTCACATTCTTGCGTTTCTTCAAGAGGTTCAGAATACAGAGATTCAACATATCAATATCGAATGGTTTGGCAATATACTCGTCAGCACCACACTTCAGACTTTCCTTACGTTGCTCATCTCCCATACGGGCCGAGAGCATGATGAAAGGTATGGCTGTTGTTTCGTCATTGTCCTTACACATCCGGCAGAGTTCGTTACCATCCATCACAGGCATCATCACATCGCTCAGGATGATGTCTGGACGACGGTCGATGATCTTGTTCCAGGCATCCTGACCATTGACAGCCTCAACAACCGTATAGTCTGTCAATACTTCGTTCATAAACTCACGGAAGTCCTCACTGTCGTCAACGAGGAGCACTACCGGCTTCTTGATCATCGATTCTCCAGGCTGATGCGCATGTTTACTCATTCCGTAGAGAACGTTCTTACCTGCATCCGGATCCTCATCAGTAGCCTGATGCACCGTGGTTATGATAGGTGCTGCTCGCAAGGAACCGAGATGTGCCGTAGAATTAGAGGTGGTACTGCTCTCTATCGGAAGGTCTACCATAAAGATGGTTCCTCCGCTTGGATTATCTGTAACATCCACCTTACCGCCATGCAGTTCGGCAAACTTCTTTACCAGGTTCAGGCCTATTCCGCTACCACCCTGTGGTTGCATTTCAGTACCATTGACCTGATAGAAACGCTCGAATACATGTTCCTTCTCCTTATCGCTGATGCCCTTGCCAGTATCAGATACTGAGATGCGGAGCATATCCGAATCCTTGTCTCCTACACGCTGGCGGAGTGCAACACTCAGAGAAACGGTGATAAATCCTCCATCTGGCGTAAACTTATAGGCATTGCTCAAGAGGTTATTCACGATTTTTCCTACCTTATCAGCATCAAACGACATCTGCAGACTAGGCACCGTAGACTCGAAGGCAAGCGTTACTTTGCTGTTTGCCAAAGTACGGAACGAAGTACAGATATTGTCAACGAAGCTCACAATGTCGATATGCGACAGGTTAAGTTTTTCCTTGTTCTGGTCTATCTTGCGGAAGTCGAGAATCTGGTTTACCAGATTGAGCAAACGGGTAGCATTGCGATGAATCATCTCCAGCCTTCTGCGTTTAGACTCTTCTCTTTCTTCTCTGATCATACTAACCAGCGGCGAGATAATCAGGGTGAGCGGAGTACGGAGTTCGTGGCTCACATTGGTGAAGAAGTTGAGCTTCAGTTCGTTCAACTCCTTGGTCTTCTTGATACTGTCTTCCTTGCTCTGGAGCTCGAATTTAACACGCTGCTTTTCGAGCATGCGTTTACGATAGAGATAGAAAGCTACACCTATTAATATAATATATACGATGAACGCCCATATAGAGAGATAGAAAGGCGGGTGAATATGAATCTTCAGCGTGCTCACCTCTTCGCTCACACTACCATCAGCATTCACCACCTTTGCCTCCAGGACATAGCTGCCTGAAGAGAGATTGGTAAAGGTAGCCTCCGGACGTCCCTCAGGTGTCAGCATCCATTTATCATCAAGTCCCTTCATGCGATAGAGGAAACGGCAGCGGGCAGGAATACTCACCTGGTCGGAAGCCAGTTGTATGGTAAACGCCTTATCCTTATAGCTGAGATCCAGTTCTGGGTTTGTATCAAGCGATTTAGCCAGAGGCACTCTTCCCTCAAACTCCTCACCTGCCTTCAGCGGATGATCGAAGAGTACTAAACCGCTAAACAAGACATGTGCATGTTTCTGGGCAGGAAGAATCTTGGCAGGATTGATGATATTAATACCATCCTGACCACCGATGGCGATGGCTCCGTTTCTCATCAGACAGGCAGAACGCTGGTTAAACTGGCGGCTCTGCAAGCCATCGAGCGAATTGAAACTAATCATCGTAATGTCCCATTTGCCCTGATTGTTCTTAGCCAAAGTAACACGGGTAACGATAAATTCAGAAACCAGCCAGATGTTATGCTGCTTATCTTCGAGCACCATACAGCCTACCGTACCCTGCGTACCATTGAGGTCATTGATTGACTCCAACTGTCCTGAAGCCTCATCATACATGGTGACACCCGCAGGCGAAGCCATCCACAAGATGCCGCGGCTATCCTTCATCATGTAATTCAGGGAAGGACTAGGGAAAAGCTGTCCGTCCTTGGTTGTATTCACATTGGTTACCTTTCGGGTTCCGAAATTAAAGATAGAATAGTTCTGCGAATGACCTATCAGAATTTCATCTTTATTCGGCAGGAAGAGCGAGTTGATAAAATCGCTGGTAATACCCGAATTCTGAACATTGTAGGTTGTAAACTTACCACTTTCAGGATTATAAATCTGGAAGCCTGAGCCCAAGGTTCCGATAATCAGGCGATGATACGGATCTTCAGCAAGACACCAGACGCTGTTATTGGCAAGTCCGCCTGGAGCTGCCTGAAAACTCTTCCATCTGCCGTTTTTATATTGGGCAAGTCCACCATTGAAGGTACCGAAATACATCGTACCATCAGCCATGGTTACGCTGCTGACCACAATATCCGAAGTCAGACCGGTTTCAGCCTGTGAGAATCGCCAGTTCTGTCCGGTAAGCGGACTGTAGCATACAATACCGCTATCATTGGTTCCGCACCAGAGATTACCATTCAGATCCTGCGTGATTGTACACACATCACCAAGCGGAATAGTTGTGAATTTCTGAGCAGCAGGCGAATAATAAGCCACGCCGTTCTTGTAACTACCTACCCAGATAGCTCCCTCATCATCCACATAAACCTTCTGCAGGGAATTGTCAACGATACTTCCCTTTGCTTCGGAATGAACATATTGACGGCAGATTTTGCGTTTGAAATCAACAAAGAAGAGACCGTCATGATCGGAAGCCACCCAGAGATTGCCTGCCTTATCGCGGGCAATATCACGCATCAGGATACGGGTTGGGCAAGGAATATCAATGCCCATGTTTGTAAGATAAGAACGGGCATCGGTCCATTTCCCGGTCTTTGACTGATACACATAATTGGCATTGCTTACTGAAACCCAGAAACCTCCTATACCATCATAGAAAGTATAGGCACCATTATCACCGGCAGCTTTATGGTTAGCAAGGAAGGAATTGTACCAGAGAACCTTCTGTTTCTGTCCGTTGACACGGCAGATTGTACCATCAGCATAGGTAATGAGCGCATCGCCGTCAACCTCGGTTATTTTACTGATATTTCCCTCTTTCAGACAGCCCGGCTGAGCCTTTTTGGTAAATTTAAAAAGATAAGTATTCCTGGTTTTGGCATTATGATAGTAGAGTCCCTGTCCGTAGACAGCTATCCACATGTTCTTATCCTTATCTATCAGGAGTTTGTAAGGAGGTCCCTGCACATGGATGTTTTTAAGCCATTCTTCCGGTTTGCGGTCAAACTGCTCTTCATCATATTTATAGATGCTGTAGCCCACAGAGGTATGCACCCAGATATTTCCATCATAGTCTTGCTGAAGTTCATCTACCGTATTGTTAGGCAGCGACTTATCATCAGTATTGCTATAATAGAAAGTTTTCATACGGAAGCCGTCAAAGCGGCACAGTCCCGAATGGGTACCGAACCAGATGTAGCCTCTGGTGTCCTTGAGGATGGCACCCACCTGACTGTTCGTAAGTCCATCATGATTGGTGAGGCTGCTGAATTCTACGTTTTCATAGGCAGCCAAAGCCCTACCCGGCTGCATGAGCAGCAAGAGCAGAAACAGCACGATGGCATGTTTCAAGTAGTTTTGTTTTTTAATCATCATAAGCATTAATTGGTTTAGTTCTATAAAAAGATTGCTTTCTGTAAATAGGAATTATTTCACGTCGTTTTTTTCAGAACTTTCGCGTATTTTCAGAATCATCGGTACCACTTTTTTGTAGATTTTTTCATCTCCATTGATACTTCTCATGAGAAGATCGCAGGCTGTGGTTCCCTGTTCGTGTGCCTTGTCCATGATAGCCGAGAGTTTCGGCGTAACGAAGGCAGCAGTATCACCATCGGTAAAACCGATGATAGCAACATCCTCTGGTATGCGGAGCCCTTTTTCCTTGATAGCATCGAAGGCGGCATAAGTGATAATATCGTTAAAGGCGAGGATGGCATCAGGTCTGTCCTCCTTTTCGAGGAGACGGAGGGTAGCGTTTCGTGCCACATCGAAATCGATTTTGTCGCAAACTACGAGGTCACGGTCGATAGGGATGCGGTTCTCTCTCAGAGCCTCCAGATAACCGTGTTTTCTGCGGCGTACCATATCAAGATGGTTTGGACCGCCGATGAAGGCGATGCGGCGCGAACCGGTATCTATCATATGCTGGGTAGCCTCCTGGGCTGCAACATCACCATTGCCTACTACCTGGGAGAACTTATCTTCTAAGCAACAACGGGCAAAGAACACCAGTGGAACTCCCATCTTATGCAACTGCTCGAAGTGAGAATAGTCGACCGTATCCTGTGCCAGACAGGCGATGATGCCTTCCACATGCATATTCAGGAAGTTTTCTACCGCTCTCTTCTCGTGTTCTGTATTCTCGTGGCTATTGGCGCTGATTACCGAGTAGCCATTTCTTACGGCATAATCTTCTATACCATCCAGCACGGCAGCATAATAATGAGTCACCAGGTTTGGCACAATTACACCAATCACCCTAGGTGCTTCTTTTCTGAGGCTCTGTGCAAAGGGGTTTGGTCGATAATTGAGCTCCTTGGCAAGGCTTTTCACCTTTTGAGTCATCTCCTCACCCACTTCATGGCTGTTTCGCAAGGCTCTAGATACAGTTGCTATGCTGACGCCAAGTCGGTCGGCGAGGTCTTTCAAAGATGTTCTTCGTTGTTTCATATTCAGTTTATGCTTATTATCGATATACATTTTGTATTCACATATTCTGCATATTTTGTCTTTCCGACAGCAAAGTTAGTGAATTCTCTGCAAAGATAACAATTTCTTTCGAAAACGCAAACGTTTACGTTATTATTTTTCTGAAAAATTCTGCTAAAATAAGCCGAATAGCTAAAAATGAGCGATTTACAAGTGTTTCACCTCAATAGAGGTAATGATTTGGTAATAGTTTTAACTTCTGTATTATACATAAGTTTGCATTACTTGTCAAACAACTCTTTTCGGTGACAAAGGTACAACATTTATGTGGATTAATGAAAATCATATCCATTTTTTAGATTTTATTTTCAGTTGCTGCCATATACGTAACTACTCAACACCCTTGGATGTGTCAAATCCGCAAAATATTGATGATTTTGGCTATATTTATGCTACAAAATAGGCTATTATGTCAAATGAGTACTTGAAATTCATTTTTAGGGGCTGAGTAGTAACAAGAACATCTGAGACCTACAGAGAATGAACCGCCAACCTGTGGGGAGGAATAAATTGAAAAATGCTTCCATACTGCGGGAGTACGGAAGCATTGGTATGGGGGAAAAGACAAAAGATTATTGCAGACTCTTGTCAAGAATTTCAAGAAGAATGGTGGGATCTTCATGGATTTGCTCTGCTGTGAGTCCTCTCTTTTCCACTTCTTCAGCAACAGTAGGATAGTCCTTGAATTTCTCACTTATCTTTTTCAACAGTTTCTTTTGAGAGTATTTTTCTCCCTTAGCATTAATTTTTTTACTTTCAAACAAATTCCAATAGTACACATGCTTGCTGCCATCAACCATATAGTGATATGATCTACAACCTGAATAATTGGTACCGGCAACATACGGGATACCTGTAAAAGTTCTGCTTGTGATGGTGTTTTCAAAAGCATAAGGTTCCATATAGCCAACGACATGCTTTCCCTTGAAAACTTCAGTTGCCAAAAATGGAAATTTAGGGTCGTCATCTATAAGAATGAAAGTGCGCTGCTTGCCGTCTTGCATAGCATTGTCCGCCACAAGGGATTTTATATCTACTATCTTGTATTTTACGTCCTTGCCATCTTGTGTTTCACTGAAATAGATGTTTTTCTTCATAAAGTGGATGTCGTTCTGCAAATAGCCGTTAAGTCCTGACTTCGTCACTCAAAAATGTCCATTTTGTAATTAATTGATAAACAATATTTTGTATCTTTGCATACCCTTATTTTGGGGTACGCAAAAGGTTTTTTAACTATGTTTGTCAAAAGAAAGAAGAATCGGTCTGGAACAACAAGTGTTGTTGTTGCAGAGAAGACAAAGGGCATTTACAAAGAGTTGATTACTATTGGTGTGGCCAAAGATTCAAACGAAATAGACAGTCTCGTAAATGCAGGTCATAAATGGATTTCCAAGGAAGAATCCCGACGCCATCCACAACTCAATTTGTATGGTGAGGAGCGTGAGGCGTGTGACCGTGAGCGAGAAGAAGTACGTCGTGTATTGTCACAGGTGAGTAATATACTTCTCAATGGTTGCGACTTGATATTGGACCGCACGTTTGACCGGATTGGTTTCAATCGTATTGACGATGAAGTGTTCCGCAAGCTTGTAAAGGCCCGTTTGGCATATCCAACGAGCAAGGCAGCTACGGTGGAATATCTGAAAAACCACTTTGACGAAGATGTGGATCTCTCAAAAATCTATCGCTATCTTGACAAGCTTAGCGACCATCAGCACGAAATCGTACAGGACATCAGCGTGCGCCATACTGCAAAACTGTTCGGTGGCAATATCGGTGTGTTGTTCTATGATGTCACCACACTTTACTTTGAAGCGGATTATGAGGACGACTTGCGCAAGACCGGTTTTTCTAAAGAGGGACGACACAGTAATCCTCAGATCATACTCGGCCTGCTTGTAAGTTTGGGTGGCTATCCGCTTGCCTACTGCATCCATGAGGGCAACAAATATGAAGGTCACACGATGCTGCCGACGATAAACGAGTTTGTAAGCAAATACGGATTGGAAAACTTCGTTGTGGTGGCCGACTCCGGTCTGATGAACAATGCAAATATAGCGGAACTTGAGGCGCACGGCTACAAGTATATAATAGGTGCGAAGATAAAGAATGAAAGTCAGGAAGTCAAGAACTGGATACTGGAACAGCCCAAGTGCGACTGCCAGATGGTTGAATATGACAAAGGAGGCGGACGCCGTCTCCTGGTCGGCTATACAGATGACCGTGCAAAGAAAGATGCCTATAACCGGGAGAAGGGAATACGCAGGTTGGAAAAGGCTTACAAGCATGGCGTGCTTACGAAAGGTAACATCAACAAGAGAGGTTACAATAAGTTCTTATCCATGGATGGTGAGGTGAAAGTCGCCATCAACTATGACCGTATTGCCGACGACTCCAAATGGGACGGTCTAAAAGGATATCTCACCAATACGGATATACCAATACAGGATGTATATACAGCATATCACAATCTTTGGCATGTAGAACGGGCTTTCCGTATAGCCAAATCAAAGATAGATATACGCCCCATGTTTCACTTTACACGCAAACGCATCGAAGCCCATATATGCATCTGCTTCGTGGCTTTGAAAATATACAAGGAACTAGAGCGCATGCTGAAAGTCTCAGAGATTAAGATGAGCGTGGGCAAGGTGCTTGCATTGGCAAAGACAATCACAACCATACAAATTAAGCTACCTCTGAACAAGGAGGTTTACACCCAAACCATGCTGATGGCAAGGCATCAGAAAATAGCTAAACTCTTTGACGAAGATTTTTGGGGTACGCAATGACGAAGTCAGGAAATAGATGTTTTTCTTCATGAAGTGGATGTCGTTCTGCAAATAGCCGTTGAGCACAGTACCGTCTTTAAGAGTCAGCACTGCCTTAGGCCATGAAACTTTCTCTTTAGGTTTCTTTGCGTTTGCTATTGTCGCAAACGAGAACACCATTAAAAAGATGATAAAAAGTAACTTTTTCATATGTACGTTTATTTAATATTTCGATAGATATTTTTAACACTACAAAAATTTGATTACAAAAACTTTGTCATAAATCATAATCAAGGAAGTTATTCCAAAACTTCATCAAGTTTTCTGACTAATATAGTAGGGTCTTTACGAATCTCTTTCATACTTAGACCTTTGAGTATTTCCTTTATCTGAGGATAACCTTTAAAATACATTTTTAGCACAGTCTTTTGACCAATTCCTGCAATACTATTATCCATCAAATAATAGCTTCTCGCAAAGTCCTCGTCCTTGGATTTGTAATAAAACATAATGCCAAATCCGTAAATACTGCCCGATTTCACATGAGTATTTGTACTTATGTAGTGAACATACGCTGAAATGTTTTTCCCCTTATAAACAGGATGGAGAAATACGGGATTTTTGTAGAGCTTGGGGGCTTTCTTATAAGACATTCCCAATCCCATCTGGGCATACAGAGGAATCCAATTTGTTACTTCTTTTGCCTTTTTATCATAGAATTTTATTTCTTTTACATCAGCAGAAGTATAGTCGAAGTTCTCACCACTCACTTCATTCTTTATTCTAACTTCGTGAGTATTATCTACATTAAAAGACAAACTTTGAATTTTTCCTTTCACAACTTTTCCGTTGTTTAAAATAATCTCAGAAGTCTGAGCTTGAACTATTCCACAAAGAAGAATAGCAAGAAACATAAAAATCAACTTTTTCATACGCATGACTATTTAATTTTGTTTCAATTTAAATTAATTGTTTTGCTTGTAAAGATAGGATGCTTTTCTTTAACTGCCAAAGAAAAAGAATATTATTAACACAA
>CAUFXJ010000044.1:0-19687 GCA_959596915.1 Segatella copri
TTAATAGATTGTTTAGGTTAGTAGTAATAGATTTAGGTTTTTAGTTATTAGGTTTTAAGGTAGATTGTTTAACCGATAATTGAGACGGTCGTGAGACTATTTTGATTAGATTTTTTAAGTTAAACATATTACATGCCACAGCTCGTTGAGAGTTGTGGCATGTTTTTTTTATGCCCCTTTCTCCCCCTTCCGTTTCCTCTTTTCCGATTTCCTCGAAAAAAACATGCCTTTTTATTTTGTTTTGTCTCCGATTTGTGCTATCTTTGCAGTATCAATCAATATACGCAGCTTTTTGCGGTATCAAAAATATACGCAGATGAGAGTACTCATAGTAAATACAAGTGAAAAGACAGGCGGAGCGGCAGTAGCAGCCAACCGCCTGATGGATGCCCTTAACAACAATGGCGTTAAGGCTAAGATGTTGGTACGCGACAAGGAGACAGAAGACATCACCGTGGTCAGTCTGCCCCGTTCGCTCAGGTTGCAGTGGAACTTCCTGTGGGAGCGCTGGTGCGTATTCTGGCATCTCCATTTCTCCCGTCAGCGCCTCTGGGAGGTAGACATGGCAACATCGGGCACCGATATCACCAGGCTCCGCGAGTTTCAGGAGGCAGATGTCATCCATCTCTCCTGGATTAACCAGGGCATGCTCTCACTCAAGAACATCCGCAAAATAGTCCGCAGCGGCAAACCGGTGGTATGGACCATGCACGATCTCTGGCCAGCTACCGGCATCTGCCATTATGCCCGTGGCTGTAACCGCTATGCCTCCGCCTGCGGCAACTGTCCGCTTCTCCCCCATAAAGGCAGCAAGAACGACCTCTCAGCAAAGATATTCCGCCGCAAGAAGGAACTCTACCATCGTGGCGCCATCTCCTTCGTCACCTGTAGCCGTTGGCTCGAACGGCAGGCAAAGGGTAGCGGTCTCTTCGTAGGGCAGCGCATCACCAACATCCCGAATCCGATAGATACCCACGTGTTCTGTCCGCAGGATCAGGCAGAGGCGCGTCTGCGTGCCGGTCTGCCAGCCGACAAGCATATCATCCTCTTCGTATCCCAGCGCGTAACCGACGAGCGCAAGGGCATGCGCTATTTCATCGAAGCCATCGACCGGCTGGTAGCGCGCTATCCCGAGATGAAGGAGAATACCGCCATCGCCATTCTGGGCGGCCATTCCGAGGAAGTAAACCTCACCCTGCCGTCCTATTCGCTCGGCTATGTCAGCGATGAGAAGCAGATTGTGGCAATCTACAATTCGGCAGATGCCTTCGTGCTGCCATCGCTCGAAGATAACCTCCCTAACACCATCATGGAGTCGATGGCGTGCGGCGTGCCGAGCATCGGTTTCAGGGTAGGAGGTATACCGGAGATGATAGACCATCAGCAGAACGGCTACGTAGCCAACTACCGCGATACCGAAGACCTGGCGAGTGGCATCCACTGGGTACTCGAAGAGGCCGACAGGGCGGCTCTGAAGCAGGCATGTCTGCAGAAGGTAGCACAGAACTATTCTCAGCATGCCGTAGCATTGAAATATATTGAAGTTTATAACGAGGCGATGGCCTACAAAAACTATAAGTTATGATTAAGTTCACCGTCGTAACCTGTACGTACAATGCCGAGAAGGAGTTGCAGCGTACCCTCGACAGCGTGCAGCGCCAGACCTACTGCAACATCGAGCACATCATCATGGATGGCGGTTCCCGCGACCGTACTCTCCAGCTGGTGAAGACATATCAGCATCGCAATGCAGTAGGCGAGAGCTCGCACGAAATCGTGGTCATATCAGAGCCCGACAAGGGACTTTATGATGCCATGAACAAGAGTATTGACCGTGCTACGGGCGATTATCTGGTGTTCATGAATGCCGGCGACACCTTTCCTACAGCCGATACACTGGAGTATGTAGAAGGCTGTGTAGGCGAAGGAGAAGTACTGCCCGGCGTACTTTACGGCGATACCGATATCGTGGACGAGATGGGCCATTTCCTGCGTCACCGCCGTCTAGCTCCGCCCAAGAAGCTCACGTGGCGTTCGTTCATCTGGGGCATGCTGGTGTGTCATCAGTCATTCTATGCCCGCACAGACATAGCCCGTGAGATTCATTACGATCTGCGCTACCGATATTCGGCAGATGTAGACTGGTGCATCCGCATCATGCGGGAGTCATCTCGCCGCAAGTTGCCGTTGCGCAACGTCCATGCCGTCCTCACCCATTTTCTGGATGGCGGCATGACCACGCAGAACCACAAAGCCTCCCTGAAGGAGCGTTTTCAGGTGATGCGCACCCATTACGGCCTTCTTCCCACCCTTGCAGTTCATGCCTGGTTCGTGATAAGAGGGGCTGTAAAAAAGTAAAAAGGTAAAAAGGTAAAAAGAAGAAAATTCCGTTTGGCGTTCTGGATTTTTCTAACGCCTATGGGAAAATGATATTTTTCTTACGTCTAGCTTGTTTTCGAAGTGTGAAAAATGTAGACAAAAAATAGGAGAGTGTGTCGTAAGTCTAGATAATTGCAGCCGAGGACGGGCTGAAGGCCCAAAAGCTCCTAGCCCAGGGCGTATTGGATGTGACTTATGACGCACTCTCAATTTGTTAAACAAGCTTTGAGTTTCATTGATGATAAGTCCTCTTCATTAACTGTTCTTTTGTACGCAAGTTCATGCAGAAAAGTACTGATACGGTTCAATCAGCTTACTCAAGTGGCTCAATCAGCTTACTCAAGTAGTTCAATCTGTTAAGTCAAGTGGCTCAATCAGTGAGTCCAGCCGTCTGTGTAACCCAGTTCAGCCATATCTGCAACCCGATGCAGTCGAATCCTTAACCCGATGCAGTCGAATCCTTAACCCAACGCAGTCGAATCCTTAACCCAACGCAGCCATATCTGTAACCCGACGCAGCCGCTTCAGTTGGTAAACGGAAGTACATCGTTTGTTTACCTCATTTAAGCGCTCAATGACTACCAGGGCAAATTACCTTTTTTTGATGACTACCAGAGCCAATAATAGGTACCATCAGGGCCAATCATGTGTTTTCTGATATGCCCGAATGACTACCAGGGAGAATCTTAAAAATATATATTACTGAATATCAGGCAGTTAGGTGTAGATTTTTCTTCCCTACACTATACCAAGTATATTATATATATACATTTACATCTTTTACACTATACGTAATACGGGAGGAAAAAGATTTTTTTTTCAACATTTCAGCTCATTTTGCCTGAAAAAATGTCTAAAACTCTTGTGTGAATGAAAATAAAGTCGTAACTTTGCGCTATAGAATTTTAAAACAGATGGTTATGAAGTACTTAGATCCTAAGGCAGACCTCACGTTCAAGAAGATATTCGGCAATCATCCTGATCGGTTGAGAAACCTCCTGTATGTTCTTCAGTCACCCAGCGAGGACGAGTTGATACACCTGCAACAGTAGCTGTCGTCAGTAGAAGAACTGGAGATTTCCGGTTTCACAGATGCCGAACTCCGTGCCTACGACAAATTCTGGGATTCCGTAAGTGTAGAAAGAACCCTCCTGGATGACAGATACCAGAAAGGCAGAGAAGAAGGCAGAGAAGAAGGCATGAACCAGCGCAGCCTTGAGATTGCCAGGAATATGCTGGCAAAGGGGATGGATGCATCGACAGTCTTGGAAATAACAGGATTGTCGATGGAAGAGATACAATAGCTGATAGCTAGAGGAGAGCCTTCAGGTCGGCGATGACGGCCTGGGTGTAGGCTCTTATCTGAGATTCTGACAGATCGCTGATATGCTCGGGAGCGAGGGCGGCGATGTGCTGGCGGGTCTCCATCTCTATCATCGTGGCGATAGGGAGGAGCTTGTGGGCTGTCTTGCCGATGGCTTCTATTGATAACTCGCCTTCTGTTGCCTGCTGGAGGTTTTGGAGATGGGATGACAACTCCTGCTTGACGGTGCTGAGTATCTCGGCTTCTGCCTCCGGATCGCCTTCTGCAAAGGCCAGAAGGGGTGCAAAGCGGGATTTCTTATTGGTTTTCTCTGTAATATCCTCTGCTGCTGATGCAGTATCCCTTGTTTTCTCTGCTATATCCTCTGTTTCTGATGCAGTATCCCTTGTTTTCTCTGCCATATCCTCTGCTTCTGATGCTGTGTCCTCCAAACCGAGGATTTCTTTCAGCTTCTCTGTGCTGAACGGCTTGAAGAGGCAATCGTCGAAACCGGCTTCTTTCAACTCTCTGATGATGCTGGCATCGTGGGCGGTCATCGCTACTACCTTCATGTGGCTATGGTTGATGTGCTGAATCATCCTGATGCCGTTCATCTCGGGCATTTCGATATCCATCATCATCAGCGCAGGATGCTCGTTGTGGAGCATGGTGAGCGCCTCGGCTACATGCAGACAGGCAAAGACTTGCCAGCTGTCGCCTACCAGCTTCTTCAGCATCTCCTGAAGCAGACGGAGCTGCAACGGGTCGTCATCGAGCAGCAGTATCTTGTGATTTTCGAAATGGGGCTTGACTGGGGTGAGCGGCTTCTGCTCTTCTGCCTCTTCTGCTGCAGGAGCGGTGCCTAAGGCAAGCGGAATGGTGACGGTGAAGGTGCTGCCCTTGTCCTTGACGGATTCCAGACGCAGGGTGCCCTGGAGCAGATTGACCAGTTCCTGGGTGATGTTCAGTCCGAGACCGGTGCCCTCTATGCCCTGGGCACTCTTCAGACGGGTGAACGCCTGGAACACCTTCTGGCGCTCTTCGGTGGTCATGCCCTTGCCGGTATCCCTTACCGAGAAGGTGAGGAGGTGCTGGGGACTGATGGATGCCTGGATGGTGACGCTGCCCTTATCGGTATACTTGATGGCATTGCTCACCAGGTTGTTGAGTATCTGACGGATGCGGAAGGCATCGGCACGGTAGTAGGTCTGCGGACTGCTGATGCCATCGAGCTCCAGATGCAGTTCCAATCCCTTCTCCTGGCTCAGGATCTGCATCTCTCCGGCACACTGGCGGAACATGTCGGCAGGCGAGAAATCTACAGGGTTCAGCTTCATCAGTCCGTTTTCCAACTGGTGATAATCGAGCAGGGCGGCAACGAGCCGGGAGAGATGGGTGGCAGAACCCTTGATGCTGTTGAGACAGGAGATGCCTTGCGGGTTGTCGACATAATCCTTCATCAGGTCGATGAAGCCCGAGATGCTGGCAGCCGGAGCCTTGATGTCGTGGGTGATGGTGAGGAGCAGGCGTTCGCGCTGGTTCATGATGCGTCTGATTTCCTCGTTAGCCTCTTCGAGATTCTCGCGGTAGATGCGTTCCTTCTGCGTATCGCGGTAGATGTAATAGACGAGGATGACGGCGGCTGTGATGGCTACGATGGCAAGCAGACCTATCTGCCAGAGCAGATTCTGGCGCGCCTGCATCGCCTGGTTGATAGCCTGCTGCATCGCCTGACGTTCGCGCTGGTGAATATCGTTGAGCTGCTGTGAGGAGCGCAGGGCGAGGCGGGCATTGGTTATCTGCAGGTCTCTCACCTCGCGGTTGATGGCCTCGTGGTTATCGCGCGTAGACTGCTTCTCCTTGCGGTCAATCTGTTCCAGGATATTGGCTACGTTTCCGGCTAAGTTGACCGGGGTAGAGAGGGTATCGGTGACAGCCTGGTTGCTGTCGCGTCTGATGCTGAGCGTTTCGGCATGTTCTTTCTTGAAGGCATCGGCAAGGCGGCGGAAGAAGCCCTTGCGGGTTTTCATCACCTCTACGGTAGTGTTCTTTGCCACATGAGTCTTGGGTGCCTTGGAATGCACGACAACGGAATCTTCGCCACTGTTGAGGCTGTTCATCTTCTCGTGCAGATAGTTGTGGGATGACTTGCCCTGCATGGCGCGGGTAAGCTGCTGCAGATTGGTCTGTTCCTCCTTGAGCAGGTTGGACATGGTGCTGTCGGCTGCCTGTCGCTTTTCGATATAGTCGCGGGTTGCCTGGTTGATAGCGAGCACGGATGTGGTGTTGCGATATACCAGCCCTATCGCCAGAATCAGTACGATGGCGACGATGATGTAACCCAGGGCTACCTTGAAAGGAACGTTTGTTTGCTGCATCTTCTTATCTTTTAATGTTTTGAGTCTTTTTGCTATTTGCGTGCAAAGTTAATCAAAAATGCGATATAAACCAACGAAAACAGGAGATAAATGCCAAAATCTGGTCATCTATCTCCTGTTTCATTGAAAGCGACGCGTAATTACTATTTTCTGAAGGTGGATTTACTCTGCTACGGTTGAATCCACTGTTGCAGCTGTAGTGTCTGTAGGAGTCTCTGCTGGAGTCTCAGCTGGTGTTGCTGTTGTGTCGGCTGGAGCTACTGTGTCTACTGGTTCTGAACCTGCAACGTTTACCATTCTGTTACCTGCAAATACATTGCTAACTGATACCATTGCTACTGCTGCGATAACTGCAAATACTAACTTTTTCATAATTCTTTTGTTTTTTAATTGTGAATATTATTGTTTATTAATTCTCTTGCTGAAACTCATTTGCGAGTTCGCTAAATAATATCACAATAGGCGTGCCAGAAAATGGTGAATTTGGTTAAGTATCTGATAATCAGTGAGGATGGTGTTTTGTGCCAGAAATGGGGTGTGGGGAAATTGGGGAAAAGGTGTAGAAAAATTCCCCAATATAGTGTGGAATATATTGGGGAATCGGGGTGTGGCATGTTTTACTCCATGCCGTATTTCTTCATTTTGTTGTAGAGTGTCTTGCGGTCGATGGCAAGCAGTTGGGCTGCCTTGCTCTTATTGCCGTGGGTGGCTCTCAGGGCAGCGGCGATGCTTTCCTGTTCCGACTGTTCGCTGTGCAGCTGCATATTGATTGGTCGGGCTGTGGAGGTCTGTGCCATCGTCTTCTCAAGTTCCTGGGCACCGATATACTTGCCACGGGTGAGCAGGGTGGCGCGCTTCATCACATTGTTCAGTTCGCGCAGGTTGCCCGGCCAGTCGTATGAGGCAATGATTTCGGAGGCTTTGGCATCCAGTCCGAGCACATTCTTGCCCAGTTCCTGGTTGGCATGCTTGATAAAGAGGTTGGCAAAGAGGAAGATGTCGGCACCTCTGTCCTTGAGGGCAGGCATATAGATGGTAAACTCGTTGATGCGGTGATAGAGGTCCTCTCTGAACTTGCCTTCGGCTACCGCCTGCGCCAGATTCTCGTTGGTGGCACAGATGAGTCGGATATCCACATCTATCTCCTGCGTACTGCCCAGCGGACGGATTTTTCTCTCCTGCAAGGCTCTGAGGAGCTGCACCTGTACTTCGTAGTTGAGGTTTCCCATTTCATCGAGGAAAACCGTTCCGCCGTTAGCTATCTCGAAGGCGCCCTTCTTATCCTGTTCGGCTCCGGTAAAGGCACCCTTCTTATATCCGAAGAATTCAGATGCCGCCACCTCCTTAGGAATGGCGCCGCAGTCGATGGCATAGAAAGGCTTGTCCTTGCGCAGACTCTGTTCGTGGATGCTGCGCGCCACATATTCCTTTCCGGTGCCGCTGGCTCCGAGAATGAGCACTGACATCGGGGTTGGGGCAACGAGCGAAACGAACTCGTAGAGCTGTTTGGAAGCCTCGCTTTCACCTTTTATATATCTAGGCACCTCTGTAGCGCCCTGCTGTTCTTCTTGGGGCGCATCCTGCCTGATGGCAGATTCCGCACGCTGAGGGGCTGAAACCGCAGAAGCAGCCGACTGGATAGCCTCACGGATTTTCTCTAAGAGGATTTCGGGATGGAAGGGTTTGGCCACATAATCGGTAGCACCCGATTTCATGGCACATACAGCATTCTGAACCTCTGCATAGCTAGTCATTACGATAAAAGGCAGGTGGGCATCGGACTTTCTGATATGCTGGAGCAATACCAGTCCGTCGTGGTCGGGCAGGCGCAGGTCGGAAAGAACCAGATGGAATGCATCGCCGGCTCCCATCGCTTTGATGGCAGCGCCTACAGATGTTACCCTTTCTACATCGAATCCTTTCTTTTTGAGCCAAGTCTGTATCATGGTTCCGAATGCCAAATCGTCTTCTACAATCAATATCCTCTTCATGATGTTCTGTTTTATCCTCTTCTAAAATATCGTTATATATAACTTTGTGCAAAGGTACGGAAAAGTTGTATGGAAAGCTATTTAATTCACATTATTTAGCAATAAAACCGACTAAAATTCTACAAACCCTGTTCTATTATCTTATTTTTAGTGAAAAGAACAATTGTTTTCGGATAAAAGCATGCTAGTTGCTTTATTTTTTGTATCTTTGCATAAAATAAGATTTAGAGTCATGAATCCGATAGTACAAACCATCATATTGTCAGCTTCGGCGGTGCGCATGTTGCCGCATATCGCTCTGTATCTGCTCCATAAGAAGGAGATAGATGCCGACCTGCTGAAGGTGCAGGACAGGAAGCCTACGGTGCTCAACCTGATTAAGGCATGCACCCGCGAAAGGAGTTTCCGCAATCTGTTTTATTACCGCCTGGGCGAATACCGTTCGGTTTTCATCAGCTGGCTGTTGCCTCCTGAGCGCACGATGACCATCTGGTGCCCGCATATCGGGAAGGGTGCGCATCTTGAGCACAGCTATGCCACCTATCTCAACGCAGAAAGTATAGGTGATGACTTCTACTGTTTGCAGATGGTGACGCTGGGCAACGGCAAGGGCGGCAGACCTACCATCGGAAATGACGTGAAGATTTATACCGGTGCCACGGTCTTCGGCGGCATCCATATCGGCAACCATGTTACGATAGGCGCCGGTGCCGTGGTATTCCAGGATATTCCCGACGGGGCTACCGTGGTAGGGAATCCGGGGAGAATCATTCAGAAATAATCAATTTAAAGATAGAAAATATGAACTATGCATTGATCATAGCCGGAGGTTCTGGCAATAGAATGGGACAGGACATCCCAAAGCAGTTTATGCATGTAGACAACTGTCCTATCATCATCCATACGATGATGGCTTTTCAGAAGCATCCTGATATTCAGGGTATTGCTGTGGTATGTCTGGCAGGTTGGGAAACGGTACTGCAGTCGTATGCCAACCAGTTCTGCATTACCAAGCTGAAATGGATATTCCCTGGCGGAAGCAATGGTCAGGAGTCGATCCACAATGGTATCTATGGCTTGAAAGAGGCGGGATGCGGTGATGACGACCTGGTGCTGGTGCATGATGCCGTGCGCCCACTCTTGTCGCAAGACATCATCTCATCCAATATCGCCATCTGCCAGAAGTATGGCTATGCCATTACGGGTATCAAATGTAGAGAGGCTATCCTGGAGAGCGAAGATGGTTTCACGACTAACACCAGTATTCCGCGCGACAAACTGATCCGTACCCAGACACCCCAGACCTTCCGTTTGGGCAATCTGATAGCAGCCCACGAAGAGGCTAAGGAGAAGGGCATCGCCAATTCGGTGGCATCCTGTACCCTGATGGCAGAACTGGGAGGCAGACAGATGCATATCGTGCCTGGTTCAGAGAAGAACATCAAGATAACCACCGTTGAGGATCTGGAGATACTGAAGGCACTGATGAAGGTTCAGCCTGAGGCTTGGTTAAAATAAACATGTTATGATAGGAAATTCACCATATAAGGAAGATATTGCGCGCCTTTTCCGGGAAGGTTTGGAATTGGAGCGTCTGCATGGCAAGACCATTCTTGTGGCTGGTGCTACAGGATTGGTAGGAGGCTGTGTGGTTGATGTGCTGATGCAGAATCCTGCCCGGTGCTACAAGGTGATAGCAGCCGGAAGAAACAAGGAACGTGCCCGACAGAAGTTTGCTGCCTATTGGGAGGATGAATCTTTCTTCTTTGCAGAGATAGACGTTACCCAGCCTGTCATCAAGAGCATGGACAGGATGATAGGGGAACCAGTCTGTAATGAGTTGGCTGAGGGTGCTGATTACATCATCGATGCAGCCAGCAATGCGAGTCCTAACTTCTTTAAGCAGAACCCTGTAGAGGTGATGAAGGCAAACATCAACGGCGTATCCAACCTGCTGGAATATGGATTGAGTCACCGCATGCAGCGCATGGTTTACATCTCTTCGGGTGAAATCTATGGCGAGGGCGATGGCTCTGAATTTACCGAGAAGAGCAGCGGCTATGTGGATTGTGCATCGGTACGTGCCTGCTATCCATCTTCCAAACGTGCAGCCGAAACGCTCTGCATGGCATACGGAGCAGAATATGATGCCGATGTGGTGATAGCCAGACTGAGTCATACCTACGGTCCGGGCTTTACGGAGAGTGACAATAGGGTGTATGCCCAGTTTATCCGCAATGTTCTGAAGGGTGAGGATATCGTCCTGAAGAGTAAGGGTGAGGCTTTCCGCTCCTGGCTTTATGTGGTAGATGCCGCCCATGCCATCTTGCGCCTCCTGCTGGATGGCGAGAGGGCAAATGCCTATAATGTGGCTCATTCAGAATCGAATATCTCCATCCGCCAACTGGCAGAGCTGATAGCCCGGAAAGCGGATAGAAAGGTGGTGTTTGATATTCCAGAGGCGGATGCGCAGCAGGGCAATACCACGCCTATCACCAAGGCAACCTTCAGTACGGATAAGCTCAAGGCTTTAGGCTGGAAACCGCTCTTTGATGTAGAAGAAGGTTTCGGACATACCTTGCAGGAAGTGAGGGAAGGCTAAAGCTTTCTTTTAATCTCATCCCATGTTTCCCGCTTTTCCATGTTCAGATAGTAGCGAAGGTGTTTCTCTACTCTCTGTTCTACGGGTGGAAATTTCATATAGTCGCCAAAGAAGTGGCGCAGATAGGTATCAGCCTGCTCCGGCAGCAAGACGGTGGTATCCTCGAACGGGAATTCCTTGCCCTTGCCGAGCCATTCCTTCGGGAAAATCTCCTTATAGTGGTAGGAACCTGTATTCACCAGTACGTTCTTCGCCTTATCGAAGTCATACCGGTGACTCATCTCGTCCATCTGCTGGATGAGGCGGTGGCGCATCTTGCTGCGGCAGAAGAAGGCGATCGTCTTGATGGCAAAGCGGCCCCAGGTTTCCTTGTGCAGGAGCAGGGAGATGTACTCAATGAAAGTATTGTGGGTGGTTACGGCATTCAGACGGTTGATGGTCTTCGAGTATTTGCGATACAGCGCCTTTGCCGTTTCCAGGTCATCGTCGGTGGCATCAAGAGGGAAGATATCTACGTAAAGACCGATGATGCAGGGACGCTCCTTCTCCTCGATAAGGGTGGTTTCGCGGTTCACGAGTTTGGAGAAATACAGAGGGTATGACTCGTTGTTGTAGGGAGTTACTACCTCGTATTTGCCAAAGTCTTCATGCTTGGCGATTTCGAGCAGACGGTCGTAGTCGGGGCGTGGCATCAGTACGTCGATGTCATCGTCCCAGGGAATCATTCCGTGGTGACGGGCGGCTCCGATGGCGGTGCCGGCACAACAGTAATATCTGAGGTGATACTTGTTGCAGATTTCGATGAAAGCCTTCAATATATCGAGTATTGTGGCGTTCCATTCCTTCTTGATGTTCTTAATATCCATACTTTTTCTGTTTTACGGCTGCAAAAGTAAGCAAAAAGTTTTGAACTTCAAACTATTTATGCTACTTTTGCATTCTAAAAAGTAAAAACAAGTAATATTCCATATTTATCAGATAGAAACGATGGCAGAATCATTAAAGGAAAAAACCGCCAAGGGATTGTTCTGGGGAGCGATGAACAGTGGCTCTACCCAGGTACTCAATATCCTCTTTGGCATCTTCTTGGCGCGTTTGTTGTCGCCAGCCGATTATGGTATCATCGGCATCCTCACCATATTCACCCTGATAGCGGGCAATCTGCAGAGTAGCGGGTTTACCCAGGCACTGGTGAATATCAGAAAACCCACCGACAACGATTATAACTCGGTGTTCTGGTTTAATGTCCTGGTGAGTCTTACCATGTATGTGGTGCTCTTTTTCTGTGCGCCGCTGATAGCAGATTTCTTCCATCAGCCTTGTCTCACCTCCCTGTCGCGCTTCGTGTTCCTGAGTTTCTTCATCTCTTCGTTTGGCATCGCCCAGAACGGATATATGATGAAGAACATGATGAACAAGGAGATTACCATCGTTAATTTCATGGCTCTGATCAGTTCGAATGTCGTGGGACTGGTACTGGCATTTAACGGCATGGCTTACTGGAGTCTTGCCTGGCAGCAGGTTATCTTTATCCTCGTGCTGAATATCGGAAGATATTATTATACGGGATGGCGCCCGAATTTTCATATCGATTTCGGACCGGTAAGGAAGATGTTCGGATTCAGCGTGAAACTCCTGGTTACCAACATCATCAATACGGTGAGCAACAATGTATTGACCTTTGTCTTCGGCAGGTTCTATCCGATTAATGATGTGGGTAACTATAGTCAGGCATACAACTGGGACACCAAGGCTAATTCGTTTGTTGCCAATACGGTGGGACAGATAGCTCAGCCCGTCTTGGCTTCTATCCAGGACGATAAGAACCGCGAGTTGCTGGTGTTCAGAAAGATGCTCCGTTTCACGGCATTCCTTTCTTTCCCATTGATGTTTGGCTTGACTTTGGTATCACGTGAATTCATTCTGATTACGATTCATGAGAAATGGATAGCCAGTGTGCCGCTGTTGCAGATTCTTTGTGTGAGCGGTGCCTTTATGCCGATTTATACGCTCTATCAGAACCTGGCCATCAGCAAGGGGCGTTCTGATGTATATATGTGGTGCAACATCGGTCAGGTAGTGGGTTTGCTTGCCTTGGTATTGTTCTGTCATCAATATGGCATCCAGACCATGGTGATAGCCTATACCGTGTTTATCATCGCCTGGCTTCTGGTCTGGCAGTGGATGATGAAGCGTGTTGCCGGATTGCGGTTCCTGGATGTGGCAAAGGATATACTGCCATTCATGCTCTGTGCGGCAGCCACGATGGTAGTTACCTATTTTATGACCCGCAGCCTGCAGAACATCTATCTCCTGCTGCTGGTTCGTCTGCTGGTTTCAGCCACCATCTACTTCTGTATCATGAAGCTGCTGAAGGTGCAGATATTAGAAGAGTGTATAGCTTTCTGTAAGCGAGGTAGATAAGATTCACCCTCTTGACAGGTACCCCCTTTTTGATGAGGCTGATGATGAGTCGGATGAGGCAACTCTTAGGCTTGTATGCGAGCGCCTGATCTACCTTTTCGAAGGCTACATGAGCGTTTGCCGCCCAGCGATAGGCATTGACGATGCCTATCTCTGTGGCCCTGAGGTACTGATGCTCCTTATCATTCTGCTCGAAAAAATCGATGAGTCGGCGGGTTGACTTGAAGTATGACAGGAGGTTCTTTTCAGAGATGTTGTGATTGTAGGAATTCTCATTGTCAGTACGGTAATAATATACCGCATCATCGATGTTCACCTTTTTGCCATAGAACATAAACTGGGCATTCCAGAAAAGATCTTCTGCATAGTTGATGCCCTCTTCAAAGAATATCCTGTGCTCCATGATGAGCGAACGCTTATAGATTCTGCCCCACAGCCGGTTGGTGATGATGTTCTGACAAACAAGCAGTTTGAGCAGTTTTTCATCAGAAACATCAAAAGGTTTCTGGAGTCTGCCTGCTTTTCCTTCGTACCATTCCCGGTAGCCGCCATCAATCAGGTCGGCATGGCTACTATCTGCTTTTCCTGCCAGCTTCTCAACTGCATCTTCCGGCAGCATATCGTCGCTATCGGCAAATAAAAGATAGTCGCCTGTAGCCGCCATCAGTGCCGTCTGTCTTGCGGCACCCACGCCCCGGTTTCTGTCGTGGTGGATGATGCGTACCTGTTGTGCTCTTTCAGGATATTCTTTCAGGAGCGATTGTAGGATACTGATACTTTTATCGGGGGTACAGTCATCTACAAAGATGTATTCGATAGAGGCATACGACTGTTCGAACAGTGACCGGGCGCACTGTTCGATATATTTTTCTACCCCATAGATAGGAGTTAAGATACTTATTTTCAGCATGATGGTTTTAATCTAAGATACTTTTTTATCTTGTCGGGTTCTCTTTTTTATCTTGTGAGATACTCGAATATCAGCGTGCTGTTATAGAAGAACAGGAAGATGGTGATAACTACGAGTGTTCCACGAAGATAAGGCAGATATTTCTCCTTACAGTTTCTGATGATATATCCGATACAAACCGGAATGATGAATGCCCAGTGGGCAGCCATGATATAAACCTCGTTCAGTCCGAATCCCATTATCAGATGAATGAAGGCATCGCATGCCACCCATGAGGCAGTGAGCCAGAGAAAGGCCGATCTTCTTCCCATCCAAAAGCCCATGCACAGCAGAATCACGATGATACCCTCTATGATATAAGGAACGGGTGTCTGGTATTTCACGAATATCGGGCGGTGGCTGTGGATATCTTCCAGAAGATGTTCTCTGTGCAGGATAAGCGATTCGCCAAAAACGTTTTCAACCAATGATTCTGAACGGGAGATAGACATATCTGCCCATGAAAGCATGCCTCGTTTCTGGATATTCTTGCCAGCGATGGCTTTATCGTGTTTTTGCTTCTGTTCCATCTTTGCCCTAAAAGCACTATCTTTAGCAGCTTTCTGAGCCACGAGCCGTTCTCCTTCCAGACGGTTCGGAATAATGAATGCCTTGTTCTGGTAGATGCCTGCAGCACCTATCAGAAGGGTAGGCAAGATGATGCCCAATGCCAGATATTTCGGGCGGAAGAGTTTTTTGGCATTGGTAAAGAGGGCGGCAAGGAAGGTCTTGGCGCCATTGCTCAGCGTGATGCCTGCCGTGAAGAAAAAGAGCAGGGCTGTTTGCCACCAAGGCATGCTGCGGTGTTCCTGCTGCTGTTTGCCTGCCAGATAAAGTGTCATCGACAGGAAGAAAAGCGACATGCCGAAATGGTCATCCACAAAGGTGACGAGCAGCACGTAGGCAAAGGAAAAAAGCATCGCTGTGAGCACATTGCTGTCTATAGCCTTCAGCTGCATCACCTCTCTGAAGATTCTTCTGAAGAAGAGGGTGGAGTAGGTGGAGAAGAATGTCATCATCACCGCCACGATGATAGTTGCCCAGTTGCGGGAGGTGAGTTCTATCAGCCAGCCGTTCAGTAGCGAGAAAGGATAGAGGAAGAAAGGGAGCATGGGATGGCGATACTCCGTGTAATACACCTTCCACTTCGAGAGGGTAAGGTAGGTGTAAGGGTCGAAACCTGAAATCTGAAAGTTCTTGGTGAAGAGCGTCCAGAATCCTGCTTTCGGTTTGCCGAAATCATCAAAATGATAGGTTATCATCAGCACATTGAAGGCGATGATAACGATGAGTGTAATCAAGGCAAAGAGCCTTTCTTCTTTTTTAATTCTAAATATATTGTTCATTCTCTGATTATTTTTTTGCTGGGCTGATGCATGCCGCATCTCCTTCTTAGCGCTGCAAAAGTAATTGTTTTTTCTGAATATTCAAAAAGAAAGGCTCTATTTTGTGTCTTTTTTCTGATAAAAACGGAGTTTTATTTTGTATTCTCTTTTATTTGGTGTATCTTTGTCGCAATGATGATGAAAAAGTCATCAGGACGGACAGTTGGATAATAAAGATAAATAATGACAATGAAACATGCTTTTTTGATAATGGCTCATGGCAGTTTACCGCTTCTGAGGGTATTGCTGTCGATGCTCGATGATGAGCGCAATGATATATTTCTGCATATCGACCGGAAGTCGGATATGCTGGATGGTGCTGAACCGCTGGTTCTTTCCAAGGCACGCCTCTTTTTATTAGAACAGAGGGTGGATGTGCGTTGGGGAAATCTGAGCCAGATTAAGGCGGAGTATGTGCTTTTCGAGGAGGCTTTGAAGCATGGACCTTATGCCTACTACCATCTGCTGAGTGGTCAGGATTTACCTATCAAATCGCAGGATTACATCCATCAGTTCTTTGAGGAGCATCAGGGTAAGGAGTTTGTGGGCATCAATCATGGTGAGGAATTTGAATGGGATTGCCGCAGGAAGATGATGCGTTATTGGCTATTTACCAGTCTTACCCGCTCGAAGTATGGGGCTTTTAATGCCATTACCAGGCGACTGAACAAATATCTTTCGATGCTGCTCATGCCGTTCCTGCATCGCCAGAAGATGGATTTTGCCAAGGGTGCCAACTGGGTGAGCATCACGCAGGCATGCGTGGAGTATGTGGTGAGCCAGAAGCCGTTTGTATTGAAAAGATTCAATTATACTTTCTGCCCTGATGAGTTCTTCCTGCAGACCCTGGTATGGAATCATCCCGATTTCCGGGCCGCCCTGTATTCTGAAAAAGATGAATATGAGGGCTGCATGCGACTCATTGACTGGAAACGGGGCAACCCATACGTTTGGACTTTGGCAGACAAAGAGGAGCTGGAACAAAGCAACCGCCTCTTTGCCCGTAAGTTTGATATGAAGCATGAGGATATCATCCGCTGGATCAAGGCTTCTTGCTAATATTTATCCTAGCATGTAGCCTACCAGCAGATATCCGTTGCTTATCCACAGATAGAGGGTGATGGCGAGCATCAATCCTCTGAAGGCCCATTTCAGGTTCTTTCCTTTTGCCTTGAGCGCCAGGAAGGCGATGGCGATAGGAAGGGCATACATATAGTGGGCAGTCATGATATATACCTCGTTGATACCGAAGCCCAAACCGATATGGAGGGCAGCATCCATCAGGAAGAATGTCAGGGTGAGCCAGAGGAACTTTGATTTTCTTCCGGCAAGGATGCCAAGTAAGAAAAGCACAACGATGCATGCCTCTACCACATAATTGACCGCAGACTGGTATTTCACGATAACCGGACGGTTGCGCAATACATCGCCCAGAAGGTTCTGCTGGTGCAGCATGATGCTTTCACCGAAGAAATTCTCGACCAGAGTTTGCGAGCGGGAGGTCGTCTTGTCGGTCCAGTTCATGAATTCGCCCTTGGCGATAGGCTTGCCCGTGTTCTTGTTCCATATCTGTTTATGGTCACGAACATATTTGGCATGCGCTTTATCCTTGATGATTTTCTTGACGGCAGCTTCTACCTTTGCCGAGTCTTTCACGCCAGTGCTGTCGCGGTATTGCTGGTAAATCTTGGCTGTGGCTTCCTTGTTTTTCTTCATCTTAGCCTCGTGTCTTGCCATCTCCTTAGGCCATACGAAGGTGCGGTATTCCCATCTGGCGAAAGCCCACATGAGGGCTGCAGGAAGGATGACTCCTATCAGGAAGTATTTGATACTGAAGAACTTTCTGCCATTGGTGAAAAGGGCGGCAAGATAGGTCTTCAGACCATTGTTGAGCGATACGCCCGCTGTAAATACAAAGAGCAGGATAGTCTGCCAGATGGTAAGCTGTCTGCCTTTCTTCATGCATACGCCTGTGATATACAGAGTACAGAGGAGTATGATCATCGACATGATGAAATGGTCGGGTACCATCGCTGAAACCATCACATAGGCGAAAGAGAAATAGAAGGCAGAGAGCAGATTGGCATCAAAACGCTCTGTACCAATCACTTCTCTGAATATACGATAAAGGAAAATGAAGGAATAGAAGGCGCAGAATACCAGGATAGCTCCCACGACAAACTGAACGCAGTTGATGCCGGTAAGCATCATCAATCCTTGATTTATCTGATTCGGGATATACATGAAGAACGCCAGCAGCGGGTGGCGGTATACGTTATATTCTGTGTCCCAGTGAGATACGATGCTATAGGTAAGCGGGTCGAAACCTGCCACATGGAAGGTCTTGACAAAGAGTTTGTGATAATTATCTGTAATCTGCGAGAACTGGCTGTGGTATTTGATGACAGTCAGGGCATTGAGGGCACATGCTATGATGAGTGCGACGAGTGCTGAAACTCTTTCCTCTTTCTTGATTTTAAAAATATCGAATATCTTTTTCATATCTTTCTTTTATCGTGTTTTGGGAATCCCCTTATTTCTTCAGGAAGAACCTTACCAGGAGAAAGTTTACCGGGATGCAGATGCAGAGGGTGGGTATCATAGCCAGCTGTTTGGCTAGACCCAAGCCTACGAAGAGGTTGAGGCAGAGGGTCTGCATCGAGTAGTTGACGATGTGGGAGAGGGTGAATCCTGCTCCGCGCTTGGCATTCGCCTTTACCTTAAATGTATAGCGGGTACTGGCGATGAAATTGAAGATAAAACTCACGATATAGGCGATGGTGTTGGCTGTGGTAGCCAGGCTGTGGTCGCCCATGTTGGGGATGAAATGGGTCAGTGCCGGCATCATAGCCAGGTAGATGACATATTGCAGTACCGTAGCCAGTCCGCCTACGATTCCGAATCTGATGACTTCGCCCAGCTTCTCTCGCTTGGCATCATCCATATTATTTATCTTGTTCTTGATATTCATGTTGCAAAAGTACTTCAAAATCTTCAAATTACCAAATATATCCTGGTATTATTTATCTCAGCATCTTTCCTTTTCCGAAGATATAAGCCAGATGGGTCTTCTCCATCATCTTGGCGATGCCGATGCTTCCGGCTATAGCGATGAAAATGGTAACGAGGGCAAAACAGATTTCGCTCCTGTCCCAGCTAAAGAGGGGATGATAGAACTTGGCTGCCATCGTAAAGATAGGGTGGAAGAGGTAGATGGGCAGCGTGTTGCGGCCTATATATAATAAGGTGTTCTTGATTCTGTTGGTTACTCTTGCCACTTTTTCTATTTTCGGACTGAAATCCTTGAAGCGTTTGGGAGTATCGAACAGGTGTTGCAGGAACAGTAGGGTGCTGATGCAGCACCAGCAGGAGAAGACGACAGCCAGACTTCCCCAGTCGTACCAGTCGTTGCGGTAGAGCAGATAAATCCATAGGAAGATGGCAAAGAACTCGTGGCGGAACAGCTTGCTCCACTCTATTTTGCTCTGTCGGATGACCACGCCGATGAAGTAATAGGCAGCTGCGCTTGCCGACAGGGCTGGCGTTTCTGATATCAGAAGCAACGTAACAGCGAAGACGAAAAGACTGGCATAGGTATCTCTTTTCGTGTAATTCTTGCGTAAATCATTCCAATTCCTTCCATGGAAGCAGAAGTAGTAGAGTGCTCCGCAGATAATCATGGTCTGGATGAACCAATAAGGACCGATGGAAGTAACGAATATCTTCTCGCAAATCTGAGAGAGTGACAGTTCCGTGATTCCATCTCTCACCGGCATGAAATAGGAGAGGACCGAGAAACCGGTCACCATGATGACGTAAGGCAAAGTGAGACACATCAGGTACCTTCCCATCTCCTTTGGGCTTTTCTCAATATTCACGAGATAGCCAGTGATGATGAGGAAGGTAGGCATCATGAACGAGAGAATGCCTGCCTTGAGCTGGGGGTATGCGTTGCCGAAGCTCACGATATGAATCAATATCATGAGAATAATGAGGATGGCTCTTATCCAGTCGATGTCTGTATTCCTTTGTTTCATAATGAATATATTCAAAATCTTTACTTGTTGATGTTACAATTGGGGGCAAATATACATAAAATATTCTTTTCCTCAAAATCTTTTTGCCTAAAATTCCCCCAGATTCTCAAAATCTTGCCTGTGTAAGTCTTAAAGAATTCAAGTTTCGCAAGTTTTGCCCACACGCCCTGAAAGGGCAGAAGCCCCTAGCCCAGGGAGGGCACTGAAAAAGGTACCCGTTTAAAGTTGCATAGTTTTTT
>CAUFXJ010000045.1:0-19254 GCA_959596915.1 Segatella copri
CTCTATAATATATATGGAAACTTCTTTCTACAATTCTCTCAAATTTTCATGAAACATCGCCTGTTAAGCGAAGCTCTTCATGTTGGATCTTGCACCATACTCAGCGCATGCTGCAACGACCAAAGCTAAAATCATTCCTAAAATCATCATAATCTTATCCTTTCTCTATATCAATCTGTTATCCTTATTTACATCTTCTTTACCTCATCTAATATCCATTAGAGAAGCTTCATTGGAAGCATCCTATGGATGCCTCTCAAAGCTTGCTTACTTGCCGAGGCTGATCTTCTTGTTTACATTTACAACCTCTGCAAAAAGAGCAGCTACAACTGCCAATGTCATTCCTAATACCATCATAATGTTACCCTTTCTTTACTTTAATTATTCGTTATTCAATCTTTTCGAGTGCAAAGATAATGCCTTTTTGTGTGCGCGCACATTTTTTGGGAAAGAAAATGCAGAAAAGGGTATGATTTCTTGATTTCCGTCAAAAACTGTCATGACAATTGGAACAAAATGGCCTACCAGTATGGATATATAAATATTAAAAATTTGGATAATACATCTAAAATTAGTAACTTTGCACTCATGAAGAATTTTGCAGCGATAGATTTTGAGACTGCCAACCTGCAACGAACCAGCGTTTGCTCCGTAGGCATTGTGATAGTAAGGGATGGTGAGATTGTGGATAGCTACTACAGTCTCATCAAGCCAGAGCCTGAGTATTATTCCTATTGGAACACAAGGGTACATGGACTAACCATGGAGGATACCATGAACGCCAGGGTATTTCCAGAGGTATGGGCTGAGATTCAGCCAAAGATTGAGGGATTGCCATTGGTGGCTCACAACTCTCCCTTTGACGAGGGATGCCTGAAGTCTGTGTTCCAAATGTATCAGATGGACTATCCCGATTATGAGTTCCATTGCACATGCCGAGCCTCCAGAAGAAAGTTGGGATCTCTCCTACCCAACCACCAACTACAAACCGTAGCTGCTTATTGCGGGTACGACCTAACCCAACACCATAATGCCCTAGCTGACGCAGAAGCTTGTGCTTGGATTGCCAGGAAACTACTATAACTCTTACAACTCATTTTAATGTTTTTTGTCACAAAAATGACAATAGCACTACAAGGGAGTTGCTTTCACGGGTTCATACCGTGAAGCACTCTTTTTGGATTGGTACATCTCTCATTATCTTTTAATACTTTTAACGCAAAAATTTGCTTAAAAGTATTATTATTCGTACCTTTGCCTGCGTAATCAAAACATTCAATGATATGAAAAAGTACAAAGTCAAAGATGTTTTGCAGATGTTGAAGAAAGATGGTTGGTATTTGGCGAGAACCAAAGGTGACCATAGACAATTCAAGCATCCTTCCAAGCCTGAAATCGTAACGATAGGTTTGACGCATCGAGACATCTCTACTTCTATTCATGGACAATACAACTATGGAATCATGGGATTGAGTTTCCGGCCAGGTGACGCCTGTGTGGTTTCAACCTTCCGATTGAAACGAAAGGATGACTTATGGAAAGTAACAATCCATGAATTCCTGCATTCTCGCGGTTTGCCGCATTGCAAGAAGGATGATTTGAAGTGCTTGATGCAGGATGCCCATGGCAAGAATACTTTCTACATGAAAAACGGACTGTGCCAAGATTGCCAAAAGTCATTAAAAAACATCATTGACAATCAATGAGAGTCCAAACCAACCAAGATTTTGCTTATAATTTTGTCGCAGGAGTTCCATAATAACCATACAGAACCCAAAATACTAAGCAAACTATCATCAGACAATACGTAACTATCTAAGAACTGATAAGGTTTATTCTTAGGGTATGCCCCATTTAGGTGTACCCTAAAGAATGGACTGCTCAAAAGTGAGCATAGCAATCTTCAACGTTATCTACAAGGACAAGACTTACGCATTAGACTTAAAAGAGACAAGCCACGGATTCCGTATTGATACACAAGAAGGAATCTTCTATTTCGAGTATGAAGGACTCAAGTCCCTCAAAGAGCGAATGGAAGCAAACATAGGCATCTCACCTAAGGATCTAGCTGCATAGCACAAGCAATGGGCAAAAGGACTCCCCACATAGCTATTCAAACAAGCTATGTGGGGAGTTTTGCATGGATAAAGGAGGTATGCTAAACATTGATTTACACTTTACTGACTACTAAACCTCAAACATCCCTTAGATATTAAAAAGGATAGAAAAGCAAGATTTGTAAAATTATCAGAACTACGAAACCGTTTACCTCATTACATGTAAACCAATGATAATATGAATATAAAGCAAAGAAGACAGGCTTGACGATAAAAGACTTTCATCATCTAGCCTACTTCCTATCTTACTTCTGGTGGGTAAAGCTTAGATAGTTCATCGGCAATGGAAGTCACCTGAACGGCATTATCCATGATGGTCTCTGCTATGGAACCATCAAAGAGAATGTCTCCTGTCTGCCTTGCCACTTGCCTCTGTTCAAAAGGAAGCGAAGAGAGGAACTCATGATATTTGGCTACCCGGTGCTTGGCATCGGTGGCCATCATCATATACCCCATTTGCTGCATTTCCTTAACGGTGGCCTTGCTGAGAAGAGGCACTTCCTTCTGAATCCTATCAAGCCTGATCTTTGCCTCTTCGGCACTAATCTTTCCGGAATCACGGTCTCGCTTGAGTTGCTCAACCTCCTCCAACAACCGATTCTTCTTAGACTCCAAATTGGCAATCATGGTCTGAAGGGCCTTGAACCTGGCAGTGGCATGTTTGATGTCTTTCTCCAAGCCACTCAAAGTAGCGCGCTGCTCCCTGATGACAGTCTGCTGCCCCTCGATGGTTTGAGATTGCTGCTCATTCTCACTCATTAATTTTTCCCGAAGCTCTGCGTGGTATTCCTCCGTGGAACGATGCCGGGCTCCGGTTTCAGAAATTCTATCACCACGCTCTAGAATCTTGATTCTTTTGGGGACAGATGTTTTCTTGTCCACCTCACAAATCACCCCACCTTTCTTAATCTCAAAATTCAGGTGCTCGCGAGTAGAATCATAGTTGCCGCTCCAACGCTTCAACCTCTCGCCACCATTAGCATTGCGCAGAAACTCATTGCTCTGAGAGGTTGTCATGCCTTTTCCGGCTCTAATGTCGAGTACTTGTTTTGCCATAACTTCCATTGTTTGTCAGCAGGGACTAAAGGGTTCTTAGGGACTTTCCCTAAGCCTAATCGCTTACCTCGGCTTGCCGCACGAAGTCGCCAAGAAATTGGCAGGTAAGCCTCCGTGTTTCAAAGCGTTAGCCATGAAACCGGGGATTAGGCTCCCCCCTGATGTAAAAAATGCGGTTTCCGGCGCAAGCGCCCCTGGAAAACGAGCCTTCGATAGAAGCAGTTTTCCTGATATGCCAGGGCACCTGACCGAAGCCGAAAATGATTTTTATCCATCGTGCCCATCTTCCAGGAAAGAGGGCTGAAGAGAGGCTATCCACCAGGAGTTGGAGAAAGCCCGGAGCTGAAGATGCTGGGCTTCAAATGCACCACCTTACTGGTTACCATGTTGCACACCTCCAGAATCTCATACTTTTGAAGCAGGTCAACAAAGGCCAGCACCACCGGGCGACTCCACCCCCATGCCTTCACCAGCTGCGCCACCTGCTTTTCATCCCAGGAACAGGTGGAAGCTGCTTGAACGGATAAACCATACCGGCCATGAGTAGGATTAAGGTCGGCAAGCCTATAGGAAAACAGCAGCAACGTCATCATCAAAGCCACCATGTAAACCCAGAGAGAGGTCTGAAACGGATAAAGGATGTTCTCCATGAACGACTTGGGACCCAGTTCAACCTCACCATCAATGCCAGGCAATCCTATATCATAAGGTGTAAGGCTCAAAGCCTTCCCTCTGGCTGCCCATTCCACCTGAAACGAACAGGCTTCCTTGGCTGCATGAAAATCCACCACCTGAAACACCAGCATACAAATGACAAGAACCAATGTAAAGAATTTTCTTCCGTTGTCACTTCTATACATCTTGTGATATACATAGGAGATCCATGCCTTTACGGCAAGCGCCTTCCTTTTCAGCCAAGGCATTCGGGCAGACAGGAAACTATAGAAGTTGCGCCACTTATCAGAGCTGGCAGCCTTAGGCTTGATGCAATAGTGGAATACAAAGGGCACCCTGGTAACCTCCCTGAGCACATGCTGGATGCCCAAAAGCATGGTTTCATCACTGTCGTAAAAGTGAACCGTCAACGAATCGATGACCCCATACTGCTCACTCCCCATGTGAATGATAAACATACTGCCATCCACCGGTGTGGAATAAGCTGCCGCCTTTAACAGCTTGCCATAGTTCTGCTTGCTGGCATAGAGGATGTGAAGCCCAAGTTTCTTCTCCAACCACTCTACCAAATCCTCCATCATAACCTGTTTTGAAGCAGGTATGACAACTTCCACGTAATCCTTATGAGGAATCGTAGGTAGAGGAACCTCCTTAAAGAATTCCGGGAGCTTGCTACGCAACTCCAGGAAGAGCGTATTGATGGAATCCTTCCATTCCTCGCTCTCTAAAAGATTGTAGTCGCTTAATGTCTTAATCATTTGATTGCAATTATAATATTGATGATAGATATGATTTAAGGAAATACTCCGACAATACCTCTGTCAAGTTATTTTCCTTGTCTCGTACATGTTTCCTGGCATCCAACCTTTCAAGCAAGCCGGGCAAGTCATCTGAGAGGGCAAGAAACTGCTCTCTTTGCTCCTCAGTCAACACGGCAGCAGAATAGTCGTCAATGGCCATGAAAGGCAATCAAACACCATCAGTTGCATAACAGAAAGTCCCTCATAAAAGTGTATATGTAGCCCCAAAAGTCCCTCATAAAAGTGTGTTCATCTTTCAAAAAGTCCCTCATAAAAATGTGACATATTTTGCTATCTCGCTAATTTTCAATATATTTTCAGTAAAAAGCAATATATGGAAAGATAATTAACCAATATCACAACTAAAATGTTAATTAGTAATAAAGTTCTTACTAAGATGTTTTTTACTAAGAAGATTATTACTATCTTTGCATTCAATAATAACGAAAAAAGAAACGATTATGATAGAAAATCCATTTGAGTTCGGTAGAACTGTGGATGGAGATACCGTATCTTTCAACGACCCATTCTTCAAACTGTGGATCAGAAGAAACATTGCGCAGCTTTGATGGAATTGGGACCGCCTTATTACAACTTGCTGATTAGAGGCGCCTTGTATAGCTTGATGATTGGGAATGCATGGGACGGATTGTTGGTTGAGACCACCATTTTTGTATTAACCAATACTGAACCATAACATACTTTTTTCACTTTATCTACTCCGATAATTACTAACTTCTTTGGTTTCTGCTTTCTTCCATCCTTGAAAACCAAGCCTTCTTCTATTGAAATAACTGTTCGTACCAACGAACCTATTTCTAATTTATCTTCGGTAACCTTACGGAGATTATCAAGATAGTTTTTCTGCAACTCCCTTAAATCCATGACAATGCTTTTTGAACTGATTGACGGTCGCGAATTACATATAGCATGTCTTTGCTTGCTCCTGCCGCAGCTGCCATATCATACATGGTTATCTTGGAGTCCTCACCTGTCTTGTCAGCCTGACGTTTTGCACGTTTCCAAGCTCTGTCTTCATGTGACTTATCGGATAGGTCAAAGGATTCTACATCCTTGCACTTTTCAATCCATTTATCCAACATCTTCACATCAGCTACAGACAGTTCATCCATATCGCATTCCGCATTCTTGGAAGCTAGAACAAGTTGATGACCATCCTGAGAGATAGCTATATTCAATGAATCTGCAAAATCCTTCAATTCTGGCGAAGAAAGGTCTGCCTTGCCTTCAATACCACGCAACACCTTATAGGTTAAAGCAGGTACAGGACCATGCTTTCTTGCAACAAAGGTATCGTACATGATTGGCAATCCATACTCTTTCAACTGATCTTGCTGCGCAAAATACATTACCTTAAAGAGATGAATATAATCAACTCCTTCTGGGAATGCTTTCAGTATATAAAGCACTACTGCCTTTATTTTCAAAATCTGTTCTATTGTCTTCATTATTGTATCTCCTTTTTGACTGCAAATATAAGAGTTTTGAATCATCAAGAGAAGGAGCAATCTCTCAAATCCGAAAACGGAAACTTAGCCGAATCCCATACTAATGGGTACTTCCCATCTTAAGAAGAATCTCGATGGCGCACAAAGCGTTGCTCCTTCATCTGCAAAGATACAACAATCTTCTGAACCACCAAACAAAAAACTGGAAATAATCACTTACAGATTCAAAAACATAAAAAACTATGCAAAAACAATCTCATCCTCAGGTTAGGTGGTATACTTTTTAATTATTAGAGGTGGCACACTTTTAAGTTAGAATCTACCCTATACGCCAGTATGACAAGCAGATAGCCTCTGCCCTACTCTCGCCATCCATTTGAAAGGAATAGATTCGGCGCTTGACCATTTGTCTGTTTCTGTTACAATTCATCATTTCTTTCTAAGTTTTTAATGCAAAGATATCACCCTACGGGAAATCCAAAGCAGATGGAAGGAATCAGAACTCAGCGAGGGAACGGAACTCTCCCGCAGGACCTTCATCAACAACCTCCATTCCATCGAGGAACTGTTTGAGATAAACATCGAATGTGGCAGCGGATACCGTTACAACATCGAGTATGGTGACTGTTTCGATGAAGGAAGTACCCGAAGTTGGTGCTCAAGGTAGATGCCTTCCAGAGCAACTATTTTTCTCACCATTCAGCTAATTTTGCAAAAAAAAAATAGAAAGGAAAAACAATAAAAATGGAAAAAGATCACTTAAATGACAAGGTGCTAGATAAGGAAAAAGCCCTATCCGCCATCAAGACCAGTTACCTCAACAGCTATAAGGTAATTGTAGCTGGTGCGCGAGACTTTGCTGATTACGCCTTTATGAGAAAGAAGACTTAGGTGAATAACTTAAGGCATTTTTTTTTGTATCTTTGCAACATAAAAAATCGTCAAAACGTGAGAAATAGCCTACTGTTATCTCATCAAAACGTGAGAAATAGGGCAAAGATAGGTCGTCATAACGTGATAAACAGATAATTATTATAATGAAATGCTGCAATGGAAGTAGAATTCTCAAGGAAAATCTGCTTTGATGATATTTATATAATAGTGCCAATTCATCCCAAAGGCAAAAGACCTTTTTGATGAATTGGCACGATATGTAAACAAAAGCACCACCGATGCTATTTAGCAGAGAACACTACCCACTAAAGCCCAAAACTCAGCCAAAGGAAGAATGCGATGATGCCTTTACTCCATTACCTGTTGCGGTCTTCCTCTAACCTGTGATACCGTTCATATACATCAAGAGCATACTCCTGCCTGAGCAGTTCACCCCGATGGAGCTCTTCAAGAACCTCTGCCGTTAGTCCACAATCACTGAAATCAACAAGATATGTGCAAAGCAACTTGTTGATGACAGGAATGAGATCCTTTGCTCCTAAGCTGCAAGCTAAATCAATGGCCGCAGCCACCACGTAACCATCACAACAGTCAGAGGTTTCCAATCTTCCATCATAGAAAACGAGCATGTATATGAGAGTCACCTATTTCATCATTGAAATCTTAAAGAAATATGCTTGAAAAATTGGATATTACATTAAATCATTGTATCTTTGCACATGTTTTAATTGGTGCAGTTCCGAATATGGAAGAAAAGATACGAGTGACATGATGGTGCAGTATAACCATTAGTTTTGTATTTTGAAGTTAAGAGAATTACCATACGCACTCGCAACAATGTATTATAAAAAATTAAACATGTTAGATATATCATCAAAAATAATCCTCATAAAAGGAGAGCCACGCTCCTTGAATATTGAGAGCATTACTCCCGCCAATGAGCAGAAAATGGCTGTGATGTTTAAGGAAAACCCGAAAACATATCTTTACAAAAAAGAAAATGTGGTCATCATAGAGGAGTCTTTACATATTGACGGAGAGTATGCTGTAGTGATGCTGGATGGTACCATAAGACAAGGTATTTCTGATCTCTGGTGCTTCACATATCATGGTATGAAGTACTGGCGCATCAAATATAAAATTGGCAAGTTAGAAGAATATCCAGGAAGCAGAATTCAAGTAGAAGTTTCTTGCCTGGCAGATGAAAAGGCAAGAAATGTCTGGACCTATCTTAAACAGGTGGCAGAGATCAATCCTTTAAAGAATGACATCAATAACCAAAAGATTCTCTTAACTGCCTATGAAAAGATAAAGCAGATACCTAATTCTACAGCTGCTGATGTTTATCTTAATACTAAACATCATAGCAAAAAACTTAGAGCAGACTTCTTTATCTATCCTTTTGGCTGCAATTCCAGTCAGAAGAAGGCAGTGGAGAACGCTTTGAGAAATCAGGTTAGTATCATCCAGGGACCTCCAGGTACAGGCAAGACTCAGACAATTCTCAATATCATAGCCAATCTTCTCATACAGGGAAAAACAATACTCGTCGTATCAAATAACAATTCTGCTACAGCAAATGTAAAGGAGAAACTCGCCAAGTACGGGATTGATTTCATTGTTGCAACTTTGGGAAGCCATGATAATAAGGAGACCTTTATCAAGGAAGGACAACCCCCAATACCAGAGAATGTAAAAGATTGGGGAATAGAAGAAGAGGAAAAAACTGTTGTTGAAAAAGAGATTCAAAGAATTTCTTTGCAATTAGACAAACTCTTTGATTTAAAGAATCAACAGGCAACTTCAAGGTTGGAATTGGAAAACCTCAAATTGGAATGGACTCACTTCAAGAGCAATCATAACATTTCAGATGGCACATTCTACCTCAAGCGTTCTTTATCTTCTATAAGGCTGACGAAAATGTGGGTAAAACTTCAGGAGTTTGCCGATACCAGGGATGATAATTCCAAGAGTTTTTGGCAATGGCTGAAATGGTTATGGACAAGCCTGCTTATCAGATATTGGCTGCATCTCAAGAGTAAGTTTGATAAACATCACCTGGATGAGCTCATTATAGAACTTCAGGCCCTTTACTATATGAAGAGAATTGAAGAACTGGAACAGGAGCTAAGAAAGATAGAAGATGAATTACAGCTACATGACAACAAAACTCTTATGGATTCATTATCTGATCATTCAATGATGATATTGAAAAATACGCTTCATGCCAGATATTCAGGCAGAATGCGTCGTGAGTTTACGGATGCAGATACGTTGTCCACCCAGGCTGAGGAAGTCCTCAAGGAATATCCGGTTATTACGAGTACAACTTTCTCTGCCCGATCTTCATTAGGCGGCAATACGATCTATGATTATGTAATTATGGATGAATCCTCTCAAGTATCACTTGAGACAGGAACGTTGGCTCTTACCTGTGCAAAGAACGCTGTAATTGTAGGCGATACAAAACAGTTGCCAAATGTAATTACAAATAATGATAGAGAGAAACTGAAAGTTATTTTTGGCTTATCCCACATAGATGATGGATATGATAGTGCTAATCATAGTTTCCTGGAGTCAGTAAGTATCATGATCAAGGATGTACCCCAAACCTTACTGCGTGAACATTATCGCTGCAATTCCCGTATCATCAACTTCTGTAACCAGAAGTTTTATGGTGGAAATCTTCTCATTATGAAGGAAGATGAGACCAACAAAAATGTTCTTGCTGCTTATAAGACAGTAAAGGGTAACCATGCAGCAAACATGACCAATCTGAGAGAAATTGAAGTCATCAAACAAGAGGTAATTCCTGAGCTGAAAGATATTTGCTTGGATGAAATAGGAATCATTACCCCCTATAATAATCAGGTGAATGCCATTCGCCAGCAGTTACCTGATATTGAAGTGGGTACTGTTCATAAGTTCCAAGGAAGAGAGAAGGATGTCATTATTATGAGTGTAGTAAGCAATCAGATTAATGATTTCATTGATGATCCACATCTCATAAATGTAGCTGTATCAAGAGCTAAGAAGAAATTCTACCTAGTGGTAACAGGCAATGAGCAAGAGAAGACAAGTAACATCAAAGATCTCATTGATTATATTGACTACAATAACTGTAAGGTCGTAGACAGCAAGGTGTTTTCTATCTTTGACTATCTCTATAGTCAATATACAGATATGCGCATCGCATTCTTGGAAAGCCATCCGAAAATCTCAGAGTATGCTTCTGAGAACATTGCGTATTCTCTGATTAAAAGTATACTTGAAAGTGACCGGAAGTATTCCTGTCTCCATGTATTATGCCATATCCCTTTGCGTTCAATCTTCAGGCAAACAGACTTAATGAGTGAAGAAGAAAGAATTTATGCAGGCAATTTCAATACCCATGTAGATTTCCTGATCATAAATCGGGCTACCAAGCAACCATTACTCGGTATAGAAATCGATGGTTATGCCTATCACCATAAAGGAACCGTACAAAGTAGTCGTGACGCCCTAAAGGACCACATCTTCAAATCATATCATCTCCAACTCTTAAGATTATCAACAAAGGGTGCAAATGAAGAAGAAAAAGTGAAGGAACAGTTGGATACGATTTGCTGACACAAATGCAAACACAAAAGTAAACACAAACATAAGAATAAAAAAGAATGATATGAAAGTATTTGCACACTATATGGGAAATGAAAAAGATTGGAATCTTTCTGAGGATGGATTACATGAAGAAGGCTTCAGAACAGGAACTGTGGTATGAAAATATCAGATACAGGTTCTACCCATGACTCCAGGTAACCTTTGACAAGAAAACGGTCAATATACGCTTTGCCTATAAAAAGAACAATGGCTTTTCCATAGCGGATTACAACAATCCTGATGAGAAAAAAGCAAGAATTCTGCAAGTTATCAGCAAATAACCACGAAACCAGCACTTCAATAATCCTATCCACCTTTAGCAAGGTGGTCCCATCCCGCAAAATATGGAGAAGACCGCTTTGGTCCGCCAACCTTAGAGCGTAGCGGTTCCGAGCGACGAGGAGGAGCGGTTTCCTCCCTCTTCCCTGAGGGTGAGAGGGTCGGGTTGAGAGGTGGAGCCTTCCTTAAGGGTAAGGAAGGTTTCTGTCCCCTGTAAGGGGAACCGAAAGGGTCGTAAAGACTATTGAAGGTAGGTTTTCGAAAAAACTCCCTTTGGCTAAAGATTTTGCAAATGAGCGCAATGAAAGTTTGCTTTCAAATTGCCGAGTGCAGCTAATCTTATCTAAAGGGAGACGGAGGGATTCGAAAGACTCCTTCTTTAACGGTAAGGAACCTTATATCCAAGGCAATACTTCAGAAAAGCGAAACAAGCAGTTATATCATTCATTCAACTATTAATCTTTGTTAAATTATGAATACTATCGCACCATTTTACGCCATAATGATGTATATTTGCAGTCAGAATGATTATTAATTAAACATGTTAGGCTTATGGCACAGACAGCAATGACAGTCCGTATGGACAACCAGCAGAAAGCACAGTTTGATAAACTCTGCGAGCAGTTCGGCATGAGTGCGAATACCGCTATCAACATCTTTGTTAAGGCCGTAATTCGCAGTAAAAGCATTCCATTCTCCATTCAGGCAAAGAATGAAGAAGAAGATGAAGTGACTGCAAAAGCAAAGGCTGCGTTCAAGCAACTTAGAGCTAAAGCAGAAAGAGGTGAAACCCCAGATCTCACGCTTGATGAAATCAATGAAGAAATCAGAGAAGTCAGACGATTAAGAAAAGAACGCAATGGTATATGCAGTCATTGATACAAACATATTTGTATCAGCCCTTATCACCCACAACTCAAATGCTTCAACAGCAAGAGTTCTTGAAAGTTTGTTCCTTCATCGTATTATACCTTTATATAATGATGACATTATAAAAGAATACGATGAAGTGCTTCATCGCGCAAAATTCAAGTTGTCAGACGACCAAATCTGCACAGTTATAGAACTTATAACGCAAAACGGAATTGATTCGTCCCGTTTTCCTTATGCTGGCGAAATGCCAGATGAAGACGACCGAGTCTTCTACGAAGTCTGCCTGAGCAAGGAAGATTCCTTCCTGGTTACCGGTAACCTCAAGCATTTTCCAAAAGAACCGCAGGTAATTACAGCAGCAGAAATGATGGAAATCCTAGACAACGAACTATAAGATGTCATTACAGCAGGTGTCGCCAGCTCTCGTGGTAGGTGACACCTGTAAGTAGAATAACAAGGTGGTATCATTTGAGTGATGTAAGCGGTACAGTTAAAGCGCTATGAGCATCATATATTCAAAGAATTGGAGAGCATTTTCATTTTACGTACCTTTTCTGCCGCCAGTTCTATTGTCATATGAGAGTCAACCGCTTCATAATAACTATATTTTATGCTATCAATGGTTTTATTTAACCACGTACGTTCATCCGTGATTTTTGAACTTAGAACCTTTATCACCTTTTCAAGATTAACAGAAGAGGTTCCAACCATCCCTTTTATCCCGTCAATAATACTACTTGTCCAGAACGATGAATCCATCGTAAAAGAAAGATCTAAAAGTTTATCGAAAACGGGTAAAGAATCTATTGTATAATTACAGAATCTAATTGCAGTAAACACATTACCGAAATAATATTTATCTTCTGTCATACACTTAAGAATCTCTTCTAAAGCCTCTTGATTACCTAATGATGCCTGACACTCCAAATATGTCTTTTTGTCATATTTCAATAGTGTATCCTTAAAGTGAGCTAGAGTATCTTTTACCCATTGCATATCATCCTTTAAATGGCACATCAACATTTTTAGGACATACGCTTTATGCTTATCAGGAATATCTTGGAAGATAGCCATAATTTGTTCCATTCCGTCAGGTTCACTTTTAAGATACAAATTTATGATATTCCCAGAATAACCGTCTTCGTCATGCTTAATGAATTCAAATATATAGGAATACACTCCAGACAAATGCGCATTTATTGCGTATTTTGCTAATTCTAGGTAGTCACAAACATCTAAGCCTTTCGGATTCTTTATCAAAGAAATAATTCTATGCTCAGCTCGTTCCTTACCTAGTTCCTGAACTGCGTAATCAATAAAAGGTTTATGGCTATAAGCATGTTCCCATCTGCTATCTCTTACAGAAGCATATTTCAAACATATTTCTTGAACATCCTTATCTAAAGTAATTTCATAATCTAATGCCAAGCTCAGATATCTCTGTCCTGTGCGGTTATCTTTTATCTTCGGCAACACATGTTCAAGTATTACTTTCAAACAGTTCTTTTGCTTGCCTGTTAACTGTTTTATCCTGTGATTTGCCAATTGATCCAATACAAACAGTTCATAAAGGCTTTGATCTTCTATCTTATTTTTGATTTTCTGCAGGTCATATTCCTGCGTGTTATCATTATAGAATAAGCTCATAAACGAACCGACATAACTGTCCCACTTGTTTTCTTCGCATTCCTTTACTTTTGCATACAATTCCTTTCTAGCTTTCGGTGCATACTGATTTACAATATATAGCACCGTTTCTTTAAATTGGGCATAATCCAGAAGCAACGCCATGCTTTTTTCTTCACGCAACTTCATCTCATTAGGATGGTAAAACCTTCTTTTGGGAAATTTCTTATGAACCAAGTCATAATGCAGAAGATTCCACGCATCATCATAATTATTAGTAAGCCAAGTAGCAATACCAAAATCATTTATCGAATCTGGTTTCAGCACATCTATACATTCCTTCAAATCTGTTTCTGCACCCAACAAAGACAGTTTTATTTTTAGAATTTGCAAAAGCCTTATTTCTTGTTGAGTATCTTCAACACCTCTAATTTCATTTATGAGACTAATGAAGTCAGGCTTTAATACATTTTCTATACAAAAATTACGGAATGCTTTATAAATTTCAACAATAGTATCTCGCAAAGAAAAAGAAATATAATCATGATCCTTAGCAATTTGAATCCATGAATCTATAACTACTTGACAGAAGACCTCATCATCCACATATACTTTACTATTGCATAGCATTTTTTGAATAGGATTTAACAAATCAGCCTGATTATGATCCGCCTTTTCCTCATCAAAGAGTTGCGGCAAGAACTCCCATAATCTCTTTAACTCATTTTTACCATAAACATTCCCCAAACATTTGTAGAAATCATGGCGATGAACGATATGAGTTGTACTCTTTAGACTATAGTTCTGCAAATATCTTTCTTGCGCAATAATATACTCCACATATTTATCAGCTTGATTCAAATTAGCAATCAGCTGAAAAGCTGTTTGTATGATATGATGATCTTTCGACTTTACATCAAGTATGATAAGTCTATCAATGTCTTCTTCTGCATTCAAATAACTACTATAGAAGGGTACATACAAAGAATAGGTTTCCTGATCATCATTATTCCCCAGTTCATTTATCTTATCGAAAACAACATTCTTGAAGTCAGACAGCAATATGCCAACAGAAGGACTGGAGAAGTCCATCATAGAAACACAAGTTGCCAACAAAGCCAAATATGGATTTATCTGATGAACATTTCTATACTCTTTCAACAGGAATTCTGCATTATTTTTTGTATTACACAAGCATGCTATAAACTTGGCTATTTTGTAAAAATCATCAGGATAAATTTGCTCTTTACTATATTCTCCTAAAATTCCCTTTAAAACACTCTGCTTAACCATCATACTAATACTGGTTGAATCAATATTCTGTAAAACCTTCACATCATTTTTTAATAACCAGTCTATCATCTGATCTTTCTTGACAGATTCATTCATATATGAGATAGCAAGAACCAACACATTATACCAGTTCTTCTTAATTATTGGAATTTCACCATTTGCGTAGCATACTATCTTTAATATTTCTTGGTAGGAAAGATTCTTTAAAAATTTTGCAACAAAATGCTCTTTAAAGCCATTATGAATGAAAGAATAAACGTCCTTAAAGGAATCTTTTTTAAATATAGTATATAAAGTTAGATCAGAAATTTTTTCTTTGGAAAACTTTAAATATTTATATAATTCTTTCCCTGACAATACTTGTTTTTCTGAAAATTGCATGGTAAGCGCAATCACTGTAAACAAGCCTTCTGCCCCATATTCTAAGTCATTAATGGTATCTCCCTCTTTTTCTTTCACTTTCAAACTTTTGGCAAATATATAATCAAGTATTTTCTCTTGTGTTTGAGGAATCTGATGTTTTTCGCCAAAATAATCAACAACAGAAGACAGATAGAATGGCACATCAAGAAGTTCTGAAATGTTTTGGTGCTGTTCGATATATTTAATAAAACTTGTCGTATGTTCACCAAGACTACCCTTTATGTAAGATACTATTTCATCATAAGATAAAGGCAGCATTTCAAGTTGAGTAAAATCACTCAACATTCTACCATTGTTATAGTTTGAACGGCATGTAACTACAACCTTTATTTTTGAGTACTCTTTTAAGAAATCCCTTAGTTCATCTATCAAAGAATTCCTATCTTTATCATTAAGTTCGTCCATACCATCTAGAAGAATGTATTGGTTTTCTTCTAATCTACATGGCAAAATATTAAAGAAACTATCATGATGAAATTGGCAATAAGAAGATGCCGCAATAAATTGAACACCCTTTTCCACATCTTTGGAAATTATGTTATATAGCCTATAAAGTTCTGTTGTTTTACCATTTTGAGCAGTACTAAAGATAACAAACTTACGCAATTCATTATCCTTTACCTCTTCGTTAAGTATTTTATCTAGAGAATATTCTTTAGATTCTGGAGAGAACAATACATCAAAGGCCTCCGAAGGATCTGATTTCAGAGCAAACTTACGAGGTAAATAATGCTCAGGTAAAGGATAATCGCAAATGGTTTCTGAATATTTCAGGAGACTATAAATCATTTTATAGGAAAGTTCACCATTAAATAGTAATTCCAGATGTTTCTCTATAAGTGAAATTCTATCAAAATGTGAAGTAAATTGGGCAAAAAGCCAATTTCCATCCAGTATATCTTTGTCTTTATCAAAGATTATAGGACTTGATAGATTGTGTATTTTGCTACTTGCTGGATGCTTATTAGCAGATGCTTTTAATATAAAGAATTTCAGATTGAATCCTTCGAGGCCATGCACGTTTTTTACCTTTTTAATGGTTTCGGAATATTTTTCTATTGTATCAGAAGAAGTAACCTGAAAGATAATTTTATTTTTAGTATCAATCAAATCGAAACCCACTTGATTAGGTACATTATTCAATATATTAGCATTCTGCAAATGATAATCAAAGCAGTCATTCAGCACATACATAAACACATTTTCTGCCAAGACATTTAAGTCATGGCAGTTAGACAATTTATTCAAAGATATTTGAGTAAAAATATCCGTAATAACGCTCTTAATCTTATCCAAGTTTTCAAACATACTCTTATATTATTTATAGTTCAACTTGTAACATCACTCTATACACCTCACCTATAACTAGTTATCTTACTCTGCTTCACAAAAAGCGAATACTGACATTGAGCCGCCATATAGAGAATTTGCATCATATTAGCCGTTTGTTCCCGAGAAGCAGGTCCAAGAATAATTCCACCTAAGCGGAACGGATATATATTATCTTCTTCGACTTCTCTCACTAACTTCTTCTCAATGTAAGGTGTCAAAATACCGTTATCACGATTAATAAACCATCCGTCAGTTTTCTTACTATTTACCATTAATCGACATTCACTCTCAGAAGAATAATCTGATAGTTTCAAGAAATGCTGGTATTTCTTCAAGAGGTTCATGCGAAATCTGATAGAATTATTCTTTAATGCATCTTGTAATTTGGCAATTTTCTCTAGAACATCTGATTTTTCAGCTATATAACTAATATTAAAAAGTTCATCACTATCCTTGTTTATGCGCTCAAACACCATGCATACGCCACGGGCATTGTCCCCATACAATCTCCACATATCAAGATCGTCAATACGTGTAGTAAAAGAAGTAATGAATTCTTTATCTGCAAACAGATACTTATCACATTCTTCATCAAAGTCTTCTTTGTAGTTTCTAATGTATTCCTCTAAAAAACCTATCTCTGTTTTGTCATTCATCGACACAATACTATTCATACGCATCTTTCCCGACTGCAATACAGCAACAAGCGTATCTAATGTGGTATATTTGGCTATTTCATCAGGTTCCACTGCCCTTTCTGGCTTAATGTCCTTCAGCATATTCTGCTCTACTTCTTCCTTCAAGACGAAGCATTTAGAAGCTGGATCATAGAGAATATCTGTTATTTGAATCTCAAAACCATATATAGTATGAATCAGTTCACATATTTTCTCCCTTTTCAAATCGACATCTTCAGGCAACTGGAATATCACTTGCATCCATTCATCGAACGTTTTGTCTGATTTCAGTAAATCATTTCTATTATATACAGACAGACCACCTTGATGCATGAATTGTATCTTCCAGCAAGGTATATCATACCCTTCTATAAATGAATCTGTTCTAAAACGGTGCCCTAAGCGGTATTCAAGTTTTAAGAAAGGCTTGTCATATATATAGAAAGTATCAGAGAAACTGCACAAGTCTATTTTCTCCATACTTTTGTTATGCCTGATGTCTTTAAGTCCCATGTTTTCCAGAGCCTTTTCAACTTTCAATACACTTTCTGTATAATCGTTCAAGCTCTGTTTCATATTCTTCAGCTCAAGTTCTAAAACAGACTCTCTTCTATTGTAGTTGACGATTCTTTCTGCTCCTAGACATTGCCCCACGAGTTCCATTTCCTCAAATGTCGCATTATAATCAAAAAATCCTTTGGAATTAAACCATTCCTCCAACTTAGGAAACTCAGAAAGTTCATATTCTTCTATGAAAACATCATTCCCTTCTGCATTCATCCTGAGAACAAATAGCATCTCAGGCTTATTATTATAACCTTCCATACTTTGTGTATTTATATAGTCGAGTAAGTGGAGGGAATTTCATCCTCCCTTCTCTCTGAATCGTGCTTGACAATCTCCCATCACACGGCTCTTCGTACTTAACTCTTTTGTTTCTTAGTTTATATTCTTTATTAACCTAGACGGGGATAGGGTACAAATCCCTTCACCCAGTGTGAAAACTCATTTCTGTTATGTGCCGCATATTCTACAAGCCATTCATACGCTCTGCCAAACTTCTTACCCTTGGAGAAGCGTTTGTACTTACGCATCACCTTTTCGAAGTATTCCTTTGTTTCCATAATTCTGATTTTAAGAATTCGGATGCAAAGGTAAATACTTAATGTGTTAAAACCTTACGCTGTAATGGTGATATACCTATATATTTACGATCACTATGTAAGCATCCAATCCCTAAGGCAATAGCACTCCATCCCCAGTGTTTACTGGGGATACAGAGTATTTTAAGAAATTAGACTTTTTCGATTTTTAAAGCAGCTTTAACTAAAAGTGCTTCTGTCATCAAGGCATGATACTTCCACTTCAACACATAAATCGGAAGGACACCTCAAAAACTCTAGACAGAAAAACTCTGGTTCTTGTCTAACTACTGATAATACAAATGGCGCATTGTATTAATACGATTTTCAATTTGAAGTTAACTTCTTCAAATCATAATACATGAGGCGCGTATGCAACGACTTTGTCATGTCATACCCCAGATTCTCTGCTTCTTGCTGTTCCGTCGAAAACAAAAACAAGAATTCATCCTTTTGATAAAAATCCAATGGAACCATACAATTATAGGCATCAACTATCAAAAAGCGGCATCCTGTTTTATTTTCTTCATCTATAAACCAAGATTTAATGAAATCCAATAATTCTGACCCTATACCTTGATGACGAAAGTCAACATTAATTCCAAGCCTTCCAATAAGTACAGCAGGATATCTACGCATTCGTTTCTCTCTAGGAATACCATGAGACAGTTTACGACCACGACTATTAGGTATGACATCTACTCTAATACTATCATTAGACAAAGTAAACATACAAACAATGGTTTTAGGATCATCATCCAGCACGAAGCAATAAGTTTTACCAAGCAATTCTGCTTTATAACGCATTGCATCATGTAGAAAGAAATCATCCAAATCCTCATCTCCACAAGTAAAAGGATGGCAAGTCGAAAGAATCTCGTCGTCCATCTTTTTAAGTTTACACTTCACTACTGTCCAATAAAAAAGGGCAATTCGATCTTTGAAACAGTTGAATTATA
>CAUFXJ010000046.1:0-18409 GCA_959596915.1 Segatella copri
TTAGGGCTCGTTAGGGACTTGCACCCATTAGAATAAGCTCATGCCGAGCATACAACCAAAAAGCCCCGACATCACGTCGAGGCCTTTGAAGTTTTTGAATGTTTCAGCAGTTTGTGTTTTTTATGTAGTTATGATTTGTTCGTTTTTGAAAATCAATTCTTTTTCTGGGTGCAAAATTAAGAAAAATATTGATATAAATCAAATAAATCTCGATTTTTTATGCAAAAAACCACGTAAACGTTTACAATTTTTGCGCACCAAAAAGATCATTTGTGAGCTGTTGTGGCTAAAATACAGCTGTGCATTTTGTGTCTTTTGACTATTTTCTGCCACATTAATAAAAAAGTTAAAATATTGATGCTATATTTTGTTTTCTCTGTATTTTACACTACCTTTGCACTATCTTTTCACATTATTATATATATAAAGAAAATAGATGAAAGAATTTGTAATATCAGAAGTCAAGGCGGAAACCGCTGTACTCGTGGGTCTGATTACTAAGACACAGGACGAAGCCAAGACAAAAGAATATCTCGACGAGTTGGAATTTCTTGCCGATACTGCTGGGGCTGTCACCGTAAAGCGATTCACGCAGAAGGTGGTTTCTCCTAACCAGACCACCTATGTGGGTAAGGGTAAACTCGAAGAAATCAAAGAATATATCAAAAACGAAGAAGAGGAAGATAGAGAAGTAGGTATGGTCATCTTTGATGATGAACTTTCTGCCAAACAGATCCGTAACATCGAACAGGAACTGCAGGTGAAGATTCTGGACCGCACCTCACTCATCCTCGATATCTTCGCCATGCGTGCGCAAACCGCTGCGGCTAAAACCCAGGTAGAGTTGGCGCAATACCGCTATATGCTCCCTCGTCTGCAAAGACTCTGGACTCACCTGGAACGACAGGGCGGTGGTTCAGGATCTGGTGGCGGTAAGGGATCTGTTGGTCTGCGTGGACCGGGTGAGACCCAGCTCGAGATGGACCGTCGTATCATCCTCGGCAGAATGAGTCTCCTCAAAGAGCGACTGGCAGAAATCGACAAGCAGAAGACTACACAGCGAAAAAACAGAGGCAGAATGGTGCGCGTGGCACTGGTGGGCTATACCAACGTAGGTAAATCTACCATCATGAATCTGCTCAGCAAGAGCGAGGTGTTTGCAGAGAACAAACTCTTTGCCACCCTCGACACCACTGTACGCAAGGTGGTGGTAGACAACCTGCCGTTCCTCCTTGCCGATACCGTAGGATTCATCCGCAAATTGCCAACCGACCTGGTCGACTCATTCAAGAGTACCCTTGACGAGACACGCGAGGCCGACCTCCTTCTGCACGTAGTAGACATCTCACATCCCGACTTCGAAGAGCAGATCCAGGTCGTAGAGAATACGCTCAAGGAACTGGATTGCGCAGATAAGCCATCGATGATTATCTTCAACAAGATAGACAACTACTCATGGGTAGAAAAAGAGGAAGACGACCTCACACCGATGGAGAAAGAGAACATCCCGCTGGAAGACCTGAAGAAGACCTGGATGGCAAAACTCAATGAGGACTGCCTCTTCATCTCGGCAAAGAACAAGGAGAACATCGACGAATTCCGCGAGATACTCTACAAGAAAGTAAGAGAGTTGCACGTACAGAAGTATCCATACAACGACTTCCTGTACCAGGATTATGAGTAAGAACATAAATATCAATAACAAGTAAGTTATGAATGATTACAGACCTTTAACCACCGAGGAAATCGAGGTGCTTAAACATAACGACTGCTGGGCCGAAGACTGGACCTCAGTCAATGTATCAGAAGATTTCAAGCCCAACTTCATGCACCGCGTGATGCTCTATGGCGAAATAAACATCGGATCCTTCAACAAGAACGTGGAGGTGAGCCAGGGCTTCGTAAAGCATTCGGGCATCAACAATGCCACCTTGCGCAATGTAACCATAGGCGATGACTGTCTGATAGAAAACGTAGGCAATTTCATCAACAACTATACCATTGGCGATGATTGCTACATCTCAAACATCTCGACCATGGAAACCACCGAGGGAGCTACTTACGGCGAAGGAAATCTTGTGAGCGTACTCAACGAGGTGGGTGAAGGCAACGTAATCCTCTTCAGCGATCTGAACAGCCAGCTGGCAGCCTTCATGGTGAAACATTTCCCTGACAAGGAAATGAAGGAGAAAATCCGCCAACTCATCAAGACCGACATCGACAACAAGATGCCGGATCGGGGCCAGATTGGCAACAATGTGAAGATCATCAATACCAAGGAGATTACCAACTGCGTAATCAATGATTACTGCGAAGTGAATGGTGCTTCCCGTCTGAGCGACTGTACGCTATTGGGCTCTGTTCATGGCAACGTATATATCGGCACAGGCGTTATTACAGAAAACAGCATCATCGCTGAAGGCGCCAGCGTCATCAACAGCGTAAAGATACAGGATTGCTTCGTAGGCGAAGCCTGCCAGCTGTCTAACGGCTTTACTGCTTCAGCCTCCGTATTCTTCGCCAACTCCTATATGAGCAATGGCGAGGCTTGTGCAGCCTTCTGCGGTCCTTTCACCGCTTCTCATCATAAGAGCAGTCTGCTTATCGGAGGCATGTTCTCTTTCTATAACGCCGGTTCTGCCACCAACTTCAGCAACCATGCCTACAAGATGGGACCTATGCACTGGGGCATTCTGGAGCGCGGTTCCAAGACAGCCAGCGGTGCTTATCTCCTGATGCCAGCCACTCTGGGTTCCTTCTCAGTATGCTTCGGCAAGCTGATGCATCACCCTAACACCCGCAACCTGCCTTTCGCCTATCTCATTGCCGATGGCGACAAGATGTTCCTCATCCCGGGCAGAAACATCACTACCGTAGGTCTGTACCGCGACATCAAGAAATGGCCTAAGCGTGATCTCCGTGCTATGGAGAACCGCAAGAGCATCGTCAACTTCGACTGGCTTTCACCTTATTCTGTTGGCGAGATTCTGAAGGGTAAGAAGATTCTTGAAAACCTGCGCGAGGTAACGGGCGATAACGTTTCGCAGTATCTCTATCACGAATATATCATACCGGCTTCATCGCTCCACAAGGGCATCAAATATTATGATATCGCCCTCCGCATCTACATGGGTGCCGTATTGAAGCGTGTACTGAAGCGCGACCCAGCCATCACCCCTCCAGCCAGCCATGTCGGCGTGGGCGATTGGGATGATCTTTCGGGACTCCTACTCCCGGTTTCTGAAGAAGAAGGCATCGTTAGGGATGTGAAGGAAGGAACTATCGGGAATATAGAACAGTTGCTCGACCGGTTTGAAGAAATCAATGCCAACTATCGCGACTACCAGTGGGCATGGACCTACCAGATGATCTGCGATTACTACGGCATCAGTGACATCACACTCGAAGATGCCAACCGCATACACGAAGACTATATCAAGGCACGCCGCTCATGGATAGCAGAAATCCGAAAGGATGCTGAGAAAGAATTTGCCATGGGCGATGTGGAGGAAGAGGTTTTCCGCAACTTCGTCGACAGCCTCGACCAGGAAATAGAATACGAGAATTAATTAGACTTGAATATTTCAACAGTTTAAAATAACAAAAAACATTATGGCAAAAACTCCAGATTTTAAGTATGCTCCAATGTTCCAGATTGGAGAGGACAAGACAGAGTATCGCCTTATCTCTAAGGAAGGCGTAAGCACAGCAGAGTTCGAGGGTAAGACTATCCTCAAGGTTTCTAAGGAAGCTCTTACTTTGCTGGCACAGCAGGGTTTCCACGACGTAGAGTTCAAGCTCCGTCGTGAGCACAACCTCCAGGTGGCTAAGATTCTCAGCGACCCAGAGGCTTCTGAGAACGACAAGTATGTAGCACTCCAGTTCCTCCGCAATGCAGAGACTGCCGTGAAGGGCATCCTCCCATTCTGCCAGGATACAGGTACTGCTATCATCCACGGTGAGAAGGGTCAGCGCGTATGGACCGACTTCGAGGATGAAGAGGCTTTGAGCCTGGGTGTATACAACACCTTTACACAGGACAACCTCCGTTATTCTCAGAACGCTCCTCTCAACATGTATGATGAGGTGAACACCCGTTGCAACCTTCCTGCTCAGATTGATATCGAGGCTACAGAGGGCGACGAGTACCGCTTCGTAATGGTTGCCAAGGGTGGTGGCTCTGCCAACAAGACTTACTTCTACCCAATGACCAAGGCTACTATCCAGAACGAGGGCACATTGCTCCCATTCCTCGTAGAGAAGATGAAGAGTCTGGGTACAGCAGCATGTCCTCCTTACCACATCGCCTTCGTTATCGGTGGAACTTCAGCTGAGAAGAACCTCCTCACCGTGAAGTTGGCTTCTATCAAGTACTACGATGAGTTGCCTACAACAGGTGATGAGACGGGTCGTGCTTTCCGTGACATCGACTTGGAGAACAAGCTTCTCGAAGAGGCTCACAAGATTGGCTTGGGTGCACAGTTCGGCGGTAAGTATCTCGCTCACGATATCCGCGTGATCCGTTTGCCACGTCATGGTGCAAGCTGCCCTATCGGTATGGGTGTAAGCTGCTCTGCCGACCGTAACATCAAGGCTAAGATCAACAAGGACGGTATCTGGTTGGAGAAGATGGATGAGAATCCAACAGAGTTGATTCCAGAGGAGCTCCGCAACCCAGGTGAGGGTACCAAGGGTATCGAGATCGACCTCGACAAGGGTATCGACGCAGTACGTGCTGAGTTGAGCAAGTATCCAGTAAGCACCCGTGTTAACTTGAAGGGTACCATCATCGTGGCTCGTGACATCGCTCACGCTAAGCTCAAGGCTCGTCTGGATGCCGGTGAGGAGATGCCAGAGTACTTCAAGAACCACCCTATCCTCTATGCTGGTCCAGCCAAGACTCCAGAGGGTTATCCATGTGGCTCTATGGGACCTACCACAGCCAATCGTATGGACCCATACGTAGATGAGTTCCAGGATCATGGCGCTAGCCTTGTAATGATTGCCAAGGGTAACCGTGGCGATGTTGTTACAGAGGCTTGCAAGAAGCATGGTGGTTTCTACCTCGGTACTATCGGTGGTGTAGCTGCCGTTCTCTCTCAGAGTTCTATCAAGAGCATCGAGTGCGTAGAGTATCCAGAGCTCGGTATGGAAGCTATCTGGAAGATTACAGTAGAGGACTTCCCTGCATTCATCCTCGTAGATGATAAAGGCAACGACTTCTTCAAGCAGTTGAAGCCTTGGACTCCTTGCAAGGAATGCCAGAAGTAAATGATACAGAAATCATGATATGAAAAAAGCTCAGGGCTATCTGCCCTGAGCTTTCTTTTTATACTTACATCGGATAACCTGTTCTGTTTCCGAAACAGGAACATCCGTTGTTTAAAGCAGCAGTTTATATGTCTTGCTTTGCATACCGGTTTCTACCCGCAACAGATAAACGCCTTGTCTGATGCCCTGTAAAGAGAGACTGACTGTTTTTCCATCCGTAGCAGATGCCTGTCTGAGCAGGTTTCCTCCCGCATGATACAGTTTAATCTTTCTCACGTCCTTGCCCGAAACCAAGAGTTGATGTCCCTCGCGACTGATCTCGGTTTCAGTATCAGAGATGGTAGCATTTTCTATTCCTGTAGCTGTATCCTGATAGAGAATAAGGATATCGCCCTTTCGCTTGAGATAATAAGAAGGTTCCTGCGGATTCTTCAGTTCCACTTTCTTTCCTCCTATCTCGCCCATCACCCTGAGCAGATAGGTATGACCATCGGTCCAAGACAGATTATTCTTGCGCAGCCAGTAGCTATAAAGCGGCACGTCGAAAGCTGATGAGACGCTTACATCATCGCTGAGTCCATTTACCACTATTTCTTCCTTTGTATCTACATCTTCAGAGATGAGGGAAACATGCCCCTCGTAACTGCGGTCTTCTGTCGTACGCAGCGAAACACCCATCTTGAAGAGAGATACCTTCGATACATCGACGCTTCCGCTTTCTATCTTCTCGTGCGAATCATCAGTCAGAAAGACTTCAGCTTTTGCCATCAGCGGTTTCTCCTCTCCCTTTACCACCTCTATATAGGCTGCATCCTGATCGTGGATACCGTTGACCGGACAATTCTGGGTTTCGGCTTCATCCGAAGTAATCTCCAGTTTTACCTGATAATATCCCGGAGCAAGCTGGGCAGGAACCGAAAGGAGAATCGGGATTTCGGTCTCGCTGAAACCATCTATTTCGGTCAGCTGGTCCACACGTGTACTCAGCACAACCTCCTGGTTCTCATCCAATAGTTTCACTCTCAGATAACAGTCGCGCGGCACACCATTGAGGTTCTTGATTGTGAAGAAGGCACGTACCTTGCTGCCCTGTTGCGCTTTGCCGTCAAGTCTTGGCTGCCCCATCAGTTGGAAGCGGGCATCTTCCGAACAGATTTCAGAGATACGGCCGGCACCGTCTTTCAGTTCTACCCCGATAACAGGTGCCTTCTTCATCGGCAGGAAATCATCCCATGAACCATCCTCCTTCCGGGCTGCACATATAGCGATGATATGTTAATAGCCGTTTTCAAGACCGGCAAGACTGAGACTGATTTTCTGAGCCTGATTGATAAGATAATCAGTTCCCATCCATCCCTTTTGCTCTCCGCCATAAAGTCTTTCCGTAAAGCCTCCCTGCTGATGATCATCAGAATAAACCACCTGCTTGAGATTCCCTGCTTCATCATAAACGGCAACACCGATGTCACCCCTGAAAGGCTTGCCTCTGTTGACGAAGGAATTCATCTCGACAGTTACTAGCTGTGAAGGGTCGAATAACTTTCCTGACGCCTCTTTCAGGCTGAGAGAACCACCCTCGTTGAACATCAGCTGCGGCGAAGTTTCCAGCAGTCCGCGCTCTATTTCGGGATATTTCCCGTTGTTGGGATGAGCTAAGATGGCGGTAATGGCACGGTTAAAGGCAAGCGGTTTGCCCTGAAACTCACTTCCGGTCTGCGAAACATTGAGATTGGTGAGCGAATAATAGGCATCGCCCTGTCCCTCCCAACCGAAGTTCATGTGGAAGAGGCCGTTTTCATCGAAACCATCAGTTACCCAGGCATGACCGGAAGCCGAACCGGCTGGTCTGCCTTCCAGATAAACCGGACATCCGTTGAGCAGTTCCTGTCTCAGGATTTCTGCAAACCTCCCCGGTCCTTCTACAGCTTTCGTAACGTAGGCTGCCGAATAATCGAAATGCTTCTGCAGCGCCTGATAGGCGAAGACTCCCTGTGTTCCACTTGCGCTAGGCGTATATTGCATGAAGGAAGCCACACCCACATCGCTCATCAATAAGGCTACGGCATCAATCTCTGCAGGAGTAGCCTGAACCGGATAGCGGTAGTCGGGCAACATGTTGGCCCAGTCGTAGTGCGACTGACTGAAATCCGCACTTTTCTTTGCCTGGTAGTAGGTTACCACATATTCGTTTTTTCCCTGTCCCTGAGCCGGCCACTGATGATAATACATCATCTGAGCCACAGCCGTAGCCACACAGCCGCTGTAATCATATCCCGTTTTAGCATTAAACGGATACGACTGTCCCCATTTGCTTTTCAGCATCGGTGCTACGGTTTTAGAGTAAAGTCCGGTGCGTGTATGGCTTTGCACCTTCACCTTTCCTTCTTTCAGCACCTCGAAAGTCTGTCGGTATCCCGAAAGCAGCAGTTTTACGCAGGGATTGGCATTGAGCGTATCGAGACTACCTTCTTTGCTGTATCCCAGCACGTCACCCATCTGGTCATCACCTGATACGATAACGAATCCCTGTCCCCGCACATCATTATATATATAATAAGGTGAACCGGTCTTGTTTTTCCTACCCTTCTCCTTTGCTTTCATACCGGTATCTTGCGGCAGAGTGACATATCTCTTAGCTATCTCCGCCGCCTTCTGCCAATTGATTTCCTCGGCACGAACAGTTTGCGAACTGGCTATCAGCAGGGCTATGAATCCCACCAACAGGAACCCGTTTTTCAGTCCCTTCCATTTTCTTCTTTCTTCTTTCTTTTTCATTTCTTCAGGTCTTTTTATTTGATATTGAGTTAATTACGCCACCTTCTGGAAATATCAGATTAGCTACACTTTGCCATCATCCAGAAAGTTTTCTGCAAATATACAACTTTTCTTTGAAAAAAAAGAAATTTTTCCAAAATATAACAGCATGATTATTTGGACAAACCAATATTTATTCTTATCTTTGCATCCTATTTTTCATAGTAAGTATTTTAACAGTTAAAACTCAAAATGATGAAGCAGAAAAAACATCGAAAGATTCCGGCACTGGCTGCTGGAACCACACTCGTGGCAGCGATGACCCTGATGGCATCCTGCTCCACCGATTATGAAGACCAGATCGTGTACAACGACATTGAAAAACCGTTCCAGGAAGATTTCAAAAAGGATACGGTGGTTTTCGAAAAGTTGCCGGCAGAACGGGCTAAACACATTCTGAATCTATCAGACCCATCAACTGAAATCGTAGACAAACCGGATTACGCATTCCAGACTGACAACCTCATCAATGTTAGGAAATCTACTGAGGATGAATCGCTCGTCATCACCAGTTGGTCGGCAAAACCAGTCTCCAACGTAACACTCGAGATGTATATCCCGGAAGTGGATGAATACATTCCGGTGGCGTTCATTAAATCCATTCCCGCCTTCTCCCGCTTCTCCTTCAAGCCATCATTCGTTGGCAGACGGAATATCTGGAAAAAGAAAAACGGAAACTTCGTGAGTTTCACCTGCCCGTATCTCGACCTTAACAGGATGAAGACACGTCTCGTGAGCGATGATGAGCACTTCAAGATGCTCCAGAAGATTGATGCCAGATGGACCTGCAGTTTCTCCAACTACGGGTGGACTCCAGAGGTAGGAGAATCACACAATTTCCGTGAAATGAAACCTATCTACGCCCGCGAATGGGTGGTGATTGTCACCAACTATACCTATATGATGACCACTCCGGAATATAAGTATGTGATGGCAAACTTCAAGAAGGTGATGGGCGGCGATCTCTACGACAACAATAAAGTAACGTTCACAGCCGAGAAATACCAGAGCGAAATGGAAAGATTCAAGGCACAGAAAAACTTCGTGCTCGGACAGTCTAGTCCGGCATACGGTGGATTGGGCGGCGGCTACATCTGGACCGTTACCGACTGGAACTTCTATGGCCATTATGGTTCGTTCAGCGGATGGGAAGCAATTACCCACGAGCACATGCACTGCATGGACTATAGTCACGACAGCAATATGACGTATCCAGCCAAAACACCGGAAGGCGTCAACGTAGGATGGCCGGAATTTATCTGGCAGCTGCACATGTGGCTGAGCCATAAGGGCGATCTCCCTTATACCGACCGCAATCTGCTGGGCTTCCACAAAGAGGAGAATGCTAAGTATCGCGACTGTGGTATCAATGATATCTTCAAGGATGATGCCAAACTGCAGAAGACCATAGAGGATTTTTACAAAAAGAGCAGACTGGTGAAATATTTCACAGAGAACCCGATTAAAGATCATGCAAAATAAAGGAGGAAACGATATGAGAAAAAATATGATCATGATAGGAGCAGGAATGATGCTGGCTTTAGCTTCCTGCGATAAGACAGAAATACGTGAGATAACGGAAGACAGAGTGGTACCGCAACCGGTAGATACCATCAAGGTGGCAGATCATTTCTATCTGGACGGACATCTTTCCCGCACAGCCGAAGATTTAGGTGGCAGACCGCTGGATGCAGCCAACCTCTTTAACGATGGCGAAGAGTTGTATGTGGCGAATTTTGCAGGCAAGTGTGTTGATGTCTTCGATGCCGAAACGTTGGAATTCAAGCGCAGCATGAGCAACGGCGACCGCACGCTGGCACGCGATGTTTATGCTGAAGGCGACCATCTCTTTGTGGCTGCCGGTGAAAATCAGGAGGTACAGATCTTCGACAGGAAAACGGGCAAATATCTCAGCCGCCTGGGCACAGGTTCCTGGCCAGCCAGCATGGTTTCGAAGGTGGGCTGTGTTTGCGCAACCCCTCGTCTTGTTTTCGTGCGCGACTCAAAGTATACCAACATCCGGGTCTTCGACCGCGAGGCGCTGAACCTGGGGGCAGCAAACAACAATAAGGTATTTGCCAAGCTCAGTACGGGTGGCGATTTCATTGGTAGCAAGGATGAGCCGCTGGGAGAATCCTACGATATGGAGGTGATTGGCGATTCGCTCTATGCCTTCATCCCTCGCACGGGAACCATCTATTCATGGAAAGTAGAAGACATCATCCAGCAAAAGGATTATGCCCCGCTCAAGGTTTCCCGTTCTCAGGAGTTCAAGCTACGTTCCATTTCAAAGACCGGTGACAAGGATAAGTTCTTCGTATCAATGTTGAAGGACGGCAAGATACAGTTGGCAGAATACAGTCTCGCCGATTTCCAGGCAAGAAACTTTGCCAATCCGTTGCGCTGTTTCACCGCCGATGACCGCGTCCTCCTTCCTTCGCAGACCATCATAGCCTACCAGAAGGAGAAACTGATACTCACCAATGGTGCAAAGTTAGACCGCTGGGATATCCGCAACAATCCGGCATACGAAATCAAGCCAAGACAGAAATAATCGTAGCGTTGTCTTATTTTCAAAATAAATTCCCCCATCCTGCCTTCGCTGGCTGGATGGGGGATTTCTGTTATTAATGATAATCGGCTTCTACACGGATAAAGACACCGGCTTTATTGTAATAGAGTTCATAACCAGGGATATCGATTTCATATCCTCCTAACTCTTTCTCTATCTTGTAAGGCTTCTGATTAGGATATCGCTTCGCTATATCTGCTGCAATGTTGGCTGGAATGATACCATCAGGCATCACAGAGAACTTGCAGTTAACCGAAGTCCACTCGCCTTTCGCATCAAACTCCAGCTGGGTACCGTCGCTGAGCAATACATCATAATCCCACCGACCATTGTCCTTTTCCTTCTCCGCATGGCTCACGGCAACCTCGGCAAAATACTTCTTTACAAACTGCTGTGCATGCACCGGCAAATCATTAAAACTGATTATTCTTTCCTCACTGCTGTGGCAAGATACTGATATCATAGCCAATACCATCGACAAAAATGCCGTCAAAAACTTTCTTTTCATGTTGTCTAATTTTAAAAATTATTGAATCAATTACCTGTTTATTCTGTCAATTATTATTTGCGCATTACCACCTTCTTTCCATTCCGGATATAGATGCCCGGCTGGGTAACTTTGGTAAGTTTGCGGCCATCCAATCCGTATACTGCATCAGAAGATGAAGAGGCGGCTGCACTGCCCGTGCCCTGCGATAGAGCCGGCTTCGTGATGCCTGTTGTCGGCGCCTTGCGGTAGAGCGTAATGCGGCGGCGCAACGTATTGGCATTCCAGCGGTCCAGCCACATGCCGTCACGCTCTATATCTACATGTATCTCGTAGGTGCCCTCTGCCAACTCAGAAAGATTCACGGTATGGCGGGTAGAACCCGTAAGATCCGTATCATTGTTGCGCGGAATGCTCACTCTGCTGATGCTGCTCGTATACGCAGTCTCGCCAGTAGCCACATTAACCAGACGGTAGCGCATGCGGGTCTGCAGACTGCCCTGCGTCAGATACTTCATATAGCCCGACATACCCAGCACCAGCTGCGGCTTCTGATCCAGGTCGAAGTAATGGGAAGGCACATAACTGCCCGCTTCATCCAGGAGTTTCACCGATGTAACGGTCACCCTGCCTTCGTAGTTGTTAGGATATACCTCGAGCAGGAAATCTTCCGGCACCGGAATCTCGTAGACGCCAGGATTCTTCGTCTCGATATTGTGGTTGAAGCGGAGCTTCATGCGATACTTGCCTGCCTTGAGCTCATGAGAGCCGGTAGAGCCCGAATAGGATGTCATGAACCTCACGAGCCACTGGGTAGTATCCATGCGCTGCGCCACCATGTGGACGAGATAGGCATTCGGTACCTGATAGGTTTCACCCGCCAGATTTCCTGTGCCCTCCAGTTCCACTTGTAACTCGCCGCGAGCCTGATAGCGGCTCAGGTTAGATACATTCAGCAGAATGCCTGCCAACTGGCTGCTGTACTGATAGGCTGGCTCCAGCACCTCTGGCTTTCCCGCAAGCAACAGGTGAGGTTTGTTGTCTGCCTGTACCAGCGTAACCTCGCCACGGTTTACAATCATCGGCACGGAATTGCCATTCACCATCTGCCTCCAGTCTTCCCAAACGCCCTTGTCAGCATCCAGGAGTCGGCGGCCCAAAGGTCGCAGAGTATAGGTGCCGTCTGCCAGACCGTCTATCTCATTCAGGTCCATCTTCCACCAGTCATATTCGAAATTGTAGCTGGTATAATAGGTAGCCCAAGTCAAGACACTCGACTGCCCGAAGACATGCATACACTTTCCGTCCTGCGCAAAGAGTCCGATGCCTATCTGTCCGGTATAGGCGCCTCCGGCATTCTGAGCCAGATTGCGGGCTCCCACACCTTTGATCTGCGCTGGAATAACCGACTTCACTGTCATTCCTTCACTCGCCTGGAACTGCAGTCCCTGGTCATTGTTCACCGACAGCACCACCGGTTTAGGCTGCAGCGGTTCTATCATTCCGTCGTTCGGATGCACGAAGAGTGCTATCTGATGTTCGTAGTAACAGCCGTCGCTGCCGTAACCTCCGCCCGCCGTCGCTGCCGTATTGATGTCGAAATAGCCATTGTCCAGACCAGCCCATCCCCAGTTTACATGCACCAGTCCGTTCTCATCGTAGCCATCATATAAAAAGGCATGGTCGCCGCCCGTCATGAAGACCGGACAGCCGAGAGACAGTTCCTGGTAGATAGCCTGCAGAAACTCGCCGCCCGGCAGCCTGTCCTTCTCCAGCTGGCGCACATTGCAGTTGTAATCGTGTTCAAGGGTATGCCATAACTTTGCCTCATCACAGAGGGTTCCGTTCACACCGTAGGTAGCATGAGCCAGTTTTCCCAAGTCGCGCATCAGCACGCCCACTGCCTGCCCCTGTGCCTCGCTGTACCCTCCTCCGCTGTAGGAATCGAGCATGTTGTCCCAGTCATAATAATCGTATGCCATGGCACCCTTACCCCGGTTTACCCCCTCGGGTCTCATCTTAGGCCAGCGGTGGGCATAGAGCACCTGTGCCATCGCCGTGATGGTACAGCCCGTATAGGTAGGCTTGCCGCTGGTGCTGCTGCGCGGGGTATAGTAGTTATAAGGATAATCCTGGCTCCACTCCGCACTGACGAGCGGTTTTACCGATGCCTTCGGCGGTTTGTCATAAACCGGCGTCACGCTGATGCTGTCTACCTTCACCAGCTCCACCACCCGTGCATATCGCTCCAGGAGTTTTTTCATCGGAGCCGACATATTTTCAGCATCCAGTCTTCCCCTGTCGCTATATCCCAGAACCCCGCCTACCCGGTCATCACCCGCCACGATGACGAAGCCTTCACCATCCTGGTTGTTGAAAAGGTGGAGCGATGGTTCTGAAGTACGGGTTCCGCGGCTTTGCACCACCGACGGACCCACACTCACAGGATTTCCGATAAACTTTCTTGCCATTGTCTGCGCCTTGTTCACGTCTACCGGTCCGGCATAGACATTCATAGCACATATCGCCGATACGGCTATGGCGTAAAATTTCTTATCCATCATATCTCAGGTCAAAAAGAATTATCTGATTACCGTTTTCTTGCCGTTCACGATATAGATGCCCGGCTTCGGTTTGCCGTTCACCTTGCGTCCCTGCATGTCGTAGATGCCCTCCGGTTTTTTCTGCTCCTGAACAAGGTTAGGACGGATGCCTGTAGTGCCATGATTGCGCACACTGCAGCGGGCAGCATTTTCTATCTTCCCGGTCTTGGTGTTGAAGAGCACCGCTGCTATCTCTATCTTGCTGCGGTCGCGGATCACGCTGTATTTGTTTACACCCTCAAAAGTGGTGGAGTGCGTCTTCACCTCGTCTGCCCGGAAGTCGGTCATCTTCGAGTCCTCCAGTCCGTTGTCCATACCCTGCGATTCTATCGCTACATGGTTATACACCATGCCCTTTACCTGCGACCAGCCCTCTACATAGTTGGCAGCATCGGCATAGAACTTCATCTCTTCGGGTGCATCCTTATAACTGTCGCTGGAATACTCGGCATAATTCGACTCCTGTCGCCATTTGTCGTCGCTCAGTCCGCTGGCAGTCATCACATAGCCTATGGCAAACGTTTCGCCCTCATCAGGCAACATGCATGGTTCCACCTGGGTTTTCACACGTATGTTATTACCGTTCTCATCCCATTCTGCGTCCACCTCCATGTTCATGTAGGTAACCTTGCTCTTTTCTATCTTGAAAGCATCGGTAATGTCAAAACCGGCAGCCTTGTTATCACGTGCCACCCATACGGCAGGAACCGTTACGGCATAGCGGTCTATCAAGCCTTCATATACCCCACGGGATACAACCTTGCTGATATCATCAGTTTTATGAACAGAAACAGCCACTACGTCGTCGGGATACATACGCGCTATGGCATCGGTAGCCACCAGTCCGATAGGACAGTGCCAGCACCACATTCCCGCATAATCTTCTACCAGTACCCGCTTGTGCGGCATCTTGTTGACCGTGCAGCAGGTAAGATAGGCATATCCCGCCGAAGCCTCGTTATACTGTCCGTTCACCTGTGTGATATTGAAGAGCACCTCTTCCTTTCCCAGTTTCTGGCCCGGTTTGATAGGAATTTTTACCTCTCGCGTTTCTCCATCCTTGAGCGGCTGGTCTAAGTTCAACACGAAAGGTCCCTCGCTCACCTGCTTATCTGTATAATAAAAGGTATAGCTGATGCTGGTCACCTCGGTATCACCCCAGTTGGTCAGTTTTAGCGGCACCACCGTTTCCTTATCCCCCATTTTCAGGAATACGTTGCCCGGCGTCATAGGCGCCACCGAATTCTTTGCCCAGCAGCCAATTCTTTCCGCTATTTTCTGCGCCTGTTGCCAGGATCGTGGCCCGGCAGAAAGATGAGGTGGCAATACGAATAAGAATAGCAGCGACACTGCTGTTAAAATGGTTCTTTTCATCTTGTTTTTCTCGTTAAATAATTACTAATTTTGAGTTTCTGTTTTATTCTGTCATCTCATGGATTACTACGAGTCACGCCGACCCGTCTTTTCGGTTACAAATATACTATAATTTTTCCAAGACAGGACACACTTAAACTTTTATTAACAGATATTCGTTATTTTTTCTTTAAAACCGACCGTTCGCATGTAGTACTGTATAATCTTCAAGGCAAAAACATAAAGCGTATGAAACAGGTAGAAGAAAGATACATCAGCTTGCTGACCGATTTCGGCTTCGACCGTCTCTTCGAGGAAGCCGAGATAGCCAAGTTTACTCCTCAGGAAATGAGGGAGTACGAGACCAGCAAGATGGCATATCGCGACATCAAGAATTCCGTAGACACCGCTAAGCGTGAAGGTATAGCTGAGGGTATGGAAAAGGGAATGGAATTAGGTATGGCGAAAGGTAAGCAAGAAGGTCTTGCGGAAGGTATGGAAAAAGGTATGAACCAGCGAAGCCTTGATATTGCCAGAAATATGCTTGCTGATGGCGTTGACCTCAATCTGATTATGAAGTATTCCGGTCTTACCCAGGAACAGATAGAAAAATTGAAATAAGATATTATCTTAGAGGTAACAGATAAGAAATTTCCCTGCCTACTTTCGCAAGCAGGCTGGGGGCTTATACTTCCTGGGATTTTGCCTTGCAGCAGATTCCGGGAAAGTATTTATAATGCTATAAAAACAGCACTCCGCTTCAGAGCGTCGGGCTGACGATTTATAAATAAAAGTAAAAGTTTGAGGGGGGCTCTCGCCCACTGAAACAATTTCGACCTGTATGGTTGAAAAGTTTTATGGTTACATTCAAGCACATGAAGAAGAATACCCAAGTGGTTCAGTCAGCTAACTCAAGTGGTTCAGTCAAGAAACTCAAGTGGTTCAGTCAAGAAACTCAAGTAGTTCAGTCAGCGAGTTAAGACGTCTCTGTTAGCTGATGCAGACGTCTCGATAAGCTTACAGATACGTCTCCGCTAGCCTACGCAGTCATATTTGTAACCCTACGCAGTCATATTCGTAACCCGATGCAGTCATATTCGTAACCCTACGCAGCCATATTTGTAACCCCACGCAGCCATATTTGTAACCCGATGCAGCCGTATTCGTGAATAAGTTTTATGTAATCATCTATCATCCATCACGATTTGGGGTTATCCCTCACGATATTCTCACTACACATTACCAGATACTGCCTGGGGGCTGGGGATAACCTATCCCCAGAGCATAAAGAGGTTAGGTCATTTCATCACAGCCGTATCTGCTCCTGGCATCTGTCTGCCACCTCCTTCCTATGCGTAACACAGATAATAGTCTTATCGGCATACGAAGTAAAGAGGCGGTCGAAAAGAAGCTTCTCGGTTTCGGCATCCAGCGATGAGCTGATTTCATCCAACAGCAGAATGTTACCTTCGCGCAAAAGACTGCGGGCTATAGCAATGCGCTGTGCCTGACCGCCACTCAAACGGGTGGCATGCTCTCCTATCTTCGTATCCATACCTGCCGGCAAACTGAAAACGAAATCGGCACAGGCTACATGAAGGGCTTCGGTAAGCTGCTCATCGGTAGCCACGGGATTGGCAAGAAGAAGATTATCGCGAATGGTTCCGCTCATCAGCGTATTACCCTGCTCTATATACACGATATGCGAACGCATGCCGGTTCCTTCTACCATTGTGCCCTGTGCATCATACAATACAATCCTTCCGCTATCGGGCTGGATGATACTCGACAAGAGACGCAGGATGGTAGTCTTGCCACAACCGGTTTCTCCTACTATCGCCACAGATGTGGCGGGACGGAAATCATAAGAGAAATGACTGACAACAACTTTCTTTCGCTCATCGGGATATGAATAACTCACATTCTGAAGACGGATGCCGCAAGCACGCTGCAAAGGGATAGAAGCATCTGCCTGTACCAGAGATTCCTCCTGCTCGGTATTTTCAATCTCTACCAACCGGTCTACACTCGCTGATGCATGAATCAGCTGGGGAATCATGCCCAAGAGCGACATGATAGGACTCTGTATCTGACCCACCAACTGCAGGAAGGCTGTCATCACACCAAAGGTTATCAACCCGTTCTTGAGTTGGATGGCACCATAGACAAAGGCTCCGAAATAGCCGTAACTGAAAGTGAAAGCCAGGAGCAGACGGGATATCAACGTAAAACGGATACGACGGCGGACCAGATGATGCAAACGCTGCTGCATGCTGCCTACCCTACCGGAAACCGTGCTCTCTGCCTGCAAGGTCTTGATGGTGAGTTCATGTTCTACCGTCTCCTGAATCATCATCTGTATGCTGCTCTCCTCCTCGCGTATCGCCAGCGTCATCTTCTTGAGTCGGCTGCCGAGATACTTGGCACAGACTGCAACCACCGGTGTCAGTACCAGAAGACTCCATGCCAGGATGGAATCGATGGAACGCATCAGGAAGAAGGCACCGAAGAGCTGCACCAGGGTGACTACGATTGTGGGCAGGATATCCGTAACTACCGAAGAGGCTGATGAAAGATCGCGCTCCAAACGCTGGCTGATATCGCCGGAAAGCATATCAGAAGCAGGCTTTCCGGAACCAGCCTCAGCCTGATGCTTAACGGCATAGAGTTTCCTGCCCAGCACAAACCGGAAGAGGCGGCTACGCATATCATTCTGAAGGATAACCTCGGTGATGCCGGAAAGATAGAATACCAGCTGGCGAAGGGCTATCAGCAGGGCGATGACTGAAAAAAGCACGATGGTTTCGCGCAGCACATTGCCACGCCAGATCACCACATCGATGAACCGGCGACACAGCCAGACGAGCCACAAACCTAATGCTACCTGCAGAAGACCGGCGATAATGCGCAACAGCAAACGTCCACGGACTGCAGACATCTGGCGGAAAAACCAAAGTGCATACTTCCTCATACCAGTCCCTCTTTCTGCCACTGGACAATAATCGCCTCGCAGTCTTTTTCTGCCTGAGCCATGACTACATCATACTCATCGCACAGAGCCTGAGCCAACGAAGCTACCGTAAATTCGCCCTGTTTCTCAGCCGTCTTCCAGAGAAAGGCGGCAGTTTCGTTGAGACTGATCAACTTGGTAAAGTCTACAGCCTGCATACCTTCGGCTGTTACCACATACTCACCGCAAATTTCGCGGAGCTTGAAATCTTTCTTGATCTTCATTGTATCTTGTTTTTTAGTTTTTATCACTGCTGTCCCGTTTAGAAATCGTCGGGGCTGAAAAGGCTAGGATATAGC
>CAUFXJ010000047.1:0-17530 GCA_959596915.1 Segatella copri
TTACGTTCCAACCTCTCTTGTTCTCCTTTGGCTGCTTTAGAGCTTTATGTTAAAATTACTAACTCATAGTTTTTTGATGCGAAAGTCATAACTTTTTGGCTCGAAACTTTCTATTTTTTGCATCGCGAGGGAATGAAAAATACATCGGGATGCACTAAAAAATGCATCGGGAGGGAATAAAAACAGCCTGCATGATGACTGAAGATCGCCCTCACCAGGCATCATTTAAGCCCCCTGCCGGTCATCATTGATGGCACTTATCTGTCTTCATATAAGGCACTTAGCTATCTTAAGAAGGAGCACAAAATGGGTAAGGAAAAACTGCCAGGGTTAACAGGGTTAACAGTTAACACCCCAAAAATGCATACTTCCCCCTACTCACATATAAAAATAAGTATATATATATTTATTATTATATAGGTAAAAAGGAGGGGGACCATGCAAAAAACAGCTGTTAACTGTTAACCCTGTTAACCCCCCAATGAAAAAGTTAATAGTTGATAGGGCGTAGCCGTTAGCAAGAATGCTATAAACTATAAACTTTCAACTATAAACTAACTTATCCTTTCTGCCTGAAAGCAGAAGGCGTTACCCCTCTCATCTTCTTGAAGAACTTGGTGAGATGAGCCTGCGAGGAGAAGCCGAAGGTATTGGCTATCTCCTGAACCGTATGCGTAGTGGTAGAGAGCTCGCGCTCTATCTCCTTCACGATGTATTCATCGATGATTGCCTTCGGCGTCTTGCCGGAGATACGACGGGTAACCTGAGCCAGATAACGGCCACTCACATTCAACTGGTCGGCATAGAAATGAACATCGCTGTAAGTGCGGCAGAAGTTATTGACCTGCGAGATAAACTGGTTGTAGAGTTCGGAACTCCTGCCTTGCAGATTGCTCTGGCGCACGAGTTCTACATTGATGAAATCCTGCGCCATCGCCAACGCCTCCTCCATCTTCTTGCCCTGATTCAGATAGACGGCAAGAGCTGAAGAGAAACGGTTGATGAGACCATGCGAATTGGCATTGTCGAGGCGATAGATCCGGAGTCCCTGCTTCTCGGCAAGGCTCAACAGTTTAGAATTCTGAAGAATGATGTCGCTCTCCTTCTTGCGTGACACGACGACAGAACAGAGCGGCAGCAGACGGTATTTAATCTGGCTCACCACATCTTCCGTCATCAGCGCATCGCCCTGGCTCGACCAGATGGCAGGGGCATAGATGATATGGGCAGGACGGTACTTGGTCAACGCATCGATGACCACATTCAGCGTCTCCACCCTACGTATCATACCAATCTTCACAATATCAGGCTGCATATCGTTCATGATAGCCTCTATCTGCCCCGAAACAATCTCGGCAGGAATATCGAAGAATTCCTGAATACCGAGCGTATTCTGCACAGTGATGCTGGTTATTGCCGAAACAGCATAACCGCCCAACTCGGCAATCGTCCTGATGTCCGCCTGCACACCAGAGCCTCCGGTGCTGTCTGAACCTGTAATCGTTAATATCATATCCTTAAACTTTGAACCCGATGATAAGTTTGAGGGCAAAGATACAAAAAAAGAGCGAATAATCCGCAGAATTTGCAGATAATTCGCTCTTTTTTTTATTCTTCAGTGAGATCTTTACAATCCTTGAGTATCTCAGCAGGAACCTCATTGCAACGCTCGTAGCGGCTGATGTCTGTAACATCGTCCTTGGCGGTCCATATCATGGAACCCGATGCCAGGAGACGGGTTACGAGATAACTCTGGTTCCAGTCGCCCTTACCGTAATCATAGCTTCCGCTGATAATGTAGCCCTGGTAAGGATCGTTCTTGATAGCGAACGAACCGGTGATATGGCGACCATACATACTGTCAAACTTCTGATACATCTCGAAAGTCTGGTCCTTGCGGTTGAGAACGATGTAGCAGTATGTGCCCTCAGCAAGAGGTTCACCGTTCCACTCAGCCAACTTCCATGTGCCATGAAGATTGGCAGCAGTAACTTCCAGAGAAGGCTCCTCCGGTTCATCATCATCGCTGCTGCAGGCTGCAAAGCCGCAGGCAAACAAAGCAATCACCAGGAGGGTGAAGAGTTTTTTCAAATATTTCATTGTCTTGGTATTTTTTTCTTTTTTTACTTTTTTCCTTTTTTACCTTTTTACCTTTACAACGACCTGTATCGTTCTGTCAGACGGACGGGCATCCAAGCCCTCCAGAATAACAGGGAAGGTGAAGGATTCGGGCATCGTAGCCGGAATCTTATCGGCTATGATGGTGATGACGAGGTCAGCCTCATCACCCGGTTCTATCACCTCAGGCTCTGTCGTAAGACGGGCATAAGGAGGAAGAAGGAGGCTGGATATACGGAGCGGCTTGTCACCGCTGTTTCCGCAGAGGATACGTGCCTCAGGCTCTGTGCCCGGCCTTACCTCTGTGATACTTGCCTTCGCCTGTTTCAGTCTGAGTGCGCCCATCTTGTGCGGATAGCGCGCCCACTGGTCAGCACCCGGCTGCACCTTTCCCGTTAAGACGAGCTTCACGGCTGGCTGCCCCTCTACCTCTTTCAGATAGAGATAAGCACCCGTATTGATGGTGCCCGGATAGCGGTTAGGCGTGAAGGTGATCTGCACCTGACAGGTATCGCCAGGCTTCATCACATCGCCCCTGACATAAGAACTGGTACATCCACAGGTGGTTCTCACCTGTGTGATGTGCAGTATCTTCTTGCTCACATTCTTACCTACGAAGGTGAAGGTGCGAGGTGCATCGTCCTCGGTCATCGTACCCGCATCGATAAGCGGATGCTCAAACTTCAGCAGTTCCTTCTGCGCGTTCACCGTAACAGGCAAAACCAGAAAGAAAAGCGACAGGAAAGCAAATATCTTCATATTACATCCAATTACATCCAACCATTGTTACCGGCACTCTTTCTAACGGTCACAACTACAGTCTGGCTGGTACCATCGGCAGCTGTTACGGTGAGCGATGTGCTTCCGGCAGCGAGTCCCTTCACGATGAGCGTCTTGCCATCTACCGAAGCAGAAGCTACGCTGCCATTCACTACAGAACAAGAGAATTTCTCTGTCTGACCTGCGAAATATGCAGCGAGGTTGAGAGAAACAGTCTTCTCGATGCCCACATACACGTTAGGCAACTTCATATCAGAACTGAGTTCCTTGTTCTTGATGTAATTCAAGAGCTGAGCTGCATCAATCAGACCAGCACCCATCTTGCCGATGTACTTAGAGAGCTGTACAATCTCAGGCGAAGCACCTACGGTAGTATGGTTCATATAGTAGGTCTTGGTTGCACCATTCTGATAATGACTATCCAGTTCCTTTACTGATTTCTTCATCAGGGCTACGAAGTCGGCAGCACGATAATGACGGTTCGTCTTGGCAGCATAAGCGAGACCCAAGGCAGCTACACCCGAAACGTGAGGACAAGCCATAGAGGTTCCCTCCATATAGCCATAGGCAGGCTTGCCGTTCTGTATCAAAGTAGAGAGCACAGCACCTTTCTGCTCGGTTGTCGTCTCTGCCCAGTATTCATCTTCCTGCTCGCCAATCTTGCTGTAATATTCCAAGTCGCCACCAGGAGCACTCAGGGTTACGAGCGAACCGAAATCGGTGTAGCAGGCTGGAGTAAAGTCGGCTGCTACTGAAGATACGCAGACGCACTTAGAGTAAGCACCTGGGAAAGCAGGATTGCCAGCATACTCGTTACCGGCTGCGAAGACTGGAATACCGCCGTCGATGACACCATTAGGCGAACCGGCATTGTTGATGAAGTAATCCAGAGCTTCCTTCTCCAGCGGATAGGTCTCAGCCCATTCCTTCTCGGTAGCAGGTCCAGGAGTATAACCATTGATGATACTAGACTCTGAAGAGTTGTAACCCCAACTGCACTGCAGGATGACTGCACCATTATCGGCAGCATATTTGATGGCTCTCGCCTCGCCTGCCAAGGTTACGCTGTTCTGACCGGAGAATACCTGGCAAGACATAATCTTGACACCAGAGTTAGGAGTTCCGTCACCACCGGCTACACCGCAAACACCTTTACCATTATTATTTACGGCTGCAATGGTACCAGCTACGTGAGTACCGTGACCAGAATCGTTGGCATCAGTCCAGGTAATATCGCCGCTCTCGGTTACGAAGTTATAACCGTGAAGGTCGCCTTCGTATCCGTTTCCGTCGCCGTCAGTCTTGGCACCCTGAACACTTTCGCCTGGGTTGCACCACATGTTGGCTGCCAGATCAGGGTGCGTATACATCACGCCCTCATCAAGAATAGCCACGATGATAGAAGGATCACCTGTGCAGGTCTTCCATGCCTCAAGTGCATTCACGTCACATCCTGCCTTAGCACCCACCTGATTATTGTTGAGCTTCTCAAAGTCATAGTGGCCCTCACCCAGGTTACGGTAGTGCCACTGGCTGGCAAAGCCTGGGTCATTAGGGAAGTCATCGGCAGCACCACGGGTAGCCTTCTGCTGAAGTGCCTTATCGCTGAGATAGATACGCTTGCTGTCGGTATTGTAAGCACGCTTGATGCGACCGTTGGTCTGAACCTTTGAGATTTCACCCAACTGCTTCAGGCGCTCGGCAGCCGCCTTCAGGTCTGTACCCTTGTTAAACTTCACCGTATACCAGAGGTGGAGTCCCGCCTCGCGGGTTCTTGCCTCAGTATTTGCATCTACCGGGAACACACGCTCGAAGCTGTAGCTTCCCAGGATGTCGAGCACCTCGTCGGTAGAAGGAATACCCGAACGGGTAGCCTTTCCGGAGCGGGTCTTGCTCAGTTGTGCCTGGTCGAGGATATCGCTCATTTCCGGACTGAACTTAATCAGCAGTTCACCCGCCTCAGCATCTGCAGGGATGGTGATTTCTGAATTGCCGTCAGAAGAGCCGATGGTTGACAGGCTGTCAGAACAGCCCGTCAATGCCAATGCGACCATTGCTATATAGAAAAACTTTTTCTTCATTGTTTGCTTCTATATTGTTTTTATGTTTATCTTACTTTTTCTTAGTTCTCCTGTACTTTGCCATCAGCGCAGCTTCATTAATATCGCCTGCTGCCACGTATTTGCGGTAGTAGAGCGGATAAGCTACACCCGGAAGCTCCCACTTGTTGCCTGGGTCGCTGGTTCCGTAATAGTAGTCATAGCTGTAGCTGTCTTCTGTCATATTAGAGAAACCAACGGCAGCGCCATCGCTATTCTTACCCTTAGGCTGCTGGTTGAAGATCATGATAGAAGGAGTCCATTCTACCAGATGTGGATGATAAAGAATCCACTTTGGCACCGCACCTGTCAGGAAGTTAAGGTTGAGTGACAACTGACGGCAGTTTGGCAATACACGTGGCACCTGGAGAGGAGAAACATCCTCATAAACTACAGAACCATCCTTGTGTTTGCAGGTTACAGGATTATTCCAGCCTGAGAGCAACCACTTGCAGGTATCGCCTACCAACTTGTCGAGATAATCTGCCTTGTTGGAAGAGAAGTCAGACTTGCTGTATCGGGTAGCCTTGCCGGCAGTCTCCAGTGCCTCAGTCATCTCTTCATCGGTAGGAAGTTCACCCTCCAGGAAGCAGTAAGACAACTCCAGTGTATTCAGCTTATCCCATGTCAGGAGCTTGAGAAGCGCCTGGCGGTCTGCGGTTCCGGCATTTACCTTACCATACAGTCCGATAGGATAGTTATTATAAACATAGACGCCTGATGCATTCATTTCGCCCAGCGAAGCGATGTTGGTGACAACATCCGTACGGCGCTGTGCGTAGAGAATGAGGTTACGCAACTTAGGGAAGTTCTTCTCGTTGACGATATTGGTGATATCCGACAACTTATTGAAGTTGTTACTTACCAGATTGAGCGTTTCAAGACTCTTGCCCAGCTTAACAAAGTTAGTAGGCAACTGAGTCAGACCGTAAGCCTGAACGGTAAGATTCTTCAGGTACTTCAGCGAACATATTTCTTCACCGAGCTTCACTTCACGAATCTGGTTGTTCTCGTTGGCAGCAACAGAGAATGACTCCAGGAACTTGAGATTACCCACTTCCTTAGGAAGAGTTTCGCCACTCTTGAGGTTGAACATGCTGAACTTGACAGAACGTACACGTCCTAAAGCCTCAGGATGATCCTTCACAAAAGCATCAGTAGCTTCCCAGAGCGTTACGCCGCTCCAGTTGCGCATGTTATCGCTGGAATCGAAGGTAGCAATGCTACCCAGTTTCTGGTTGATCATGATGACAGAGAGAGAGTCACCGGCACGGTTGTCCTCAATCTTTGGTGCTGCCTTCTGACGAACGGTCAGGATAACATCATCTGTAGGTTTGCCATCTGCATCTACCAGCTGGTCTTCAGCCTTGACTGGCACGAGATGAACCTTAGCCACACGAACGGCAGGAACCACGTTCATCGCCCAGCGGAACTTGAAGTTCACGGTGCGAGGACGATACTTTCTGTCCAGCACGATACCCAGGTTAGTACCTGTCAGCTTAGCTTCATCCTTTTTATTCAGGAGCCAGCCTTCACGCTCGCTCTCGTTCTCAGCCTTCTCGGCATCGGTCAGATCACCCTCGAAAGAATACTCTATCTTACCTATCTTGCATTCTACGTTGGCAGAAATCAGACTCTCGAAAGCACGTTTATCGTAAGAACCGGAGTTTTCGATTTCTACAACAGGATCCTTCAGGAAGATCTGCTTGCCATAACCGAACTGGGTGATGGTAAGCTTGCGACTCTGTCCGTTGGCACCCTGGAAGCAGAGTTCTGTGCTGCGGAGCTTGTTGGAAAGAGTAGAATCCACCTTGATGGTACCCTCAACAGAACCCACGCCGTTGGCAGGCGAAAGCATCAGCCAAGGCTCAGAGGTATTTGCCACCCAGTCCTGTGAGGCAGCGATGGCAATCTGCTCTGTTCCACCCTGAGGAGCTACTGCTATCACCTCCTTATCGAGCGCCAGTCCTCCTGGGATATCGACATCATCCTTATCGCTGCAGGCTGTGAAAAGCCCGGCAGCGAGAACGATACCTAATGTCAGTTTATTCATATATTTCATATTACTACTTTCTTATAGGGTTTAATTTTCGAGATCCAAAGCATCGCAACCGCGGATGTCCTGATTCTTGTCGTAGAACAGCTTATACATACCTGCCTTGATGTATGCGCAGACGCTGGTTACATCGATAGAGATGTTAGGGTTGTCTGCGATATTCAGGATATAAAGGTGAGAGGTCAGTGTCTCTTCTACCTTACGGATATCGTTGGAACCAATCTGGAACTGGATCAGGCTCGGACAGGTTGTGATTCCTGTAGGCCATGTACGCAGGCAACGCTGGTCGTTATTCTCATCACGCTGGTGGTTGATGGCAAAGGCACGGAGCACGGCACTGTTCAGTGGCTGGGTTGGTACCTCGGTGAAGCAGTTGTAGCTCAAGTCCATATTGGTAATGTATGGCAATGTGGTTGAGCGGAAGTCATCAGAGAGGGATGTCAACTTGTTGAATCGGAGGTCGATGACCTGCAGCAGATAAGCCTTCTTGCCCTTGATGGAACCCTTAGGGATGGTGCGCATCTGGTTGCCGCTCAAATCGATGGTTGTGATTGGCGAACCGGCTGTAAACAGCTCTGAAGGGAACTTCTCTATCTTGTTGTTCGACAGAGTAACGGTTGCTGCATTGATACCCTTGTAGGTACCATGACTCTTATCTACACCTGTAATCTCGTTGTAAGAGAAGTCTACAGAACCCATCTCGCGAACCGAACTTGCATCGAAGATATTCGGAATCGTCTTCAGTTTGTTGTGGGCGAAGGTCAGACTCTCCACATCATCTGTAAAGGCACAGAGATTAGCAGGAACCTCCTCAATCTGGTTGTTGTTCAGATAGAGTGAAGAAAGCGCTACCTCAGAACCGAACGGATGCAACTTCTTGATGTTGTTGTAAGCCAGGTCGAGCAAACCGAGATTTACCATCTTTTTCAATGCAGAATACTCAGGGAACTCCTCCAGGTTGTTGTAACTCATATAGAGAATCTGAAGAGTTTTACCTGTCTTCTCCTCAGCTAAGCGAGTCCAGTCGTTTCTCAACTGGTTGGCTGAGATACCCTTGCATCTTGCCAGGTTCATCGCCTGCAATTTAGGGAGATTATAGTAGAAGTCTGGAATGCGACTGATCTTCGGACAGTTGTAAAGTTCGATATCGGTCAGGTTTTCCATCTTGTCCCAATCCTCATCCTTAAACTCCTGTGCAAACTTACCATAAACAGGATCGTCAGCATTGTAGAACTTCGCACAAACCTCATCGGCTGTGATAGAAGAGTTACCGATGTAGAACTGCTGCAACTTAGTCAGGCGATAGATGGCCTTAGATACACCTGTAATCTTGTTGGTCAATGTACCGATCTGCGCATCCTTCAGGTTGATGCGGCTGTCCTTCTTGATTCTGTTCTTCGGTGCCACCTTAGGATCAGAGTTGTAGCTTTTTACAATCATCTCCGACATGTTGGCACGTGGGTCATACTTCAGGAACTTGTTCTCATAGTCGTGACGCATGCTGCTCTTCTTTGCAGCAGTCAGACTGTTTGCATCATAATCATTGAAGATGTTGGCACCAATCTTCTCATCGTGAGAACCGAGGTTGAGCACCTGGAGTTCTGTCAACTGTCCGATGGCATCAGGCACAATACCCTTGGCACCGAAGCCAGCGATGACGAGACCAATGACACGGCCGTTGCTGTTGAGCGTTACGCCAGGCTGGTCGCCCCACATATCGAGTTCCTTGTTGAAGTTCCAGTTGGCACCCTTGAAGGTAGCATCGCCATAGAAGCTCCACTCCTTACCCTGCAGAGATTCCCAGATGGCTTTCAAGGCCTCATAGTCCTTGATGTACTCCTTGGTCTTGGAAAGCAGGATAGGCACCTGGGCACTATCATTGAGCTGATTATCCTCTACTACGAAGGCCTCACCCTTGACTGGCTGGGTTTCATACTTGGTCTTCACCGCACCTGTCTTGCCATAGGTGGTATATGAGGTAACCTGATAAGTACCGGCAGGCAACCATACGGTAGAATCGCAGTAAGCTGTACCTGTGTCCATATACTTATCGTTCTCATTGTCAGGATTCTGATGCTCTTCGCTAGACTCCTTATATTTCACCTTCAGTTCAGGGAAGGTATAGGTCTCACGGGTAAAGAGGTTGGTTACGCTGACGTCAACGAGACGGATGTTAGAGAAGAGATACTCAGTACCACCGGCACGAGTCTTCTCCCACTCCTTCACGAGATTGAACTTCACCTTACCACGCTCCACAGTCTCCACCATGAGGTTCTGTACTTCCAGACCGCCACCTACTACAGTGAATGTTTCGCCGGCAGAAGAAGCCAGCAACTCCTCGTCTACAGCATCATAGAGATAGAAACCGATGACGGTGTAAGTACCCGAAGCGAGTTGCAGTTTTTCACTTCTCAGACCATACTCAGCATTCTCTGAATTATAAGAATTGAGCACCAGTGTCTGAGACACAGTTGTACCGTTGTGCTCCATGACCACCTTGATTTTCTTGGCATCATCCAGTTTCTCAAGTTTGTCAAGGGCAGCAGCACGGGTAGCTCTTGAAGAAACCTTCTTGCTGAGCTTGAACTGCACATATCCGTATGTGCCGTCCCAACCTCCGGTCTCATCATCCGAGCAACTTGTTGCTGCAAAGGTCAGGAGAGAGACCAAGAGCAACAAGAGTGCCTTTGAAAATATTTTCATTCTGTTCATTACTTTCTCTTGCTTCTAAATCCCATATTATTGATAATGACTACTCGCTGGCATACTCTCTGCATGTCGTTGAAACCAGCAAGGATAGGATAAGTGAGCTTATCGGCATTCAAGCCAACATAGAAACCCTTTTCGTCCTGTCCTACCTCGTAGTTTTTAACATCAACAGGGTTTCCTGTACCGTCGTAAATGACTACGTCTGCTCCAGCTGTAGGATCCCATCCGTCAATCTGAGGATAAATGGCTACATAACCACCATAAACTGTTGATTCAAATACGTCTTTACCAGTATAACTGAAGATGCCCTCAGCATATGACTTAAAGTCATCATTGGTTGTCAAGGCACAATCTACATTCATACCCATGCTGGTAACAATAGGAGCAGTAACCTCAGAATCGCCCTTCTTTTCTTCCTTCTGTACAACATCCATCAGGAAGTAGCGGTCATAATCGCTCTTCACTGTCATGAAGTCTTCCTCCAGCATTCCGTCGAGTCCATTCTCTAGACTCTCGAATACGCTCTGTGGCAATGCATAGACCAGGAACTCACGGCTTCCACTGCTCAAGGCATCAATAGTGAGCTTAACGTCACCCTTCTCACCCTGCAACTTCACAGCACCGGATGTTTCCTCGCGCAGACCATCTTCCTTTTTATCGAAGACTACCAGCTGGTAAGCATCACCCAAAGTCTTGAGGGTGAAAGGAACGAAGTTGTAGAAGGTGAAATCGTTGGTATCACCGCCATTCAGGCTAGAACCATTCTGAGTGAACACCTTACCATCGAGAGATACATTCCATACTGCCCACTGTGAAGAGGTTGGATAAGTAACATCCATGGTGCTGGTGGTCATACCATTATAGATAACAGGTATGGTTGTAGCAGCCTTGCCATCCTCAGAAGTGAAGGTGATGGTGTAGTTGCCGTCCTTAGCGATGGCATACTTAGCACTTACGCCCTGATTCTCCTTGAAGGAAACACCGCCTACAACTTCCTTGTTAGGTGTACCTACCAGGAAGCCGCCTTCCAAGTCTACCCAAGCAGGAGTATTGGTAACAGCAAAACGGAAGTTTGACTTTACGGTAAACTTGTTGTATACATTGTAACCTACGGTGATACCAGTCTCGGTGATATCATTGCCAGCCGCATCGTAAACCTTCAGGTCATAGCCAGCAGCCGAACGCTTAACCTCAGCGATGGCAACCTTCTGACCACCCATATTCAGGAAGAGCTGAGCCACGCTCATATCCTTGCTGGCATCATCATCAGTAATCTTAATCTTGATGGTCTGCTTGCCTGCAGTACCATTGAGTACGAAGGCGTCTGTTTTCTCGCCCTGCACCAGTTTACACCAGATTTTGTCTGAAGAAAGGCTCCAGCTCTCGTTGGCATCGAAGGTGAAGTCCAACTCAGCGCCAGCTTCACCGGCGAAAGTCTCTACCTGTGGGAACACAGGAGTTACGGCATCGTCATCGCTGGAACAAGCTGTGAACAGAGTCACTGATACCAGCGCCATCAATACGAGCCAATATTTTGAAATCAATGTTTTCATTTTCTTTTTATTCTACGATTAATATCCTTGTTCTTTCAATTTCTCTGCCTCAGCATCGCTGATCCATTCATACATGGTAATGAAGGTTCCTACGTTGCCGAAGGTTGAACCATCCTTGTTGTCAACACTCATGGTGACATACTGCAATACATAGTTCTGGCAGGTGTTATAATAAGAGGTATAGAGAGAAGGCTGGCTGATGCGCAACTTGCCGTCTCCATAGATGGTACCGAACGCCTCGCCGGTTTCACCAGCTATCTGATCGTCCATCTCTACCTTTGGCTCAAGAATGTTCTTGGTGCTGAACTTCAACTTCAGGTTGTAGCCCTTGTAATAGACATCCTTCAGCAGAACGGTATTCTCCTCGCCTTCCACTACCTCTGTCTTGATCAGACGGTTTGTTACGTTGTTCAGATACTTGCTGTAGAAGGTAGATGTTACCATGCACCAGCCAGAGAAGTTGTGGATATCGAAAGGACAAGACTTCTGCATTACCACGTGGGCATAGTCCTTATAGAGATCTGTCCAGTTATACTTCTCCGGAATCACCAGTTTCAGGGTAAAGCCGAGCGAGTCGGTCTTGCCGATGTTATCATAGATACCCTGAACCTTCACATTTCCTACCATCTCGCCCGCCTTGATTGTAACGGTGTTGTTGAGGATGCGGTAATGCTTACCCTCGATGGCATTGCTCTGCTTGTCTACTACCTCCACGCCGAAGGTGCGGTCGTAGTCAGCTTTTTCGGTTGCAGATACAGGCACATTGAATACCTCATTGCTTTCCTGTACAGCATACTGATAGAGCGTATCAGAGAACATGATATGACTTGGACCAGCATAAGTGGTATAATCCTGTGAACAACTCACAAGAGCGATGAGTGCAGCTACGGCTGCCAAACATCCCATCATTATTTTCTTCATGATCGTCTCCTTATTTTATTTGTTACTTTCATTAGGCTGAATCTCAGAACCTGGAGCCTCAAGCTCATGCTGAGGAATTGGCCAGACAAAGAGAGGGTCATCCTTTTCAACCTTCAGACTGCTCAGCACGAAGTTGGCAGCAGGCTGGTCGGCAGCCTTACGCTCAAATCCCTTGTGCCAGCGCTTGAGGTCGTTCAGACGGAAGCCTTCCATATAGAGTTCCTTCACGCGCTCTGCCTCGATTATCTTCATGGCGTTGCTCTCGCTCATCGAGGTGTTACCACCATATGAAGAGTAGCGGGCTGTACGCAAGGTAGAGATGTCTTTACCTGCCTTACCATATTCCTTCTTCATGGCGTAAGCCTCAGCACGTATCAGATACTGCTCTGACAGACGGAATACCATTGGCTGGTGAACATGCAGGATATTGTTGTTCAGGAATTCTGCATCGCCGAAATACTTGCTCAGCAAAGGCCACTGCAAACCGTGCTCATAACCTGTTACACGGGTTGTGAAGATGGCTGCAGCACGGAGGTCATTGCTGTCGAATGAGTTGATGACCCATGTCTCAGGCACATAGTCTGGACGATAAGTTACATAGTTGTAGTTATCGAAGATAGTACCCAGTGCACCGCCATAGCTGTTCACGGTGAAGCCTACCTTCCAGATAGCCTCGCGTGAATCACCATAGGTCCAGATATACTTGTAATCGTTCACCTTGTTTAAATAGGTGTTGGAAGAAGCCTTCTCTAATGTATAATACTTACTGCCGATTACCTTAGATGCATACTTGATGGCATCATCATACTTGTGCATATATAAGGATACGCGCGCACGTAAGGCATGACAGGTATACTCGTTGAAGTAAATCTCGTTGTAGAGACTTCCTGTGAAGTCTTCATCTACCTTCAGATATTCGGCAGCCTTGTCAAGGTCTCTCAATACGAATTCGTATGATTCCTTCAGACTGGCTCTCTTCTGTGGCTCATTGCCGTAATAGTGCTCTGTGAGTACAACGCCGAGTTCCTTCGCAGCCTGCTCATCGCTATCGTAAGCCTTGCAGAAACACTTGATCAGTTCTGAATAAGCCAGGGCACGGGCAAAATAAGCCTCGCCCTCACACTGCTCCAGCTTGTCGAGCTCCTTATCACTGTTGGTGTTTGCCTTCACCTTATCTACGTTGTCGAGCAGAAAGTTGGCATTGTTGATAACACCATAAAGGTCGGCATATACCGCCTCGATGTCGGTGTTGGTAGCCTTGATATCTTTCCAACGGTAGATATCGCCATAGGCATTAGAGTAGCCCTTCACGCAGTACACGAAGTCTGCCTGCAGATCTGGCAGGATTGTCAGATTGCCCGAATAGAGGGCGCTGCTCTTGAAACTGTCGTAGATACCGTACACCAGCTTGTCCATGTCGCCCACCGTGTTGATAGCCTGGTCCATGCGGATAGAATCCTCAGGATACTTATCAAGACAGGAAGACATCGAGAGGGCTAGGATTCCCGACAGGATGTATGTCTTTATATTTTTGATATTCATTTTTTTCTCCTTTCTTGGTTAGAATTGCAATTCAACACCCAGAGTAAACTGGCGTGATGCCGGATACTGTGCCTGGTAAATATTGGATGAAACCTCAGGATCCAGACCGTTGAAACCGGTTACGGTGAAGAGGTTCTGTGCCTGACCATAGATTCTGACCATAGAGAAGAAGTTGGTCTTGCGCAACAGACTCTGTGGCAATGAATAGGACAGACTGAGATTCTTCAGACGGAGGAACGATGCATTCTCCAAGAAGCGGTCGTCGAGCTGGGTTACCTCGCCCCAACGTGGGATGTCGGTAATATCGCCAGGCTGTTTCCAACGGTCGTACAACAGACGGTTTGACTGGTTGTAAGCAGTACCGAAGGTTACACCGCTCTCCTCGAAGTAACGGTCGTTGTTGATGACGTAGCGTGTACCGATCCAGCTGAACTGGGCAGAAAGCTGCAAGCCCTTCCAACGGAAGCTTGTACCGAAACCACCCATCCAAGGTGCATCATAGGTCTTGCCTGTCATCACCTTGTCGCTCTCACGGAACTCGTTGGTTACGTTGCCGTTCTTGTCATACCAGAGCTGCTCACCATTCGCTGGGTTCACACCGGCATAACGGTTCAGGAAGAACTCGCTTACTGAGTGACCTACCACATACTTCAAACCGGTGGTTGAGTTTACATACTCGGTTACACCGTTATAGAGTTCCTTCAATCGGTTCTGGTTGTAAGATACGTTGGCACTTACATTCCAGGTGAAGTCGCGTGTGCGGATTACATCGCCATCAGCGCTCAACTCGATACCCTTGTTAGCCATCACACCTACGTTCTTCCAGCGATAGCCCTCGCCCGTTACGGTGTAAGACTCAGGAACGCGCATCAGCATATTAGAGGTACGCTTGTAGTAAGCCTCGAAACTGAAGTTGATTCTGTCGAGGAAGCCCAAACGGAGGGCGAAGTTGTTAGCCCAGGTTGACTCCCAACCCAATTCCTCGTTACCACTCTGTGATGGAGAGAAACCGGCAGTATTATCGTAGTTGGCACCACCAGAAACCAAAGCCAGGTGATAATAGTTTGGAATCTCAGAGTTACCCGATGTACCGGTACTTACGGCAATCTGGGCTGTGCTGAGCCACTTCATATCCTTCAGCCAGTCGGTAGACTTCACATTGTACATGAAACCGAGCGACCAGAATGTACCCCAGCGATGATCCTTACCGAAACGTGAAGAAGCATCGGTACGCAGAGAGAAGTCGGCATAGTAGAGCTCCTTATAGTTATACTCGCCACGCATGAAGAATGACAGGTAAGAGTAATCTGAAGATGAATCTGCCCAGCGGCTGGCACGTGTACCTGATGATACGTTGGTCAGGAGATCGCTGGTCTGACCCTTGGAATATACCTGGAAACCCTCTGAGTGGAAATTAACAGCCTCCTGACCCAGCATCACGTTGAACGAATGGATATCGTTCAGGGTGAAACGGTAGTTAGCCGTAGTGGTCTCTGTCAGGTTGATGGCATCGCTGCTCTGGCGTGCCGCTGTACCCTGTCCGTTATTTGAAGAGAGACTTGGGAACGACTGGAGGAACGCTGTAGAATGAGTGAAATCGGCACCGAACTGAGTACGGATAGTCAGATTCTCTATCGGATAGATTTCAGCATACATGGTAGAGAGTACCTTATATTTCTTGTTCTTGATAGGATTCAAGCCCATGTAAACAATAGGGTTCTCGCTGGTTCCAGCCCAGTTGCCTGCAGCAAGTGAAGCCAGACTGCCATCCTTTGCGTATGGATTCCAGTAAGGCAGCATGAATCGGCATGCTGAGATAGGAGTAACGGTAGTATAGCTACCGTCGTCAGCCTGCTGAGCCTCCTCATAGGCAGCCATGGTGTTGGTACCTACCTTCAGCCACTTGCCTGCCTTTACATCAGCATTGGTGCGGATGTTGTAACGGCGGAAGGTTGAATTCTGTGCGATACCATCCTGATCGTAGAAACCACCAGAAACATAGTAGTTCAAACGGTCGGTAGCACGGTTGATAGAGAGTTCGTAGCTCTGCAGCGGAGCGCGGTCGTTGAACACCTCGTCCAGCCAGTTTACGTTTACTCTTGAAAGGAGATTGTAATCCTTACCTGTATCCAGACCTACTTCTTTCTCAAACTGGATACGCTCATCGGTATTCATCATTTTCCAGTTGGTCTGTGCCAACTCAGAGAAACCATACTGTGCACGGAGCGTAATCTTCGCCTTGTCCATCGCCAAGCCTCGCTTGGAAGTGATGACAACCACACCATTGGCAGCACGTGCACCATAGATTGAGGTAGAAGAGGCATCTTTCAATACAGAGATACTTTCGATGTCGTTAGGACTCAAGGTATTGAAATCAGAACTTGAGATTGGCACGCCGTCGAGGATAAAGAGTGGCGACTTGCCGGAGTTGATAGAGTTGGTACCACGGATCTGGAAGGTAGCCGCCTTACTAGGTTCACCCGAAGAAGAGATGACCTGCAAACCAGTACTCTGTCCCTGCAAAGCTTGGTCGAAACTTGCCGCCGGCACATTTTCTATCTTTTCAGACTTTACGGCAGACACGGAACCCGCAATGGTTCCCTTCTTTCTCACGCCATACGCCACCACAACCACTTCGTCCATCATCTTGGAATCCGAAGCAAGGGTGATGTTGAGCGTATTTGTCTGCGCTTTCACAACGTGCTTCTGCGTAACGCAACCCACATAAGAGTAGACAAGCGTAGCCTTCGAAGCACCCTTAATTTCGATGGTATAGTTACCGTCAATATCGGTCACTACGCCATTTGATGTTCCCTCTTGCATAATGGTCACACCAATCATCGGTTCGTTGTCTTCAGCAGACACGACTGTACCCTTGACGCTGAAACTCTGCGCCAAGACCGATTGGATAGACAACAATACAAGTGAGACAAGTAAAAGAGTTAATCTTCTCATCCTTGTTTGTTTCAAGTTTATTAATTAATAATTATTATTTTTTTCTCATTTTTTTCTCGTTTGGTAAAAGCCGAAAGCACTCAGGGCGACACTTCGCCCCTCCATTTACACATTCTTTCACTAAAATGCACGCATGGAAATACCTATTTTTAACTTAAATCGGTGCAAAATTACGAATATTTTCTTATTTGCCCAAGATAATCGCTTAAAATTTAAATATTTAACACGAAATATCTATGTTTTTTAGCATATTTGCTCATAAATTTAGTTAATTGTCGATTTTTTGTCACATCCGATTACAGTTTGCAAAAACAAGTTCAATACACACTTTTTTTTGTTTCTATGCAGCCGTTTTCATAAAAGCCATCGCCTTATTTTACATATTTCAGTATCTTCAGGTGTTTTCTACGCTGAAATTCTATGGCATATTATATCGGAGGCTAGATAACGCATAATAGTAAGTTTCATTTGCAAAAAGCTCGATAGTGGTGCCAAAAGTGCCTAAAAAAGCAACTTTTGGCACCACTATCGGCACTTTTTAGGGATTTTCCATCGTTTTTCCATTATTTTAGGTTATCTTTGCAGAAGATTAAAGAAATGAAGATATGCTGCAAAATATCATTGGAAGAAAACGGGAAATTGAGCTAATCGAGAATTGCATCAGTTGACCGACCTCTACACCTTAATTCTATTTACTGAACTTTCGCATGTGGTTCAAGTACGGGCTGAAGGCCCAAAAGCTCCTAGCCCAGGGAGGGCACTGAAAAAGGTACCCGTTTAAAGTTGCATAGTTTTTT
>CAUFXJ010000048.1:0-16700 GCA_959596915.1 Segatella copri
TAGCCGCCTCCTTTCAATTTCAGAAGCCTCGATTACGAAAGTAGTCGGGGCTTTTCTGTTTTTGCTTGATTTATATCAAACCTAAGTGTTACTAAGTGTTTAATTACGTAAAAATGCGCTGATAATCAGCCGATTACTTGCATAATTCGATTTTTTTTTGTATCTTTGCAAACGATAAGAATAAGGATACCAGTATCTTGTGCTTTTTGTTGTGTGAGAAGGTATCCATTAAGGTATCTAACGGGACTGAGGTGAGCAGCCTTTCTTTTTCTCACAAGTTGCCACCGCGAAATCTCTGATGTTGTATTTCAGCTTTTCAGGTTCCATAAAACAATTAATATGAAGAGAATAACAATGGTATTAGTTAGCATGTTAATGCTGACATTAGAAATTCATGCAGCGTCGGCTGCAACATCAGGAAATGTATCCTCTACCAGCGAGATGGACTGGACTCCAGTGATGGACGCTATCATTCAGGTAGAGAGTAAGGGTGATCCGAAGGCTAAGAGCGGTAACTCAGTAGGTGTGATGCAGATCACTCCAATTTTAGTAGCAGAATGTAATAATATTCTGAAGCGCAAGAAATCGAAGAAGCGCTACACTTTGGCTGATAGATATAATGTAGCTAAATCTAAAGAAATGTTTCTATTGATTCAGAGTGTCTACAATCCTCTTAATAGTATCGAGCACGCAATCCGTTCATGGAATGGCGGTAATCATTTCAGTAAGAAGCGTACTCAGAGATATTTCGAGAAGGTAATGAAACTTTTGAAAAAGTAATTCTTTTTCCATAAGGCCCGATTGTTCTGAAAAAGAGCAATCGGGCTTGCTTTTTACTCGTTTTCGCCTCTTTTATGTACGTTTTGTTGCTATTCTGTTTAATAACTGTTAAATATATGCAGATTTCTGACAAAATGTTTGGTGGGGTCGGAAAAAAGTCGTACCTTTGCACTCGCAATTCAGAAATGAGTTGATTATATCGCGGTGTGGAGCAGTTGGTAGCTCGCCAGGCTCATAACCTGGAGGTCGCATGTTCGAGTCCTGCCGCCGCAACAATGATCGGGTAAGAAGTTGGTGAACAACATCTTATCCGATTTTTTTGTGCCCTAATTTATTAATTTAACATTAAATATTTGTTTAATTCGAATTAAAGTGCTACTTTTGCACAATAATATTTTTATGTGCAATTAATAAAAAAGGAAGGGCTTCAATATGTCAGTATCCAAAACAAGACAAAAACTGGTAGATGTCGCACGACAACTCTTTGCCAAGAATGGTATAGCAAATACTACGATGAATGATATTGCTGTAGCTTCTGGTAAGGGAAGACGTACGCTTTATACTTATTTCAGTAGGAAGGAGGATGTCTATTACGCGGTGATAGAATCAGAGTTGGAGCGTCTTTCGGACAAGTTGGACGAGGTTGCTAATTGCAAGATGCGTCCACAGGATAAAATCATCGAGCTTATCTATACTCATCTCAGTATGATCAAGGAAACGGTTGTAAGAAACGGTAACCTCCGTGCTGAGTTCTTCCGAAACATCTGGATGGTTGAGAAGGCAAGAAAGAACTTCGATGAAGACGAAATAGAGATTCTCAGAAGAATTTATGTCGAAGGAAGAGAAGATGGTGAGTTTGATATTGATAACATCGATCTGGTGGCCGATATTACTCACTATTGTATCAAAGGTCTCGAGGTTCCATTTATCTATGGACGTTTGGGCCATGGCATGAATGTGGAGTCGAGCAAACCTCTGGTTGCCAAGGTGGTTTATGGTGCCTTGGGAAAGTCGGGCTTGAAACTCTAGATAAAAGAAAATAGTAAATACGTAACTAATTGATAATTAATTAAATAAAAAAGAAATGGGATTATTAAGTGGTAAAACAGCCCTTGTAACAGGTGCTGCTCGCGGCATCGGTAAGGCTGTCGCTATGAAGTTCGCCTCTGAGGGCGCTAACATCGCATTTACAGACCTCGTACTCAACGACGATATGGCTGCCGGTTTGGAAGCTACTCGTAAGGAGATTGAGGCTCTTGGTGTAACCTGTCGTGCTTATGCTGGTAATGCAGCAGATTTCGAGGAGACACAGAAGACTGTTAAGCAGATTCATGAGGACTTCGGTTCTATCGATATCCTGGTTAACAATGCAGGTATCACAAAGGACGGTTTGATGCTCCGTATGAGCGAGGCTCAGTGGGATGCTGTTTTGAATGTAAACTTGAAGTCAGCCTTCAACTTCATTCATGCTTGCTCTCCAATCATGCTTCGTCAGCGTGGTGGTTCTATCATCAACATGGCTTCTGTAGTAGGTGTTCATGGTAATGCAGGTCAGTGCAACTATGCAGCTTCTAAGGCTGGTATGATTGCTTTGGCTAAGTCTATCGCTCAGGAGTTGGGTCCTAAGGGCGTACGCGCTAATGCGGTAGCTCCTGGTTTCATCGAGACTGCAATGACTGCACAGTTGCCTGAGGAAATCCGCAAGGACTGGATGAAGAAGATTCCATTGCGTCGTGGTGGTCAGACTGAGGATATCGCAAATGTTTGCCTCTTCCTCGCTTCCGACTTGTCTAGCTATGTTAGCGGTCAGGTTATTCAGATCGACGGTGGTATGAACATGTAATCTCTCGGCAATCGTTTTATTGATAAAACATGCAGGTAGTTTACGAAGACAACCATATAATCATAGTCTCTAAGAGAAGTGGCGAAATCGTGCAGGGCGACAAGACCGGCGACGAACCTCTCTCGGAGACTGTGAAACAGTACATCAAGGAGAAGTATCACAAGCCGGGAAATGTATTCCTCGGTGTGGTGCATCGCCTTGACCGTCCTGTTTCGGGTTTGGTCGTATTTGCCAAGACTTCTAAGGCATTGAGCCGTCTGAACAATATGTTCCGGGATGGCGAAGTTCACAAAACCTATTGGGCAATCGTGAAGAACATGCCAAAGGAACCTGAGGCTACGCTCACCCATTGGATAGTAAGAAATGAAAAGCAGAATAAGAGCTATGCTTACGACCATGAGGTGAAAAACTCGAAGAAAGCGATATTGAAGTATAAGGTGATAGGTCATACAGACCATTATACACTTCTGGAGGTGAACTTGATGACGGGTCGTCATCATCAGATAAGATGCCAGCTTGCCAAGATGGGATGTCCTATCAAGGGAGATCTGAAATACGGTTCTCCACGTAGCAATGCAGATGGCAGTATTTCTCTCCTTTCACACAGAGTAGAATTTGTTCATCCTGTGTCTAAAGAAACAATCGTAGCAGAGGCTCCGCTGCCGGATGATAATCTTTGGCGGGCTATTGCACCCTAACTCAAAAATCCATGCTTATGAAGAGGTATGCGAAATGGGCAGGAATCACGGTGTTGACTCCATTGGTGCTCATCTTGTTGTTATCCATTCTGCTTTATCTGCCACCTGTTCAGAATTGGGCGGTAAAGCAAGTGGCTGCTTATGCCTCTGAGTCGACGGGTATGGATATTTCGGTAAAGCAAGTACGCCTCGTCTTCCCTCTGAAACTGGGAGTGGAAGGCGTAAAGGTACTTCAGCCAATCGACTCACTCAAGAATTCCCCAAACTTGGCTTTAAGAAATAAGAGAGATACCGTTGCCGACATCCAGAAGATGGTGGTAGACGTACAATTGTTGCCTCTTTTCGAAAGTCAAGTCATGGTGGATGAACTCAATTTCACCCAGATGAAGGTGAATACCACGAATTTTATTCACGAAGCCAGAATCAAGGGCAATGTAGGTAATCTGCGCCTGAAGGCTCATGGCATTGACCTCGGTAAGGAGAAGGTGAGGGTGAATCATGCCCTGTTGGCTGATGCCCGACTCTCGGTAGAACTGAGCGATACTGTGCCGCCGGATACTACGCCTAGTACCAATTTCTGGAAGGTGAATATCGAAAAACTGAAACTGAAGAACACTGATTTCGTATTACACATGCCTGGAGATACCCTCCAGGTGAATGCTTATTTTGGAGATGCGGTGGCGCAGACTACCTATCTCGACCTTTATAAAGGACTTTATCAGATAGGCCATCTCGACTGGAAGAATGGCAAGGTGAACTATGATCAGAACTATATCCGTCCGGTATCGGGCATGGACTTTAACCATATCGCCCTGTCGGCCATGACTTTAAAGGCAGACTCTTTCTATTATTGCGATTCGAAGATAGATGTCAAGATTCGTGAAGCTCAGTTTAAGGAGAAAAGCGGTTTGCAGGTAGACCAGCTCTATGGCAGATTCGTGATGGATTCCGTGAAACTGCAGTTGCCTGATATCTGTCTCCGTACCCCATACTCCCAATTGCAGGCAACGGTGGATATGGATTTGAATGCCTTTGATGAGGTGAAACCTGGCAAGTTGATGGCACAGCTGAAGGGAGCTTTGGGCCGTTCAGACCTGTTCCTCTTTGCAGGCGATGCCTTCCCAGGCGCCATGAAGATGAAATGGCCTTTCTATCCAATGAAGATAGAAGGATCGTTCAAGGGAAATATGCAGCAGGCATCTTTCTCGGGCTTGAAACTGTCGCTGCCTACAGCCTTCGAACTGAGTGCTGATGGAAATTTGGGTAACCTGACGGATATGAACCGTCTGAAGGCAAATGTAGATCTGAACGCCCGTACCTATCATCTGGATTTCATTACCGCCATGCTTGACCCTTCTCTGATGCAGGAGATACGTGTGCCTAGCGGTATCGGAATCCGAGGAAACATTCAGGCAGACGGCTCCAGATATGCTACCCGACTCGCCATTACCGAAGGTCGTGGCAGAATGAGGGTAGATGCCAAGATAGATGCGAAGACCCGGAAAGACGGCAGTATCGATATGAACCGTCTGGCTTATCAAGCTAAGATTCAGGCGCACAACATCCAGGCAAAGCATTTCCTTCCAAAACAGAAATTGCATTCTTTCACCGGCTCATTGCAGGCGAAGGGAGTGGGAACCGATTTCCTTTCTCCGCGTACCCGATTACAGGCTAAGGCACAGGTAAACCAGATTCAGTATGGCAAATACAAACTGGATCATGTATTGGCAGTGGCTCACGTTGCTAATGGTAAGGTGCATGCCGATATCGACAGCAAGAACCAGTATCTTACGGGGCTCGTCAGCCTTGATGCACTTACGAATTCCAAGAAACTGGAGGCTACCCTGGTGGCAGATGTCCGCGATGTGAATCTTTATTCGTTAGAGGTAACGAAGGCACCGATGCGCCTGTCGCTCTGCGGTCACATGGATATCAGGTCCGACCTGAAGGACAGTCACGACATCATGGCTTCGATGAGTGATATTACGGTTCGTACGGCAGAAAAGAATTACCGTCCGGTGGGTGTTGACGCTGATGTCTTTACCCGCAGAGATACCACGCACGCAGTCATCGATTGCGGCGACTTCCATCTCAACATGGATGTACACGGAGGCTATAAGCAGTTGATGAGCCGTTTTGCCGGATTGCAGAAAGAATTGGCTCATCAGCTTAGGAACCATCATATCGATCAGGTGAAGATTCGCAGTCAGTTCCCTTTCGGTCATGTTTATCTTACCACAGGAAAGGACAATTTCATTTCCCGTTTCATCGCTTACTGCGGTTATGATTTCAAGACGGTGGATATGAAGATGACCATGTCGCCTGTAACAGGTGTCAATGGTTATCTCAACATCGATTCACTGGTAGCGAGTGGCATGCAGTTGGATACGATCCGTGCCTTGGTGAAGACTGAGGGCGATACCATCCGCTATGCAGCACGTGTTCAGAACAATAAGCATAATCCTCAGTATGTGTTCCGGGCACAGGTAGAGGGCGAACTGCAGGAGAAGGGTTCCAATATCGATGCCCGCATCTATGATGCCAAAAACAGATTGGGTGTAGATGTGGGTCTGGAGGCGCTGTTGCTGGAAAACGGCGTGAAGATTTCGCTCATCGATACCCATCCTGTCCTGGGTTACAAGAAGTTTACTGCCAACGATGACAACTATCTGATGTTGGGCAATGACGACCGTGTTTCTGCCAATCTGAGTCTGAAGGCAGCCAACGGCATGGGTATCCGTATATACAGCAATGATGAAAACGAAGAAGCGCTGCAGGATCTTACGGTCAGCATGAGCCAGTTTAATCTGGATAAAGTGCTCAGCGTGATTCCTTATATGCCGGATATCTCGGGTATTCTTGACGGCGACTTCCATATTATCCAGACCAAGGATGAACTCTCGGTTTCTTCTAATCTGAACATCGACAATATGGTTTACGAAAAGTGTCCGATGGGAGATGTCGGTACTGAATTCGTTTACATGCCAAAGAGCGACGGTTCTCATTATGTAGATGGTTTCCTCAATTATGAGGGTGAAGAAGTGGCTACCGTGAAGGGTGTTTACAGGTCTGAAGGAAACGGTTATCTCGATGCCGAAGTGGGTATGGAGAAGTTGCCTCTGCATTTTGTCAACGGTTTTGTTCCTGACCAGATTATGGGTCTGAAGGGATATGGCGAAGGAAAACTGAGTTTGAAGGGAGCCTTGAGCCAGTTGGATGTAGAGGGCGAAGTATATCTGGATTCGGCTTATCTCGTCAGTGTGCCGTATGGCATCACGATGCGTTTTGCCAACGATCCTGTCCGTATCATAGACAGCAAGTTGCTCTTCGAAAACTTCATGATGTATGCCAACAATGAGAGTCCGCTCAATATCCAGGGCAGTCTCGACTTTACGAATATAGAGAAGATGATGCTCGATATCCGGATGAGAGCACAGAACTTCCTGCTGATTGATGCCAAGGAGAATGCCCGTTCCGAGGCTTTCGGCAAGGCGTATGTCAACTTCTATGGTGCGATGCGCGGACCGGTAAGCAATCTGAAGATGCAGGGTAAGCTGGATGTCCTCGGCAATACGGATATGACGTATGTGCTGAAAGAATCGGAACTGACTACTGATACGCAGCTCGATGAGCTGGTGAAGTTTACGAATTTCAAGAGTGGCAAGCCTGTCGTTGTCGAGCGTCCGGCACTGGAAGGATTGAACATGATGTTGGGCATGTCGATAGATGAGTCGGCTCATATCCTCTGTGCTTTGAATGCCGACCAGACCAACTACATCGACCTGATGGGCGGTGGTAATCTGACGATGACTTACAATTCGGTTGATGGCATCGGCATCACGGGCAAGTATACCCTGAACAATGGCAAGATGAAATATTCGCTGCCTATCATTCCGCTCAAGACGTTTGATATCCAGGACGGCAGCTACATAGAGTTTAACGGCGATCCGTTCAACCCGACCCTGAACATCACGGCAACAGAGAATGTCAGGACAACGGTAAACGAGGGACAGGGAACCGGCCGCTCGGTGGATTTCATTTGTGGCGTAAAACTCTCGCAGACATTGAATAAGCCAGGCATCCAGTTTATCGTTTCCTCACCAAACGATGCCACCTTGCAGGATGAGTTGAATACGATGAGTATTGAAGAGCGGGGTAAGATAGCCATTACGATGCTGGCTTCGGGCATGTATCTTGCCAACGGCAATACCAATTCGTTCTCCATGAACAGTGCCTTGACCTCATTCCTCAACTCTGAGATCAATAATATTGCAGGTTCAGCGATGCGTTCTGTGGGTGTGGATGTCGGTATGTCGGTGGATAACTCTACCAATGCAGCAGGTGCCATGCACACCGATTACAACTTTAAGTTTGCCAAGCGGTTCTTCAACAACCGTTTGAGTTTCAGTGTGGGCGGCAAGGTTTCTACCGGTGCAGAAATGGAGAATGCAGCCAATAATGATGATGTATTCTTCAACAATATCGAATTGCAGTACCGTCTCAACGAAGGTGCGAGCCAGTATATCCGTGCCTTCTACAACAGCAATACCTACGATTGGCTCGAAGGCCTGATAGGTGAGTATGGTGTCGGTTTCAAGTGGCAGAGAAAACTGCAGCATTTCAAGGATATCTTCCGGTTCAAGACCGATAAGCAGCAGATTCCTGCAGCCCCAATGGAGAAGAATCCTGCGGTGAAGAAGAGTACGAACGAAAAGAAGGATACGATGGAAAAAGCCAGAACAAAGGACTTTGACCCATTGAAACTTAACGAAAAGTAATGAGCGATATGAAACAGCAGAACAGGTTATACCTTATTATATATGTGGCAGCATTGCTGATGTTGTCGGGGCAGCTCATAACGGGTTGCTCTTCAACCAGTGCACTGAAAGAAGACGAGCAGCTGTTTACGGGTCTGGTACCTATCGAGTATAAGAACTACGAGAAGGGAACTTATGCTGATTCTACCATCACCGAGATGGAGTATGCCCTGGCTTCGGCTCCGAACGGTGCCTTGTTTGGGAGCAGCTATTACCGCACACCGTTCCCTGTGCGCCTGTGGATATGGAATGCTTTCTCTCAGTCGGATGGAGCACTGGCTAAGTGGATAACCAAGGTATTCGGTTCCAAACCTAAGCTGATGGCGAATGTGAATCCGCAACTCCGTGCCCAGGTAGCCGAGCATCAGCTCGATAAATATGGCTATTTTAACGGTAAGGTGACTTATGATGTGCTGACACAGAGCAATCCGAAGAAGGCGAAGGTTGCCTATCAGGTAGACTTCGGCCATCTCTGGACGCTTGATTCTATGGCTTATCTCAACTTCCCAGCCAAGAGCAAGCAGTTTATAGATGCTTCCATGAACAAGGCGCTCATACGGAAGGGGAGTCCTTTCAATGTCGCCAACATGGAATCGGAACGTCAGCGTATCACCCGTCTGTTCCGCAACAGGGGCTATTATTTCTATCAGAACAGTTATGCTTCTTATCTTGCCGATACCGTGAATGTGCCCGGCAAGGTGCAGTTGCGGCTGATGATGGCAGACAGCGTGGACGATAGGGCTACCCGCCAGTGGTATATCGGAAAGATTCATGTTAATTTCAGAAAGCAGTATATGGAGGAGTTGAAGGATTCCTTTGTACGCAGCTATCTGAGTTTCCATTATAACGGAAGAAAGATGCCGATACGTCCGGGTATCGTTTTGCAGAGCCTGCGCCTGCGTCCCCGTGAACTGTATCGGGTACGTACCGAGGAGCGTGCCAAGACCGGACTTCAGGAGATGGGACTCTTCAGCTATTCCAGCATCCAGTTCTCTCCCCGTTCGGTGCAGACCCTAGACAGTCTGGGCAATGTCGTATATCGTGATACTTTGGATGCCAATATCGATCTGGTATTCGACAAACCATACGATTTCTATGTCGAGGCAAATGCCCGCGGCAAAACGACCGGTAGAGTAGGACCGGAGTTGGTAGTGGGTCTTACCAAGCGCAATGCTTTTCATGGAGGCGAAAAACTTACTGTCAACCTGCATGGTTCGCATGAGTGGCAAACCATCAGTCAGGCTGGTGGAGGTTCTACCCGCATCAATTCCTATGAATACGGATCGGATGTTTCCGTAGAGTTCCCTCGCATCATCACACCTTGGAATATGTTCAGAACGATGGAGCAGAATGAGCGCAGATACCGTGCCGGGCATATGCCTACCAAATATCGGGGTGTGCCAACTACTACCATCAAGGCTTCGATGAATGTGCTGAACAGAGCCAGCTATTTCCGACGTCATGTGGCAGCGGGCGAGTTAACCTATGCGTGGTCTACCTCTTACCAGCATCAGCATTCTTTCAGTCCGCTGATTCTCTCTTATGAGTTTATGAACAGCCGCACAGCCGCTTTCGACAGCATCCTCGCCCTGCATCCTTATCTTCAGATATCGATGCGCGACCAGTTTGTGCCTAAGATGAGTTACACCTATACTTATCGCAGTCCGCGCCGTTACCGCCATCCTATCACCTGGTCAACCACCATCAGCGAGGCTGCCAATATCCTTTCGCTCGGTTACATGGCGGCCGGAAAGGGATGGAACGAGAAAGACAAGAAGATGTTCAAGAATCCGTTTGCTCAGTTTCTGAAACTGGAGACTGATTTCGTGAAATATTGGCGTATCACCCAGGATGGTACGCTGGTGGGACATGTAAATGCCGGCATTATCTGGAGTTATGGCAATGCCGCGAATGCTCCTTATTATGAGCAGTTCTATATCGGTGGTGCCAACAGTGTGCGTGCCTTTAATGTGCGGAGTATCGGACCGGGCAGATACCAGCCTACCAACAGCAAGTATTCGTATATCGACCAGACGGGCGACATCAAGTATCTGATGAATCTGGAATACCGTCAGAAGGTATGGGGCGATCTCTATGGAGCCCTTTTCCTGGATGCAGGTAATGTGTGGACCTTACGCAACCATGAGTACAGTCCGCTCGGCAAGTTTGATGTAGACAAGTTCTTCCGACAGCTGGCGGTAGGCACCGGTGTCGGTGTGCGTTATGACATGGGTATGTTTGTGATACGTGTCGACTGGGGTATCGGTCTGCATGTTCCTTACGATACCGGCAAGAATGGCTTCTATAACATCCGTCGGTTCAAGGATGCCCAGAGTCTGCATTTCGCTGTGGGTTATCCTTTCTAGGTTTAGCCTGGGAGATGTGTCCGGAAATAAGTCTGATATGTGTTACAGATAGTGCATAAAAGGACAAAAATTGATATTAATCAAAAAAAAGTAGGAAAACGTGCGGTTAACTGCATTTTTTTTGTTACTTTTGCATCGTTATTTTATAAATAACTATCAACTATTAATAAATAAAAGTATAGACAAAATGAAACCTACGTTATTGCTTTTGGCTGCCGGTATGGGTAGCCGTTATGGTGGTTTGAAACAGCTTGATGGTCTGGGTCCTAATGGTGAGACTATCATGGACTACAGCATCTATGATGCTATTCAGGCTGGTTTCGGAAAGATCGTATTCGTTATCCGCAAGGACTTCGAAGATCAGTTCCGTGAGAAGATTCTTTCAAAGTATGAGGGTCATATTCCTGCAGAACTTTGCTTCCAGGCATTGGATGATCTCCCAGAGGGATTCTCAGTTCCAGAAGGTCGTGAGAAACCATGGGGTACAAACCATGCTGTCCTGATGGCAAAGGATATCATCAAGGAACCTTTCTGCGTAATCAACTGCGATGACTTCTACAACCGCGATTGCTTCATGGTAATCGGCAAGTTCCTCTCTGAACTTCCAGAGGGCAGCAAGAACCGTTACGCCATGGTAGGTTTCCGGGTAGGTAATACCTTGAGTGAGAATGGTACCGTAGCTCGCGGCATCTGCTCTAAGGATGCAGATGAGAACTTGACAACCTGTGTAGAGCGTACCGAGATCATGCGTATCGACGGTAAGGTATCTTACAAGGACGAGCAGGGCGAGTGGGTTGCTGTTGGCGACAATACTCCTGTTTCCATGAACGTTTGGGGCTTCACACCTGATTACTTCCAGCATAGTGAGGAGTACTTCAAGGAGTTCTTGAGTGATCCTAAGAATATGGAAAACAAGAAGGCTGAGTTCTTCATCCCATTGATGGTCAACAAGCTCATCAATGAGGGTACAGCTACCGTTAAGGTGCTCGATACTACCAGCAAGTGGTTTGGTGTAACTTATGCAGCCGACCGCCAGAGTGTTGTTGATAAGATCCAGCATCTTATCGATGAGGGTGTTTATCCTAACAAGCTCTTCTAATTTAATGTGATGGATATAAACATTAATATATTGACTGATCAGGAAGCCGCTATTCTCCGAGAGACGATAGCGGCTTCTCATCGTATTGTCGTCTGTGCACATAAATCGCCAGACGGTGATGCCATCGGCTCTTCATTGGGATGGGCCGGTTATCTTCGCTCTTTGGGCAAGAAAGTTGACATTTGTGTGCCGGATATGATACCGGATTCTATTTCCTGGTTGCCTGGAGCTGCCGGTATCCTGCGATATGACAGACAGCCTGAACTGGTGCAGCGAGCTTTCGATGAAGCCGACCTGGTATGCTGTGTTGACTTTAGCAGTGAGGGACGTCTTGATGAGATGGACCATGTATTGTTGGGTTGCAAGACTCAGCGTGTCATCATCGACCACCATCTGTCTCCTAATCTTGAGGCTAAGCTGCTGGTTTCGCAGCCACATGCCAGCAGTGCCAGCGACTTGGTATTCCGTGTAGTCTGGCAGTTGGGAGGTTTCCCACAGATGGATCAGACTTGGGCTACCTGCATCTATTGCGGCATGATGACCGATACGGGCGGTTTCACCTATAATTCTACCCAGCCTTATATCTATTACATCATCTGCTTGCTGCTTACCAAGAACATCGACAAGGATAAGATTTACCGCAATGTCTTCAATAATGCCCGCATTCCGGCAGTCCGGTTCCGTGGCTATCTGATGAATGAAAAGTTGCAGGTAGTAGAGGGACTTCATGCCAGTTTCTATACCGTGACCCGTAAAGAGTTGAAAAAGTATGACTTTATCAAGGGTGACCTGGAAGGACTGGTGAACGTGCCTCTTACCATTAAGGGACACAAACTCTCCATTTCTCTTCGTGAAGATACGGATATAGACAATCGCATATTGGTAAGTCTCCGTTCGGTAGACGATTTCCCATGCAATAAGATGGCAGCCGAGTTCTTCAATGGTGGCGGTCATCGCAATGCTTCTGGCGGCAAATTGCTTTGCAGCATACAGGAGGCAGAGCAGATAGCATTGAAGGCTATCCTGGCATACGCCGATATGCTGAAGTAGCCGTTTTTTTCCTTAGAAATGACGAAAAAGACAGAAAACAACCCCGTTTTGAGGCAATAGGATGATAATAAGTGATAAATAATAATAAAATCAACCTATTCCTCTCGGTGTTGTCTTATCTTTTTTGTACCTTTGCCCAATAAATCAGATTTTAAAAAGAAGAATGAAGAAATTTTTGTTTGCAATGATTGCTTTCGCGGCTGTTTTATCGTTTGCCGCATGCAATGATAGTGAGACTTATAAGGACATGCGCGACAGAGAGCTCGATTCTATCAGCTCTTTCTTGCGTAAGGAAAATATTAAGGTCATCTCTGAGGATGAGTTCAACAGACGTTGGAAAAATAATGAAAAACTGACGGATACAGCAAAGAACAACAACGAATGGGTACTTTTCAACAGTAACGGTATCTACATGCAGGTGATTGACCAGGGATGTGGCGACTATATCAAGAAAGGTACATCGGTAGATGTATTGGTCCGCTTTGATGAGTATAACCTTTCGTATGCTGCTGAAATGAGCGATAAGTGTCTCACGCTTTCAAACAAAGTTCCTGCTTATTCCTATTATATAGATAAGATAAGTGTTACCAATACTTCCGGTACATTCACCGGTTCTTTCGTAGATCCTTCAGCCAGTCTGATGGCCAGAACATATAATTCATCCAGTTATGGCAGTGTAAGTTCTACCGTGCCTAGCGGTTGGCTCATACCATTCACCTGGATTAAGATAGGCAGACCGAAGACTGATGATGAACGCATCGCTCATATCCGTTTGCTCGTACCTCACTCTTACGGTACCACATCGGCATCGGGCAGTGTGCAGGCATGTGTCTACGACATGACCCTGCAGAAAGGAAGATAAACATAAAAAGAGATATATTTATGACACTGATTAAGTCAATTTCTGGTATCCGCGGTACTATCGGCGGTCCAGCGGGCGATACTTTGAATCCGCTCGATATCGTAAAGTTCACTTCAGCATACGCTACCTTCATTCGCCGTAGCGGTGCTTCAGAGAGTAATACCATCGTTGTAGGCCGTGATGCGCGCATCTCTGGCGAGATGGTAAAGAATGTGGTTTGTGGAACCCTCATGGGTATGGGCTACGATGTGCTGAACATCGGTCTGGCTACTACTCCTACCACCGAACTTGCTGTTACCATGAGTGGTGCGGCCGGCGGTATCATCATCACAGCTTCTCACAACCCACGCCAGTGGAATGCCCTCAAGCTCCTCAACGAGAAGGGTGAGTTCCTCACAGCAGCTAATGGTAACGAGGTGCTGGGTATCGCAGAGAAGGAAGACTTCGACTATGCGGATGTGGATCATCTCGGAAAATATACTGAAGACAATACCTTCAACAAGCGCCATATCGACTCCGTACTTGCTTTGAAGCTCGTAGATGTCGAAGCAATCAAGAATGCCCACTTCAAGGTTTGTGTAGATTCCATCAACTCAGTTGGTGGCGTTATTCTTCCAGAGTTGCTCGATGCGCTCGGTGTAGCATATACTTTCCTCAATGGTGAGCCTACAGGCGACTTTGCTCATAATCCGGAGCCATTGGAGAAGAACCTCGGTGGTATCATGGATGAGTTGAAGAAGGGTGGCTACGATATGGGTATCGTTGTAGACCCTGATGTTGACCGTCTGGCTTTCATCTGCGAAGATGGCAAGATGTTTGGCGAAGAGTATACCTTGGTAAGTGTGGCAGATTACGTGTTGAGCAAGACTCCAGGCAATACCGTCAGCAACCTTTCATCTACCCGTGCCCTCCGTGATGTTACCGAGAAGCATGGTGGCAAGTACACCGCAGCTGCTGTAGGCGAGGTGAATGTAACTACCAAGATGAAGGATGTTCACGCTGTTATCGGTGGTGAAGGCAATGGTGGAGTCATCTATCCAGAGAGCCATTACGGTCGTGATGCCCTCGTTGGTATCGCCCTCTTCCTGAGCAGTCTGGCTCACAAGGGCTGCAAGGTGAGCGAGCTCCGTGCCAGCTTCCCTAACTATTTCATCGCCAAGAACCGCATCGACCTCACTCCATCTACCGATGTAGATGCTATCCTCGTGAAGGTTAAGGAGATGTATGGTAAGGAGAAGGATGTCACCGTAACAGATATCGATGGCGTCAAGCTCGATTTCCCTGACAAGTGGGTTCACCTCCGCAAGAGTAATACCGAGCCTATCATCCGCGTATATAGCGAGGCCTCTACTATGGAGCAGGCTGATGAACTGGGCAAGAAGCTCATGCAGGTGGTTTACGATATGCAGTAAGATACTGAATATGAGATCATATAAAAAGAGATGAAGCAACGTAGATTTTGCTTCATCTCTTTTTTTTTGTGTGCGCCGATTTCCATCTGCAAAACTTCAGTAATTTGAAGAAAGATAGAGAAAGATTTGGCTTTCTCAGATAAAAATCGTATTTTTGTTGCGAAATTGCAGACAATGAGGCCTCTGAGCCTTTGTTGCAGTAATGAAAAACTTGAACCATTCCTTATAGGGAGCATAAATGAAATTACAGAATAATGGAATCTATTATAAAGCATTATCAGGTAGCCCATGTCGGGTTCAGCCTTTCTTATCCTGATTCCTCTCAGGAGATGATGGCTGTTTTACTGGAGCCTTATCAGGCGTTTGAATGCGAAGAGCAGGTCGCATCTGCTGCCCTGACCTCCTTCTCTCTTACCTTGAACGAAAGCGGGGAAGAACTGAGGAAACCTGCCGGTTTCAAGGAGGAATGCAGACAGGAGGAGGAGGGACAGCTCATTATCAGCGGTAGTCTGGGAGAGAAGCAGAAGGCGTTCCTGATGGCAATGACTGATATGAAATCGATACTGGTTACAGGTCATGATTATCAGCATTCCAGTCTTCTGGTTCCTGCTGGCACCTTCAGCCAGAAGTCGGCTTTCGGATCCCTCAAGGCAACTGTTGACACCTCGCTGATGCTGCTCTATGCCATGCGTTCGGCTGCCGGAGATACACTCCTGTTTCATTCTTCTACCATAGTAAAGGATGGAAAGGCTTATCTCTTCCTGGGCAAGAGCGGAACGGGCAAGAGTACGCATTCCGGACTGTGGCTCAAACATATCGGGGGCACCCGATTGCTGAATGATGACAACCCGGTGGTATATATATCGCACGAAGGAACGCCCATGGTGAGTGGCTCGCCTTGGAGCGGAAAGACACCTTGCTATAAGAACGAGGAATATCCGATAGGGGCAATTGTCCAATTGCGCCAGGCACCAGAGAATAAAATCAGAAAACAGACCGTCATAGAGTCTTATGTGTCTATCAAGACTTCTGTCTCCGGCAAGGCATGGGAGAAGGAAATTGCAGATGGCCAGCATCAAACGATAGAGAAGCTGATCGGGGCTACCCGGCTTTATCAGCTCGATTGTCTGCCTGATGCCGGTGCAGCCCTCCTTTGCAGTCAGACCATCAGTCTGTAAAACCAACCGTCGGGTAAAAACCAATCGTACAATAGAAAGATGAATATATCCGATTCAAAATATAAGGCAATAGCCGCGCTCGAGCAATTCATCCGTGAAGGTCGTCCTGTCAAGTTTCCGGTCAAAGGAACCAGCATGCTTCCCTTTATCGTAGGTGATAGAGATTGCGTAGAATTCTATCCGATAGTAGGCGAGTTGAAGGTGGGCGATATTGTGATGGCGAGGGTAGAAGAAGGCTATCCGGTGGTGCATCGCATCATCGGGATAGAGCCTGTTACAGGAGCAGCTTCCCCCGCATCTTTTTCTGCAGATGATTGCCGTATCGTGCTGACGGGCGATGGAAATCTCGGTTTTAAGGAGCATTGCCTGCGCAAGGATGTCATTGCGAAGGCGCATGCTGTCATCTGTCCCGACGGCAGCCGCAAGAGTCTCATCTCGCAGAAAGCGCTCAGAAACTGGCACAGATGGCAGAGGTTGAGGCCTGTGCGTAGGGTCTTGCTTAAAATAATCAAGCTCTATATCCGTTTATCATATAAAAACTCACTAGTGTCCCGTTAAAACGAGACGATTATCAAATAAGTTATTAATACTCAAA
>CAUFXJ010000049.1:0-16158 GCA_959596915.1 Segatella copri
GTGAAAATAGGAGGCAAATGCCTTTTATGACTAGCATTTACCTCCTACCCGATTCTTCTCCGTCAGTAGCGGTTTTTGTTGTACGCTACAGTAACAGAAGCAGGAACGTCGGCTATACTGCTGTTGCGTCATAGACAGATAATAATTTCAACCTAACAATAAAATAAAAATGAAGCAAAAAAAATGTATTGCTGGTATTTTGTTGCTCGGCGCGGTTTGTGCGCAAGCCAACAATTATGAAGTAACATCTCCTGATGGCAGATTGGCGGTCAAGGTGGAGTGTATTGATAGAAAACAGTGTATAATAAATAAAAAAGGGTGGCAGATATCTGAATCTGTCACCCTCTTTATTTTATGTTTCAATCCGTTTTTTCCGCGGATTGGTTATCTGCTGGAATTATTGGTTTTTGAAGACCAATCCATCTGCATCTGTATGATCGATGGTAATTGGCTTCTCTCTGCTAACCTCTTCTGCAAGAATCTTCTTACTCAAGTCGTTTAAGACATAATCCTGGATAGCGCGTTTTACAGGACGGGCACCAAACTCTGGGTCGTATCCTACCTTTGCCAGATACTGGATAGCTGCAGGAGTCCAGCGAAGTTCAAAGCCCTGAGGCTCCAACATCTTCTTTACTCGCTTCATCTGAAGTTCTACAACCTCGGCAATCTGCTCCTGGGTCAACGGCTTGAAGGTAATGATATCATCAATACGGTTCAGGAACTCAGGACGGAAGGTCTTGCGCAACATCTCACGGCTTGCGTTGGAAGTCATGATGATGATGGTGTTCTTGAAGTTGACTACACGACCCTTGTTGTCAGTCAGACGACCATCGTCCAATACCTGCAACAGGGTATTGAATACATCAGGATGCGCCTTCTCAATCTCATCGAAGAGAACCACACTGTATGGTTTGCGGCGTACAGCCTCGGTCAACTGACCACCTTCATCGTAGCCTACATACCCTGGAGGCGCACCGATCAGACGGGTTACGCTAAACTTCTCCTGATATTCACTCATATCAATTCGGGTCATCATCGACTCGTCATTGAACAGATACTCAGCCAGCGCCTTGGCAAGTTCCGTCTTACCTACACCGGTAGTACCGAGGAAGATGAAGCTGGCGATAGGACGCTTAGGATCCTGCAAACCGGCACGGCTGCGGCGAACGGCATCACTTACAGCGGTGATAGCCTCGTCCTGTCCGATGACTCTCTTGTGGAGTTCTTCCTCCAGATGGAGCAGTTTCTCACGCTCGCTCTGCATCATACGGCTTACTGGTATTCCGGTCCAGCGGCTTACAACCTCAGCGATATCATCAGCAGTAACTTCCTCTCTGACCATCGCTGCGCCACCCTGTGTACTCTTCAGCTGCTCCTGAATCTTCTTGATGTCATCCTCGAGCGCCTTCAGTTTAGAATAGCGGATTTCAGCCACGCGTTCGTAATTGCCTTCGCGCTCCATGCGTTCAGCCTCAAACTTCAGGTTTTCTATCTCCTGCTTATCCTGCTGAATCTTGTTGACGAGCGCTTTTTCGCCTTCCCATTTAGCACGGAAGTCATGCTCCTGATCCTTCAATTCTGCAATTTCCTTATCCAACTGCTGAATCTTAGGCTGGTCATTCTCGCGCTTGATGGCCTCACGCTCAATCTCCAACTGCTTCAAGTGGCGAGTAATCTCATCCAGTTCTTCTGGTACAGAGTCACGCTCCATTCTCAGTTTGGCTGCTGCCTCATCCATCAGGTCGATAGCTTTGTCAGGGAGGAATCTGTCAGAGATGTATCTCTCTGATAACTTGACGGCTGCGATGCAGGCATCATCCTGAATACGTACCTTATGATGGTTCTCGTAGCGCTCCTTGATACCACGGAGGATACTGATGGCGTCTACCTCGTCAGGCTCATTGACCATGACGGTTTGGAAACGGCGTTCCAGCGCCTTATCCTTCTCGAAGTACTTCTGATACTCGTTGAGGGTAGTAGCACCGATGGCTCTCAGCTCACCACGAGCCAGGGCTGGCTTCAGAATGTTGGCTGCATCCATGGCACCTTCGCCACCGCCTGCACCTACCAGCGTGTGAATCTCATCGATGAAGAGGATAATCTGGCCGTTGGCGTTGGTTACCTCTTTAATGACGCTCTTCAGACGCTCCTCGAACTCACCCTTATATTTGGCACCGGCTACCAGCGCACCCATATCGAGAGAATAGAGTTGCTTGTTCTTCAGATTCTCCGGTACATCGCCACGTACGATACGCTCGGCAAGACCTTCTACGATAGCGGTCTTACCAGTACCAGGCTCACCTATCAGAATAGGGTTGTTCTTGGTTCTTCGTGACAGAATCTGGAGTACTCTTCTTATTTCCTCATCACGTCCGATAACTGGGTCCAGTTTGCCGCTTCTTGCCTGTTCTACAAGGTTTTTCGCATATTTCTCCAAACTCTGATAGTTATCATCAGCGCTTTGTGATTTTACGTTCTGTCCCTGTCTCAATGCCTGGATGGCAGCGAGCATATCTTTGGCATTTGCACCAGCATCCTTCAGAATACGTGCAGCAGTAGAGTTGCCCTGTACGATAGCCAACAGGATAGGTTCTACGCTAACGAACTCGTCGCCCATTTTCTTGGCGGTATCCTCGGCATTCATCAGTATCTGGTTAGTCTCGTTGCTGAGGTACGGCTGACCGCCGCCCTGCACACGAGGCAGATGTTGCATCTCCTGACGCAAGAGCATGGCGATTTGCTGTCCGTTCATGCCCAACTTCTGGAAGATGTAGTTGGTCACATCGGTAGCCTTTTCAAGAATACCGCTAAGCAGATGCACCGGTTCGATGGTTTGCTGACCATTTCGCTGCGCAATGTTTACGGCTTCCTGTACCGCCTCCTGCGCCTTGATTGTAAATTTGTCGAATGTCATATTAATATCTCCTTTCTTATATTATATATTCATATTTGTGTTATTTGGATGAGCGCCGGAATCTCCTCTTCGGAAACCTCCCGGTGCTTTCCTCCCATCCTTTAGCGAAACTTATGCCTATTCGTTGAAAATCAATGGTTTACTGACAATCTGTCTTGTTTTGGGTAGGTAAAAGATAGAAATAAGAGATATTTCCGGACAGAATGACAGAAGAAGGTGGTTCGAGTACGGGCTGAAGGCCTAGGCTCCTTTCAGGGCGTGAGGGCTTACTGGCGAAAGTTCAGTACGCGAAGAAATGATAGGATTAGAATTCGCTCAGATAGCTTATTTCTTGATTTCTCTCAATTATCTTTTAAATATCCTTTAAATAATGCTATTTTATGGGGGGAAATGTTGTGTAATCAAAATAATCTTCGTACCTTTGCACCATCATAAATTATAATTTATAAGTTCAATGGCTGAAACAAAGAAAATCAAGACAGCGTTGGTGTCTGTCTTCCACAAGGATGGCTTGGACGAATTGCTCGCCAAGTTGAATGAAGAGGGTGTAAAGTTCCTGAGTACTGGTGGTACCCAGAAGTTTATCGAATCTTTGGGTTATGAATGCGAGAAAGTTGAGGAGGTCACTACCTATCCATCTATCTTGGGTGGTCGCGTAAAGACTCTTCATCCTAAAATATTTGGAGGTATCTTGGCTCGCCGTGATAACGAGGGTGACCAGGAGCAGATGAAGGAATACGAAATCCCTTCTATCGATCTCGTCATCGTAGACTTGTATCCTTTCGAGCAGACTGTAGCTAGCGGTGCTAGCGATGCTGATATCATCGAGAAAATCGATATTGGCGGTATCTCTTTGATTCGTGCAGGTGCCAAAAACTTCAAGGACGTGGTAATCGTTCCTAGCAAGGCTGAATACAGCGTATTGCTCGATATCCTGAAGAAGAAGGGTGCTGAGACTGATATCGAAGACCGCAAGATGTTTGCAGAGCGTGCATTCGGTGTAAGCTCTCACTACGATACTGCAATCCATGCATGGTTTGCTAAGTAAACTCTCGGAAAAATAAAGTAGTTAAGGAGTTAAGAAGTGGAAGAAGTCAGGACAAGTGTCTGCGGGGATTCCATCCCCGGTATATGACAGACTGTTGCCGTGGCTTCTATGCTCCTTTAACTCCTTAACTCCTTAAATAAAAAGAAAATTTTAAGCTTAAAATAATTTAGAAACGAAATGGGATTTTTTTCATTTATTCAGGAAATCGCAATGGACTTGGGTACAGCCAATACCATCATTATCAGTGATGATAAGATTGTAGTGGATGAACCTTCTGTTGTAGCCCTTGACCGCCGCACCGACAAGATGATTGCTGTGGGCGAGAAGGCTAAGATGATGTACGAGAAGACTCATGATAATATCCGTACTATCAGACCATTGCGTGATGGCGTGATTGCCGACTTTACTGCCTGTGAGCAGATGATGCGTGGATTGATTAAGATGGTTCATACTGGTAGCCGTCTCTTCTCTCCTTCACTCCGTATGGTTATCGGTGTACCTTCTGGTTCTACCGAGGTTGAGCTTCGTGCTGTGCGCGACTCTGCCGAGCATGCCGACGGACGTGATGTATATTTGATTTTTGAGCCAATGGCAGCCGCTATCGGTATCGGTATCGATGTTGAGGCTCCAGAGGGTAATATGATTGTTGATATAGGTGGTGGTTCTACCGAAATCGCTGTCATCTCATTGGGTGGTATCGTATCGAACAACTCAATCCGTACAGCCGGTGACGACCTTACTGCCGATATCCAGGAATATATGAGCCGTCAGCACAACGTGAAGGTTTCTGAGCGTATGGCTGAGCGTATCAAGATTCATGTGGGTTCAGCTCTGACCGATCTGGGTGATGAGGCTCCAGAAGATTTCATCGTACATGGTCCTAATCGTATTACAGCGTTGCCTATGGAGGTACCTGTATGCTACCAGGAGATTGCTCACTGTCTGGATAAGACCGTGGCAAAGATTGAGAACGCTGTGCTCTCAGCATTGGAGAACACACCTCCTGAGCTCTATGCCGATATCGTGAAGAATGGTATCTGGCTCTCTGGTGGTGGTGCTTTGCTCCGCGGTCTCGACAAGCGTTTGCAGGATAAGATCAATATCCCATTCCACATCGCAGAAGATCCATTGCACAGTGTTGCCAAGGGTGCTGGTATTGCGTTGAAGAATGTAGACCGTTTCTCATTCTTGATGAGATAATCAGAACTTATTCTAATAGTAAGAATAAAGTATGCGCAACCTTTTAGAGTTTTTAGCGAAATACAACCATTGGTTTGTCTTCCTGATTCTTGAGGTGGTGAGTATGGTGCTGTTGTTTCAGTATAACAGCTATCAGGGCAGTGCCTGGTTCTCCTCGGCTAATGCCGTAACGGGTAAGTTGTATGAATGGGATGCGAATGTAGAAACATTCTTCTCACTTACCAAGGTGAACCAGGAACTGACACAGCGCAATGCGTATCTCGAACAGGAGGTGCAGAAACTTTCCGACAGTCTCGTGTGCGTGACCAAGGATAGCAGCATCTACCATCGTGACCAGTTTGCATTGCTGAGAAACTATCGTCTGATTCCCGCTAAGGTAGTGGCGAATAGTATCGATAAACCCGGCAACCTGATGACAATTGACAAAGGTAGCGCGGATGGCATCCACAAGGATATGGGTGTAATCAGCGGTACGGGTGTTGTGGGTATCGTGTATCTGGTGGCAGAACATTACGCTATCGTGATTCCGGTATTGAACACGAAGTCGAACATCAGTTGTATGATTCAGAATAGAGGCTATTTTGGCTATCTGCGCTGGAAGGGTGGTGTGTCTGACCTTGCCTATCTGGAAGAGGTGCCACGTCATGCTCACTTTAAATTGGGTGACTATGTGGTAACGAGTGGCTATTCTGCAGTATTCCCTCCTGGAGTGAGAGTAGGCAGGATATTGCACGTGTTCAACTCCGCCGATGGATTGTCGTATCGCGTACAACTTCGCCTCTCTACCGATTTTGCCCGTCTGCGTGATGTATGTGTAATTGATGATGCCGCCATGAAAGAGCGGTTGGAGATTATGCGTGCAGCACAGGATAGCATCGCAACAAATGGAGACAATAATCAATAATGACGTATAGTAAGAGGATATAAAAAGCAATGAGTATAGATTTAGTGAAAAGACTAGCTACCTTTGTGGTGCTCGTGCTGGTACAGGGATTGGTGTTTAATCATATTCATCTATTCAATTGTGCCACCCCCTTGCTGTATATCATTATGGTACTGCATTTCCGCCGCAACCATCCTAAATGGGCGGTGTTATTGTGGTGCTTTATGATGGGGCTTTGTGTGGACGTATTTGCCAATACGCCAGGTGTTGCAGCAGCTTCGATGACTGCCGTAGGACTGCTACAACCTTATTTGTTTGAACTTTTCGTACCGCGTGACAGCGCCGACGATCTGGAACCGTCCATGCGTTCTATCGGCGTAGGTGCATATTGCTGGTACGTATTCTTCATCATTCTCGTTTATAATCTATTGTTCTTTACACTCGAAACATTCAATTTCTTTAATTGGGTTCACTGGTTGGAATGTATAGGCGGAAGTACGGTTATCACTTATATATTGGTGATGGCGACAGAAAGTTTCAGAAAGTAAGATTCCGGATAAGTGATGAGAGAGAAAAGAACACGATTTTTAGTTTGCTATATATAATAAGGTATGTTGGATTACAATCTTGAAAAACGTAGATTCGTTATCAGTGGAGTGGCCATAGCTATTGTGGTCATTTACATGATTCGTCTGTTTACGCTTCAGATTATGAGCGACGACTACAAGAAGAATGCCGACAGTAATGCCTTCTTGAAGCATATTGAGTTTCCCGCCCGTGGTGCCATTTACGACCGTAATGGTAAACTGCTGGTGTATAATCAGCCGTCTTACGATCTGATGGTGGTCATGAACGAGGAGAGCGGCAGGCTTGATACGATGGATTTCTGTAATTCGCTGGGTATTACGAAAGAGTTTTTTATCAAGCGGATGAACGATATCAAGGACCGCTCTAAAAACCCGGGCTATTCGCGCTATACCCAGCAGCTTTTTATGGGACAGCTGAGCGACCGGGATTTCAGTGTGTTCCAGGAGAAGATGTTCCGATTCCCCGGTTTCTATGTCCAGAAACGTACCGTCAGAGAATATACCTACCCTTATGCAGCCCATGTGCTGGGTGATGTGGGTGAGGTTTCGCAAAGCGATATTGAAGATGATGACTACTATCAGGCTGGCGACTATATCGGAAAACTGGGTATCGAGAAGTTTTATGAGAAGCAGCTGCGTGGTGAGAAGGGTGTGAAGATCATGCTGAGAGATGCCCACGGAAGAATACAGGGTAGCTATCAGAATGGTAAACTCGACCAGAAACCTGTGGCAGGAAAGGACTTGACGCTGGGATTGGATGTCAAGTTGCAAGCCTTGGGCGAACGTCTGCTCCAGGGTAAAATCGGCAGTATCGTTGCCATCGATCCTAGAACGGGCGATGTGCTGGCTATGGTTTCTTCTCCTTCTTACGATCCAAGACGTCTGGTGGGTAGAAACCGCGGTAAGATGCACAAGTGGCTCTCGCATAATCCTTGGAAACCGCTCCTGAACCGTAGTATTCAGGGTCAGTATCCTCCGGGTTCTACCTTTAAGACCAGTCAGGCGCTGACCTATCTTACTGAAGGTATCATCACACCGGGAACAGCATTCCCATGTAATCATGGTTTCTCTTATAAGGGTCTGCATGTGGGCTGTCATGGTCACCCGTCGCCTATTTCGCTGGTTGATGCCATCAGTACCTCTTGTAACGGTTACTTCTGTTGGGGTCTTTACTATATGATAGGTAACCGCAAGAAGTATGGCAGCGTACAGAATGCGATGACCATATGGAAAAATTATATGGTGAGCATGGGATTCGGATATAAGTTGGGCATCGACTTGCCTGGCGAGAAACGCGGTCTGATTCCGAATGCACAGTTCTATGATAAGGCTTACGATGGTTCATGGAACGGACTGACGGTAATCAGTATTTCTATCGGTCAGGGTGAGGTTAACCTCACGCCGTTGCAGATAGCCAACCTGGGTGCTACCATTGCCAACAGGGGATACTATTATGTGCCTCATGTAGTGAGAAAGGTGAAGGGCGAACCGCTTGATACGCTCTATACCCGACGCCATTATACCAAGGCTTCCCGACGGGCTTACAACTATGTGGTAGCCGGTATGAGAAGTTCAGCGCTGAAGGGAACCTGTAAGCTGCTCGGCCGCTACGATTTCGAAGCTTGCGGCAAGACGGGTACGGCACAGAACCGTGGCCATGACCACTCTGTATTCATGGGCTTTGCTCCGATGAACAACCCGAAGATTGCCATTGCCGTGTATGTAGAGAATGGTGGTTGGGGTGCTGACTATGGTGTGCCTATCGGCGGTCTGATGATGGAACAGTATCTCAAGGGTAAGTTATCTCCTGATTCTGAGCGCAGGGCTGCAGAGATGCAGGCCCGTAGAATCGCCTACGGATTAAGCAGTAGATAGTTTTCAGTTAACAGTTTATAGTTGATAGTTTATAGATTATGATCGATAATAAACAACCTAGTGTGCTTGCTTCACTTGACTGGTGGACGATAGGTATTTATCTGGCACTCCTCATCTTCGGATGGGTGAGTGTCTGTGGAGCCAGCTATAACTATGGTGACAACGAGATATTCAGTCTGGGTGCCCGCTCGGGTATGCAGATTATATGGATTGGCACATCCATAGCACTGGGATTGGTAATCCTGCTGCTTGATGACCGGTTTTACGATACCTTCTCGTATGTCATCTATGGCGTCCTGATACTCTTGCTCTTTGCTACGATATTCAATCCGCATAGCATCAAGGGTTCCCACTCCTGGCTGGTGTTGGGACCACTCCGACTGCAACCGGCTGAGTTTGGTAAGTTTGCTACGGCTCTGGCGGTAGCCAAGTTTATGTCAAGCTATGGTTTCAGTATGCAGAACCTGAAGCATTTCATGGCAGCCGTAGGCATTATCGTTCTGCCGATGCTCTGTATCGTAGGTCAGCGCGAAACGGGTTCTGCCCTGGTTTATCTTTCATTCTTCCTCATGCTTTACCGCGAAGGAATGCCGGGTGCCATTCTCTTTACCGGCGTGTCGATGGTGGCTTACTTCGTAGTGGGTGTGAAGTATGAGAACGTGATGATGTGGGATACCTATACTTCTGTAGGTAAGTTTGTCGTGCTTCTGCTGGTGCAGATTTTTACGGCTGGCATGGTGAACTCCTATACGGGCGACAGGAAACAGGCACTGATGATCCTTTCCTATTCGGTAGGCATTACGCTGCTCTTCGTGCTCTTTTCTACCTATGTCATTCCGTTCGACATTGTGTGGATCCAGCTCTTCCTGTGTGCTATGCTCATCGGATTCCTGGTTTATCAGGGACTGAGAACCCGGTTCCGGAATTACTTCCTCATCTCCATCTTTTCGTTGGGAAGTATCGCTTTCTTCTATTCTGCCGATTATGTGTTGAATCATGTGATGGAACCTCATCAGAGAGTGCGTATCAACGTACTGCTGGGACTGGATGAAGATTTGGCTGGTGCGGGATATAACGTGCATCAGAGTGAGATTGCCATTGGTTCTGGCGGACTTCAGGGAAAAGGTTTCCTCAATGGAACGCAGACCAAGCTGAAGTTCGTGCCTGAGCAGGATACAGACTTTATCTTCTGTACGGTAGGCGAGGAGGAAGGTTTCCTCGGTTCAGCAGGCGTGCTGCTGCTTTTCCTGGCTTTGATATTGCGGTTGATGCATCTGGCTGAGCGGCAACCTTATAAATTCGGGCGTATCTACGGCTATTGTGTCCTGTCGGTATTCCTCTTCCACCTTTTTATTAATGTGGGAATGGTGCTGGGTTTAACGCCGGTTATCGGTATTCCGCTACCGTTCTTCAGTTATGGTGGCAGTTCGTTATGGGGATTTACCATCCTTCTTTTCATCTTCTTGAGAATTGATGCGGGAAGGAACTTAGTGAGAAGTTAAAAAAAAGAGTGAACAGATTGTTGATGAATCTGTTCACTCTTTTTTTATTGTATCTTTGAAATCTTGATGCCGATGTCACTCACACCGGGCAGGATTTCTCTTTTCATATCATGTCTGATGGCTACGTGTATGGAATCGCCCTGATGCATCTGATAGATGTTGATAGGGAAGTTATACTGATAGTAGCTGATACCCTGCCCTTTGCTCACGCCGTTGTTGTCAATCAGCTGGCAGTTTACCGTATCTATCTTGCATTCGCCAGGTATCTTTCTGTTTTGGTGATAAACCGTCTGTTCTACGATGAGCGTAAGTCCCATGAACGGATAGGCACCTGTAATGCGAAGTCCTAAGCTTTGTTTGTAATGCCCGGGCTCGAGTAGAGGTGATACTTCGAATGATAGGGTGTCGTTCTTCTCCCATCCTGCAATCGGTGTATGGGCATACTCATCGTATACGGTCGAACCGCTGCAGGCAGAGAGAATGTGAACGATCGCTGTCAAAACGATGAAATAAACAGTCTTTTTCATCTTTTTCTAGCTCCTATTCTTTATTCTTGTGGGGCGTTATTGCCTTGTGGCTTGTTACCACCTTGTGGGGCGTTATTGCCCTGTGGCTTGTTGCCATTCTGAGGGGCATTGTTGCCTTGTGGCTTGTTTCCACCCTGTGGTTTGTTGCCATTCTGCGGCTTGTAGCCCTTGTTAGGTCGTCTGTCGTTTCTTGGCTGGCGGTTGTCACCCTTAGGATGATTGCCCTGATTACGGTTGTCGCGGCGCTGGTTGTTTGGCTTGCCTTCATTCTTCTGAGGTTTGTTGTCGCCATTCTGCGCGCGGTTCTCGTTCTTCTGAGGCTTGTTGTCTCCCTCCTGCTGGCGAGGTCCCTTGTTCTTATTGTTCTTCTTCTTCTTTTTCTTAGCCTTGTCAAAACGGCTCAAATCAGCTTCGGCAAGCAGGTCGATTGGCTTGGCTACAGGTTTTGCCTTACCGTCTTCCAGCAGACTCAATGGCTTCTCGCCCTGACGGTTCATTTCGATGATAGCCTTGGCACGCTCGATGCTGATGGTTTCGAGGTTGGAAGCAAGGTTCTTGTCAGAAGAGTAGGTGATAAGACCTGCCAGGATATCCACCTTGAACTGATGGAAATCACCGTCGGCAGTCTGCAGTACGGCATCCTTAGGCGGCAACTTTCTGCTAGCCTCTACATAGCTGTCTACCTCGTAGTTGAGACAGCACTTCAGTTTGGCGCACATACCGGCAAGTTTCTGAGGATTCAGAGAGATGTCCTGGTAGCGTGCTGCATTGGTGCTAACGCTGATGAAGTTCTTCATCCAGGTAGCGCAGCAGAGTTCTCTGCCGCAAGGACCCGTTCCACCGATGCGGCCTGCTTCCTGTCGCGCACCGATCTGTTTCATCTCAATGCGCACATGGAAGGTATCGGCAAGAACCTTGATGAGCTGGCGGAAGTCCACACGTTCGTCAGCGATGTAATAGAAGATAGCCTTGTTGCCGTCTCCCTGATATTCTACATCACCTATTTTCATCTTCAGTCCGAGATCTTTGGCAATCTGGCGGCTCTGGATCATGGTGCCGTGTTCACGGCTCTTAGCCTCCTTGCATTTGTCAAGATCCACCTGCTTGGCGATACGGTAGATACGCTTGATATCATCCTGCGACTTGAGGTTTGCCTTCTTAATCTGGAGTTTTACCAGTCTTCCGGTCAGTGTAACCACACCGATGTCGTGACCCGGGTTAGCCTCTACCGCCACTATATCGCCCTTCTTCAGGTCGAGGTTATTCACATTATGGTAATATCCCTTACGGGTATTCTTGAACTGTACCTCCACGAGGTCAGTACTTTCAGCATTGCCGGGTACATCGGCAAGCCAGTCGTATGTGTTGAGCTGTCTGTCCTGTCTTCCTACGCCTTTAGCGCACAGACCACGGTCGCAGCCGTTACACATCCTGAATTTCATATTTTTGTAATCCACGATCGTCTAATTTATAATGTATAATTTATAATGTACAATGAATAATGACCGGGCATCTGCCTTGTTATTCATTTGAATTCTTCACTTTCCCTCTTCACTTCCTTAAAAGGAGGACGATGATTTTGAGCGCCATATCGAAGAAAACGATTTTGGCATTGGCATTTTGCGAAATCATGCGCTTGCTGTCTTCGAAGAGGTTGGAGATGTCAATGATGTTTGCCTCGTTGATGAAGCGGGCAAAGTTCTTGGCAAAGTTCTCCTCATCCTGCGTCATGTAGCTCAGTTCCGGATTCCGGAAGTTGTACATGAAACTTTCTCTGAGCATGTGCATGAAGTAGTCGAGCATGCGTTTCTGCTTTTCTCTTCCGAAGGTGGCTATCACATCGGTCCACTTCTTGAGGTCACCTATCTTGCGCATGTAAGCCAGTCGCATCAGCATGATGAACATGTCGAGATGCTGTCGGTTTTCGTTTCCTGCATCCAGTTCTTCGAGTGCGAGGTTCCAGTTGCCGTTGGCGATACGGGCTATGCGGTGTGCCATGTCTGGCTCCAGCGCTCTCCGCTCTATCAGCGCTTTTTCCATCTCAGCGGTTTCTATCTTCCTGAAGTCGATACGCTGTGTACGGCTTCTGATGGTTTCGAGCAGCAGTTCCGGATTCTCGCTAACCAGCAGAAATAGCGTCTGGCGTGGCGGCTCCTCCAGCAGTTTCAGTATCTTGTTGGCACTCTGTATGTTCATACGTTCCGGGAGCCATATCAGACTTATCTTATATCCGCCCTGACTCGACATCATCATCAGTTCGTGAGAGATGGCATCGGTTTCTTCGGCAGTGATGATAGCCTGTTTGTTATAGTCGGCATCCGTCTTGCCCATCTTCAGCATCCAGTCGCTAATCTGGATGTAGGGACCTTTAGAAAGCAGCAGCTCTCTCCATTCCTTGATGAAGTCGAGGCTCACCGGTTTATGTTCGCTGCCCATATTGGCGGTCTTGATGGTAGGAAAGGTGAAGTGGAGGTCCGGATGTTCCCATTTCCTGAGCATCGGTGAATCGCCCAGAAGATAGCTGGCAAAAGCCAGTGCCATCGCCAGTTTGCCGCAGCCCTGCGGGCCGCAGAACATCAGCGCATGGGGCAAACGGTTCTCCTGAACCATCTCCATGAGACGGTTCCATACTTCTTGCTGACCTATAACTTCATTTCTTTGCATTTAAAACAGAATTTTTGCTATTTGCTTGACGCTGTCTACAGCCGATACGGTGAAGAAGTGAACATTGTTGTAACCATGTTCGAAGAGATCTTGCACCTGAGCGGTGGTCCACTCGATACCGAGCTGCTTGGCATCATCGTCAGTTTTACATTTCAATACCTCCTGTGCGAGTTCTTCAGGAATATCGCAGTGGAAGGTTTTCGGCACTACAGTGAGCTGGCTCAACTTGGCGAAAGGCTTGATGGCAGGAATGATAGGAATGGTTACGCCTATCTGCCGAGCCTTTTCAACGAAAGCATAGAACTTCTCGTTGTCGTAGAAGAGCTGGGTAACGGCATACGCTGCGCCCAACTGTTGTTTCTCCAGCAGATGCTGCATATCCATTTCCAGGTTTGGCGCCTCTTCATGCTTCTCCGGATAGCAGGCTACACCGCAGCAGAACTTGTCGCCCGGGTGCTTGATGGGAGTGCCGTCAAAGAAGAAACCGTCATTAAACTGATTCACCTGCTTCAGGAGGTCGGTGGCATGGGCATGACCGTTCTCGGTTGGTGTAAACTGCCGGTCTTCTTTCGCCTTGTCTCCTCGCAGAACGAGAATGTTGCTGATGCCCAGAAACTGGAGGTCGAGCAGTTCGTACTCGATGTCTTCCTTCGTAGCACCGCTGCAGATAATATGAGGGATGACAGGTATGTCGTACTTGTTCTGTATAGCGCCTGCGATGGCCACGGTGCCCGGGCGGCGGCGCACACGCTGGCGAGTGAGGAGACCGTTTTCCAGTTCCTTGTAAACATACTCGCTATGGTGCGTAGTGATGTTGATAAAGCGAGGACCAAACTCGCTCAGCGCATCGATGGTACGGAAGAGTGCTGCTGTTCCGTTACCTTTCAGCGGAGGTAAAACCTCGAACGAAAAGCCTCGCTTATCGCCCTGCTGATGTAGAAAATCTGCTATGTTCATATTACCTAAATTCTATGTTTCTTCTTATTTTGGTGCAAATTTACAAAAAAATAGGGGAAAACCGCATGTTGAACGTAATATTTATAAAGAAAAAACGTATATTATTAGGTGGAGATTGATTTTTGGCATGAAAAAAGAAGATTTCCTGCCGGTAAATGCTACGCTATTCTACAGAAAATTGATTAAAATTTAAACCTAAAAAATAATGGAACAAAAACAAACAGGCTCTAGAGCCTATCTTATTTCAATTGTGATGGTAGCCGTTTTGGGCGGCTTGCTTTTCGGTTATGATACCGCGGTAATCTCGGGAGCCGAGAAGGGTTTGCAGGCATTCTTCATGGGTGCTGAGGATTTCACCTATACCGATTTCTGGCATGGATTCACTTCTTCCAGTGCTCTGATTGGTTGTATCATCGGTTCGGCGCTTTCGGGTGTGCTGGCTTCTAACTGGGGCCGTAAGCGTTCGCTGATCTTTGCGGGTGTGATGTTCTTCATCTCTGCATGGGGATCTATGTGTCCTGAGTCTTTGGTGCTGCCAAAGGGCGAACCTAATCTTACGCTTCTCATCGTGTTCAACCTCTATCGTGTGATTGGCGGTATCGGTGTGGGTCTGGCATCTGCTGTATGTCCGATGTATATCGGTGAGATTGCGCCTAGTAACATCCGTGGTATGTTGGTCAGCTGGAACCAGTTTGCCATCATCTTCGGTCAGCTGGTGGTTTATTTCGTCAACTTCTTCATTCTTGGCGATCATATTGCTCCTGCTATCCAGAGTGTGGGCAATGGTATGAACCAGATTCTGAATGGTGGCGAGGCAGCCTGGGCTATCGAAACCGGATGGCGCTATATGTTTGGTTCTGAGATGGTTCCTGCGGGTTTGTTTGCTCTGCTTATCTGCTTTGTTCCTGAGACTCCCCGTTATCTTGCCATGGTTGGTCAGGATGCGAAGGCTGAGCGTATCCTGGCTCGCATCAATGGTGCTGAGGAGGCTAAGAAGATTTTGGATGACATCAAGAATACGGTTACTGAGAAGAAGGAGAAACTGCTTACTTACGGTGTGCTCTGTATCTTCGTAGGTGTGATGCTCTCTGTATTCCAGCAGGCTGTAGGTATCAATGCCGTGCTCTATTATGCTCCTCGTATCTATGAGGCTATGGGCTTTGATAATCCGATGGTATTGACCGTATTCAATGGTATCGTGAACCTCGGTTTCACCTGTGTAGCCATCTTTACGGTAGAGAAGTTGGGACGTAAGCCTTTGCTCATTACCGGTTCTCTGGGCATGGCATTGGGTGCCATCGGTGTAGCCATCACCTTCGGTAATCCTAATCTGCAGTTGTTGTGCATGGTATCCATCATGGTTTATTCAGCATCATTCATGTTCTCTTGGGGACCAATCTGCTGGGTACTCATCGCCGAGGTATTCCCTAATACGATTCGTGGTGCTGCCGTAGCGATTGCCGTAGCCTTCCAGTGGATTTTCAACTGGATTGTTTCTACCTCTTTCGTTCCGATGGCTAACAGCCTGGGCTATTGGTTCACCTATGGTCTGTATGGAGTTATCTGTATCCTCGCTGCCATCTTTGTATGGAAGCTCGTTCCTGAGACCAAGGGTAAGACACTGGAGGATATGACCAAGCTTTGGAAGAAAAACTAAGTCCTTATTCTGTGAAATATCAAGACCGCCAGGCGTAGAAAGAAACGCCTGGCGGTTTTTCTTTATGCCCCCGGCTCGTCAGCTTAATCCATACCATGATATGATTTAATTTTTCCATTTTCGTTTTTCTCTTTAAATTGTTAGTGGCCTACCGATTGGGGCAAGCTTGGTGTCCTTCATCGGGAGGAGAATCACATTCTCCGCGCTTTCATGATGCAAAAGTAATCTTTATTTCAGACTTATGCAATTTTTTGAAGAGAAAAAATGCATTTTAATAGCTGATTTGTTGAAAAAAAATCTTTTTCCTCACGTATTACGTATAATGTAAAAAATGTAAACGTATA
>CAUFXJ010000050.1:0-14441 GCA_959596915.1 Segatella copri
TAGGGCTCGTTAGGGACTTGCACCCATTAGAATAAGCTCATGCCGAGCATACAAGCAAAACGCCCTCGCTTCACAGCGAAGGCGTTCTTTTTGGTATTAGTTTCATTTAAGGTAAAAAGATTGTATTCAGGATAACGATGCAAAGATAGACATATTTTTCGAAACGAACGAATCTTTTTATATGTTTAAAAACATATTTTGTGAATTATTGCTCACAAAACAAAATTATCTGCCAGATAATTTCGGTACTTACAATTAAATTTGTATCTTTGCACCATAAATTTAAAAATTATTCTTTTTATTGAATTATGGCAATTAATGAAGAAAACAATTTGGAAGAGAAGAAAAGTATCTCTTTCGTAGAACAGTTAGTTGAGGAAGACCTCAAAGAAGGCAAAAACGGAGGACGAATCCAGACGCGTTTTCCGCCAGAGCCTAATGGTTATCTGCATATCGGCCATGCCAAAGCTATTTGCATGGACTTTGGTGTTGCAGAGAAATATAATGGTGTTTGCAATCTTCGTTTTGATGACACTAACCCTAGCAAGGAAAATAATGAATATGTAGAGAATATTCTTCAAGACATCCAGTGGCTCGGTTTCAAGTGGGGCAATATCTACTATGCTTCTGACTACTTTGAGAAGCTTTGGGATTTTGCTGTCTGGATGATCAAGAAGGGCAATGCATATATTGATGAGCAAACTGCTGAAGAAATTGCACAGCAGAAGGGTACTCCTACCTCACCGGGTACTGCTAGCCCATACCGTGATCGCCCAATCGAAGAAAGCCTTGCTTTGTTTGAGAAGATGAATACTCCTGAGGCCGTAGAAGGCAGCATGGTTCTTCGCGCAAAACTAGATATGGCGAATCCAAACATGCATTTCCGCGATCCTATCATGTATCGTATCATCCAAACTCCTCATCACCGTACAGGAACAAAATGGCATGCATATCCTATGTATGATTTCGCTCACGGACAGAGTGACTACTTTGAAGGGGTAACCCACTCTATCTGTACATTGGAATTTGTACCTCACCGTCCGCTTTACGATAAGTTCATTGACTTTTTGAAGGAGAAGGACGGAACTGCAGATGTATTAAACGACAATCGTCCACGTCAGATTGAGTTCAACCGATTGAACCTCACTTATACAGTAATGAGCAAGCGTAAGCTTCACCAGCTGGTAGATGAGAAACTGGTTATCGGATGGGACGACCCACGTATGCCTACTCTTTGCGGAATGCGCCGTCGCGGTTACTCTCCTGAGAGTATTCGTATGTTTATCGACAGTATCGGTTATACTAAGTTCGATGCTCTCAACGATATGGCCTTACTCGAAGCATCTGTTAGAGAAGACTTGAACAAGAAAGCATGTCGTGTGAGTGCAGTACTTGATCCTGTAAAACTCGTAATTACCAACTATCCGGAAGGTGAAACAGAGGAAATGGAAGCCATCAATAATCCGGAAAATGAAGCTGACGGCACACACACCATCACATTCTCTAAGAATCTCTGGATAGAGCGTGCTGACTTTATGGAAGATGCTCCTAAAAAATTCTTCCGAATGACTCCGGGTAAAGAAGTTCGTCTGAAGAATGCTTACATCGTTAAGTGCACTGGATGCACAAAGGACGAAAATGGTGTTATCACTGAGATTCAGGCAGAATACGATCCTATCAGCAAGAGCGGCATGGAAGGTGCCAACCGCAAGGTTAAGGGTACATTGCATTGGGTATCAGCAGATCACTGCGTAAAGGCAGAGGTGCGCGAATACGACCGTCTCTTTATGGTAGAAAATCCATCTGCTGATGAACGTGATTTCCACGAGTTACTCAACCCGGACAGCTTCCACGATTATCCTAACTGCTATGTTGAGGAATATGCAGCCAGCAAGAAGCCAGGTGAATATCTCCAGTTCCAGCGTATCGGTTATTTCATGGCCGATCTTGATTCTACTGCAGAAAAACCTGTATTCAACAAAACCGTTGGTTTGAAGGATACATGGGCAAAACAGAATAAATAAATCACCTATATCTGTCTCAGTTTCAACAGCTGAGACAGATATTATTTATATTCAAGATAACAAATGAATACTGCAGATCTTTTTCTTTGGATACTCGACAATTTAAATTACTGGGTAGTAACCCTTTTCATGGCTATCGAGAGTTCATTCGTCCCATTCCCATCAGAGGTGGTTGTTCCACCTGCAGCATGGAAAGCCATGGATTCTGATAGCGGAATGTCGTTTATCCTAGTCATCGTATTTGCCACCATTGGTGCCAATATCGGTGCACTTATCAACTATTATTTAGCTAAATGGGTAGGCCGCCCTATTATCTACCGGTTTGCCGACAGCCGCATCGGACATATGTGCCTGATAGACCGCCAAAAGGTAGAAGTTGCAGAAGAGTATTTCCGCAAGCATGGAGCCGCATCCACTATTTTTGGGCGCCTGGTACCAGCTGTTCGCCAGTTAATCAGCATTCCAGCCGGTTTGGCAGGTATGCATGTAGGCAAATTCTTGCTCTATACCACAATCGGTGCTGGCATCTGGAATACAGTTTTAGCAACCATCGGTTGGGGTATTTACCAATATACAGACTATAAAACAACTCAAGATGTATATCAGCAGGCATTAAAGTATAGTCATGAGCTCGGTTACATCATCTTGGCTCTTGCCGTTGTTATTGTAGCATTCCTTGCATACAAGGGGCTCAAGAAGAAATAAGAAACTATCCCCCATCCTGCTTTCTCAAGCGGGATAGGGGATTTTTTCTTTCGTATAATTCCCCGCACCTCACGGGAAAACGACAAGGGTCTATATGCCACGATGAAAAGGTGGCGTATAGACCCTTGATTATATGGTGATATTCGTAATCTACATCTCCGCTTTCTGTTTTTTATGAATTGCTCAGATTCTTAATGATATCTAAAGGCAGCTGGGTAGCCTTGGCAACCTGTTCGGCTGAAAGTCCCATTGCCAGCATATTCTCAGCTATTTCCAGGGCTTTCTGGTTCATACCTTTTTCCATGCCTTCCTTCATGCCCTTTTCCATACCTATTTCTATACCCTCCGCAAGACCTTCTTGTTTGCCTTCACGCTTGGCAGTGTCTACGGAATTCTTGATGTCGCGATATGCCATCTTGCTGGTCTCGTACTCCCTCATTTCCTGAGGAGTAAACTTGGCTATCTCGGCTTCCTCGAAGAGGCGGTCGAAGACTTTGTCGCACAGCTCCTTCGGACGCTGGGTAAGCTTATAGAGGTTCTTCAGAGCATAGAGCCACTTCTCGTAGAGCGTATCCAGTTCTTCCAGGGGTTTGTTGAACTTGGAAATCTCTACATAGATATATTCGAGCTTGTCGTAAAATACTTTGTGGGTAGCTGTGTCGCACAACTGCACATGATGGCGGATTTTCTCCTTGTCGAAGGCGTCCTCGTTCATGCTGAAGTTGAGCAGGGCTACGGTATAGACATGATTGAGCTTGAAATCCCAGTCATTCCCCTTAGGTGCCTGCTCACGGATAGGAAAGGTTGAGTAGAAAAGGGCGCGATCCTTGAAATACGTCTGGTAGGCATTCTGCATTTCTACGATGAACTTCTCGCCGTTTTCGCCCTCGCAATATACATCAAAGATGGCTCTTCGGTCGGTATATACATCTCCCACGTGCTCCGGGTTCAGATACGATACGTCCTTCACAACCTGTTTGCCATTAAACAAGCTGTTGAGGAAGCAAATGAGCAAATCCTTGTTCATTGCTGTTCCAAAAATTCGCTTGAAACCGAAGTCGGTCAGCAAGCTGATGTATCTTTCTTCTACCTGCTTCATAATCATCTGTTTAAAAAATCCATGCCGCAAAGGGCGACTCTAGTTAAAAGAATGATAAAACCTTTTCTAATTTAATAAATGCTTAACCATTTGATTCACATTTAAATTCTTTTGGATGCAAATATACTGCAAAATCTTGATAACGCCAAATATTTGAATGAAATTAACATCATTATTGGTCAAATAACTGAACTTTCGCATATCAGGAAGTTAAAGGAATTAAGGTAGTTAAGGAGTTAAGACGTATGTCTTGCTGCTTAAAAAACTACGCCAAAAAGACTGTTGTCTTAACTCCTCAGCGACCGTAGGGAGCGATAACTCCTTTAACTTCTGAACTTGCGAAACTTGAATTCAGTAAGTACAATAAATCTCGGAAAATTCGTTGATAAATGTAATAAATCGTTAAAAAAGATGCCTACTTCCTACGAAGTAGACACTTTTTTGGGGGAAGTAGACACCTTTTTTCAGAAAAAAACACTATATTTGCCAACGAAAGAACTATTAGGAAACATACCTAAGAATAGAATTGGAAAAAGACAGTATATTTTTACATACTATAAAAAAAGATTAATATGAGAAATTATTTAACTGGAAAAGAACGATTACTGGTTGCAGCACTTGCTTTAATTCTTCCATTTTCTTTCGCGAAAGCAGAAGCAAGAGAAGATGGAAAGACCGGTCAGCAAGGCTGGTATGTAGGAGTAGAGGGTGGAATGCCTTTCGGCTTCTCTACCTTCTCAAGTTTCGGACACGACAAGTCTCATCCCGGTTGGGCTGCTGGCTTATATGGGGGCTATCGTTTCAACTCCATATTCTCGGCTGAGTTATCTGCCAAGTATGGAGAAATGAACTTGTCTGCACAAGACTGCTGCGTAGAACGTAACTATTGGTTGGGTAGCGACGGTGTGCGTTACAAGGCAGGTGTCCTGGGCATGGACAGTTGGGAATATGCCAATCTGAAAAGCCATGTCTCTATGGGACAATATGGAGCCAGAGTAAATATCAACCTCCTTGGGTTGTTCCCTCAAACAGCTGACAGCCGATGGGATTTGGCAGTATCACCTCATATATATGCAGTAACGACCAAGGCTGATATTCAGACTATAGCCGATGATGCTAAGGTGATGAAAGGTTCTACCAACTGGCATTTGGGTTATGGTGCAGACTTGCAGGTGGGCTACCAACTGACCTCATGTCTGAAATTGGGCATCTATTCCGGTTTGACTCGTCTTACTGGCGAACGTATGGACGGAATGCCGGAATATCAGCATAAGAACAACTTCTTGTGGGAAAGTGGCATAAGATTAGGAATCAACTTGCCTTTTACCAATCATCATCCGTAACTCCTAAAACAAGATAGAGAATGAAAGCAAAAAAAAGATTTAATATTTGGTTATGGGTGCTGTTATGCGTCCCATGCCTGTTGACAAGTTGCGACCATGATGTTCATGATGACAAAGAAGAAAGCGGCTTGTCGGTATCGCTCACTTGGGCTGATGAAGCCGACCAAGGCACGGAAGTGAAGGATGTGAAACTCTGGATATTCAATGCCGATGACGGTTCGCTTGTAGAGGAAAAACAATATGGCGGTGCACAGGAGGTGGCAAGCCAACGCTTCCAACTCCCGGAAGGAACCTATCGCATCCTGACTACCACCAACCTAACAGAACCGTTCTTTATCAGCGAACAGACCCGGTCTTTGACCAATTGCAACAATATTCTGATAGGTTTGACCAATCCTAAAGATGTGAAGCATAATGCCTATTTCGGAGTTGCCGATGTGAAGATAGACAACAAGGAAGGCAGCTATGTGGTGCTAACCCCTATAAAGAGCGTGCTTGCCGAACTGACCATCATCATCGAGAACATACCGAAAGGCACAGAGATGAGTGGCAAGGTGTTGGATTGTGCCGGGTGCCTGTTCCCAACACAGAAGAATCGTGATGGAGACTACGGTTTGCCGAGCATAGAGCCAGCGGAAGTGGAACTCCCTACCCTCCTGGCTACGGAATCAACCCTGAAATCGGAAGTCATCCTGCTGATGCCAACCATACAGGGAAGCCCCGCCTCTCATATTTATCTCCGACTACAGCTCCCAGACAAGACCTTGCAGGAGTTTGACATCACTGCTCCTAAGATGAATGTTGGTGGAAAGTATGAGCTAAGGTTCAAGTACGAAGAAATGCAGCCGAAGATGAATCTGGAAGCTACCATCAACGGTTGGACGAACCTCAACAATGAAGTAGAAACCAAATAATAATAATAACTTTTAAAATATGGATAATATGAAAAAGATGACGAAGTTTTTCGCCCTTGCACTCTTAGCAGGTGCAATGGTTTCATGCAGTACAGAAGATACAGCTTCTACAACAGCAAATGGTAAGGTAGCCGTGCAGTTTACTGGTGGTATCAGCGTAAACACCCGTGCCAGCGGAACCACTTGGGACAACGGTGACCGTATCGGAATCACCGATATCGGCAACGATACCCGGTACGGCAACGTGCCTTTCATCCTGAAGAACGGGAAATTTGAGGCAGAAGGAAAGGTTATCTATTTCGAAGATACAAAGACCCATACTTTCCGCGCCTACTATCCGTACAACGCGGCGGGAGGCATCCTCACAGCCACGACCGATGCCACGGCGCAGCAGAACCAGCCTGCCATCGACTTCCTCTTTGCTTCAGGAGCCACGGGAGACAAAAGCAGCCCGGTGGTGAGCTTTACCGACAAAACCTACAAAGGCGGTGAAGACAACTCCTTCCACCACCGCATGAGCCGGATAACCCTTACCTTCGAGGCGGGCGATGGTGTGGATTTCAGCGTGGTCAAGCCTGAACGTTACACGCTGGACGGATTGTTACTCACTGGTACGTTCAACACGGCCGACGGTATTGCCACCGCAGACAACGGGGCACAGACCGGAGAACTGACCATGAATCTGGCAGACGGCAATCTCACGTCATCGGTCATCCTCTTCCCGCAGACAGTTGCATCCCTGCCGTTGGTTGTGAATTACAAAGGTCAGGAATATCCTGCCACACTCACCGTGCCCGAAGGCGCACTGCTGACGGGCAACAACTACACCTATACTGTCAAGGTGAGCAACAAAGTTCTTGAAGTCAGCGAAGCCACCATTGCAAAGTGGAACGATATAGACGGTGGAGAAGTGGATGCTGACCTGTAAGATATTAATAATTAATTGATTAGAATGAAGAATTATGAGACATAGATTATTTATCCCCGCAGTCCTCGCGCTGCTGTTCGCCCTCGCCGCCTGCACACAGGACGAACTGGCTGACGGTAGCCGTCTGTCCAAAGAGGAATATCCTATAGTCATCCATGCCACCGGACTGTCCGTGGAGGCAACGCCATCAACCCGTACCACCGTGGACGGCGACTGGGTGGGCGTCAATTCCGTGGCACTCAAGATGGGCGATGCGGTAAAGGAATACACCGTTACGGCTACGGATGCCGACGGCTACAAGAGCGCCACGCTCTCACGCGAGAACGACCCTTACTACTGGATCAGCCGCAACCCGATTACCGTATCGGCATGGTGGCCCATGGATAATACAGACATCACACAGATGCCTGTCGTGAAGGTTGCCGAAGACCAGAGCAAATTGGCTGACTTCCAGAAAAGCGACTTCATCTCTGCTGAGAACCGGAAAGTGGAATTTAACAACCCGACTCTTGAATTTACCCACCGCACGGCACGCGTAGCAATCGAACTGAAGCCCGGCACGGGATTCACAAGCGTGGACGGTGCCACGGTGAGCCTTGTGAGCCTGTCCGCCGATAACGGCAACCCGACCGCCATCAAGACCTACAACGCAAGCGGCAACACCTACGAGGCACTGACCGCCCCGCAGACCGTTGCGGCAGGCAAGCCGTTCGTCAAGGTGGAACTCGGCAGCGGCACCTTCTACTTCCGCCCGCAGAACAACGTCGTATTAGAGGCTGGTAACTGCTATAAATACACCATCAAGGTGAACGCCACCGGCCTGACGTTAGAGGGTTGCACCATCGGCAGCTGGGCTGACGGCGGTGGCGAGAGCGGCGCGGCCGAGGATTTGGGCTATTCTATACAGAACGACGGCAGTTACACGGTCTATAACGCCGACGGCCTGATGAATGTAGCCGAATTAGTGAACGGAGGTAAGACCGACATAAACATTACCCTCACCGCCGACATTGACCTCACAGGCAAAGGCTGGACGCCGATAGGCACAGACTACGACAACTCATACACCGGCACCTTCGACGGCGGCGGCCATACCATCACGGGGCTGACCGTTACGACAAATGACGAATATGCGGGTCTGTTCGGCTATCTCGGTAATTTCAATAATGGCGCCGCTACGGTGAAGAATGTGGTGATGGATGGCATACAGATAACATGCAATCACAGGTTGGGTTATGCCGGCGGCGTGGCAGGATTTAGCTGGGGCACCATTGAAAACTGCTCGGTGTCGGGCAGCATTAGCGGCACGGTGAGCGTCGGCGGTGTGGTGGGTGTTCAAAGGGACCATCCCATCACCGGATGCAGTTCCTCTGCCACAGTGAAGGGAACGATCAATGTCGGCGGCGTGGCAGGTCAGACGATTTTTGGTGCCACCTTGACCGCTTGCTATGCCACAGGCAACGTGATCATAGAAATAGACCGCACACAGAATATCTCTGGCGGCGGTCTGGTAGGATTCAACGACGGAATAAGCCTCCTTTCCTGCTATGCCACGGGCAACGTAACCAGTACGGGTAGTAGCACTGGCTATGTACATATCGGCGGCTTTTTGGGAGATAACTACACCACCGTGACCGCCTGCTATTGGAAGAACAATCATGAACAAGGTATCGGCTACAATAGGGTAAGCACCAAAGTCACGAAGGTGGACGGCACCAGCGTAACCTGGAAGAACGCCGTTGATGCCATGAACACCGCCTTGCAGAACGCAGGCTCAGAGTGGCGTTACGAACTTAAAGGAGCATTGCCTACCTTGAGGAAGCAGTAAACCGTCGGGCGGAAAAGTTACGCCCGCAACGAAAAGAACCAGAGTAATAAAATAACAGATATTATGAGGATAAGATTTTTTGCACTTGCAGCGCTCGCCCTCTTATTGGGCGCCTGTACACAGGATGAAGCGGGCTTTCTGCCGGAAGGGGCGGAAGGCACACCCATCGTCTTCACCGCCACGGGGCTGAACCCCGCCGCGAAAGCCATCGCCGGCACCCGTGCCCCCGCGGATGGCAATTGGGAGGGTGTGCAGAGCGTGGCAGTCCTGATGGACGGTACGGTGAAGGCATACGACGTGACGCCCTCCACTGCCGACCCTACCAGCGGCACGCTGACCTCCACCGACCCGTACTACTGGACCAACCACAACGACATCACCGTCACAGCGTGGTGGCCCTACACCGCTGGCGAGACAACTCCGCCTGCTGTGAAGGTAAAAGCCAACCAAAGTACCCAGAAGGACTTTGAGGGCAGCGACCTCATCGTAGCCGACGGACAGACGGTGACCTACGGTAGCCCCACGCTCCGCTTCACCCACCGCACGGCGCGGGTAACTATCGTTCTGACGGACTACACCGAGGGGCTGGCATCCGTGCAGCTGACGGGTCTCTCCACCGAAGGCGACAACCCGGATATAATCGTCCCGTATGACAAGGGCAGCAACACCTACACCGCCCTCATAACCCCGCAAAGTGTGGCAGCTGGCACGACCTTCATTACGTGCACCTTCACTAACGGCAAGACCTTCGTTTATAAGATGAAGAATGCTACCGACTGGCAGGCGGGCGGTGAATATACCTACACCGTCTCCCTCGCTGCGGCAAAAGACCTGGGCTATACCATAGAGAGCGACGGCAGCTACACCGTGACCTCCGCCGATGGCCTGATGAATATAGCCGAATTAGTGAACGGAGGTAAGAGCGACATTAACATTACCCTCGACACAGACATTGACCTCACAGGCAAAGACTGGACACCGATAGGCACAGACTACGACAACTCATACAAAGGCACCTTCGACGGTGGCGGCCATACCATTACGGGGCTGACCTTTACGACAAATGACCAATTTGCGGGTCTGTTCGGCTGGCTCAATAGAGCTGGTACGGTGAAGAACGTGGTGATGGAGGGCGTACAGATAACATGCAATCAAATATATGGCGGCAGTATTGGCGGCGTGGTAGGATTTAGCTGGGGCACCATTGAAAACTGCTCGGTGTCGGGCAGCGTCAGTGGCACGGTGTATGTCGGCGGTGTGGTGGGTGATCAAATAGGCGGTTCCATCACCGGATGCAGCTCCTCGGCCACAGTGAAGGGAACGGTCGATGTCGGCGGCGTGGTAGGTCAGACGAATTCGAGTGCCACCCTGACCGCTTGCTATGCCACGGGCAACGTGACCATAGAAATAAACCCCGCAAAGAATATCGCTGGCGGCAGTCTTGTGGGATTCAACGGAGGAAGCAGCCTCCTTGCCTGCTATGCCACGGGCAACGTAACCAGTACGGGTAGTAGCACAGGCAAAGTACATATCGGCGGCTTTTTGGGAGATAACTACACCACCGTGACCGCCTGCTACTGGAAGAACAATCATGAACAAGGCATCGGCTACAATAAGGAAGGCATCGCCCCCGAAGCCACGAAGGTGGACGGCACTGTCGTTACCTGGCAGAAAGCCGTTGATGCCATGAACACCGCCTTGCAGAACGCAGGCTCAAAGTGGCGTTACGAACTTAACGGAACATTGCCTACCTTGAGGAAGCAGTAAGCCGTTGCGGGCGGAAAAGTTCCGCCCGCAACGAACATTAAACGACAAGGGTCTATATGCCACGATGAAAAGGTGGCGTATAGACCCTTTTTGTACTATTATACTTCCTTCCAGTCAACCAGTCCCTTTCCCATATCATCCAATTCTATGGCAAGGGCAATCACCTTGCGCTTATCAGCCTTGAAAGGTTCGGCATACTGCTTGGCTTTCATCTGCTCCGTGGCAGCATCCACGCCACCGTTGTTGCTCAGTTTCAGCTCCAGCACATAGATGAAGTTAGTGGTTTCTACCACCATGTCAATCCTGCCCGTAGCTATCATCTTCTCTACTTCCACCCGGCAGCCGATGGCATTGAATATGGTGCTCATAATCAGTCGGTAGCGCTCTTCCATATCCATGCTGGCAAGCTTCTTGTTGCTGTAGGGCACGTCAGCTATGAGAGCCTTCAGGCATTTCATGGCTTCGGGAATCTTGCCAAGTTGAAGGGCAAGAAATAAACCAGACTGGGTAGATTGGATATCACCATTGCTTCGCAGGGTAAGTGCCGGTAATACCGTTTCGTAAAGTGCCTGTCTTACCTCAGAATTAGGAAATCCCAGAATATAGACTCCCATCTGGTAATCCTTAATGGTAAGATAACCTGATTGATAGAGGAACAATTCTGCTCCTCCGCCTGTCACATCCGAAGTCTCTATGGTTTGACGGAGAATGGTGCAAGGATCAAAATTCCCCAATTTGAGTTCCATGTCATCCACAAACTTAGGAAGCAACGAGGTTGCGCCCGATGATGCCCAGTAGTTCTTCAAGTCAGAATCTGCCAAGGCATTGATGAGACTGAACGGATTGAACACATCCACCATATTGCGGCGGCTGAAATGATAGCCGTCATAATATGCCGTCAGTTGTGCTACAGCTTCATCGAATGTCCAGTCTTCGTATTCTGCCAATTTGTTGATTTCCGGCTTGAAATCGCGTAGCACCTCTTCTTTCGTAATGCCACAGATGGCAGCAAATTCCGGCTCAAAGCTGATGTTGCTCAGATTATTGAGTACAGAGAAGAGAGAGATTTGCGTAAACTTGGTGATGCCGGTGATGAAGACAAACTTCTCGTATTTATCATCTGCCTTGAGAATGGCAAAAACCTCTCGATAAACAGCGGTACATGCTTCGTGGTGAGGAGTTTTCCAGGAATGCTGCAATGGAGAATCGTATTCGTCGATGAGAATGACAACCTGCTGTCCGGTTTGCTTATATGCCCCCACGATTATTGCATTGAAGCGGTCGGCAAGACTATCTGCTGGGTCAGGAACCAATGAATATTCTCCTTCGTATTGTCTGAAAATATTATTGAGATAAGAGCGCAATGTTTCCGGTTCTGCGCCTGCACGACTCATATCCAGTCTGATGACAGGTCGCTTCACCCATTCCGTCTCCATCTGCATAATCTTCAACCCCTCAAAGAGTTCCTTCTTGCCCATGAAGTAGGCTTCGAGCGTATCTACAAGAACGGATTTACCAAAGCGTCGTGGGCGGCTCAGGTAGTTGTACGTTTTATTTCTGTTGGCAAGTTGCCAGATGATATCTGTCTTGTCAACATAAAGGTATCCATCCTTTCTGATTTTCTCAAAAGACTGGATGCCTACAGGTAATTTTCTATCATTTATCTCTACCATAATTCCTAATCTTTGTTTTCCAATTGCAAATTTACGATTATTTTCCGAAACCGCCATACTTTTCTCATCTTTTTTGCACTTTCTTACTGAACTTTCGCATGGGGCGAAGTTAGAGGGAAGTTAGAGGGAAGTTAAGGGACAAATGTCCTGCATTTTAAGCTAGAAGACTATTGTCTCTTAACTTCCCGAACGACCGTAGGGAGTGATAACTTCTTTAACTTCAATAAATTCCCACACTGGCGAAACTTGAATAACTCCTTAAAATTCGTTAACTTCTGAACTTGCGAAATCAGAATCTAATATGCGAAACTTCAAGTTTTCTGCGTTAATATTTGTTTAAAAATCAGTTCTTTTTCGGTATCGTTAACTTCTTTTATCTGATAATTGTTTAACACAACATAAGACGGGATTCCATAACCCACTCGCTTTTTCAAAGATTTCAGCGGTAAGAAATGAGGAAAATTGGACCCTCCTGAAAAGGGCACCCCCTTTCGGAACCAAAAATAAACGCTTAAAATATGTAAAAACGGGCTGAATTCTTAAAATATGTTTATAAAAAGCGAAAAACACCCTTCACCACCCTTCACCCGTAACTATCTGACACATAAAATGTTAAATAAAAAGGTGAAGGGTGAAGGTTTGAAAACTCTTTTTTATATATACGCGCGGCAAGGAAAAAAATCAGTTTTTTCATTTTTCTAGCTATCCGGTTTTTCCAAAAATCCTAAAAAAAAGAATATAATATAAGATTTAAAATATACCCTTCACCCTTCACCTCATCACTTTTCCGTTGTTTCGCTTCTTCACTACTTCTTCTTCAAAATACCCCCACAAAAATGGGCGCAAAAATGCTGCGTTAAAAACTTTAACCTAGGTTATTCTTTGTAAAAAGTGAGGGCTATAGCCTTCACTTCCAATGTGCAGCTTTTTGTGTAACTTCGCAGCATGGAAAATAATAACGTAACAAAACAAGAAGTGCTGAAATTTTCAGCAGAAATGGAAGAAGAAGCCAGCATAAAACTGGCTATCGCCAAAGTATGTGACGTAAATGTCACAGACATCAGAATAGTAATGGGTGGACGCGACACAATATCGGAAAAGATAAAAAAAAAGATAATCACTCCTGAAATCCTCTACGCAATGGATAAAGCCATTATATCCATTCTCATAAAAATGGATCTGGAGGATGCCTGCAATGGTACGACCTGGGAATATGAAGGAAACATCCAAGGAAAAACCAGATTCTGGTATTACTGCGATGAAGTGAGCAAATGGATACTGCACAAAGGTTCGGTATACTGGGACGACCTCAGCAATAGTTTGAGCAACTGGAAAAATATTCTATCCTACAATTCTGTTGCGATGAAAAAGGCGGAATTAAACCAAAAATTCAAACTCATAAAATCCCAAAAGAAATGAAAGAAAACAAACCCACAAACGAGACCGGAAAGAACCCGGAAACAGAACAGGAGAAAGAGGTCTTGCCCTCTTTTTTCCAGACTCTGAAGACCTCTACCAGCAAGCCTCTCCCCAACAGAGAGGTGCTGGAGTACAACATCATGCATTCGGCACCGGTGAAAACCAATACCGAAGGCTACAGGTCGATGACGAAGGTGGACAAGAGAACGGCGGAGGACATCAAGCACCGGCTGCCCTGCATCACTCCCAGCGTGCAGCTCAAGGGAAGCTCCAAGAAGCTGACTGACTTCAGGAAGGAAACCTATTGGCTGATGCTCGATTATGATGACGTGCCCCCCAAAAACATCGCGGCACTCAGGCAGAAAGCCCGGAAAATCCCCTTTACCATGGTCTTCTACATCACCGTCTCGGGCAAGGGATTCCGCATCCTGCTCAGATATATGCGTCCTGAAGGATGCAATCTCACTGCCACCGAACTCCACCTGCTCGCCATCAGGAAAGCCATGAGCATGTACGACAAACTGCTGGGTATCAGCAGCGACAAGCAATGCCAGGACATGGTGAGAAGCTGCGGACTGGCTTACGACCCCGAGGCCTACTTCAACTGGAATGCCGAAGTTCTACCCATCACCCGGGAGGAGGTGGAGAACTTCGAAAAAGCCACAAAGCAACAGGAGGAACAGAACAGGAAAAGGCAGACGGAGGCTGAAAAAACCAGAAAGAAAAGCCCGCGCAAACAGG
>CAUFXJ010000051.1:0-14083 GCA_959596915.1 Segatella copri
TCCAACTATGCTTTGTTCTGTTTCTATATTCTTTGTTTCGTGTTTTTCAGCAGTATCTTGCTCCTGTGGCGGTGCGGTACAACGACAAAAATCGTTTCTCCTGTACGCTATTATATTATAAAGGTGTAGGAATCTTATTAAAAAATGAGAAATTCTAACTTGCACCTCTTGGCATCGTTCCATTCATCACAATAATCATCGGATACTCGTGTTTTACTTGCTCTGCTTGGCAATCCTTGCGGTTCACAACCTTACTGATAAACCATTGTCTGAACAACAAGGCTTTGTATGTATCCATTTGAAGTGCTATGGCGATAATCACTTCCATATCATAGACATTCGCAGAATATCCATTTTCAAGTTTGATGTATTGAGAATGCTGGAAATCTTTCAGTACACTTTGTTTCCAAATGCGCTTGATGGTATTCTTCACTGCTGTCCCTGTTACATTCAACAGTTCGGCAATCTCCCAAACTGTCATCCACACCTCACCATGATGTGGGGCGTAGATGACCATATCTTCCTGTATTGTTATCACTTGTCGTTTCATACTCTGCCATTTATAGTGTTAGTATTATCGTTGCAAACATTTCCAAACGTGAATTCCTCAATGTTATTTATTTGCTGAGACAACTTTTCCACGTCTTTACTCAATTTCTCCTTGGTAATTTTGGCATACACCTGAGTTGTCTTTATGTCCTTGTGACCAAGCATTGAACTCACGGTTTCTATTGGAACTCCGTTGGAGAGGCAAACCGAGGTTGCGAACGAATGACGGCTCATGTGCCAGGACAGCGGCTTGGTGATACCACATTTTTTGCCCAGTCTTTTGAGCGAATCCATACAACTTTTGTAGTTGGGTACTGGAAATACCCTGCCGTCTTCACACAATCCACGGTATTTTTCCATAATTTGCTTGGGATAATCAAGCAACTTGATGTTGGCTTCCGTTCCGGTCTTCTGTCGATGGATAACGATCCATTCACCTTCATCGAAAAATTCCTTGATGTTCTCTTCCTTCAAGTTGTACAGATCAATGAAAGCGAGACCTGTAAAACAACAGAACAGGAACAAGTCACGCACCATACTCATCTTCTTTCTTGTGATAGGTGTTTCCATCAACAGGTGAATCTCTTCTTTGCTCAGAAACTCTCTTGTGGTCTCTTCTTCCTTGTACTCATATCGTCTGAAAGGGTCTTTTACAAGCCACTCATTATCTATGGCGCGGAATACCATTGCACGGAGATTGCGGACAAACACCATCGCAGAGTTTATCTTCAAGTGCTTGTCGGTTCTGAGAAAAGTCTCGTAGTCTGTGATAAAAGGCAGCGATAACTCTTTCAGAGCAATATCCTTCACATGGTACTGCGTCTGCATGAACTCGCCCACATAGGCACACCCGATTCTATACTTCGTGTATGTACTCAAAGATTTCATGCCAGCCTTATATTGCTTTTCCATTTCATCACGGCTTTGAGAATAGACTTTCATCAGTGTATGGCAACGATACTCCAAGCCAAGAAAGGCGTTCTTTACCTTGTCGGCAGTGACGAAGTTGTCCCTGTCCATAATCTCCTGATAATGCTTACTGATACTCACACGCATCTTGTCCAATTTGCGGTTCACTTCCAAGGCCTGCATACTCTTACCTATCATGCGTCCGCCTTTGGTGTCCCACAAATCTGGATTAGCTGTTGTCTTGCAACTGAACTGCGCCTGTGTTCCGTCCACTGTGATACGTCCCATAACTGGAACTGTACCGTCTTTCTTTACTACCTGTCTTTTGAGGTAGAAGATAATTGAAAATGTACTCTTCATAACGTCATTCTTTTTTGCGTTCAAAATTAATACATGAAGAGTCTTTTCTTGCTACGCATTTCACGGCAGAACACGGCAAATTTGGTTCGTAACCAAAAATCTTACGTTGCTCATTAGTAACTCACTATAAATCAGAGCATTCAAATTCAATTCGTAACCTTCTTTATTCTTCCGAACCTCAACATTCCCCATTTGGGGTATAGGTTACGGATAGGTAACGTTCCTCTGTCTCATCTTGTCGTATTCCCGTCTTCGTCTGTCCTCATCACTTTTAACCAAAATGAGGAAAGTAACTGATAACCAGTAAACTTTCCTCATTCTTCTCTCAAACACTTTTTATATGTACTTTCAAGGTAAAAAAGTAAAAAGGTAAAAAAAGCCTTAGCCCCTTTACGCCCCCGTCCCCATCTATTCCATCGCTGGTCCCCCGTAATGTTAAAAGCCCTCTCTTGAATCACGATGCAAAGATACGGCATTTTCCCGATACCACCAAATTTCAGCGTGTGATAAGGCGCGATTTTCAGCACGCTTTCAATCCGAAACCTGTTAAACAATCTAACTCGCTCTAAATTGGACTTTGATTGAAAATCAAGAAGTTGGGCGTTTGCCTATATTATATAGGTAACAATATGGAAACGAGCGACCTTCTGCTCGTTTCTGTATTTTGCAATATGCAAAGAACGCCTCAATTCGGGGACAAAGATACGATATTTTTCTAAATATCCCATGACTATATAGGAGAAATTTATGGAATTTAGAACTTTTGCGTAAAATTCTCTACCCGATAAGCTGGTTTCTTAGAAAATATTTGGAGAAGGCGAATTAAAGCCACATTTTTGTAGCTTTAAATCCCACCACTCCTCTCAACGATGTGTACTAAGATGAGGCTTTACTTTTTATTTGGATATATGAGCTACGACAAACAACTGATATATATTGAACAATTAGTCTTACTACAAAATAGGAGATTAATAATTGAAGATGTTGCATTGCTCACAATCATAGCAATAAAACTATTAATTTTACGTTCTTTTCAAAAAGGGGTTGTGCAATAGTGGCTTAAAGGCTAAAAGCACTACCTTTGAATGCTGTTAAATATGGTAATGTTCAAAGTCACAATTTGTGATATTGGAAAAATGAATATAAATATGACAGATAAAATCGAAAAAAGGAGAGCAGCGAACTGTGTATATCACATAGGTGCATCCATTAAGGACTTAGGCAAAAAGTGTTTTGGTTTCTCCAAGATGGAGACATATAGCATTAAGGCGCATCGCCAGTAAACGTCCTTTGTTATTTGATCCAAAATAGAACACTTTAAAACGAAGGTAGAATGAATAGATATTTCGTCTCTTATGGTTCAGCCCCATGCCGCATCCAGTATGCTGGTAGCGAGACTGATGGCTTTTCTGTTGATTATAAGGTTATTGAATTTTCACTTGCGAAACTTCAATTAATTACACCTAAGCGAATTTCCACAAGTAAAATGCTCTACTATCTTGCTGGATGAGTTTTACAAATTAAAATACACTATCTTTATGAATAAATTACTAAAAATATTTTATTTTTGTGGGTTGTTTTGCCTATGGAATTGTTGTAAAAATAGCATACATCCTAATCTTATAAACAAAAAAGTTTGTAAGCAAATATTAGTAAAAAATTATTTTGATGATAATGAATACATTATTAATGATGATATTTCAATCCAAGAACTGTATGAACTCTTACAGAATGCAACTCTCTGTGACATAATCAAATTGCCTCCAAGATTAGTATTAACTATAAAAGGCACAAATTATCATCAAACTTTTTTCATATGTGATGATTATATAAAAGATGACAAAAGAAAAATATATAGATGTAGAAAAAATATAGAAAAGGAGTTAAAGAAAATCATCAAAGATAATCGTTCACACAACGGTTTGGAACGTAGTGAATGGCAGGCTGTATATAGTGAGAATATTTCGCGTGGTCAACTAAACCGACCTTTAAGAACTTATTGTATAACAACAAAAGCCCCGTCAGGTAATTATGTAGGGGGCGATGGTCCTTCTATTTTAGCAGACAAAAATATTCCAATTTCGCTATATTGGTATAAAAAGTAAAATAATTCGTACGAAGAAATTGCTTACATATTTCATCGTACGAACATGTTGTTATTAAAAATATAGAACAGATGAAAATAAAGTTTACATTATTATTATTTTTATTATTAGTAACATTTTCTGCAATTGCAAATTATAATTTGCCTAAGGAGAAACTCAAAAAAGTCAAGTTACAATTAAATAATAAAATTTTCGAACTCTGTGTACCTAAAGGATACATGTTGTCAATCAACTATACAACAGAAGAAATCGAATATTTGTTTAGATATCAAGATTCTTCATGTATCTATTTAAGTGGTTTCTTTTATTGTAAAAATGAACGAAATATAAGTCTTTTAGGGGATAGTATATATAATCTTCGTTTTCAAAACTCGAAACTAATTAAAGAAATTAACGAGCTTCTTACAAAGAACAAAATTCCTATAAAACCAGATACAATTAAATTAAAGGGAATTCAAGAAAATCAATTAATGTGGAAGGATATTCTATTTAAAGATATAAGTGTAGGCTATTATAATGTGTCGAAAATAAATGTCGCCTTATTTGATAGGTCAATATCGTCTTTGAAACAGAAAATGAAATAATTAAAAATTGAAACCTCCTTATGAAGAATATGAGGCATCCAGGCTTTGGGAATTTGTAAAATCTTCAATAGAAGATTTAGTTGAAAACAATGATATTGAGCTTTTTACTCCGATAGAGTATATTTCAGGTCATATTTGTAAAAATATATCCTCAACCGATATAAATAGTGGAGAAAAGTCGCCCAAATAGAGCATTTCATCATATTAGAAATGTCTAAACGGAAGAGAGTGTAAAACAGTGTCAAGCTATGACAATTAATAGGTAAGTCCGTTCTCTTTTCCACAAGCACATAGAAAGCCTTTTGGATGGAAAACAACAACTGCTTGATGTCCTTGTTGGTCTCCACGGCTTCCTTGCTCTTGTTCTCCTTTGGCTGCTTTAGAGCTTTATGTTAATAAAACTACAATCACAGCAATAATACTATTGATTTTACGTTCTTTTCAAAAAGGGGTTGTGCAATAGTGGCTTAAAGGCTAAAAGCACTACCTTTGAATGCTGTTAAATATGGTAATGTTCAAAGTCACAATTTGTGATTTTGGAAAAATGAATATAAATATGACAGATAAAATCGAAAAAAGGAGAGCTGCGAACTGTGTATATCACATAGGTGCATCCATTAAGGACTTAGGCAAAAAGTGGTTTGGTTTCTCCAAGATGGCAACAAAATAGTTCAAAGAGCGAATCGCCCCACTTTGGGGCTATATTTGGGCTACAGGAGGCATTTTCACGTTGCATAAACAACTCGTTCGCCAACTGGTTGTCAGAGTTAGTTAACGCCGAGGATTGCATAAAGGCTTTCCAAGGCATATGTTTAATTCAAATTTAATCCACTTTTTAAAGTGGAGTTATGGATAAAATCATATAGAATAAAGATGAAGGAATTAGTGGGTATTATATTATTGACAGTTTTGGTAGTATTTGGTTCATGCAACTCCAATACTAATGTGTCTCTTGTGGGAACATCTCCGCAACTATTTGATGTATGCCAAGTAAGCACAGGTAATCCTGACTATAGAAATAAAGAGTTGTTCATAAACGAATTGGAAAACAAGTGTAAATATCCTATTGAGTTTCAAAAAAATAATTTGGAAGCATACGTTGCTGTTGAATACAAGACTGACCAACGAGGATATATTGTAAAAAAAAGAGTGGTTATTTGCGACAATAAAAAATTCAAAAAGATAACAATGGAAATATTCAATCAAGTTAAAACTCTCAAAATAGCCACAACAGAGAAAATAGATACAATCTACTTCCAATACAAGATACAAGGTTCACCAACTTTAATCCATTCAAAAGTAGATGTCAAGATTATCGGCTATGGCAGCAATAATAAATCAATTTTAATGAAGTAACTCGATTTATCATAATTCACTACTGTCCAATAAAAAAGGCAATTCAAATACACGTTCTTCTTCAAGTGGGAATGGTTTTGGTTCTTTTGGAAGTGGAAGCAATAGTAGTAGTCAGGATTTTAACAGATGATTGTTTATGAAGAAACTGTTAATAATTTACTTGATTATATCATTTCTAATGGTTTTTGTTTATGCTATCTTTGTGGTAAATGCGTATGTTAGTATAAAATACGAGGTAGAAACTATAGATAATGATGCTATCATAAATATGGTTTACCAGATATTCGATACTGGTGTTACTATAAATTTTATTTGGTTTGCCATAAATACGATAATAATTTTGGGCTTGTATATAAAGCTTCGTCGTAAGTGAAAAATAATATGATTATGCAAAAGATTGCATAATGTTAAGTATTGAACTTGGAACAGAAATCCTAAAGCAAGGAACTAATTTAAAATTATCTGGAGCCGAAAGGATTACAGATATGATAATTGAAAAGAAACAAGAAGAAGTCAAAAACGATAGTACTATTTGCAAAAAGTAATAATTATGAACTATATTTGTCTTTGGGGAATATTAGCGTCTATAACAGGAATTGCAATAATGTTTTCTGTTATTAAGCACAAAAAGTCGGTAAGTGCCGTAAAATATGGCACTTACTTGATTTTTTCAATTTTGATGATATGCTTAGGAATAACAACCATCTTATTTAAAAGATATGATAGTATTTGTGCAATATCCTTTGGTATTACATTCCTAAATATCACATACAAAGACAGGCGTAATTACCCTCCGAGTTTTACAATAAACTATATTGATTATCTTAAAGGATATTTTGTTGGTTTTGGGTCTATAATGTATGGTTTGTTTAGAATTTTTGAATAGTAAGAAGAATGGAAATATTAAAGATTTATTGAAGCGGAATTCCTCCTAATCCGCCTTTCCATATAATGCCTTTGTCTTGCGCCCAACCAACGTAGGACAAGGGCTTTTCCTTTGTGGGCAGCAGCCATCGGCATCATCTCCTGTTACGCTTCGCTTCATCTGCACCTTTTTGGTGAAAACAACCTGAATCAGAAGAAGATCTTCTCGATCACCGTACCGAGACGGCACCGATGCTTTCGAAACACTCTATATCGGCTGCGAGAAGTTCCCACAGCACGATTTGTATCCAATTGCTATTGGTGGAGTGAGATAAGCAATATTTTACGTTAATAAGTCTTTAAATATTTGGAATTTCTGAAAATAAATGCTATTTTTGCTAATCAAATAATAATTTATACCTAATAAAACGAGAATGAATATGAAGAAGATTTTAACAATGCTATTTGCCCTGTTGTTTGCATTTACAATGCAAGCACAGAACATCAAGTTGACACTGAACAATGGTCAAACAGTGAGTGGAAACACTAAATCTTTGTTTATGTACGACAACGGAAGTGAAATCCGTGTTGAAGATAAAAAGAATGGTGAGCATAAAGATTACAAATCGTCTGAGATAAAAGAAGTAAAGTATTTCGACGAGAAAGGAAAAGAATGGATTACATTCGTTCCGCTGATGGCGCAAAAAACTATGCCGAGCGTTTGGGTCAAAAGTCCAAAACCATACAAAGAACCTGTATTTATGATTCCTTTATATGAGGGAAAGAGAGTTACTGCATATATGCATCCAATTACCACTCAGACCAATACCAAGAATTTACATATAACTGGAAGTGGCTGCATTTATTATTTTAAGGTTAAGGGTGAGGATGTCGCCAGAGCTTTTTGGATGTCATCTGCCATTGGTGTGAAAGCAATGTTGAAAATTGTCTTCAAAGACTTTCCTGAAATGAAACCTATTATTAAGGAGCTTGACACAGACAAGTTTTATGAAGATCCGACTATGCTCATAAAGAAGTTTGACGAGGCGAAATAATGTACTTTACAAATTTCTTTAGAAAAATATAATGAAGCGGAACACCGCCTAATTCCCCTAAGCCTTTGTCTTGCGCCCAACCAACGTAGGACAATGGCTTTTCCTTTGTGGGCAGCAGCCATCGGCTTCACCTCCTGTTACGCTTCGCTTCATCTGCACCTTTTTGGTGAAAACAACCTGAATCAGAAGAAGACCTTCTCGAACACCGTACCGACGGCACCGATGCCTTCGACACCCTCTATATCGGCTGCGAAAAAATCCCACAGCACGATTTATACCCAATTTGTGTGGGTGGGGTGAGATAATGCAATAAAACGGCGAGATTGCCGTTTTTATGATGTAACTTTGTGAAATCAAATGACAAAAGAGTCCATGAAATATATCCTGACATTCTTGATTTGTATTATCTTTTCCTGTCAAATAGGGAAAAGCAAAACTGGTATGCAACAAAGTAAAGATGTTGAATCCACTATAAAAATATGCATCAAAGAAAAAATATGTTTTTCTATACAACTGCTCAATTTCTTTTCGGAAGAAGGAAACTACAAATTACTATGCGTTAAAAGGAATGGAAGGCATCTTGCAAACGTAAAATTACCTTCATCTGAAGACGTGAAGAATCTTAAAACCCATATACGAAAATACAGAAATGACTGTATTCTTGAATGTCTTTATGGGGGTGGTGATAATTTGTACAGTCGTCATTTTTATTTCAGATGCAAAAAAGATAATTTGTATTTATATAAAGTGGTATCAAAGCATATTGTCCCCAATGTAGACAAAAAAGAGATTAATGAAAAGTGTATTCAACCACTGATTAACATCAGAAATTTTAAGGTTCTGCATTATTTGGATAATACTCCATAATACACACCAACAAATTTGTACCCAATTTGCGTGGGTGGGGTGAGATAATGCAATAAAACGTAGGAAATGCCGTTTTTATGGTGTACCTTTGTGAGGTAAATTAAGAAATAACAATGAAAATAACGATAATCAATAAAATCCTATTATGCTTTATCTGTAGCATTGTTCCTTACATATCTAAGGGCCAATGCTCGGACTCATTTAAAAGCGTGTGTTTACCTGACAGTATAGCGGAACAAATAGAAAACAACTATGAATATAAAAAGGCAAATGCAAGTAAAAATGTCATAAACCTCATTTCTCCTAATAATTATCTTTGGGGAGATGGAATATATGCCTTCAAGGGTATGGGGCCGCATTTTCCAAGACGAATCTTTGTATACAAAGGGGGACGATTATTCATCTTTAATAGCCGAGGGGACTATAATCCAGAAGGTGTTATTGCGGAATTCTGCTCTTGTATAAAAATACTAAATTTGACACATAAAGAAATTGTCGATTATCTAAATGTAATATGCTTATATTTACAAGAAGAAGAGGAAACTGATTATGGAGATACAATAAAGTGATTAAAGATATTTTTGTTTTTATATTGGCCTGTATTATTGGAACATCGTGTAGTAATAAAACAAAGCGTGTAAATACGAATTTCAATGAAACTCATGCTAATAAAGATATAAAACCATCTAAAATGAGTTTTGCATCTTTAGGTGCTTTTTCAAATAATGTTGAATCTGCGTTAATACCTTGTTATGACTTAAATATTGACAAGTATATTCAAAAGTCAAAAGAAATTTTTGACTGGGTGGAAATTATGGAATATCCACCTCATATATTTACCTGTCAAAATGGTTGTTATTTCTTATTATCTACGACAAAGAATGCCACAGGATTAGATACAAATTTTTATCACTGGCTTATTTTAAACGCCAAAGGTGAAGTCATTGCCAACATTGTAAGTTTTTCTAAAAACATCAATAATTGTTATATAAAAGATGGGAAAATACACATGGTCACCTTTGACTATGATGATGAGTTCTTCTTTAAGGAGCAGTCAGAACGAATACCTATAAAAGAAAGAGACTTCATTGTTGGGAAGACCTTGATTCTTTACAAAGAGAATAAATTTTATGTTGAAGCAAGGTGATGAATTTGAAGATATTGAAGCGGAACCCCTCCTAATCCGCCTTTCCAGATAAAGCCTTTGTCTTGCGCCCTACCAACGTAGGACAAGGTCTTTTCCTTTGTGGGCAGCAGCCATCGGCATCATCTCCTGTTACGCTTCGCTTCATCTGCACCTTTTTGGTGAAAACAACCTGAATCAGAAGAAGACCTTCTCGAACACCGTACCGATGGCACCGATGCCTTCGATACCCTCTATTTCGGCTGCGAGAAGTTCACACAGCACGATTTGTATCCAATTGCGATTGGTGGAGTAAGATAATTGTTCATTTTTGCAGAAAATAAGAAGAAACTCTGTATCTTTGTCGCAATAAAAATAAAAAGAAGTATGAAAAAGATAGTTTTTATTCTACTCGTTTTTTGTAGCTTTTTTGTAGTATGGGGATGCTATAAGAATAAAACGAAATGTGTTCCACAGAAAGAAGCAACTTCTGATTCTTCTATGAGAAGTAATGACGACACTCTAAGCCTTATGATAGAGCATGAGGTTGACGATGTTGATTATGGAGTGATTATAAAACGTGGCGACAAGACCATTCATCGCTTCGGATACAAATATCCAGAAGATGATGATCTTGTACCAAATGAAGAACGTATTGATAGTTGTCTGTTGACTGACTTGAATTTTGACGGTATAAAAGAAGATGTGCTGTTTTATTTGGGTAGCTTTGGTGCTTCTGGCACTGAACATTTTGATGCATATGTTTGGAATCCTAATACTGAGCATTATGACAAAATTGAAGAATTCAAAGATATTCCAAACCCCAAAATCAGCGACAAATACAAGTGTATTCTTTCAAGAGTGTATGTTTCTTCCGCAGAGAACGAATATGCAAAATATGTATGCACCAATGGACATCTCATTAAGGTTGCCGAATTGAGACAATATTGGAAAGGGAACATTTATCCAGAGCGAGACAGGGCTGTTTATGAAGAGCATTTTATTAAAGCTAATGTTTGGAAGAGAAACTTGAAACTAAATCAAATTAGCGATTTCTGGAAACCGGTCGTACCGTTTTGATTATATCCAATTGGAGTTGGTGGGGTCATATAAAAATAAAAAGGAATTATGGGCAAATATCGCTTTCCATAATTCCTTTCTAATTTTTTCTTTTTAATGAGTTGTAGATATTACCTTTTTCCCAGACAAATCATATATCTGTTCTTCCTTTTGTGGACTTATTGTAATGTTATTGACTCCTGTTGTCGGGAAATCATCCGTTTAAGGGGTAAATACCGTACAACGAGTGAAACGATTAATAAAAGTACAATCATCGCAATAATACTATTGATTTTACGTTCTTTTCAAAGAAAGGGGTTGTGTGATAGTGGCTTAAAGGCTAAAAGCACTACCTTTGCATACAATAATAAAAAATAACGCAATGAAATGATCAAAATATTTAAAGACAATGAAAAGAATTATCGATAGTACATTAGTAATACTTTCTTTGATGTTGATCTTCGGTTGCAAGGAAAGTAAGGTGGGGCAGGGAAACCCTACCAAAGACAGCATGTCTATTGACACCGATAGTGTGATTTCGGGCAAGGTCTTTACCAAGCAAGATATTGCATCGGAAGATACGCTTAACGCAGTTATAAGAACACAATCTCCCAAGTCCAAGGATTTCGATTTTGAAGTATTTATTATGCGAGGGGAGAAAACTGTACAAATTATACCTTTCTCTTATCCAAAGGACGATACTTTTGACCCAAATGGTGGCCGGAAGGATAGCTGTCTGATGGCTGATGTGACGTTTGATGGCAATAAAGATCTGTTGGTATATTTGGGACAATTCGGAAATCAAGGTGTGGAATATTGGGATGCTTATGTCTGGAATGAAGTCAAGCAGAAGTTCTTGTTTGTTCCATCATTCCATGATATTCCCAATCCTACGCTTAACGAAAAAGAAAAGATTATTGAATCTTTCAGCCGTGGTTCTGCCGTTGATTATGAGTTTGGAAAATGGAAGTTCGAGAAAGGAGTGTTTGTACAAAAAGAACTTCTGTCACACCCTCCGAGAGAGAGTGAATAGTGTTATTCTCCGTTCATCACCACTTCATGGCCTCCTTGGGAAGCAACAACTTCGTGCTTTCTCTAAAGGTATGGATTCAAAAAACAGACGCAACAAGTGAATCGAGCAGGAAGAAAACTGCTTCGTTTTCCTCCTACTCGATTGCTCGGCATGAGCTTATCTAATGGGTGCAAGTCCCTAATAAGCCTGGTGTGGGAGGTCGGTAAATGTGAAAATAGGAAGCAACTGCCTTTTATGATTAGCATTTACCTCCTACCCGATTCGAAGCGAAGAATGCGCTTGTACCAGATGGTCGTTGTCTATTATTTCTGATTAATTTTCTTTTTAATTTCATTCGCTTCTTTAAATAGGCTATTAGCCATGCTATCTTTAATTGCTGCCATCTGTATCATTTCGTTATGGTAGCGAATTGAGTCCTCGTAAGTATTTACATGAGCTCTCACATTCTCTATAACTTCTTTATTAGGGCATACAGAGAAGTTCTTTTCGATGTATCGAACATTGGGGTCGTCAGATGGAAGAACCATCTTCAATGCCCGATACTTCAAGTCTGCCTCCTCCCAATCTTGGTGCTCTCGCCATTGGGTGAGATTGCCCCAAATGGAGATGACAAGAGATAGAGCCAAGCCTCCAATGAAAAGAAGAACATACTTTGAAGTTGGCTCGAAGCGATGAGTCACTACTTTCTTCAGAGGTGTGTTATCCATTGCGTGAAGTTTGTCCTGCACATTTTTTGATGTGGCATTCAGCTCTTGTTTCACCTGATTAATGGTATCAAACAAGAGTTTGCTTCGCTGTTCATCTTTGCTTGCTTCTTTCTTGGTAAGGTCGGTAAAGATACAGATAGCCTCTCTTAATCTTACCAATTTGTCAATAGCTTCCCCTTCTTTTACAGCCATAGCAAGAATAGCTTTTTCAAGTTTGCTTGTATCAACACTTACAGAGACTGGAGTGCTTTCCGCCTCTGTATTCTTTGGTGAGGCAGAAAGTTCATCGACTTTCTGCTCCAATCTCTCAACTGTGCCGTAGATGGCTTCCAATAGTTCTTCTTTCATGTTCGATTCTAATTTTAAGTTTGTAACTTGCATCAAAGGCTGAAGCCCTTTCTGCGTTTTCTCTTTTTCTTCTTGGCGGATTCTTCCTCTGGGAATGGCTCATAAGTTTGGGCATTAGACGGAGCGAACAAGCCGATGGAAGAAATACCACTCCAAGGGTCTTGGGTATGTTCTGCCGTTGGTTGAGTCTGTTCTACTTGGTGACAACTTGGTTGTCCTCCCTGCATAGATTCGGCTCTTGGCGATACACGATTATACTCTGTGCCAAGTCTTGCATCCAACTTGCCAAAGCTGCATTCTCTGCAAATCTGCGTACCCTTGAAACTATATCCGTCCTTGCAGAAACGGATGCCTTGTACCTTGGTTCTCTCCTTGTCCTTATAGACAAGCTCCAAGCAAACACCTCGTTTTGCAAGTTCATTCTTGAACTTCTGCCAGCTATCTGCAACTTTTAAGGCATCTTTGACTGCATTGTGAATCTCGTATTTTGCACGCTCCGCATTGCGCAATTTGCGAGTATTAGTATTGCTCTTGTCCGTTCCGTAGGTCAGTCCATACTTGGATTTTAGAGCCTTGGTCACTTGCTCATTACGCCTGTAATCGTGGGCGTCTGATATGAGTTTGCCCTCATTGTTGATGCGGTTATACACGATATGACAATGTGGATTGTCCGTGTTGTGATGCCTTACGATGATGAATTGGGTTTCGGTGATGCCCATCATCTGCATGTATTCAAGGGCTATCTTAGCCATGAACTCATCCGTCAAACGTGGCTTGTCCTCTGGTTTGAAGCTCAATGCAATGTGTCCCACAGGCTTCTTAATCCTTGGATTTAGCTGCCTCTGTAGCTCGAAACTTTGCGTTATCTCGGCATTCGTGCCGAGCAAAACACCATCGGAAGCAAGGATTTTCGCCTCGTCCTTGCCTGTAACATAGCGGATGCAACCACCAAATGAGCTGCCCTTCTTTAGCTTGCCTATCATGTGGTATCCTCCTTTCTGCCCATACTGCTTGGCTTCGGTTTATAACTTGCTTGGCGATACTCGCCAAGGATTGCTTTCAATCTTCTCAACAAGTCCACCACATACACATGGGTTTCATGGAAACCTCTCTGATGCGACAGCTTGGTAAGTTGGTTGAGGTTGTTCGCCATGCCAATGAGGT
>CAUFXJ010000052.1:0-13702 GCA_959596915.1 Segatella copri
TAGGCAAACGCCCAACTTCTTGATTTTCAATCAAAGTCCAAATTAGAGCGAGTTAGTTTTTTTAACAAAAGGGACAAAGGGTTAACAGGTTAACAGTTAACAGCTGTTTTTTGCATCCTCCCCCTCTCCCATACCTTATATTATATATAAATATATATACTTATTATTATATGTGAGTGGGGGAAAGTAGGCATTTTGGGCTGTTAACTGTTAACTCTGTTAACCCCCATTAGGGGAAATAGCCTTTCAGATGCTTCTTGATAATAGGTTAAGTGGCTTATATTAAGCCTAGTAAGAGTCATCAATGATGACCGGAAGGAGGCTTAAATGAAGCCTCTCAGTGGCGATAAATTGAGCCACTTGTGTATCCTTTATCATACGCTTGTGTACAAAAATATAAAATAAGTAAGGGCTGCCAGTACATCCTGGCAGCCCTATTACGTTAGTATGTTATGAAAAATTTGAGAGAATTGAAACTTCACAGCTTCAGAATTGTTTTACTAAACATGATTTTTTTATAGAGAAAGCATAGAAATAATCTACTTTAATAACGTTGGAGACGTTGTTGGAGTGCTTACCTGATCAATGCCTGTGCGTTGCATAGAATCAACCGAAGCAGAATCTCCCATGGCTACGGACACGCCCTTGCCACTCTTGATGTATCCTACGTTTTCAACAGAATCATTGCCATTGTTCTGGAAAGGAACCTGAACTGCATTGCCCAATGTCAGGATGATAGCTACCACGGCAGCAGCCTTGAAGAGAGGCTTCAGACGCTCTGTCAATGAAACGACCTTTGCCTTGTTAGGCTTCTTGGTGTATTCATCCTCAATCATCGCCATCATCTTCTGGTCGAAGTCATCACCCAGCGCCTCTTGCTTAGCCTCGCCCATCTCGTAAGAGAAGAGCGCTTGGTATGGCTTCAGCTCGGCAGGCAACTCGTCCTGGCTGAAGAATGCGCGGAGAATCTCCTCTTCTTCGAGAGAAGTCTCGCCCTTCCAGTAGCGATCCAAAAGTTGGTTGATGTACTTATAATCCATATCTGTCGAATTGTTGAAATCTTTGTTTGACTGTTTGACGAGCCCTGAAGATGTTCACCTTGACCTGGTCTTCCGTGATGCAGAGGATGTCTGCTATCTCCTTGTAGGATTTTCCTTCGATGTCTCGAAGCTGCAGACAGCTGCGCTGCTTTTCAGGCAACTCGTCGATAATATTCCTTACGATGTCCAGTTTGTCTTTCTGAATCATCCTTTCGGAGGGGGTAGAAGTGTTTTCGTCTAACCTTTCTGTATTCTGCTCTTCCAGCGAATCATTCTGATTTTCCATCTTCTTGATGCGGTCGAGCGAGAGGTTGCGCGCGATGGTGAGGCTGTATGCCTCGATGGAGTCAAGCTCCTGCCATCTGTCGCGGGCGTTCCAGACTTTAATCAGCGTATCCTGCACAACGTCTTCCGCTTCCTCCCGGTTGAGAGTAATGCGAAGGGCCAGCCTGAAGAGTTTGTTCTTCAGCGGCAAAACATCGTTCTGGAAACTGATTTCTTTCATCCCTCTATAATTAATGACGACTATGTTATAAGAAAGTTACAACCAATCTTGATTTATTTCTATTTTTAACTCTTGTTAAGAAAAAAGGTGATGAATTCTTCACTCTTCGTTCTTCACTTAATCACCGTTCCGTGCTTTCCGTCGATGGCGGTAGCAAGGGTGATAATCACCTCTTTCACACCAGCATCAATGGCTGCAAGGGCATTCTCCAACTTAGGAATCATGCCGCCTGCTACGGTACCATCTGCTTTGTATCTCTCAAAATCGGCATGGGTAATCACTGGAATCACGCTGTCGTCATCCTCAGGATTACTGAGCACGCCTTTCTTTTCAAAACTATATATCAATGTCACATCGTAGTAAGGAGCCAGAGCCTTGGCAGTCTCGCTGGCTATGGTGTCGGCATTGGTGTTGAGGATGTTGCCCTTGGCGTCATGGGTCAATGGAGCCATCACTGGAGTAATGCCTTCATTAATCAGGGTCTGGAGCATCTTGCCGTTGGCACGCTCTACATCGCCTACGTATCCGAAGTCGATACCGTCCTTCAACGGACGCTTATGACTGTGGATTACGTCCATATCAGCACCGGTCAGACCGAGAGCATTCACGCCGTTAGCCTGAAGCTTGGCAACCAGGTTCTTGTTGACCAGACCGCCATAAACCATTGTTACCACTTCCAGCATGTCTGCATCAGTGATGCGGCGGCCGTTCACCATCTTGCTCTCGATGCCGAGGGCTGCGGCTACTTTAGTGGCACGGCGGCCACCGCCATGTACCAATACTTTCTTGCCAGGAATGGCTGCGAAATCCTTCAAGAGTTGTGCCAGCTGCTCGCTGTCTTCAACGATGGCACCGCCTACCTTTACTACTGTTACTTTTTCCATCTTTAAGTTTAGTTTATAGTTTATAGTTAATAGTTTATAGGGCAATCTTGCTGTAAACTATTAACTATCAACTGTTAATTCTTACTGAAGATAAGTGTATCCGAAGAGGCCATTGCGATAGGTGCCCAAGAATTCCTTGCCTTCATCGAGCGAAATCTTGCCTTCCTTCACACTCTTGGTTACCCACTGCTCCAACTGGCGGACGAGCTTCTTCGGATTGTACTGTACGTAATCCAATACCTCCTCTACGGTCTCGCCGTCGAATATCTGGTCGATGCAATATTTGCCGTCCTTCACAGAGATGTGGGCAGCATTGGTGTCGCCGAAGAGATTGTGCATGTCGCCCAGAATCTCCTGGTAGGCACCAACGAGGAATACACCGAGATAATATGGCTCGTTCTTCTTCAATGGATGAAGAGGAAGAACGTTGCCGATATGTCCGTCGGTAACGAAGTTGGCAATCTTTCCGTCGCTGTCGCAGGTGATGTCCTGCAAGGTAGCGTTGCGGGTAGGACGCTCGTTCAGACGCTGGATAGGCATGATAGGGAAGAGCTGGTCGATAGCCCAACTGTCTGGCAGGCTCTGGAACAGAGAGAAGTTGCAGAAATACTTGTCGGCAAGAATTTTATCCAATCCTCTGAGCTCCTCAGGTACATGCTTCATGTGCTTGGCAAGATTGTTGATCTCGTGGCACACGCTCCAGTACATTGCCTCAATCTCTGCACGGGTCTTCAGATCTACGATGCCGTGAGAGAAGAGCTGCAATGCCTCTTCGCGAATCTGCTCGGCATCATGCCAGTCTTCCAGCATGTTGCGAGGATTCAGGTTGTCCCATATCTCATAAAGATCCTTCACCAGCTGGTGGTCAGTCTCCTTCGCCTCAAACTCCTCTGGCATTTCTGGCAGGGAAGCTGTCTCCAGGACATCGATAACCAAGACTGAGTGATGGGCAGAGAGCGAGCGGCCGCTCTCGGTGATGAGGTTAGGGTGCTCGATATTGTTCTTGTTGGCTGCATCTACGAATGTATAGACACAGTCGTTTACATACTCCTGGATAGAGTAGTTTACGGAACTCTCGCTGCTTGAAGAGCGGGTGCCGTCGTAATCTACACCGAGTCCGCCACCGCAATCTACGAAATCTACATTGTAACCCATCTTGTGGAGGCTAATGTAGAATTGGGCAGCCTCACGGAGAGCTGTCTGGATGCGGCGAATCTTGGTAATCTGACTTCCGATATGGAAGTGGATAAGGCGCAGACAGTCGTGGAATCCCATCTCGTCTATCTTCTTGAGGGCGGTGAGCAGTTCGGCGCTTGTCAAACCGAACTTAGATGCATCGCCGCCGCTTTCAGCCCATTTGCCTGAACCTGAAGAAGCCAGTTTGATGCGGATACCGATGTTTGGCTTTACGTTGAGCTTTTTGGCTACCTTTTCGATGATATCCAGCTCATTGAGCTTTTCTACTACGATAAAGATGCGCTTGCCCATCTTCTGAGCCAGCAAGGCAAGTTCGATGTAGCTCTCGTCTTTGTAGCCGTTACAGATGATGAGCGAGTCGCTCTGTGCCTGTACGGCGATGACGGCGTGGAGTTCAGGCTTAGAGCCAGCCTCCAGTCCGAGGTTGAACTTCTTGCCGTGAGAGATAATCTCCTCAACGACCGGCTGCATCTGGTTCACCTTAATAGGATAGATGACAAAGTTTTCTCCCTTGTATCCATACTCTTCCTTTGCCTTTTGAAAACAGCTGGCTGTCTTCTCGATGCGGTTGTCGAGGATGTCTGGGAAACGGAGCAGTACGGGAGCGTTGATGTCGCGTAATGCCAACTCGTCCATGATGTCGCGCAGGTCTATCTGCGTGTTGTCCTTGCATGGAGTTACATAGACATCACCCTTGTCGTTGATGCCAAAGTAAGAAGTGCCCCAACCACCTATGTTGTAGAGCTCCTTCGAGTCTTCAATAGTCCATTTCTTCATTTTCTAATCTTGCTTGCTGGAAATCAGTTTTGTTTGTTACCTTTATTATATATTACTTTATTAGATACGGCTATATGTTCAGCAGGTCTCTGATCTGCCGAACAATAGCGTTGATTTTATCATAATTGTCCATCACGTTGATATCGATGATGTGTTTTGCCTTCTCGTAGTAAGGCTCTCGAAGTTTCAGCTGCTCATGGATAAACTTGTCTACCTCTTCCGGTGTTTTGTTGAGCAGCAGAGGGCGTACGCCTTTGCCCATCTTCAGATGAGCGTGAAGGGTTTCTGGAGATGCCTTCAGGTAAAACGTTTCGCCAAGTTGGTTCATGTAGTCCATATTGTCGAAGAAACATGGTGTTCCTCCTCCGCAACTTACCACTACATTTTCAAACTCTGCCACTTCGTGTAGCATATTGTGCTCTATCTTGCGAAATCCCTCTTCTCCAACTTCGTCGAAGATCTGTTTAACGGTCTTGCGCATTCGGCTCTCGATATACCAGTCGAGATCGTAGAACATAACGCCAAGGTCTTTGGCGAGGGCTTTGCCGACCGTTGTCTTGCCGGCGCCCATGTATCCTATGATGATGATTGACTTCATTTTCTTCTGTTTCTATGTCAATGAGGCATGTTTATGATTTCTTTCTGCCTCTAGCCTTTGGTTCTGGAGCAGCTTTGATAATTTCCATACACTCCTCGTATGTAAGCTCCTCTGCACTCTCATGTTTTGCCTTTGGAATGCGGTAATTCTTGCCGTCGTAAGCAATGTATGGACCATACTTGCCATTGAGAATTTCCATCTTATCGTCCTCATCGAAAACTTTGAGATGGCGCTTCTCTTCGGCTTCGCGCTTTTCCTTGATCAGTTCGATGGCTCTATCCAGTGTGATGGTCAGCGGATCATCCTCCTTTGGAATAGAAACATACTTGCGGTTATGGAGGATGTAAGGGCCGTAGCGGCCAGAGCCAACTGTTACAGTAATGCCTTCATAATCACCGAGTTCTCTTGGTAGCTTGAAGAGTTCCAAAGCCTCTTCCAGGGTGATGGTTTCTATGCTCTTGTCTGATGGCAGCTGGGCAAACTGAGGCTTGTCCTTATCCTCAGCAGAACCAATCTGTACCACTGGTCCAAAACGGCCAATCTTGACGAATACTGGCTTTCCTGTCTTTGGATCATTTCCGAGATTGCGCTCGCCGGCTTTGTGCTGGTTGCGTGCTTCCAGGACTTCCTTCACTTCAGGCTCAAAGCCCTTGTCGAAATCCTTCATCCAGTTGGTCCATTCGGTCTTTCCTTCTGCAATATCATCAAACTTCTTCTCTACGTCTGCCGTAAAGTTGTAGTTCATGATGTTCGGGAAGTTCTCCATCAGGAAATCGTTTACTACGATGCCGATATCAGTAGGCAGAAGCTTGCCCTTTTCAGAGCCTGCCATCTCTTTCTTCAACTTCTGGGTTATCTTGATGCCCTTCAGAGAATCTATGGTAAATGTGCGCTCTTCACCCGTCTTGTCACCCTTTACCACGTATTGACGCTGCTGGATGGTACTGATAGTTGGAGCATAGGTAGATGGACGGCCGATGCCGAGATCTTCCAGTTTCTTCACCAGACTGGCCTCGGTGTATCTTGCAGGAGCCAGAGAATACTTCTCTGTAGCAAGAATTTCTCTGCGCTGCAATTCATCGCCTTCTTTCAGGGCAGGAAGAATGTGGGAAGAATCCTCAGCATGCTCTTCATCGTCGGTTGACTCAAGATAAACCTTGAGGAAACCATCGAATGAAACAACCTCGCCGGTAGCAACAAACTTTTCGCTTGTGTTGCCGATATTGATGTTGATGGTTGTCTTTTCGAGTTGTGCGTCAGCCATCTGTGATGCGATGGTACGCTTCCAGATGAGTTCGTAAAGGCGCTTCTCCTGAGCGGTTCCTTCGATGGTTGGTTCATTCATATATGTAGGACGGATAGCCTCGTGTGCTTCCTGTGCACCCTTTGAACTGGTGTGGTAGGCACGAGTCTGGCTGTATTCCTTGCCATATTCTCTGATAATCTCATCTTTGCTGGCGTTGGAACAGAGCGTAGAGAGGTTTACGCTATCGGTTCGCATGTAAGTGATGCGTCCGCTTTCGTAAAGCTTCTGGGCTATCATCATGGTCTGTACAACGGTGAAACCAAGCTTGCGTGCTGCCTCCTGTTGCAGAGTAGAAGTAGTGAAAGGTGGTGCAGGAGAACGCTTTAAAGGCTTTTTGGTTACAGATTCAACCATAAATTTAGCGTCTTTACACTTCTCAAGGAAAGCTTCAACCTCTTCGTGGGTATTGAAACGCTGGTCCAGTTCTGCCTTTACCTCTGTTGCATTGCCGCTGTCGCTGATCAGGGCGAAAATAGCGGTAACGCGATAGTATGGAACACTCTGGAACTTCTGGATTTCACGCTCACGTTCTACTATCAGACGGACAGCAACACTCTGTACACGACCTGCAGAAAGGGCTGGCTTAACCTTTCTCCACAAGATAGGAGAAAGCTTGAAACCTACCAGTCGGTCGAGTACACGACGTGCCTGCTGGGCATTCACCAGGTTCATGTCCAGATGGCGTGGGTTCTTGATTGCGTCAAGAATAGCCTGTTTGGTAATCTCGTGGAAGACAATACGGTTTGTCTTCTCCTCATCCAATCCCAGTACTTCGCAAAGGTGCCAGCTGATGGCTTCTCCCTCGCGGTCCTCATCGGATGCTAACCAGATTTTCTTGGCTTTCTTCGCATTCGTTTTCAATTCTGTAACGAGTTTTTTCTTTTCCTCTGGAATCTCATAATCAGGTTCCATGGTTTTCTCGTTTATACTAAGTTCCTTCTTCTTCAGGTCACGGATATGACCGTAAGAAGACATAACCTTATAGTCCTTACCTAAAAACTCTTCGATCTTTTTAGCCTTCGCAGGGCTCTCGACGATTACTAAATTCTCTTGCATAAGCTTATACACAATTTTTTTCGGTTGGCAAAAGTAAGTAAACTTTTTGCTTATACCTTATTATATGGTGTTTTTTTTGGTTTTTTTAATGTTTGGGAGCCATATTTGGCTGTATTGAACCCTTTTTACCCCAATTTTGTTTCCAAATAACGATGGAGCCCCTTGCGTATGGAATCGAATGCAAACTCATCAGGATTGAGTCTGCTCAATGGTATCCAGAATGATTCTTCTGCATCGTCCATTGCTTCTATATGAGTGTCGTCTTTCACCTTCACTTCATAGAACATATCGAGGGTATGGACCATGAAACCTGAGTAAAGGTAGAGATTTGGGTAGCTGAACTGATACTTAACCTCAGTTGCATCCAGTCCGGTTTCCTCTTTTACCTCTCTTGCCATACCTTCTTCACCTGTTTCATCCATGTCAACAAAACCGCCTGGCAAATCGAGTGCCCCCTTGGCTGGGTCTTTCTTGCGCCTTACTGCCAGGAGCTCTTCCTTACTGTTGAGTATGAGAGCTACCGTAGCACTGCTTGGATTGAGGTAATAAGAGAATCCGCAGTCCTTACACTTCTTGCTCTTGATGTTGTTGATTTCGAAATGATTAGAGCCGCAAACCGGGCAAAACTGAAACTTATCTAATACGTGACTCATATTATGATTAATGTATAATGATTGATGTTTAATGGAAAAGAATTTATCTTCATGTTATAATTGAAAAGCGGCCGGTCTTTGACTGCTGAACAAAGATCGGCCGCTGGTTATCTGTTATTTACCAATTATCTGTACGGAATGGGAAGAGAGGCAGGTTGCCTGCATTTGCCATATTGCCGAGCTGGAAGTTGCGGAAACAGTAGCGAAGGGCTACTGGTTTCTTTACCTCAGGACTGGTTACGATGACGCACTCGTTCCAAGGATCGTTGCCTTCCTGCCAGAAGTGCTTGGCTGTAGCCTTATGGAATACCTTGTCTTCGCCTGCAACTTCGAAGCCTTCGATACCTTCAAAGCGGTTGTAGGCTCCGTAGGTGTTGTCGAAATGCACCTTTACAGTATCACCTACAATCTTCATCTCCTTGAAGGTCATGCTCTCGCTGAAGAGTCCCTTCATGCCATAGGTCTTGCTGAGTGCCTGAAGTGCAAGTCGTTCGCCTACAGGCTGTTTCTGACATGGATGAATCTGCTCAACCTCGTATGGGTAAACCAGGTCTTCGGTACAGACGATGCCGCTGTTTGGAATCACCTTGGCTGCATTGAACTGCTGTTCACGGAGCTTAGGTCCCCAATCGCCATTTACGTCGCCATTATGATAAGGTGCAATCTGTACGAGATAGAATGGCAGTTCGCCCTGCTTGAAGTCTCTGCGCCACTGGGCAACGAGGTCGGCAAGACGTTTGGTATACTGGCCGTCCGGGTCGCCCACGTTAGAACATCCCTGATAGAAGAGAATACCCTTTACGCTATAGTTGAGGATAGGGTGGAAAGTTCCGTTACCCCAGAGAAGAGGGTAGAGGAAATCCCACTTAAACTTAGGGTTCTTGGTCATCTTTACAGAGTCGAGATCTTCCTTGGTGTTCTTCTTCAGGTAGTCGCGGTCGAGCCAGCTTTCTACACGGCTTCCACCCTTGTTTGCCATGACCAGACCTACCGGAATATCAAGAGTCTTGTTTATAACCTGTGCAAAGAAGTATCCTGTAGCAGATGCATCGCCTACGGTTTCCGGGTTAACCTCCTTCCATTCGCAGTTGGCATCGTCTAACGGCTTACTGCTCATTACGCTAGGAATCTTTACGTAATGTACGCCTTTGTACTGGTTTGCTTCGAGCACCGCCTTGTTGTAACCTTCTACAGGGCAGTTGCCGAATCCTTTTACAGGCATCTCCATGTTGCTCTGACCTGCACAAACCCATACTTCTCCTGCCAGCACATTGTTGAGAGTGGTCTTTTCGCCATCATCGAAAGTGATGGAGAGTGGGGTGTAGCTCGCCTTCGGGGTTTGTACTTTGATAGCCCATTTGCCATCCTTTCCGGTCTTGGCAGAATATTTCTGCCCAGACCATGAGGTGGTTACCTCTACGATGGTTCCTGGTTTGTCCCATCCCCAGAGGCTAGCCTCTGTGTTTTGCTGTAAAATCATGTTGTCACCCAAGATGTGTGGCAACTTTACTTTAGCCTGCGCTCCTGTTGTGATAAGTGCCAAGGCTGCCATTGCTAAAAATTTCTTATTCATTTTTTAGGGTTTAAAAGTTTATCGTTTTTTGTTCTTAAGTTCCTTGTATGGTTTGTATTCTGATATTGCCATCTATGTTATCATGAAAGCAGATACAGAACTGACGTTAAAGAATAAGAGTTAGAAGCTGGAAGATGAAAAACCGAAACTGTTCTCTCCAAACTTCTAACTCCTGGTTATCTTAAAGAAGGTTCTTGATGGCTGCCTCTATGTCCTTAATCTGTGCATCACGTGCCTGCAGGGTGTTGGTGCGGTCAATCAGGAAGAAGGTAGGAATGCTCTGGACATTGTAGAGAGCCAGACTCTTGCCCTGAATGCCATCTTCATCGCGTACGCAAATCCAAGGGATGGCAGCGGTAGAGGTCTTCCAGAAGTGCTCGTCTGGGTCTACTGATACCTGATAAATCTCCAGTCCGGCAGCATGATACTTGTTGTAGAGTTCACGCAACATCATGATGCGCTTGGTGCTCTCTTTGCTGGCGAAGAGATGGAAGTCGAGCAGTACCACCTTGCCCTTGAGGTCGGAGAGACGGCGTACCTGTCCCTTGTTGTCCTGAAGTGCAAGTTCGATGCATCCGTTTACGCTCACCTTGCTGGCCTCAATCTGCTGCTGTGCCATCTGGTTCTCGATGATGCGGATGTCCTTCATTCCCTCGATGGCGATATTGTGGAGGTTCTTGCCACGCTCAGCGCCAGGATAGTAGGTATCCCAACTGGTTGCTACGGCAGCAAATACCTTCACGTCGTCTTTGTTGTTGCGAGGGTTGAAGATAAGTGTATTCACATTGCCCAACTGTACCGTTTGGAAGAGCGCATAGTAAGCGTATGCCTTCATTGGCTCCTTGAAGATGTAGTTGGTCTTGATGTCCTGTTTGTAAGCCTGGAGCATGCGGCCTACGATGGATTCGATAGAATCGTTGCCGATGTTAGGATCTTTCACGAGCCCGTTGATATTGCTCTGGAGAGTCATCTGCTTAAGAGACAACTCCTTGATCTTGTTGCAGTTTTCAGAACCTTCCACTTCGTATTTGAAGCTCATCTGCGGATAAGCCGCCTTTACCTTGACGGTTTCTGTAGAATCGATGGAAAGATTGATGGTTTGGTTGGCGATGCGTAAGCGGTAGAACTCTGGGGTAACAGAGTCCATGGCAGCCTCGTCGAAGGCAAAGGCACCATCCTCGCCCAGTTTCACAGAGTCGATTTTCACAGGACCGTTCAGGCTGATGTTCTCCAGATAGAGCATAGAGTCCTGAGCCTCTGTGATATTGCCGTTGATGTGGAATTTCTTGTTGTTACAAGAAGTCAAAGCCAGTGCAGCTACCATAATCGCTGCCACTGAAAAGAGTCTAGTTATCTTCATGAATTTTATTATTTTGCAAAATTATCGAGTGCAAAGATAGTAATAAAATTGCGAATAATGCACCTTCTATAGATAAATTATTTAAAAAAGTGGAAAATAATTGCTGATTTATTTGTTTATTAATAATTAAAGAGGTATCTTTGCAGCGTTTTAGATATTTTAGATGTTAGACAAAACAATAAGTTTTTTAATTTAGATGAACGTAATTACAAAAAGTGTTCAGTTGCCTGATGGAAGAACCATCACAATTGAGACCGGAAAAGTTGCAAAACAGGCTGATGGTGCTGCGGTTCTCCGCATGGGTAACACAGTGCTTCTCGCAACTGTTTGTGCAGCAAAGGATGCAGTTCCGGGTACAGATTTTATGCCTTTGCAAGTAGATTATCGTGAGCAGTACAGTGCTGCAGGTCGTTTCCCTGGTGGTTTCACCAAGCGCGAAGGCAAAGCCAGCGATGAGGAAATCCTTACCTCTCGTCTCGTGGACCGTGCTTTGCGTCCACTTTTCCCTTCTAACTACCATGCAGAAGTTTACGTACAGGTAATGTTGCTCTCAGCCGATGGTGTTGACCAGCCAGATGCCCTCGCAGGTTTCGCTGCTTCAGCTGCCATGGCTTGTTCAGATATTCCTTTCGAGTACTATATCTCTGAGGTTCGTGTAGCTCGTATCAATGGTGAGTATGTTGTTAACCCTACATTCCAGCAGATGGAAGAGGCAGACATGGATATCATGGTTGGTGCTACCAAGGACAATATCATGATGGTAGAAGGTGAGATGAAGGAAGTTTCTGAGCAGGATCTCATTGGTGCCCTCAAGGTGGCTGCCGAGGCTATCAAGCCTATGTGCGAACTCCAGTATGAGTTGGCTAAGGAGAAGGGTACTGACGTGAAGCGTGAGTATGACCACGAGATCAACGATGAGGAACTCCGTGAGCAGATTAAGTCTGAGCTTTACAAGCCAGCTTATGATATCAATCATCAGGCTTTGGAGAAGCATGCACGTCAGGATGCTTTCGATAAGGTTTTGGCTGATTTCCTCGAGAAGTATGACGCTGCTCATACCGATCTTTCTGAGGAAGACTTGGAGGAGAAGCACGCTGAGGCTACCCGTTACTATGATGACGTAATGCGCGATGCTATGCGCCGTTGCATCCTCGACGAGGGCTTGCGCCTTGATGGCCGTGCTACTACAGAAATCCGCCCTATTTGGTGCGAGGTTTCTCCACTCCCAATGCCTCATGGAAGCGCTATCTTCCAGCGTGGTGAGACTATGTCTCTCTCTACATGTACTCTTGGTACAAAGATGGATGAGAAGCTTATCGACGGTGTGCTCGAGAAGAGCTACCAGCGCTTCCTCCTTCACTATAACTTCCCTCCATTCTCAACAGGTGAGGCTAAGGCTCAGCGCGGTGTAGGCCGTCGTGAGATTGGTCACGGTCACTTGGCATGGCGTGGTTTGAAGGGCCAGATTCCTACAGACTTCCCTTACACAGTACGTTTGGTAAGCCAGATCTTGGAGTCTAACGGTTCTTCTTCTATGGCTACTGTTTGTGCCGGTACTCTCGCCCTGATGGATGCAGGTGTTCCTATGAAGAAGCCAGTTTCTGGTATCGCTATGGGTCTTATCAAGAACCCAGGTGAGGACAAGTACGCTATCCTCAGTGATATCCTCGGTGATGAGGACCACTTGGGTGATATGGACTTCAAGACCACTGGTACCCGCGATGGCTTGACTGCTACACAGATGGATATCAAGTGCGACGGTTTGAGCTTCGAGATTCTTGAGGAGGCTTTGATGCAGGCTAAGGCTGGTCGTGAGCACATCCTCAACTGCATGATGGAGACAATCTCTGAGCCACGTGCTGAGATGAAACCACAGGTTCCACGTATCGTAGCATTCGATATTCCTAAGGAATTCATCGGTGCTGTCATCGGCCCTGGTGGTAAGATTATCCAGCAGATGCAGGAGGATACTGGTGCGACAATCACTATCGAGGAGACTGATGGTGAGGGTCACGTCCAGGTATCTGCTCCTAACAAGGATTCTATCGATGCAGCTTTGGCTAAGATTAAGGCTATCGTTGCTGTTCCTGAGGTTGGTGAGGTTTACGAGGGTACTGTTCGCTCTATCATGCCTTATGGTTGCTTCGTAGAGATTCTCCCTGGTAAGGATGGTTTGCTCCACATCTCTGAGATTGATTGGAAGCGTCTTGAGACAGTTGAAGAGGCTGGCATCAAGGAAGGCGACAAGATCAAGGTGAAGTTGATGGAGATTGATCCTAAGACTGGCAAGTACAAACTTTCTCATCGTGTATTGATGGAGAAGCCAGAGGGTTATGTAGAGCGTGAGCGTCGTCCACGTCCTGAGCGCGGTGAGCGTCGCGGTCGTCGTGATGATCGTCATGAAGGTCGTGGTGAGCGTCCAGCTCGTCAGCCACGTCGTTACGAGCATCGTAATGATGAGCAGGCTCCTAAGGAGTTCAACGACTCTTTGGATCACAACAATGATGTAGAATAATCTGCGTATTAGACACATTATTATATATAAAGGCACATTCCGCATAGGAATGTGCCTTTTTTTAATAGTACTTTCTCTAATTATTGTCGGATATTGTATTTGTATATGGGAATGGAGAATGTAGAGTGTGGATAATATGTGGATAAACAAAAAGAGTCACAAGCAAAACTTGTGACTCTTTTCTGCGCTTCAAGATGGGCTTGAACCAACGACCCCCTGATTAACAGTCAGGTGCTCT
>CAUFXJ010000053.1:0-13605 GCA_959596915.1 Segatella copri
CTCTATAATATATATGGAAACTTCTTTCTACAATTCTCTCAAATTTTCATGAAACCAAGCACATGATAGAAATTGCCAAGGAAAATGGCATACCAGTATGGATATATAAATATTAAAAATTTGGATAATACATATATAATTAGTAACTTTGCACTCATGAAGAATTTTGCAGCGATAGATTTTGAGACTGCCAACCTGCAACGAACCAGCGTTTGCTCCGTAGGCATTGTGATAGTAAGGGATGGTGAGATTGTGGATAGCTACTACAGTCTCATCAAGCCAGAGCCTGAGTATTATTCCTATTGGAACACAAGGGTACATGGACTAACCATGGAGGATACCATGAACGCCAGGGTATTTCCAGAGGTATGGGCTGAGATTCAGCCAAAGATTGAGGGATTGCCATTGGTGGCTCACAACTCTCCCTTTGACGAGGGATGCCTGAAGTCTGTGTTCCAAATGTATCAGATGGACTATCCCGATTATGAGTTCCATTGCACATGCCGAGCCTCCAGAAGAAAGTTGGGATCTCTCCTACCCAACCACCAACTACAAACCGTAGCTGCTTATTGCGGGTACGACCTAACCCAACACCATAATGCCCTAGCTGACGCAGAAGCTTGTGCTTGGATTGCCAGGAAACTACTATAACTCTTACAACTCATTTTAATGTTTTTTGTCACAAAAATGACAATAGCACTACAAGGGAGTTGCTTTCACGGGTTCATACCGTGAAGCACTCTTTTTGGATTGGTACATCTCTCATTATCCAATAAAGAATGTATGTTAAACTTTTAACGAGAATACTTTTCAAGTGGACTCAAAGATACTATTAAAAAATGAAAACAACAAGGTTTTTCTGGCTTTTTTGATATTTGGATGAGATTTGGGAAGACAGATTCTGCCTACCATAGCAATGGAAGGTTCATTCTCATCATTGGAAGGGCTATACCTAAAAATGATGATTTTTCTATAGGGTCTTGTATATTACAGAATAATTGTGTAATTTTGCATTCTATTATAGAAATATCAATACAATTATGAAGAAAAGAATATTCATTTTAGCAGCCTTACTGAGCACAGGATTGATTGGTAACATGACTGCAACAACCAAAAGTTCTCATTCAGAGATTATGACGAAAGAAGCAGATGGCAGTTACATTATCAACACCACTACTTTGGGTAAAGATGTAAGGGGATTTCGTGGCAACACCCCTCTCTCCATCCACATCAAGAAAGGAAAGATTATAGATATCAAACCGCTTGCCAACCAGGAAACGCCCAAATTCTTCAATAAGGTAAAACAGGGGTTGCTCAATAAATGGAACGGCATGAAAGCCAGCAAGGCCGCTTCAGTCCAAGTAGATGGCGTTACTGGAGCCACTTTCTCAAGCAAAGCTGTGAAAGAAAACGTAAAACGCGGTATTGCTTATTACCTGAAACATAAATAAGAGAAAACAGGAAAGAAAGGATTTAGTGTAATATGAAATCATTTTTCCGGATAAAACAGGTTGTAAATCTTTTCATTTGTCTGATTATTGTTTCATCACTTGCCATCACAAAGCATCATGAACTGTTTGGATACTCTCTCAAATCTGAACAGAAGGCAGAAACTGCAAGCAACGACACGCTACGCATGTTTGGAAACGGAAGAGCAGAGATTAATACTTCTGTTCTAGCATCCAACATCATGGGATATGGAGGAAAGGTTCCACTCAAAATAGTAATCAGGAATGGCGTTGTAGAAAACATCATTGCATTAAAGAATGATGAGACCAAGGAATTCTTTGACAATGCCTCTACTCTGTTTGAAAAATGGAAAGGTAAAACGATAGACAAAGCTATGGATATGAAGGTGGATGCTGTCACAGGTGCTACTTTCTCATCCAAAGCTATCATCGGAAACATGCATCAGGGACTTCTGTATGCTAAAGCGCATTTAGCGACTGAAGATTCAGAAAATGGTAGCAGCAGTTTAAGTCCTTCCGAAAACAACAGCTCTTCCCTGTTCTCTCTCAGAAACATCATAGGGATAGCTGTTGTCCTGATGGCAGCCATTCTGCCATTGTTTATCAAGAACAGAAGATACCATTTCTGTCAACTGATACTGAATGTCATTGTGCTCGGCTTCTGGTGTGGTACCTGCCTTTCTTATACCTTCCTGCTGGGCTTTGCAGCCCATGGCATGGAAATATCGGGCAGCATCATAGCGATAGTCATGCTGGTAACAGCCTTTATCTATCCGCTTTTTGGAAAGAAGTCGCATTACTGTACCCATGTATGTCCGTATGGCTCCCTGCAACAGATAGCTGGCAGATGCGTGAAATACAAGTTAAAAATGAGACCCGTTACTATAAAACGGCTTGATAAGCTTCGCAAGATGATATGGGCATTATTGATGATATGTATATGGGGAGGAGTTTGGAGCGAATGGACTGATTTTGAACCATTCTCGGCATTTATCTTCCATTCTGTCTCATGGATAGTGATTGTGATTGCACTTCTTTTCATCGCAATATCCTTTATAATCACACGTCCCTACTGTCGTTTTGTATGTCCAATGGGAACTTTGCTAAAGTTCGCTCAAACTTCTATCGTAAAATGAAAAATCCCGGCATGAGATAGCTTGCAGCTATTCTCTTGCCGGGTTTTATTTTTAATGAAATATTCTGATTATTACTCAGACAGCATTGTTACCTCTATCCGATGATTCTGTTTGAGCAGAGTCTGTGCCATCTGCTGCACCTCTTCAGAAGTAAGAGAATCCACCATCTTATAGTAATCTTTATCAAAATCGGCATCATCATCCAACTCATGCCAGATAACATAACTCCAGTAGTCGTTGGTGATAATCATCTGCTGGTATTGTTTTTTCAGATATTTCTTCACCTTATCCATACTGCTGGCTAAAGGTCCCTTATCTGCGATGTTCTGAAGTTGCTGGTAGATAATAGGATTCAGTTCTTCATAACGTTTCGGATCACTCTTGTAGGTAATGCGAAGCAAGGCATTTGGAAGGGCATCCTTCTCAAGGTTGAAACTGACTCCTACTCCATAGGTACCTCCCTTCTCCTCTCTTACAGAATCTGTATAGGCTATCTGCAATACGCGGGTCAGGACATCCAGCACCAGATCGTTCTTTGGTGAGAACGGTACGTTGCCCGTATAGAACACGCTCACGTTGGCAAGCGGTGTTTCCTGCTGATGAACAAACTTCACCGTTTCGTTCTTCATAACAATCTGCGGAACGTTTTTCTTGTCTGTCTGCTCCTTCTTATAGGTCGAAGGCAAGGTAGCCAGATACTGACAGAGTAAAGGACGAAGTTCTGCCATGTCTATCTTTCCGATGAAAACGGTTTTGAAATTGCTAGCATCGCTGAAGCGTTCACGATAGATTTCCATAATGCGCCCGTAATCAGCCTTGGCAAGGACCTCACCGGTGACAGGAGCCATACGCAGGTTATGGTCATAGAGAACGGCAGAAAGGGAGTCATTGTAAACCACCTTGGAACTTGCATTGCGGTTTTTCAGAAATGACAGCGTTCGATTCTTCAAACCCTCAAATGCCACACTGTCTTTACGGGGTGCCATGAAATAAAGGTGTGCCAGCTGGAGCATGGTTTCCATATCCTTTACAGAAGATGAGCCTGCTATACGCTGGCCTTCACTACTGATGGATGGAGTCAGCCTGATTGACTTTCCTGCCAAAGCCTTACGCAAAGCAGTAGCTGAAAAGTCGCCTACACCCGCTTCTGTGATGGCACTTGTCAAGAGAGAGAAATTAGGAATATCCTCATTTCCGTAAAGTGAGGTTCCACCTTCAGCGCGCATGCTCATCATTACCTGGTCTGCCTGATAGTCGGTAGGTTTTACGTAAACCTTCATACCATTACTGAGCGTAATCTCTGTCATGCCAAACTTGCCGTATGGTTTTTCAGACACAATCTTGCCCGGTTTTGGCAAGACAGACATCAACGTAGAAGGAATCTTTTCCTCCTGATACGGTTCATATTGCTTTTTCTGGGCAGCAAGTACCGTAGCTTCTATTTCTGATTCTGAAGGAATAACAAATCCTTCCTTATCAGGGCCATACATCACAAATACCTGGTTTTTATCCGTAATGATGTTACCTACAGACTGATTAACCTCAGCCAGGGTTACTTCACCATCAAACTGCTTTACCAGTTGCAGATTATAGGCTGGAGTAAGGATAGGCTCTCCTTCAAGGAAATGATCCACACACTGGCTTACGTAATGGGCGTTGCGATAATCCTTCTCCATCTTCAGTTTTCGTTCTGCTGCATTGAGATAGAGTTTCTTGGCACGTTCCAGTTCACTCTCTGTAAAACCATGCTGGCGGGCACGCTCTATTTCACCCACAGCCTCGTAGATACCACCGAGTACGTGATCCTGCTTGCAGCTGATGCTCATACTGAAGGCATCCTTGGTACGGGAAACAAAAAAAGCACCATTCCTTACGGTAGCACTCATGAATGGAGGATTTGCCACCTGTTTCTTTTCTGAGAGACGGCCATTGAGCATGTAAGTGATGAGTCCGCTTACATAGTCATCACGCTGATACTTTACCTGGCTCTTTTCGCTGTCAGGAGTGGCATCGGTTTTCATGTAGAGATGGCCGATGATAATAGGCTGCTCCTTGTCCTTCTCAATGGCAACTATCATCTTGTCGTTGTTATTTACGGGATAATAGACACGCTCTGCAGGATTCTTATGGGCTTTGATCTTACCGAAAAGTTTCTGGATTTTCTTCTCCATCATATCCACATCGAAGTCGCCCACAACCACGATGGCCTGAAGATCAGGCCTGTACCACTTCTGATAATAGTCGCGCAAATCTCTGTAAGGAAAGTTATCAACAACATCCATACTGCCGATAGGCATACAATCTTCATATTTGCTTCCCTTGTAGATTTTTGGCATCACATTCTCCATCATGCGCTGCATGGCCATACCGGTACGCCGGTTTCTCCACTCTTCATGAATAACACCACGTTCCTTGTCTATCTCCTTAGGTTCGAGATTGATATACTGGCTCCAGTCGTTGAGTACCAGAAGACACGAATCAATAATGCCCTCACGCTTGACAGGGGCAGACCCGATGTGATAGACTGTCTGATCTACAGATGTATAGGCATTCAGGTTGGCTCCAAACTTAACACCTATGGTTTCACACCAAGGCACGATTCCCAACTTCTTCCCCTTGCCAGGGAAATGCTTGGTACCATTAAAAGCCATGTGCTCCAGAAAATGAGCCAGTCCACGCTGACGGGGTTCCTCAAGGATGGACCCTACGCGCTGGGCAATATAGAAATCGGCAAGGCCTGCCTCTTTATTATTATGTCGTATATAGTAAGTCAGTCCATTCTTCAACTTGCCCTGTCGCACGGAAGTGTCCTGCTCCACAGTCTGAGCGAACAATGAAGCTGGAAACAAAGAGAGAAGGAATAATCCCCAAAACTGATTCTTCATAAATTTTTCTTTTTTAAAATTATACAAGAACGCCTATTTCTTCAGGAAAGAGACTGTTGCATCTGATTCGAAATCATTGGTAGAGTTATTGGTATCAACCCATTTGCCATCAGCATTCTTCTTACGGATTACTGACTTGCCGTAGCGGTTTTCATCTTTGTCTACCTGACCACAATGAGCCCATCCTGCATCAAGGTTTGCAGATACCAGATTCCATTGCCACATAGATGCAATAGAAAGATTAACCGCATCCAGTATCCAGGAATTAGGAACCTTGATACAGTTCTTGGCTGTCATCGGATAAGCATTACCATTCACTTTCATCACATAGCTGGCATCGTAAGTATTCTCTTTGAGATACTTCTCCTTATCGCCATGCATACGGGCAATGGCATAAGTCTTGAAACCACGGTTATGCAAAGAGAACAAGGTAAGCGAACTGCAATACCATTTATCCAGATTAGGAACACTGGCATTGTCATCGTCTGTGAAGCGTGGATTTGAACTCTCATCATAGAATTCGTAATCAGCCTTACTTAAATCAAATGAAGCTGAGTTTGCTTCTGTATGATTCTTGGCATTCAATGCCAAGACAAGAGATTTGCCTGGTTCTACTGCAACTTCCGTACCTTTTCCTGGAATCATATAGATAGCATCTACCGTCATTGCTTCGTTCATGATATCCGGATTATAATCATATTTTGATACTGTGAGGAACTTAGATTCCAGAACCGCTATACTGTCTGCATAGAGCGTAACATCAGAATTATTGGAAAGAATGAAATACTGGTCATCAGAATACTGCTTTCCTTCTGGAGTAAGCGTACCCGTGAAGAAAATCTCTGAGATAACGAAACCTCCCTTAGCATTGAATGTGTTCACAGCCAACTTGACTTGGGCATTGCCGGATTTTACACTCACATTCTCGCTCTTCTGATTGATTTTACTGCTACCGGCAATACCATCCTTAGTAAAACTCAGGTCACCGCTGATGGCAACATTGTATGTTCCTTCAGGCACATCGGCAACAGATGCCATAAAGCTACCATTTTTTTCCTGGAACTGCTCCTGGATAAACGTTTCATTGGTAGTTACATTGGTAAAAACCGCTTTGGCATTGGAGAGAACTATATTCTCCAGTCCCAATGGCATTTCAATACTCAATGACACAGGAGTGGTAACTACTTTGTCATCATTGTCGCTACAAGAGGTGAAAGTCAATGCCAACACCGAAAGCAACATCATACTCTTTAAAATTAACTTTTTCATTTTTCTACTTTTAGTTACATTAATACTATATTATACTTTAGAATGTGATACCAAGAGCCAAATGCAGATGGTGCTGGTGTTCGTTTTCAGAACAAGTTATCCAATCTCCACCTAATTCGGCAAACAAGCCGATCTGTGAGCCTGATAGCCGATAATCACTACGTATCTTAGCAGAGAGCATTCCATAGTCTGCTTTTTCAAACTGGTACTGATGATTGATCATGTCCTGGAACGAAGCCTTCATATTGGCATAAGGCATGACGATACCAGAACTGACATTACCATAATAGGCTGCCGCCATGTCCACAGTAAGGGCCACAGTTCGGGAGAGACTGCGCATCCACTGTCCACCCAATCTTCCATAGATCTTAGCAGCCTCCATTTTGCGTTCAGGATAGACATATCGCTCACGATTGCTCCAATATCCGATCTTTCCATTCAAGCACCATGTACCAGAGCCACTCCCCCATCCGTAAAGTCCTCTGAGATAGGTATCTATAAGATAATTCTTATACATCGTAAGTTTACCGATAATAGGATAATATTGGGCAGAGGACTTGCCAATGATGTTTTCATCACCACTACGTCTGACAAAAACAAGGTTTCCATCTAAGGCTACCTGACGGCTCCCTCCCATGTGCTTCCATCCCAAGGAGACTTCTGCAGAATGATAAAACAACTGAGTTAAGGGTACGGAATTCAAATCGGCAAGCATACGTTTATATTGCCGTCTCCAAAGCTTGGCATGACCATAAAAACCAGTTTCGTTCAACGGATTGGCATCCAGATTTATTCCATATCCTCCACCTTTATAATATAAGGTGCGTTTATCTCCGGAGAAACGACTGTATTCTGTTCCCAATCCTGTCATTTGAAACTCAGGTATAACACCCAGTTCCCGATAGAAATCCACATCATTGGTCTGCTTGTATACATTCCCTTCTAGACCGGCAGCCCACTGGTATTTACCGAAATCATAGGCCGTACCAAGGCGTAGAGTCAGATCTGTGACAATACCTCGCATTCTCGGGTCCACATTCCGATATTCATGTTCTGCTCTGAAAATCGCTTCAATACCGAGTTGGAATTTCCCCTTGCTAACAGCATATCCGCCCTGAAAACCATAGCGTTCACAATGTGTGTCACCTCCTAGAGTATCCGCCAGAATATAAGGATTCAGCAAATCATAATCAGAAGAAGAATTCCAGCTGACCTGATATTGCTTTCCCGTCATGTAAGATGCTGCCCCCCAAGCAGAAGAGTGGTTGCTCAAGCGAAGGAAGGTTTCAGCCTTGGCCTCAGAGAGGAAATGCCCTGTTCCCTTCTGCAGTATAAAGGGAGCAGATTGATGCAGGTAATCCATCTGGGCATACACTTCAGAATAAGGCAGCGTGAGGCTAAGCCCATGAATGGCGGGATTTTGCCATGCTGTCTCCTTCTGCCAGTTTTTCCACGTAGCATGATGCTCTATCCTGGCAGAATCTGTTACTGCAGACCTTCCAGTAAACCAAGACACACAGCACAGAAATAATATGAAATATCTCTTCTTCATGATTTACATCCAAATTATGTTCAACATCGCTTCATTATGTTCTTCCTTTTCCAATCCCACATAATCGGTACTTGCCCTGAACATCCTGATGTAGGTTTTACCTGAAGCGTCATGATATTGGGCAGTACCCTCTACCAGGATAGCATAAGAACCCCGAAGAATACTGGCTCTGGCTATATTCCCTTCAAATGATGATACGGTGAAAACCTGGGTGGTATTCAGATTGGTAAGACTTACCGTACCCTGGACCCTGTCGAGAACGATATCCGTTTCTCCCTGCAACACGATGGAAGCTTCGGTAAACAGGGAATCTTCATCCTGATGACAGGAGGAAATGATAAAACCACAGGTCATCATACATATAATCAACAATCTCTTCATATCTTTACATTCATTTCTAATCCAAAATAGGGAGTTACATGACGGCGGATCGTTACTCCATTGTTCTCATATTCGGGAGTATAATCCAACAGTTTGTTGCAGAACAGAGCTACATTCAGTTTCTCATCAAAGAGTTTCTTTGTTACCTTGAAATTGACATTCATGGCAAAAGGTACTCTGTATTTGAGATAATAGCTATCGTTATAATCCCTGATCAGATACCTGAGATAAGCATCATTTTCATCACCTGCTTTCCACTCATGCATCACACCGTCATTATCCATATAGCTGGTAGGATAATTACTCACCTCTTTACTCTGTTTCAGCGTATACCACAGGCATTGGGCGGATATTGAGAAGCCCAACTTCAACTTGGGGACATCCGTATCTAACGTGAAATTGGTATTGAGCATTTCATTCATATTGCCTCCATCATGTTCATAATACCCCACATACTGTATCTGCTTACTGCCGATAACAGCACTTGGGCGATAAGTCTCTATCACAGAATTACGATAAACCGTGCGGAACCATGCTCCGTTGATGGTGAGTCTGGTGAACAGTTTTTCTATTCTTCGGGTAGCAAAGGTGTATTCCACTCCCCGTTTGAGAGTCTGACTGCCATTGGTGTAATAACTGTAGCCCCTCAGTTCCTTACGTTCCTCAAAGGGTAATCCTTCCAAAGAAGGTGGAGCCGACAGTGCTTCGGCATCAATTCCCGATGCATCATACCACCTATATATATAGGGAGCATAAGCCGTCTGCAAACGGAAGCCTGAAGTCATATTCTCCCTAAAGAGTGTGACAGACAATCGATTGCCTCCTATATTGATGTCAGTACTCACCTCCCATTTGAAATTACGTGCTGGCTTCAGATTCTGATTGGTTGCATCTATCACATACGTCATCAGGTTGATACGGCGATACGCTGGATTCGTATGGTAATAATTCAGCTGGGTTAAGTCCAGATATACAGGATCAGGGTAAAGCTGTTCCAAAGTAGGCATTTTGGTATGTTCACCTATTCCACCTGCTATTCGGATAAAGGATGGTAACTTGCCAATATTGAATTTCGGAAAAGTCAAGCCGAGATTGATACGGGGATCCCAGAAAAACTTACCATGCATCTCATAATTATTGGGCAGATTCAACATCTGCGTACCTCTTATACCGGCTACCAGTTCAAGAGAATGCCCAGCAAAAGGCAATGTCAACTGTTCCTCAGCATAAATTCCCCACTGTTGGTTGGAAGGTATTGAAGAAAGATTTCGGGGACGGCATGACATGGAACCTGCATAAAGAGGGCGGGTTACATCATAAATCTGCCCCCGTCCTTTATTTTTGTCGTAATTCCAATCGGTGCCTAACAGCAAGGTATTGGAAACCACAAGAGAAGGAACCTGGAATTTACCATTGACCTTAGCATAAAGATTGAGCGGTTTTCCTTCTACATCATGACAAGCCACATATTTATAGGGAAGGATAACACCATCATGAACCCCTTGTGTAGTTGCTGTAGCTGCCACTGTCTGGCGGGTCAGCTGTACCAGTTTGGTTCGCTTGATAAGGTCATACTCATAAGAGGCTGACAAAGTCAGATCCAGAGACTTAAACCAAATGCGCTTCTTGGGAGACAGACTTACATGTGAATTAAATGCATATTTATTATATTGCGATTTATAAGAATCTTCCGCCTGATTATTGAGATCCGGGTCAACTTTATCATTATCAAAAGAACCGGTATAATCGAGATTGGACGAAATCTTCCAACGGTAAAAATCTGTCAACCAAGTTTTTCCGAACCGGGCAGAAAACGTCAGTCTCCTGTAATTTTCAAGCCGGTTTCTTGGATCCGCCTTCGCATCGAGGTAATCAACACTGAGATTGAGGGTCATCTGCTGGGGAGTCCATTCCAATCCCTTTGCAAGATAAAAGAGTTTGCTACCCATATCTGCTTTCAGACGGGCATTCCAGTCATTTCCACCTCTCCTACGTTCTATTTTCACCAGACCACTTGTCAAATCGCCATATTCTACCGATGGAATGCCACGTACCACCTCCACTTTCTCGATATCATCGGTAGAGATGCTACGCATATCCACTCCGGCATTCATATTTTCTCTGGATGTTGTTGCTGCATCCCAAGACCCAGCCACATATTGCATATTGGCATTGGTACTGATGGGAGCTCCATCTACTACAAAACTCGTTCCGAGGGAAGTGGTAGTATATTCTGAAGGACTTCCGGCTTCCCGAATACGAATCGTATTAGGGCTACTCAAATCAGGATCTTTGGAACGTCCACCAGGCAACAGTTCGAGAATGTCCGTAAAACTTGAAGGCTGCAGGTGCTCCATGGCATGCTTCTCGATAACAGAAGCAGAAGCCAGACTCTTGGACTCCTGAGCTGTAACCACTACTTCACCCACAGACTTGATTTCCGGTTCCATTTCATAGAGAGCCTGGTTTAACTTACCTAAATAGTTTTTGTATCCTATATAAGTAATCTTAAGAGATTTACCTGCATTGGCTGCATCTATGGAAAATCGCCCGTTAATATCAGTGATAGCTGCCACTTTCTGAGAACTACCCACATACACGACAGCACCGATAATCGCTTCATGAGAATCTTTGTCCACAACTTTGCCAGACATAGATTGCGCCTTTCCCATCAGACTCACCTCAAAAAGCATCATAAGCAACAGGATATGTTTCATACTAATCTTTTAACTTATTTTTTTGGGTGCAAAGATACGACAAAATTAAATTGTTCACAATACCTAAAAATAGGTAATATATGTATCAGTAAATGTACATTCATATATCTGTACTGCTGCTCAAATAGTAAAATACAAAAAGACTCAAAGCCACATTCCTGAAGGTAAACAGAAATGTGGTTTTGAGTCTTCTTGTTAACCTGAAACTTAAAAGCAACCAGATTTGAACAACAGGTAAATTGGAATACCTGAATTATTGACCAATGAAACCTTGTCCCCTTTTCTAATATTAAACGGACGTATTTTGTCCGCTTTTCCATGGCAAATATACAATAATTTGTCCGTTTTTCCAAGGTATTTATGCATCTTTTTGTCCGTTTTTCCAAGATTTAACAGTTTCTATCTCCCATTCCACTCAAATTTATCACAAAAGAAGCATTATCTGCACAGCTTCTTAACTCCTCTCAACAAATGATTAAGGCGGTAAATACGTAATTTTGTATTTACCGCCATTTTCATTTCTGCCAAGGAAAATGATATTGATGCAAACTATTTTGAATCATAAGGAAACGACGATTCGTGCCTATAAAGAGAACAATTAGTATCAAGAACTATCTTTCTCATTTGCCAGAAGTACGTAAATGTTCATTACCCCAGCTCTCTATGGTATCAAGAGTTATACTTCCATTATCGCACAACTCACCAATCCCCTCATCAACCTTCTTTGCAAAGTATTGAGAGAGAACATTTTCAAGATTATCTAATTCCTGTGGAGTCTTGATATAAGACATCATTTGAAGAATCTTCATCTGAGCAGGGTTAAATACAGTCTGTTCCATTCTATTTCAATTAAACGTTCAACTTTGCCGCCAAAATTACGCTTTTTCCTCGAAACCACCAAGAAAATCGAAAGAAATCTGCAAGTTATCAGCAAATAACCACGAAATCAATCGTAAACTATTAACTGTAAACTATAAACAGCTGTTCCCTACCTCAGCAAGCTATAGTAAGGCGGTCCCATCCCGCACAACCATGGCGAAGACCTTTGATGGTCCGCCAACCTTAGAGCGTAGCGGTTCCGAGCACCGAGTAGGGCGGTTTCCCTCTTCTTCCCTGAGGGGAGAAGACCGAGATGAGAGGTGGAGCCTTCCTTAAGGGTAAGGAAGGACGGGTAGGTTTTCGAAAAAACTACTTCTTTGCCAAAGAAGAGCCAGAGCAATTCGAAAGTGCATACGTTCCAATCACCCCATAAATTAAATTCATTTTTATTGTTCCTCATCTTCCCAGAACTCAGGAAGATAAACCTATATCCACTTATCCAAATAACATTTAAAATCCTCTATGCCTATAACCTCCACTTTAGGAAAAGGAATATTTTCCAGGACCTTAAAGTGCTTGTCTTCTGTAACAATACACTTTGCATTTGCAGCAATGGCACAATCTACAAACTTATTGTCATCTTTATCTGCCTCAATTAAAGCAAAAGTATAATGAGGATCTTTGCGAATTACATTGGGTCTAGTCAATATAGCATAAACGATGGCCTCAGAAACTTGAGGGGATATATTACGAGATAAAACCTCTGAATACTCCTCTATTATTTCATTGGACACACAAAGGTTATAATCGCCACTAAGAAAAGCATTCCACACCTTACGATACGGACTTCTAGGGGCGATTGACATAATCAAACTATTTGTATCCAATACAATATTCATAACCTAAAGATTATAATATTGGTTTATTGTACGGAGTACGTTCATGGAGATGTCGGAAACTCTCGATACGTTCTTCATTCAGGGTTCCTTCATTCCACATCCTATCTAATTCAGCATCAGCCATCTGAACAAAATAATCGGAGATTACCTTATTCAAATCTCGCAAAGCCTCAGGAGTCTTGATAAATGACAGCATATCGAGGATTTGCAATTGAGCTTGATTCATTGTTGCTACCTGTGCCATAATAATTCATTTTATTAATATCTAACCGCAAAGTTACGCTTTTTCTTCGAAACCACCAAGAAAATCACAAGAAATCTGCAAATAACCACGAAATCAACCGTAAACTATAAACTGTAAACTATAAACTGCTATTCTATAATGAATTGTGCATGCAAAGTTAAGAAAAAACAATATTCAAACACTGCTGTCCCGTTTAGAAATCATCGGGCCTGAAAAGGCTTGGATATAGCCAAT
>CAUFXJ010000054.1:0-13158 GCA_959596915.1 Segatella copri
TAAATTCAACATTCAACATTCCACATTCAACACTCCAGAGACTTTGTGGGTGCAGCTAAATTCAACATTCAACATTCCACATTCAACACTCCCTATATTAACACTCCAACTGGATTTCTCCTTCAAAGGCGAATGCTGCAGGTCCCGTCATGTAAACATGATCATCAGCCTCGCTATATTCTATTTCCAGCGTTCCGCCATCCATCACGATGCTGCTTTTTCTGCCAGTACGCTTGGTAAGGGCTGCGGCTACGGCTGTGGCACAGGCTCCTGTTCCGCAAGCCATTGTTATTCCGCTTCCCCTTTCCCAAACTCGTGTCCTTATGGCGTCTGTGTCAGTTACTTGTGCAAATTCTATGTTGCATCTCTGGGGAAATGCCTTGTCTCTTTCCAGGATTTTACCATAGTGGGCGATGTCGATGGTGTCGATGTCATCCACGAAGGTAACGAAATGCGGATTACCCATGCAAACATAGGTGCCTTCAAATTTTCTGCCGTCAGCTTCGAGCACCGAAGGGCCTATGAATTGCTCGGGATTTTCAAGTTTGGGTTCCAGCATGTCTACTGTTACCGATTCCACAACTTCTTTATTATCCTGAAGATGAAGTTTCAATATCTTGATACCCGAAAGTGTTTCCAGTCGGATGGTGTCCTTTCGGGTCAATCCTTTTTCGTAAAGATACTTACCGATGCATCGGCTTGCATTGCCGCACATCATCGCTTCTGAACCATCGGCGTTGAAGATACGCATCGAATAATCTGCTCTTCTGCTGTCTTGCGGCTTTCCGATGAGAACCAGTCCGTCGCTTCCTATGCCCGTGTGATAAGCACTCCAGGCAATGGCCGCCTTCTCTGGGTCAGGGATGTCGTATTGTTGGGTATCTACATATATATAATCGTTACCCGCTCCCTGCATCTTTGTAAAATGAACTGTTTCTTTCATCTGCGTTGTTCTTTATGTTTGAATACTCTTCTTTTATCTCTCATGTCTTATCTCTTTTGAGATTTGACTTTTTGCTAGTCTTTCGAATATTTCGATGACTATTTGTTTGATTTCGGTTGCAAAGGTACGACGATTTGTTGAAATATGCAAGAAAATAAATGCAGAAATCTTGATTATTTTTCGCTATCTTACAATTTGTATCATAAAAATGCTTTCTGCCTTACAAATTGTAAGGAGAATAGGATAAGCCTCGATAAATTTAAAATGTTTGACAAAAAGTAAAAGCGAAATGTTTTTATTTTCTTTAAAATACTGACAAAATGTATTAATTTTGCAGCCGAAAACGAACATAATGTAAAAGAAAGGCTTGATTTGAATAGCAACCAATGAAGGTCCGTTTTCGAAAAGAGACAATCAATAGAAGTATTAACACATTATTAATTATTAAAGGATTATGAAGAAGATTGAGGCAATTATCCGCAAGTCTAGATTCGAGGATGTCAAGAAGGCGCTTTTAGCAGCAGACATCGAGTGGTTCTCTTATTATAATGTAAGAGGTGAGGGTAAAATGCGCCAGGCTCGCATTTACCGTGGTGTGATGTATGATACCAGCAGCATCGAACGTGTGCTTCTAAACATCGTGGTTCGCGACAAGAACGTGGAGCCTACCATCGCCGCTATCCAGGGGGCTGCCCAGACAGGTGAAGTAGGAGACGGCAGAATCTTCGTGATTCCTGTACTCGATACGGTAAGAATCAGAACCGGCGAACGTGGCGACATTGCATTGTATAACGCTGAGAAAGAGGAATAATTTAAAATGTTGAATGTTAAGTGTTGAATGTTGAATTAGGCATTCTTACTTATCTTTAATAAATATTATTTAGTATTCTAATTTAACTATAAGATATTTTTATGAGCAGTTTATTATTGACGACACTTGATACGGGTAACACAGCGTGGATGATCATGGCAACCATCTTGGTGCTTTTGATGTCAATCCCGGGTATAGCACTTTTTTATGGTGGTTTGGTGCGCCAGAAGAATATTCTCAGCATCCTGATGCAGACGGTATTCATCGTGGCAGTAGTCAGTCTGATATGGGTAGCCTTCGGTTATTCCTGGGCTTTCTCTACAGAATATGCCGATTCGGGCAATCCTCTGGCTTGCGTCATCGGTGGTTTCGATAAATGTTTTCTTCACGGCATCGGCTTGGATGCCATCATGCCTACAGGCATTCCAGAACTCACCTTTGCAATGTTCCAGTGCATGTTCGCCCTCATTACTCCAGCCTTGATTCTCGGTGCTTTTGCCGAGCGTGTGAAGTTCAGCGGTTATGTACTTTTCACCATCCTCTGGGTTATCATCGCTTATCTTCCTATGGCCCACTGGGTATGGGGTGGCGGTTTCCTGCAGGAGATGGGAGCCATCGACTTTGCGGGTGGTACCGTGGTTCATATCAATGCCGGTGTAGCTGCTCTGGTCATGGCACTCTGTGTAGGCAAGCGAGATGATTACCGTGCAGGTCATCCTATCACACCTCACAACATCACCTTCGTGTTCATGGGTATGTCATTCCTCTGGTTGGGATGGTTCGGTTTCAATGCCGGTAGCGGATTGGCAGCTGATGGTCTGGCAGCCAACGCCTTTCTTGTAACCCATATCGCCACAGCTGCAGCAGCCACTACCTGGATGCTCATCGACTGGATTGTAAACAAGAAGCCAACTACGGTAGGTGCTTGTACCGGTGCTGTAGCCGGACTGGTAGCCATCACTCCTGCAGCCGGCAGTACCGATATTTTCGGAGCTTTCTGCATCGGTATCATTTCCACCATCGTCTGCTTCTTCATGGTAGCGGTAGTGAAGGAGAAGTTCAAGTATGATGATGCCCTCGATGCCTTTGGTGTTCATGGTATGGGTGGTATTCTGGGATCTATCCTCACCGGTGTCTTCGCCACTCAGTATGTAACTGGAGCCGAAGGTGTACAGGGTGCCCTCTATGGCGACTGGCATCAGCTCTGGATTCAGGTTGTAGCCACTGTGGTAAGCATCATCTACAGCGTTGTAGTTACCTACATTATCTTCAAGGTAGTAGATAAGAGTGTAGGGGTACGTGTTGACAAGCGAGTAGAAGAGGAAGGTCTCGACATCTACGAGCATGGTGAGAGTGCTTATAGTAACTAAGATAGAGAATGAATATATGTATAACACCTTGACTGTATGTTTTGTATGGTCAAGGTGTTTTCTATTATAATAATGTGTAAACCTGATTTTGCCTAAATTTTTCTTGTTATTTTATCATTTGCCTGCTTTTTTATGTTAAATCTTATGAACACTTAGTTACAAAATCAATTCTTTTTCTTATATTTGTCAACAAATTAAAGAGTAGACAATTATGACTAATGACTCATTTTCTATAAGATTGCGGGAAGCGCGACAGATGATGGGGCTCAGCATGGATAAACTCGTAGAGCGAACCAACGGAGCCATCACCAAGCAGAGCATCTCCCGATATGAGAAAGGCATTATGCGCCCTAAGCGTGATGCCCTGCAAGCCATAGCCAAAGCCCTCAATATCAGCGAGGAATATTTCGAAGGAACCAATCTCAAGATCGATATGCCTATGCTCCGTACCACCTCCAATGGCAAGTTGTCCGAAGACGAGTTGCAAGCCCTTGAAGCAAAACTCTCTTTTTGGGCAGAGCAGTATCTAGCCAAGGAGAAAGAAGCGGGTTTCCCTACCCGGTTCAAAAATCCGATAAAAGGTACCGGGATATCAACGCAGGAAGATGCCATCCATGCTGCCGACCTTCTTCGTGAAAAGTGGCATTGCGGTGATGGTCCCATCGCCAGCATTCTGAGACTCTTGGAAAGAAAAGGTATCATGATACTTGCTGCTAATCTTCCAGAGTATGTCTTCGGAATGAGCACCTGGGCAGATAAGAAGCATCCGCTGATGATTCTCGATTTTAATCCGGAAAAGAGTAGCGTAGAGAAACTTCGTTTCACGGCAGTTCATGAACTGGCTCATCTGCTTCTCCTCTTCCCGGAAGATAGTCCGCTGAGGCTGGAGAAGCGTTGTGATCTCTTTGCCAGTTTCTTCCTTCTTCCTAAATTGGCGCTTATCGAAGAGTTGGGTTCCAAGAAACGTGAGAAGATAACGCTGGAGGAGATGATTGACATCAAGGAACTGTATGGCGCATCTCTCGCTGCATCCATCATCGCCGCCAGGGATTACGGCATCATCACCACCGAGTATAAACGGGCATGGTATGCCGAGCATATAGAGCCTAATCCTCGTGAAATAGTTAATGGCCACTATGCATTTCCAGAGACATTGGGAAGGGAGAAGAGAGTCAACTCAATCATCAAAAGTATGGAGGAATAGAATATGCAGAATGAAAGTCAAAATATAGAATATAAGGAATCATGGGGACGTGGTTTCAAGAAGATTGCCGAGGAGTTTGAACGTGCCAGCTTACCATTGCCAACGATAGAAGAAAATGGAGGTGGCGTGATGGCGATTGTTCAGCGCAAGACGATAGACGAAGTTATCGCAGAGCGTGGCGGGGATGTCGGTGTAAATGTCGATGTAAATGTCGGTGTAAATTCAATAGAAATATCCGATGTGAAACTAACAGAGCGACAGACTATTATGGTGTCTGTTATTAAGTCAAATCCTATGGTGACAGCTAAGCAAATGTCTGAAACATTGTCGGTGACAGTAAGAACTATAGAAAGAGATTTGGCGTTAATGCAAAAAGCAGGCATCATAAGACACGAAGGAAGTGATAAAACCGGTGTTTGGGTGATACTTGAACATGGAAATACTAATTCTTAATAGTGTTAGATATGAAGCAGAATAATAATGAACAAATCGTCTTCGATATGTTCGAAGAGGTTGCAACCGAAAGCATCGCTGAGGCTCGGAATGCATACACCTATGAAGAAATTGATGGGTGCTATTTGGAGGCGAAAGAGATTGCCAAGGCTACAAAAGAAGTTTTAAAGACTTTTATTGGTTGATTTTTTTTTATATTAATAGTAGTAATGAAGACAAATGCTGATATGGAAAATGTTGATTGTAAATCTACGCTAAAACAAGATACGGAGGGGGCTTTATACATAGCCCATTCCGAAAACAGTTATGGCGAACTGCAAACGATGAAACAGCATAGCGAAGGTGTTGCTCGAATGATGAAGTCGTTCGCTTTATCTGGTGAATATGTTGACGTGTATACATATTGTGGTTTGTTACATGATGTCGGAAAATATAGTAAAGGATTTCAGAAATATATTAGAGCAGAAGGAGAAAAAGAACCTCATGCAAAATGGGGAGCTTATATGGCAAGAATGGACAAGTTAGTCAATGTTGCTTTTCCTGTCTTTGGGCATCATGCAGGATTGCCCAATAGAGATGCTATGTTCGAAACTTTGAACCAATGTGGAAAAGAAGAGAGCAAATGGCTTGATGTACTGTGTTCGTTAAAAGAAGATGGTCTATTTATTCCTCCTTGTGATAATTCTTCTTTTAATAGGATAAAGGAAAATACAACCAAAGAACTGTTTGTACGAATGCTATATAGTTCTCTTGTTGATGCAGATAGTCTTGATACTGAGCGACATTTTGAAAAAGAACAATATGATGCACGCCCGCAGTTATCCCTTGACGTAGATGTGCTTTTAGATGCATTAAATCATAAGTTTAGTTCTTTTTCTCTTGAATCTTCACTAAACAAGCTCAGAACAGAGGTGAGATTGTATGCACAGAGTCTTGCAGCGCAACCTCAAGGATGCTTCTCTATGACGTTGCCTACTGGTATGGGAAAGACATTGTGTAGTTTGAATTGGGCTCTACATCATGCAAAAGTTCATACAAATATTAAGCGCATTGTCATAGTCCTGCCTTTTCTTAGCATCATTGATCAAACTGCAAAGGAATTGAAATCAATTTTCAAGGACCATGATGTTATATTAGAGCATCACTCAAATGTTATCTATGAAGGAAAAGAAAGTGAAGAAGAAGAGTTTTATTGCAAAGACCCAAAACAATTAGCGACAGAAAACTGGGATTATCCCATTGTCGTTACAACGACAGTGCAGTTTTTTGAGTCTCTCTTTTCGAACCAGCGATCGAAATGTAGGAAATTGCATAATCTGCAGGATTCAATTGTCATTTTTGACGAGATACAAACATTACCAGTTCATCTGGCAGAATGTACAATGAAGATACTGAACGATATGTTGCATCTGTGCCGTTGTAGTATTTTGTTTTGCACTGCTACGCAACCGAACTTTCAAACTCGTGCTGACTTTAAGGGTATTGATCGTATAGTGCCATTGGTTGAGAATCCTACGGCCATATTTGCTGCCACGAAAAGAGTTGAATATTATCCGATTGCTGACTACGAAGTCCAATCAATTGATAGTATAGCACAAAAAGTTTGTGAAGAAAAAGAGCCTGCTCTCATTGTATGCAATACCAAGAAGAAAGCTAAGGCTCTGTTTGATAGCATAAAAGAAAAAGGCAATATGCAGGTCCTTCACCTATCAACAAACATGTGCCAGAAGCATAGAATGGCTGTTATTGATAAGGTCAAAAGTAAACTTAAAAATGGTGAGAAATTGATACTGTGTTCTACCCAACTAATAGAGGCAGGCGTAGATATAGATTTCCCTATAGTATTTCGTGAACTTGCACCATTGGAATCTATTATCCAATCAGCAGGAAGGTGCAATAGAGAGGGTAAGCTAGAAAAGGGCAAAGTGTTTTTGTTTCAGTTAGAGGAAAAAGGACAACCTTCTGCTGAGTATAAAACTTTCACTCAATTTGCTCAGTTATGTTATCACAATAATGAAAATCGACTAACTGATGCAGATTTCTATGCAGAATACTATACGGATATAGTTAAGCTATATGCACCTGAGGACACCATAACTCCTAAACGTGAAAAATTGATGTTTCAGGATGTAGCAGATAAATATCAAATTATTGATAGTAGTGCGACCTCATTGTTCGTGTATAGATATAACGAGGAAAGCTTGCAACTGTATAAAGAGATTACTAATAAAGAATATCTTTCTCGAAAAGATTATCAGCAAATAGCACAATACTGTGTGCAAGTGTATAGCAAGTTTAAACGTGACAATTCCGATAAGATAGCAGAAACTACAAATGGAGTAAAAGTTTGGAGTGGTGCTTATTCGGAAGAATTTGGATTAAATAACGAAGAAGAAATATTATACATATGATAGATAGTAATATTGTAAAAGTAAGGGTAAAAGGAGATTATGCCTGTTTTACTCAACCTGCGCTTAAAGTGGAGCGCATGACATATCCGTGTATGACTCCGTCTGCAGCAAGAGGCATATTGGAATGCATCCTTTGGAAACCAGAGTTTCAATGGGTTGTTAAAAGTATCAAGATATTGAAGCCGATATCATTCTCTTCAGTTAAGAGAAATGAAATCAGTTCCATACAAAGTGGTACGCCTATTGACATACTTGATATGAACAAACGTTGCCAGAGAAATAGCATCGTTTTGCGAGATGTTGAGTACATTATAGAGGCTGTTATTTATATGTCAGAAGATAATATTCAAAAGGTCAAAAACAGAGATAAAAAAGAAGGAAGAACAGCTTGTGAACCAATAGTAAAATATCGTGAGATGTTTAACCGACGTTTGAAAAAGGGTCAATGTTGGCATCAGCCTTATTTGGGTACTCGTGAGTTTTCTTGTGATTTCTTCCCTGTTACACAAGAGGATGAGGATAAAGCGATAGAGCTTAACCTGACATATCCTATAGGTAGTCTTTTGTTTGATATTTGGTACGATAAGGAACATAATGCAACTCCAATCTATATGACAAATGCTGTCGTAAAGAATAGCACGCTTGTGTGTCCTGATGAGCTGAATGAAAAGATGCTTTCGACATCTCATATACGTGCAAAGCAAGAAGACTCAGTTAATCGCATATTGTATGATTTTAATAGAAAGGAGGAATTATGTTCGCAGAATTAGTAGAATTAGGAAAAAGGGAAACGAAACTACATCCTGCATTGGCTCCTTGCCAATGTGATTATGACATTGTTATTGATAGTTGTGGTAATTTTCTCAAGCTAATCCAATGTGATTGTCAATTGGTTACGGAATACATTCCAAGTACAGCCAAAAAAGGTAAAGTTCGCCTATTGTTGGACAGGGCAGAAGAAACCCTATATGGTTGTGATGGGTATCCTGAATCAGAAATTAGTCAAACTTTATTAGAAAAGAACAAAAAAGAACTTTCAGAAGAATACATGGAAAAGCTTTCCAAAGTGTATAAGGAAAAAGTTGAAAGTGAGAAAAAGAAGAATCTTTCTGATAAAAACGAGAAGTATCTCAAATATATAATTAATTTACAACAATATAAGGATATAAAGGAATTAGAACCGGTATTTTCCTTCTATAATAAGCCGCAAGAGGTAGCAAAGGCTTTAGAAGCATACGAACGATTACCCAAAAAAGAACAAGGTGGAAACATGACTTTTATGGTTGGTTCTGTTCGTCTTGTCTCTCTAGAGAATGTGCAAGGAGCTATTAAGAAAAAATATGAAATGGGTATAAAACCCTCTGACCAAAAGTGTGCTATTTGTGGAAAGAGCGATTATCCCATTCTTGATGTACCACATGGTGGTGTCAATCTTCCAGGTTCAGACAAAAAATGCACTCTAGTGTCATATAATGCTAATGCTTTTGAGTCATATAGTTTAAAAGGTAATCTGAATTCTGGTATTTGTACTAATTGTGCTAGAAATTACGTTGAGGCATTAAAAGTCCTTACTGCGTTTGAATGGATTAAAATAGAAAAAGGCAATAAGGTTAAGAAGATAAAGGTATTTCAACATGCAATAGAGTTGAGTGATGATACTTTGATTGCCTTTTGGACAAAGAAGCCTGATGATAATATCGACCCATGGTCAGATGTTTGTCATCCTACAGTTGAAAGAATAAATAAAATGTTTTCTTCTGTAGTTACTGGTGATTCTCTTCGGGCAGAAACGGAAGTTGACAACTTTTTCTATTGTTGTACTTTGTCCTCTGCTGCAGCTCGAATAGCTGTAAGAGATTGGCTGGCTATTAGTGTTTCTCAATATCAGAATAACCTAAAGCAATGGTTTGAAGATATTGCAACTATAAAAAATGGTGAAGTGTACTATCCTGGCATAAACTCTATTCTTTATAATTGCATAAAGAAGAAAGCTAAGCCTACACAGAGTGATTTCAAGGCAAAAGCTCGTATTGGAACCATGTTATGGCATGCAGCTCTAACAAATACACCCTTGCCGTTGATGATACTTCAAAGTGTATTAAGTCAAATAGAGCATGATAAGGCTAAATATGGTTGCTTTAGTGAGGAGAAATCAACTGTTATTCGATTAGTTTTAAATAGAAACAATAAAAACAAATATAATATGAAGAATGAATTAGATGAACAAAATGCCAGTAAGGCATATCTGTGTGGACGTTTGTTCGCCTTAATCTGCAAATTGCAGTTTAAGGCGCAAGGTGAAGTAAATAGTTCTATTAAGGATAGATTTTTTGCATCTGCATCAAATACTCCTGCGCGAATTATGGGCATTCTCTTGACAAAATATGTACCAGTTTATGAGAAGAAAACCAAAGGAGCATATAATAAATCCATTACTGAGATTGCTGCTCAAATTGGTCACTTCCCAAATAAGTTTTCTATAACGGAACGTGGAGAGTTTGCTTTGGGATATTATTACCAATATAATGCAAATTCAAACAAAAAGGACAATGACGAAAATAATAATTTCAATAATTAATTAATATGGAAGCAATAAAGAATCGTTATGAAATTGTTTTTCTCTTTGACGTTAAAGATGGAAATCCAAATGGAGACCCTGATTTTGACAACATGCCTCGTACAGACGAAGAGACAGAACAAGGTTTAGTATCAGATGTGTGCATTAAGCGCAAAGTGCGTAATTACATCCACTTGCTCAAGGGGCTTAAGACTCCGTATGATATTTTCATCAGAGAGGGCAATATTTTGAATCCTTTGATTCAAGAGAAGAGAGATGACGAAGAATTGAAGGCTGCAGCTAAATATGCTGATTTAGTAGAGGAGTGTGTGGCTAATCATAAGACTGAGTCATCTGTTTCTGAAGAACAAATGAAATCTTTGACGGAAAAAATAGCAGCCGTTAGAGATGCTGTGTCAAACAAGAATTCCAATGCTGTTGGAGTAGTCCGTGAAAAGCTTGATAAAGCTTTTAAGTCAATTCTTAAGGAGAATAAGTGGGATGATAAAGATATGAATACGGCAAATAAGGATATAGAACAGAATATCTTCAAATCAGGTCGTCTGGCTATGTGCGCACAATACTATGACATTCGTACTTTTGGCGCAGTTATGAGTACTGGTGAAGAGAAAGCTGAAGCTGAAGAGATGGCTGAAAATGATAATTCTGAACAAAAGGGAAATAATAAAAAAGGAAGTAATAAAAAAGGAAATAATAAAAAGAAGATTAAGGGACTTGGTATTGTGCGCGGTCCTGTTCAATTTATGTTTGCCCGTTCGATTGATCCTATCTCTTCAAAATCGAATTCCATAACTCGTTGTTGTGTAACCAGTGAGGATAGTACAGGCGACAAAACTATGGGTAATAAATATACGGTAAGTTATGGACTGTATCGTATGCATGGTTTTATTTCTCCTTCTGATGCAGCGAAGACTGGTTTCTCAGAGGAAGACAAAGAACTTTTGTTCCAGGCTCTTATCAATGCATTTGAGAATGATCATTCTGCAGCAAGAGGAGAGATGAATCCAAGAGCTTTGATTGTTTTCAAACACGATTCTCCTTTAGGTAACGCTAGAGCTGGTCAATTATTTGATCTTGTTCAAGTAAAACTTATCGGGGGAGTAGATTTCCCACGTTCATTTGGCGATTATGAAGTTACGGTACCTTCCCAAGAGGAGTTGGATAAGAAATATCCTGGTGTAACAGTTGAAAAATTGATTTAGTATCATCATGTATACTGAAGACGAAATGCTCATGTTGTCGGGGATACAGCACTTTATGTTCTGCCCTCGACAATGGGCTTTGATTCATATCGAGCAACAATGGGCAGAAAATAAACTGACGACAGAAGGGCAGATTCTACACAAGAATGTAGATAATCCCTTCTATCGTCAGAAAAATGGTGATGTTATCACACTTCGTTCCCTCCATATTGCCTCTAAAGAATTAGGATTGTATGGTATAACTGATGCAGTAGAACTTGTTCCAACTGATTCTTCAGAAGATGCTATAACTCATAATCGCTACAAAGGATATTGGAAACCATACCCTGTGGAGTATAAAAGAGGTCATCATAAACCTGATGAAAGAGATGAAGTACAATTGGCTGCCCAGACAATGTGTCTCGAAGAAATGTATGGTATCCATATTCCATACGGTGCATTGTATTATGATGAAGTAAAACATAGAGAAACAATTTCTATTTCTGAGTCATTAAGAAGTACGACTATTCAATGTGCCCTTCAGATGCATGAGGTATTTAAAAGCGGTATCTTGCCAAAAGCTACCAAACAGCATCATTGTAAGAATTGTTCTCTGGTAAATCTCTGTATGCCAGAAATGAGTGATAGTACTCTTGTATCAACCTATTTAAACAAGAATCTATATGAGGATATTACTTAATACATTATACGTGACCACACCTGAAGCCTATCTAAGTAAAGATGGGTTGAATGTTGTGATATCTGTGAAGCAAAACGAGATATTCCGTATTCCTATCCATAATATAGAGCAAATTATTACTTTTGGTTATATGGGGGCAAGTCCAGGATTGATGAAACTGTGTGCAGATAATAATGTTTCTCTAACCTTCCTTTCACCACAAGGAAGATATATCAGCCGTTCGCAAGGCCCGACTAGGGGAAACGTTTTGCTGAGAAAAGCACAATATAAGAATTCTGATGAACCTAACTATGCTCTTCATCTCAGTAAACTTTTCATAGGAGGAAAAATCCAAAACTATCGTAATATCTTGCGTCGTTTTATTAGAGACAATGGAGATGATGAGGCTATAGAACGTGTTTGTGAGGAACTGCTTCGGTGCAAAAGAAGAGTTTTGAATGCTGAATCTATAGATAGTGTGAGAGGAATAGAAGGAGAAGCTGCCACTGCTTATTTTGGTGTATTCTCACGTCTTCTTCTAAATCAGAAAGAAGATTTTGTATTTGAAGGTCGCAATCGTCGTCCACCAAAAGATGCGATTAATGCGATGTTATCTTTCGTATATACTCTTATATGTAATGATATGACATCGGCTTTGGAGACTGTTGGCTTAGACCCATACGTAGGGTTTATGCATACTTTAAGACCAGGGCGTGCATCTTTATCTTTGGATATGATGGAGGAGCTGCGAGCATATTTGGGTGATAGATTGGTTCTATCTTTAATCAACAGAAAACAGATTACCATCAAAGATTTCATCAAGCAGGGTGACGAAGGTATCGTCATGACAGACTCGGGGCGTAAGATTATATTGTCTGCTTGGCAAAACAGAAAGAAGGAGCTGATTATTCATCCTTATTTAAATGAAAAGGTAAGTATAGGTCTTCTTCCTTATGTTCAAGCAATGTTGTTGGCGAGATTCATTCGTAAGGATATTGATGATTATCCAGTGTTTTTAATCAAGTAGTGTATGTTTGTATTGATTACTTATGATGTAAACATTACCTCGGCTCATGGTGCGAAACGTTTACGCAATGTAGCAAGGGCGTGTTTGAATTACGGAAAGAGAGTTCAAAACTCTGTTTTTGAGTGTATTTTGACGGAATCTCAGTTTTTCGTATTAAGGGACCAGTTAAAAGGGATTATTGATACTGAACAAGATAGTATTAGGTTCTATATTCTTGGGAAAAATTGGAAACGTAAAGTTGAGACATTGGGTAAGGATATGGGGCTTGACTTTACTGGTGAGCTTATCATTTAATGTATGAGGGTGCGAACCTATAGTATTGCAAAATAACCTATAGTTTCGCACCTTCTTAAAATCAGTGACTTATAAATATTATGCCTTTTATAATATTTTACGTGTAATTATTTTGCCATCTTTCGCAAAATAATTATCTTTGCATCATGATATTCAGCTATTTGCTGAATATGCTGTCACACCCTTCGTGGGTGTGTGGATTGAAAC
>CAUFXJ010000055.1:0-12739 GCA_959596915.1 Segatella copri
GTAACCTCTTCTTTTTATGAGATAAAAACTTATCTCATTCTCAATTACTTATAAAAAAAACGTACTTTCAAATGGATAAATATGGCTTTAAAAATTAAAACTCGTGAAGAAGCAATTGCTGTATTACGAGACATGGTTAAACGTAAAAGAGAAATGGAGGCAAAGGCTCAAATAGACTTTGCTAAAGCACGTAAGGAGGCTGCAAACTGCTATGCAGGCCTTTAACTTAACGCGCCTCAATTTTCATTCTCCTTATAAGGTCTGGATAGATAATGGCTCATATAAGTTCTTGACAGATTATGGTGTTCAGTATCGAATAGAATTTGTTGAAAATAATAATATCTGGGAGGATGAAAAAGCGTATGAATTCGGTATTCTCAATGAAAACAAGAAGAATTCTCCTAACGATTCTAAAGTAAAAGAGACTGTACAAAGTATTATTGAAGAGTTCTTTCTCACGAATCCGGACATTCTTTTATATCAATGTGAAACGGGTGATAGCAGACAGACTATGCGAGCTCGTCTTTTTACCAGATGGTTTAACGAATTCGATAAACGAGATCGGTTTTGTGTCAAGGTTTCTATTCTTAGAGATGAAGAAGTTGACAATTACATAGCTATTATAGTTCAAAAGAGTAATCCTAAGTTGACTGACATTCTTCGAGATTTTGATGAGTTTATCGGTTTCTTTGATACAAAGCCCGAATAAAAGCGGTAAGTGAGATATAGACAAACGGAATCTCTATCGTACCCCCACCAGGCAGCACCTTTGCTGCTTGGTGCATAAAAAAAGCTCCCGATGCGTATGGCACCGGGGGCTTTTTCTATTTCCTTCTTTATTCTTCTTTATATTTCCTTCCAATCTTCTTTTATACTTCCTTCCAATCTGCCAATCCTTTTCCCTTATCATCCAGTTCTATGGCAAGGGCAATTACTTTTCGCTTATCAGCCTTGAAAGGTTCGGCATACTGCTTGGCTTTTATCTGTTCCGTGGCAGCATCTACGCCGCCGTTATTGCTCAGCTTCAATTCAAGCACATAGATAAAGTTGGTAGTTTCTACCACCATATCAATCCTGCCCGTAGCAATCATCTTCTCCACTTCCACCCGACAGCCGATGGCATTGAAGATGGTGCTCAGAATCAGGCGGTAGCGCTCTTCCATATCCATGCTGGCAAGCTTCTTGTTGCTGTAAGGTACATCCGCAATAAGCGCCTTCAGGCATTTCATGGCTTCGGGGAGATTGCCAAGCTTTAGGGAGTACAACAACATATTCTGGGTTGATATTACTAGTGCATTCGATTGTAAAGTCAAGGCAGGCAATACAATCTTGTATAGAGCCTTTCGAACTTCATAGTTTGGAATGCCTAGCAAATAAATCTCATCCATATACCCCTTTATCGTAAGATACCCCGACTGATAGAGGAAAAGTTCCGCTCCGCCACCTGTTACGTCGGAAGTCTCCAGTGTATCGCTGTCTATCGGACAATTCTCAAAATCTTTCAGTCTCATTTCTATATTATCCACAAATTTAGGGAGTAGCGAGGTTGCGCCCGATGAAGCCCAGTAGTTCTTCAGTTTGGAATCAGCGAGTGCATTGATAAGACTGAATGGATTGAAGACATCAACCATGTTTTCATGACAGAAATGATAGCCATCATAATAAGCTGTCAATTGTGCTACGGCTTCATCGAAAGTCCATCCCTTGCTTGTTGCCAACTTGTTGATTTCCGGCTTGAAATCACGCAAAACTTCTTCCTTGGTGATACCGCAGAGAGCCGCATATTCCGGCTCAAAGCTGATGTTGCTCAGATTGTTGAGCACTGAGAAGAGAGAAATCTGCGTAAACTTGGTGATGCCGGTAATGAAGACAAACTTCTCGTATTTGTCGTCTGCTTTGAGAATGGCAAACACCTCCCTATAGATAGCGGTACATGCTTCGTGATAAGGAGTCTTCCAGGAATGCTGCAATGGCGAGTCGTATTCATCGATGAGGATGGCAACCTGCTGTCCGGTTTGCTTATATGCCCCCACGATTATTGCATCAAAGCGGTCAGCAAGACTATCTGTAGGGTCAGGAGCCAATGAATATTCTCCTTCGTATTGTCTGAATATATTATTGAGATAAGAGCGCAATGTTTCCGGCTCTGCGCCCGCACGACTCATATCCAGTCTGATGACAGGTCGCTTCACCCATTCCGTCTCCATCTGCATAATCTTCAACCCCTCAAAGAGTTCCTTCTTGCCCATGAAGTAGGCTTCGAGCGTATCTACAAGAACGGATTTACCAAAGCGGCGTGGGCGGCTCAGGTAATTATACTTTTTTCCCCTGTTGGCAAGTTGCCAGATGATATCTGTCTTGTCAACATATAGACATCCTTGTTTTCTGATTTCCTCAAAAGACTGGATGCCGACCGGCAATTTTCTATCGTTAGTCTCTATCATAATTCCTAATCTTTGTTTTCCAATTGCAAATTTACGATTATTTTCCCAAACCGCCATGCTTTTTCCTCTTTTTTTTCTTCCCATATTGCGTATAGTGTATTTCTATATGGGTGAAGAGGGGTGAAGAGTGGGTGAAGAGATAAAGAAAACTCTTCACCTCCCGAAACCCCGATAAACAGAGGGGTTACGGGCGAGAAGGTGAAGAGTGAAGAGATAAATCGGGATTGCTTATATAACAACTCATTTGTTGAATTGTCTGCATAAATCTTCTGGCTGAATCATCAGAAAACAGTTTTTTTCTTCTATAATTGCACCTTTTACCATTATAAATCTACCACTTATTTTTAGAACTATGAAAAATGTAAAGTCCTGATAATCAGATGCAGATATAAAAACAGGTGGTCATTTTCACCACTTAATTATTTAATCAACCAACAAATATCAGACATTTTATATACTTTTGCAAACGGAAACCAATCATGGATGGGTTCCCGACTATCAGACAACAATTTTAAACATAAATGAGAATAACTAAAGTTTAAATTATGAGAAAATCAAAAAGTAATGCGATGTTGCGAGGATTAGCAGCCTCAGCACTCGTCCTAATGGTCTCGGCGACAGCTTGGGGACAGAAGGTGAAGATTACGGGTACTGTAATCGACAATACCAATGAACCCGTTATCGGAGCTTCGGTTCTGGAGAATGGTACCAAAAATGGTGTTGCTACTGACCTGGATGGTCACTTCACCATCGAAGTACAGCCAGGTGCCAGACTCAAAATTTCTTATATAGGTTATAAGAATAAGGAAGTGAAAGCTTCTAACGGCGTACAGATTATGCTCGAAGAGGAGTCTAACATGCTCAACGAAGTGGTGGCTATCGGTTATGGCTCTGTCAAGCGTAAGGATGTAACTACTGCCGTATCAAGTGTGTCAGCCAAAGACCTTGATACCCGTCCTATCGTATCTGCCGCAGCAGGTATGCAGGGAAAGGCAGCCGGTTTGCAGATTTCGCAAGCCAACGGTCAGCCAGGTGCTTCACCAACCATCCGTGTGCGTGGTACCACCTCTTTGAATGGTAGTAATGATCCGCTCTATGTAGTAGATGGTGTGCCAATGACTAATATCGACTTCCTGGCAGCTGATGATATTGATAATATCCAGGTGTTGAAGGATGCCTCTTCTGCTGCAATCTATGGATCCCGTGCTGCCAATGGTGTCATCATTATCGGTACAAAGCAGGGTAAGGCTGGCGTAGCCAAGGTTTCTCTGAATGCTCATTATGCATTTAATACCGTACGCGATAACCAGGAATCTCTCAATGCGGCTCAGTATAAGGAACTGATGGATGAGATTGGTCTGGTGAAACTGCCTGAAGGCTTGAAAGACCAGACCGACTGGAAAGACGAGGTGTTCCGTACGGGTAATGTACAGGACTACCAGCTTTCTATCACCAATGGTACTGATAAACTGAGATACTTTATCTCGGGTGGCTATACAGGCGAAAATGGTGTTATCAAGAAGTCAAGCTATCAGCGTTACAACTTCCGAGCATCTGTAGAGAACGATATACGTAAGTGGTTGCGACTCAATGCCAGTGTAACTTATTCTGATTATACCAACAAGGGTACAGGTATCATTTCGGGTGCCGGTTCTAACCGAGGTGGCGTAGTAACAGCTATCGTCAATACGCCAACCTATGCACCGGTATGGAACCCGGAGAATCCTAGCCAGTTCTACAACAACTTCTATGGCGTGAACATTACCTCGCCAGCAGAGAATATCGCCCGTACTCAGAATAATAAGTCGGCTTACAACCGATTGTTGGCAACAGGAAAGGCTACTGTCACCTTTATGCCAGAACTGACTTATAACACATCTCTCTCGTTCGATCGTACACAAGGAACAACCACCAACTTCCTTGACCCGATATCTACCACCATCGGCCGTCAGGAATTCGGTACAGGCTATGATGGCAGAAACATCAGCAGCGTTATCGTATGGGACAATGTATTAAACTATAAGAAGGCATTCGGAAAGCACCGTCTGGATGCAATGGCTGGTAGTTCCTGGACACAGAGCAAGTGGAGCCAGAACTATATCAACGGTAGCAACTATGCCAACGATCTGTTCCCAACCTTGAATGCAGCCAACAAGATTTCCTGGACAGGAACCGGTTCATCAGCTTCTGATTGGGCAATTCTCTCAACATTCGCCCGTTTGCAGTACAACTGGAATGATACCTATATGGTAACCGCTAATATGCGTGCTGATGGTTCTTCCAAGTTGGCACCACATCACCGTTGGGGTTACTTCCCATCATTCTCTGGTGCCTGGCGCGTAAGCAATGAGAAATTCATGAAAGATATCAAGTGGATTGACGACTTGAAAATTCGTGGAGGCTGGGGACAGACCGGTAACCAGAGCGGTCTGGGCGATTACAGCTATCTGGCAAGATACAATATCAATCGTGTGCAGTGGTTTGGCGAGGGAAATGATGCCAATTCTACTCCTACTTTCTCACAGGGCAACCTGAGTAACCCTGAGCTGACTTGGGAAACAACAACCCAGACCAACATCGGTCTCGACTTGACCGTACTGGGCAACCGCATCACCTTCTATGCCGATTACTATTATAAGAAGACCAAGGATATGTTGATGAACATCACCTTGCCGGCAGGTAGTGCTGCAGCAAGAAACCTGACCTATAATGGTGGTTCGATGATCAACAAAGGCTGGGAGTTTGCCATCTCTTCACAGAATCTGACAGGCGCCTTGAAGTGGAATACAGATTTCAACATCTCATTCAACAAGAATAAGTTGGAGAGCCTGTCTCTGACTCAGGTATATTATGAAGCCACGACTACCGATTTCGTCAACGAACAGGTGGTTCGCAATACGCCAGGTATGCCATTGGGCAGTTTCTGGGGATATGTTGCAGAAGGTGTGGATCCCGAGACAGGTGATATGAAGTATAAGGACGTGACCGGTGATGGTCTGGTATCAGCCAGTGACCGTACTTATATCGGTGATCCGAACCCAGACTTCACATTCGGTTTGACCAACACCTTCTCTTATAAGGGTTTGAATCTCAGTATTCTTATCCAGGGAAGTTATGGCAACGACATCTACAACGTTTCACGTATGGAAACCGAAGGAATGTATGATGGCAAGAACCAGAGTACCAAGGTGCTGGCTCGCTGGAGAGTTCCTGGTCAGATTACCGATGTGCCAAAGGCTAAGTGGGATATCCGCAACTCAACCTACTTCGTAGAAGATGGCAGTTATCTCCGTGTAAAGGATATTTCTCTCTCTTACGATGTGCCTCGCAAACTGATTTCACGCTTCGGGCTGACTCGTCTTCAGCCATACGTATCAGCAACCAACCTGCTAACCCTGACCGACTATTCCGGTATGGATCCGGAGGTTAACCAGTATGGCAACAGTGGTAGTGTGCAGGGCATCGACTGGGGTACCTATCCACTCAATAAGAGTGTAGTATTAGGTGTAAAAGTAGAATTCTAAACATCGACAACAATGAAAACATATCATACAATCAAGACATTGGCGCTCGGTGGCATCGCAATGTTCTCTTTGGCAAGTTGCTCTCTCGACTACGAGCCATTATCAGAGCCATCAGAAATAACACAGGGCGGTCAGACAGAGACCTCAACTGCCGTATTGAAGGACAAGGCTGCTGCTGATGCACAGCTCAAATCGCTCTATGAGTTGTTCCGCAACCGTCAGGAGCATACCCATCTCGACTATCTTCTGATAGGCGATTCACATAGCGACAATGCTTATGCCGGAACTACCGGTGCAGAGGTGGTTCCTTATGAGACCAACTCTATCGATGCCAGCAACTCGGTATTGAGCCGTGACTGGAACCGCTATCTGGAGGATATCGCCAAGGCAAATGTGCTGATCAATGGTGTTGAGCAATTGAAGGAGAACGGTAAGATATCAGAAGCTGAATATCATTCCTATAAGGCACAGGGCGAAATCTTCCGTGCGCTGATGATGTTCCGAATGGCTCGTCTGTGGGGGTCTTTCCCTGTCATCACGACCATCGCAAAGACCATTACATCCGAGAATATCAATGAGGTATATCCTACCTATTATCCTCCTCGCAAGACGCCGAAGGAATGTTATGAGCAGATTATTGCCGACTTGACGGATGCTGAGCAGTATGCACCGGATAATGACAATTCCGACCGCACCAAGATGACTAAGACCGTAGCTCAGGCTATGCTTGCCAAGGTTTATGCCGAAAAGGAAGTGCAGGATTATGACAAGGTAATCGCTTATGCCGACAAGGTGATGAATACAACCGGTGTAGAGCTGGAAGACAGTTATGAAACTCTTTGGGGCTATGATGAGACTGCGAAAGACTGCATGAAACGCAATACCAAAGAAGGTATTCTGGAGGTGCATTGGACAACCGGTAGCGGAAACTGGGAAACCTGGATGTACGGCCGTCAGTTAGACAACTGGGATTATTACTTTACCTGGGCAAAGTGGATTACTCCTTCACGAGACATCATCAATGACTTTGACAAGGAGGGTGATGAGGTCCGTAAGAATCAGGCTATCGTATATTATGCCTGTACCTGGAGCAACTATTATCCGGCTTCCAACTATCCGTTCATGTATAAGTTACGCTCTTCATACAATAATATTTACTGGGTTCGCTTAGCTGATATTATCCTGATGAAGGCTGAGGCAGAAGCCTATAAGGGCAATCTTGCCGAGAGTGCGAAACTCGTGAACCAGATTCGCAAGCGTGCCAAACTGAAGGAACTGACATCCGACAAGACTGGCAGCAAGGAATCTATGATAGAGGCTGTGCTCCATGAGCGCCGTCTGGAACTTGCCTTTGAGGGAGAACGCTGGTTCGACCTCTGCCGCAACAACAAGGTCGAGAAGTATCTCAACGGAATAGACAACCGTGACAGCGGACGCATCAGACAGGTGAAACAGTTTGACAGCAATTCATACCTGTTGCCAATTCCACAGACCGCTCTTGACCAGAATACCAATCTAGAGCAGAATCCAGGTTACTAAGCTAACCTGGATAGCTTTCAACTCAAACCGTTATTAACAAATAAAAGAAGAAACCAATATGAAATACTATAGCAATAAACTGATGGTGCTGGTCTGCGCAACAGCTTTCTCGGTGACAGCTTGCAGCAGCAGTAACTCATTCTCAGATCCTGTAGACTTTGATACTCCTAGTGAGGCACCAAATCCGGTACCGGCACAAGGAACAGCCAAAACTTTCATTACCACAGCCGATGGAGTCTATTCATTGGCACAGGGTGAGGTAAAGTTGTATAATGGAGTATCTATGGCACCAACCACCATCGAACTCGATTTAAATAAGAAGTATCAGACGATTGATGGATTCGGTTATGCCATCACTTATTCATCCTGCTATAATCTGATGCAGATGAACCCAGAAGCACGTCAGGCTCTCTTGAAGCGCATTTACTCTACCACAGAGGGTTATGGCGTAAGTTATGCCCGTATCTCTTTGGGATGCAACGACTTTTCAAGTACTGAGTATACCTATTGCGACAAGAAGGGCAGCGAGGCTGATCCTCTCAGCAACTTCGCGCTCTATAGTGATGAGAACGATTATGTGATTCCGGTATTGAAGGAGATTCTTGCCATCAATCCTAATCTGAAGATTATCGCAGCTCCTTGGACTTGTCCAAAATGGATGAAGGTGACAGACCTTGATACCAAGAATCCTAAGGATTCATGGACTGATGGTCATCTCAATCCTGATTATCGCGAGGCTTATGCCAAGTACTTCGTGAAGTTTATCAATGTGATGAAGGAGAAAGGTATCAATATCTATGCTGTGAGTCCTCAGAATGAGCCATTGAACAAGGCAAACTGTGCTTCACTCTATATGCCTTGGCAGGAAGAGGCTCCTTTCGTAAAGGAGTTGGCAGCACAGTTTAAGAAGAATAATCTGCAGACCAAGATTTATGTCTTCGATCACAACTACAACTATGACAATATTGCCGATCAGGAAGATTATCCTGTGAAACTCTACAATGCTATCGGTGATAACTTTGAGGGTTCAGAACTGGTTGTAGGTGCTGCTTATCATGATTATGGTGGCAACAACAGCGAGTTGACTGATATCCACAACCAGCGTCCTGACAAGGAACTGATATTCTCGGAAACCAGTATCGGAACCTGGAATGACGGACGTGACTTGAGTAAACGACTGATGGCGGATATGAAGAATGTGGCGCTCGCTACGGTAAACCAGAATTGCAAGGCTGTGCTTGTATGGAATCTGATGCTTGACAATAAGATGGGACCTAACCTGGATGGTGGATGCCAGACCTGCTATGGTGCTATTGATATCAATCAGAATGGCTACAACCAGTTGAGCTACAATTCTCATTATTACATCATCAACCACATGTCTAGTGTCGTTGCTCCTGGTGCGGTTCGCATTGGTAATACGTCCCGCACCGTTAATGACAGTAAGATTACACATGCTGAGTTTGTTAATCTTGATGGTAGTTATGCTGCTGTCATTATCAACGAGGGAGATGAGGCTAAGTCAATCAACCTCAGTGATGGAACTCATAATTTTACCTGCAAGGTTCCTGCAAATGGTGTGATTTCTTGCAAGTGGAATAAGTAATCCATAAACTATAGTAAATGATTCATTAAAGATACGATCATTATGAAACATATCAGATATTATATCATGGCGTTGCTCGCCCTGCCACTGATGGCATCTTGCGGCGATGATGATTACAGTGCGCCTACTCCTGCCGGTAATCCTGTGATGAGCTATACGGCTCCTGCTGCAGCTGTATGGATGGGCGATGAAGTGGAGGTGAAAGTAAACTGCAAGGATGAGGGAGGCGTGGCTCTCTCTACCTTGAAAGCAAACCTCCTGTTTAGTGGGCAGAGTGTAGATGAAACTACCATCCGTACCAAGGAGGCTGGTGAATATACAGTCAAACTGAAAGTGCCTTATGCACAGAATGTTCCTGATGGAAAGGTGGATATTCAACTTACTCTGCAGAATGTATCAACCAAATCGAATACAGAGACCTTGTCGTTTGACATCAAGCGCCCTCACTTCAACAATCTGCAGTTTGTGAGTGCTGATGGTGTTAAATATGACATGACAGAGAAAAGCGACTTTGTTTATCAGGCTGTTCTTCCTAGCAGCAAGAAGACCTTCAAGGGATATTTTGCAACGAAGGATGGAAAGTTTGTCTTCGGTTCCAGCACAGGTAAGGATATCAGTTTGGGAGAAACAGGCAACTTCAACTTCACTTCTGAGAATATGAGCGATGTAGTTGTCACTTTCGATGCCAAGAACTATACGGCTGGTCCTACCGATGTATTGCCGGTTACTATCCTCGATTTTGCCGATTCTGATGCAGGCAAGACTTGGGTGGGTGATATCAAGCAAGGTGCTACCTGTAACCTTACTATCAACGGCAATAATCTGCCAGATGACTGGTATTATGACAGCGACTGGTTCCAGAAAGAAGAGGATGGAAGCTATACTTTCAAGGCTATTACCGGCAGATATACTATTTTGGCAGACTTTACCCATAAGTCATTCCGCATCTGGACTATGAATGGAAGTGAGCCTATGTCACTGAATGGCGATGGTACTGGTGCACTCTGGATCATCGGTAATGAAGGTGTCAACAAGCCAACTTGGGACGTTGTAAATCATGGCTGGTGGACAGGTGTAGATTCTGATGTCTGTCTCACTCCAATCAAGGATAAGGTATATCAGGTTACACTCACCGTTGGCAAGCAGCTCAGAGCTACTGACGTAAACTTCAAGTTCTTCGGTCAGGCAAACTGGGGTATTGAGTTCAAGGGTAAGGATAACAGCCATCTCATCTCAACCGAGAGCGAGGTATTCGGCATCGGTGACGGTAACGGCCACGACAACGGCAATGTTTATCTGAAAGATGGAGTAGAACTGAAGGATGGCGAGACATACGTTCTTACAGTTGACTTGACTGCCGGTGTAGACAAGGCAGTTCTCAAAGTAGAAAAGAAATAATATGTAGGTTTATAATCATTCATAAGCATTTTAGGTTTTAGTTTGATAATTTAGGTATAAAGCTTTGTTTAAGGCTGCTCCAAACCTTTTGGGGCAGCCTTTTTTTTGAGAGGTGCAAGGATGTAAGAACAACAAAAGTAAAAAAGAATATCAAAAAAATGCTTGAAAATTTGGAAATGTACCCAAAAAGCTATATCTTTGTCTCTTGAATGTCCTATACAGCAGTAAGGGCAGGAACTAATGATACCTATACAACAAAATATTATCAACTAATGATGGAAAGATTATTATCTATATTGTATATCTGGTGTTTCGCTACACTTACATCATGCTTTGCTCAAAAGGAAAGCATCAGTGAACTGTATGCCCAACTTGATCGGGCTATAGAGCAATCCCAGCACTATACCAAACTGAAAGAAAGCAGCATCGCTCAGTTGAAGGAATTGATTCATCAGGAGAACAATCCGAAGTTGCTCCTCAATACTTATCGCAAAATCTATTCAGAATATAAGTCCTATCAGAGCGATTCTGCTGTGGCTTATATTCAGAAAGCCATTGTATTGGCTCAGAAGGAAGGACTGCCGGCTGAAGTTGCTGGATTGAAAAGTCAGTTAGCTTTACAGTATTCTACAGCCGGAGCTTTTGCTGAGGCTTTGGAGGTGCTCAATCATATAGATAAAAAGACATTGGACGAATCGAATCGGAAAGATTATTTCATCGCCTATTACCATGTCTATGGTGAGTTGGGCTTTTCTAATATTCATGTAGATACTGATTTAAGTCAGAATTTCTTTAGTCGTCAGAATGCATATCGGGATACTTTGTTTGCTATCTTTCCACATCATAGCGAAGATTATCTCATGCGTAAAGAGGTGATGCTTACCAGTCAGAAGAAATGGGATGAAGCACTGAAGGTGAATGATGAACGGTTGAAAATGTGTAAGGAGGGGAGTCATGAATATGGCATCGTAGCCTACTATCGCTATCTGATTTACCGTTCTCTGAAAAACGAAGAAATGAAGAAATATTGGTTACTTAAATCTGCCATATGTGATGTGAAGTGTGCTATCAATGATCAGGCTTCGCTCTGGATGCTCGCCGATATTCTGAGTCAGGAGGGAGATGTTGAACGTTCCTATAAATACATCAACTTCTCTTGGAATGCCAATAAGAGTTTTAGTACGCGTATTCGCAGTTGGCAGATTTCGCCTGTGCTTGGTACCATCGATCATAATTATCAGGCACAGCTCAAGAAGGCAAACCAGCGTCTTGTCTTTGCCATCATCTGTGTCAGTCTTCTGGTTCTTTCTTTAGGTGTTCTGGCTTTCTATGTCAATAAACAGAAGAAATATGTTACCATAGCGAGAAATGAACTGAAGAAAACGAATGAACAATTGGAGGAACTGAATAAGAAACTTTCTGCTACCAACGAAATGTTGAAGACTTCGAATGATAAACTGAATGAGTCAAATGGTGTGAAGGAAGAATATATAGGTCAGTTCCTGGGAGCATGTTCTCATTATATAGACAAACTGGATAAGTTGCGTCTCCATGTCAATAAGATGGTAAAGAACCGTGAATATCAGGAACTTTATTCAATGACGAGAAGCAGTGAACTGAAGGAACACGAGTTGGGAGAACTCTATACAAATTTCGATAAGGTCTTCCTGCATCTGTTCCCGAATTTCGTGGAAGACCTCAATAGTCTTCTGAAGCCAGAGGCACAAATTCATCTTACTGATGCAGCGAAACTTCCGGCAATGGTGAGGGTATTCGCCTTGATAAGACTGGGTATTGATGACAGTACGAAGATAGCAGAATTCCTACATTATGCAGTTAATACGATATACAATTATCGGGCAAAACTGCGTAATGGAGCTATTGGTGAAAGAAATGAATTTGAAAAGAATGTGAAAGAATTAGGAACGATAAAAGGAAAAGAATAATATATTGAGCCCCTTTTTAAAGTGGGCTCAGTAAATGATGTAATAAAGTTGGTTAAAAATGTAGTAAAATGCTTGTTTGCTTGTCGTTTTTTTAGTATCTTTGCGATGAAAAATAAAATTCAAGTATGGAAAATGTGGAGAATTTCACAAAAGAGGTATCAGAAATGTGTAAGCTTACACATTTTCCGCACTTTAACGATGGAGGTGCTAAAAAATGTTTAATAGAATATGTCTTATACGTGAAAAAGTTGTCACCTTTAGGATGGTTAAACTAAATTTGTT
>CAUFXJ010000056.1:0-12139 GCA_959596915.1 Segatella copri
TTAGCTCAGCTGGTTTAGAGCATCTGCCTTACAAGCAGAGGGTCGGCGGTTCGAATCCGTCAACGCCCACAATGGTGAAGGTCTTTCAACAAATGTTGAGAGACCTTTTTTTATGCTTTTAAATTATTTTATCACTATTTTCTCTGTTTTCTCACGATAATTCATTAATTTTGCACCCTATATATAATACGTATTGTTATGAATTTAGATTTATTGACTGCCATATCACCAATTGATGGTCGTTATAGGGGAAAAACAGAGCAGCTCGCCAACTACTTCTCAGAGTATGCTCTCATTCGTTATCGTGTACGCGTAGAGATTGAATACTTCATTACTCTATGCGAGTTACCTTTGCCACAGCTTGCTTCTTTCGACAAGTCGCTGTTCGAACGTCTGCGTGACATTTATCGTAATTTTGACGAAAATGAAGCACAGCGCGTAAAAGACATCGAGAAGATTACCAATCACGATGTAAAGGCTGTAGAGTATTTTATCAAGGAAGAATTTGATAAAATCGGTGGTCTGGATGCTTACAAGGAGTTTATCCATTTTGGTTTGACATCTCAGGATATCAACAACACAAGTGTGCCTCTCTCTGTAAAGGAGGCTTTGGAAGAGTGCTTCAATCCGCAGGTAGAAGAGCTGATAGCCCAGCTTCAGACTTATGCTGATGAGTGGAAGGATGTGCCTATGCTGGCTAAGACTCACGGACAGCCTGCTTCACCTACCCGCCTGGGCAAGGAAATCATGGTTTATGTTTACCGTCTTACCGAGCAGCTTAATTCGCTCAAGGCTTGCAAGATTACAGCTAAGTTCGGTGGTGCTACCGGTAACTACAATGCTCACCATGTAGCTTATCCACAGTATGACTGGAAAGCATTCGGTAACAGGTTTGTCAGTGAAAAACTCGGTTTGGAACGCGAGCAGTATACCACACAGATCAGTAACTATGACTACCTTGGCGCTATCTTTGACGCCATCCGTCGTATCAACACCATTATCATCGACTTAGACCGTGACTTCTGGATGTATATCTCTATGGATTACTTCAAGCAGAAGATCAAGGCAGGTGAGGTAGGCTCAAGTGCGATGCCTCACAAGGTGAACCCTATCGATTATGAGAACAGTGAAGGTAACCTGGGCATAGCCAATGCCATTCTTCAGTTCCTGGCACAGAAACTTCCGGTTAGCCGCTTGCAGCGCGACCTTACTGACAGTACCGTACTCCGTAACATCGGTGTGCCTCTCGGTCATAGCGTCATTGCTATCCAGAGTACATTGAAGGGCTTGCGTAAACTGATTCTTCACGAGGAGAAACTGCAGGAAGATTTGAATAATACATGGGCAGTTGTAGCTGAGGCTATCCAGACTATCCTTCGCCGTGAGGCATATCCACATCCTTACGAGGCATTGAAGGCGTTGACACGTACCAACCAGCACATGACTGAGGAAACTATTCATGAGTTTATCCAGGGATTGAATGTGAGTGATAGTGTTAAGGCAGAACTGATGGCAATCACACCAAGCAATTATACAGGTATCTAATATACACAAAGGAATTTTGTAGTTTTAGTACATATATAAACGTAAAAATTAGATTTATTAACCCAGCCGTGAGGCTATTAAGTATTTTAAGAAAATGGATTCAGAATTTGAAAACAAACCTCAAGATCAGTCTTCTGAGAATGAGAGAACCCGTGAGGGCTACAACCCAGCAGGTGGTTATCAGAAGAGTTATCGACCAGTAGGTCGCACACAGCGTCCTCGTATCAATTCACATCGCGCATACAGCAGCGACAGAAGTAGCAGTAACAGCGAAGGCGGTTTCCGTCCTGAAGGTTTTGGTGCTGGCTTGCAGAGTACAGGCAGCGAGCGTCCACAGCGCAGCAGCTATCAGAGCCGTGGTGGTTATGGTAACAGCAACCGTGGTGGCTACCAGCCACGTCAGCAGGGAGGCTATCAGTCTCGTCCTCAGCAGGGTGGCTATCGTCCTCGTTACAACAATAATGATGAGCAGGGTGGTTATCAGCCTCGTCAGCAGGGTGGCTACCAGCCACGCCAGCAGGGCGGCTACCAGTCTCGTTCTCAGCAGGGTGGTTATGGCAACAACCGTGGTGGTTATGGTCGTCCACAGGGTGGCGGCTATGGCAACAACCGTGGTGGCGGCTATGGTCGTCCTCAGCAGGGTGGTTATGGCAACAACCGTGGCGGTTATGGCCGTCCACAGGGTGGTGGCTATGGCAACAACCGTGGTGGCGGTTTCCGTCAGCACACTCCTGGTTACGATCCAAATGCTAAGTATAGCATGAAGAAGCGTATCGAATATAAGGAGGAAAACATCGACCCAACAGAGCCATTGCGTTTGAACAAGTTCCTCGCCAATGCTGGTGTTTGCTCTCGCCGTGAGGCTGATGAGTTCATTCAGGCAGGTCTGGTAACTGTCAATGGTGAGGTAGTTACCGAGTTGGGTACCAAGATCCTTCGTACCGATGAGGTGAAGTTCCACGACGCTCCTGTAACTTTGGAGAAGAAGGTATACGTATTGCTCAACAAGCCAAAGGATTATGTAACAACCAGCGATGATCCTCAGCAGCGCAAGACTGTGATGGACCTCGTAAAGGATGTTTGTCCTGAGCGTATTTATCCTGTAGGCCGTCTCGACCGTAATACAACAGGTGTACTTCTCTTGACCAACGATGGTGACCTGGCTTCTAAGCTTACTCACCCTAAGTTCTTGAAGAAGAAGGTTTATCACGTTCATCTCGATAAGAACCTGACAGCTCACGATATGGATCAGATCCGTGAGGGTATCACCTTGGAAGATGGTGAGATCAAGGCAGATGCTGTAGAGTATGCTGATGATCGCGACAAGGCACAGGTTGGCATCGAAATTCATAGTGGCAAGAACCGTATCGTGCGCCGTATCTTCGAGAGCCTCGGCTATCGTGTTACCAAGCTCGACCGTGTACAGTTCGCAGGTTTGACTAAGAAAAATCTCCGTCGCGGTGACTGGCGCTTCCTTACTGAGAAGGAGGTAGACATGCTCCGCATGGGTGCTTTTGAATAAGAAAAAATAATATGGAGTTAAGGAGTTAACTCCTTAACTCCTTGAAGCATTAATTTTAACAATGGAAAAAGTAAAAAGAACTAAAGTTGTAGACTTGCTCAAGAGTACAGCCTACGGCTCAATCGTGAATGTCAAGGGATGGGTTCGTACCCATCGTAGTAGCAAAGCAGTCGATTTTATCGCTCTTAACGATGGTTCTACTATTAATAATATTCAGATAGTAGTCGACCCATCAAAGGTCGATGAAAATCAGCTCCGTCAGATTACTACCGGTGCTTGTATCAGCGCCGTAGGTACGCTGGTAGAAAGCCAGGGTGCCGGACAGAGTGTTGAGATCCAGTGCGAGAGCATCGAGATTTACGGTCTCTGCGGCAGCGACTATCCTATGCAGAAGAAGGGACAGAGCTTCGAATACATGCGTCAGTATGCTCACCTCCGTCTCCGTACCAATACCTTTGGTGCCGTAATGCGTATCCGCCATAACATGGCAATGGCTATCCACACCTACTTCCATGAGCATGGATATTTCTATTTCAATACTCCGCTCATCACAGCCAGCGACTGCGAGGGTGCAGGTCAGATGTTCCAGGTAACTACCAAGAACCTCTACAATCTGAAGAAGACCGAGGATGGCAAAATCGACTATTCTGATGATTTCTTCGGCAAGCAGACTTCATTGACCGTTTCCGGTCAGTTGGAGGGTGAGCTCGGTGCTACAGCACTCGGCGCCATCTATACCTTCGGTCCAACCTTCCGTGCAGAGAACAGTAATACTCCTCGCCACCTGGCTGAGTTCTGGATGGTAGAGCCAGAGGTTGCTTTCCTGGATATGGACGGTTTGATGGAGTTGGAGGAAGACTTCATCAAGTATTGTATCCGTTGGGCACTGGAGCATTGCAAGGACGATCTTGCTTTCTTGAACAAGATGATAGACAAGGGGCTGATTGCCCGTCTGGAAGGCGTATTGAATTCCGACTTCGTTCATCTCCCATATACCGAGGGTATCCGCATCCTTCAGGAGGCTATTGCCAACGGTAAGAAGTTTGAGTTCCCATGCGAGTGGGGTGATGACTTGGCTTCAGAGCATGAGCGTTTCCTCGTAGAGGAGCACTTCAAGCGCCCGGTTATCATGACCAACTATCCTAAGGCTATCAAGGCATTCTATATGAAGATAGACGAGGAGGAGAGTGGTTTCGGTGGCAAGAGCGGTCAGACCGTTCAGGGTACCGACGTACTGTTCCCACAGATTGGTGAGATTATCGGTGGTTCTGTCCGTGAGGAGAGCTATGACAAGCTGATGGGTGAGATTGAGGCTCGCAACATCCCTATGAAGGATATGAACTGGTATCTCGATACCCGTAAGTATGGTTCATGCCCACACGCAGGTTTCGGTCTCGGTTTCGAGCGTCTGATTCTCTTCGTAACCGGTATGCAGAATATCCGCGACGTGATTCCATTCCCACGTACACCAAAGAACGCAGAATTCTAGAATAAAAAAATGAAGCCTGTTTCGATGCCCTTCGAAACAGGCTTCATTGCTCTTTGCAAGTACTTGCGATGGCCAACGTAGCTACTTGCGTCAGTTTACTCTCGATTTTATTGCCACATTTGCCACACGCATGCTAACTTACTGGCATACAATGGTTTAATGGTGGCAATAGACCCTATTTCTATTGTCACCTTATTGCCACCTATTGCCACACCCTAGGTATGGTAAAATCGGTATAACTAGCTGATATTCAGGTGTTTCTTGTCTGCTTTTTGTTCTTCTGTTCATTGGAACGCTTGGTGCATCGACTGAACAAAACGAGGGTTTTTGCGTTCAATATAGCCCCTTTTTTCGTCTTTTTATCACCAAAAATGGAAGTGAGGCTTATTTTTGATTCAAAAAAGGCTCTTTTGAACTTCAAAAGAGCCTTACTTGATAATGGGCAGGATGCTCCTGAAACTGCGTCACGACGTAGCTGTCACTGCGTCGGGATGTAGTTATTGTTACGTCGTGACGTAGCTACTGCTACGTCGTGACGTAATTTCTCCAGCATCGTTGGCGGAATAACTCTACCTCCCTCTCATATACTGATAGCTTCGATAAGCATATCGTTGTATCAGTCTATCACATCGTCATTGATACTTTTCCGATATTCACATCAATGCCAGTATATATGATAAGGTATAGGGACTCCAGCCAGTTTAAGTAAGTAGATGAAATCATGTACGTCATTTAACAAGTTTATACGCTTCATTGAGTCGATAGATATGACTGCGTTGGGTTAAAGATACGACTGCGCTGGGCGGAAGATTCGATTTCGTTGGGTTAAAGATTCGACTTCGTTGGGTGGAAGAGTCAATTTCGTTGGCTGAATAATATGGCTGCGTTGGCTGAATGAAGTAGCTCTGTTATCAGAATGAAGCACTTGAGTTATCAGAATGAGGCGGCTTGGTATAATACGATTTACTCATACATTCGTATCTAGATAGTCCCTATATATAATAAGGTGTAGGACCGCCAATCTCCCCTATATATAATAAGGTATAGGTTTTATATCGGCAAAATGGAGGAAAACAGGGAAAAAGGACGGGTTAGAAGCCCAATATGGGGGCTATTTTATAAAAAACATAAGAAAAATAGCCTTTTTTTGAAAAAAAAATGCTCAAAAACTTGCAAGTTTCGAAAATTATACTTATATTTGCAACATGAAAAATCTCCTGGCTGGAGATATTCCATATACAACAAGAACTGAGTGGCGACAAAAAGCCACGACATATAAGAACAATAAGAACTTAGTGGTTATAAAAAGCCACACGATATATAAGAACGATAAAATAACTTTTCTAAGAGGACCTTTGAAAGAGAACGAAGAACTTTTCTAAGAGTGCAGACTCTTTTCATCAAACGGAACTCTTAATTCGATATAGAGAATTAATTAATAACTTCCTGCCGAAAGGCTTGGAAAATCGTATAACTTTATAAATTATTACCGTATGAAAAGAAAGTATTTTAGCGCGCTGCTTATGGGTGCATTGACAATTGCCTCGGTAAGCACATTTACTTCTTGTAAGGACTACGATGATGACATTAGTAATTTGCAACAGCAGATTGATTCTAATGCAAAAGCAATTGAGACCATTCAGAATTTGATTAAGGGTGGTGGTCTTGTTACCGGAGTAACAGAAACTAGTGATGGTATTACTGTAAAGCTCAGTGATGGAAAATCAGTCACTATTTCAAATGGTAAGGATGGCGCTCCTGGTACTGCATGGACTATCGGTGCCGATGGTTACTGGTATGAGAATGGTAAAAAGACAGACAACTTGGCTCGTGGTCCTCAGGGCGAGAAAGGCGAGAAGGGCGATCAAGGCGTCAAGGGCGACAAGGGCGATCAAGGCGTCAAGGGTGACAAGGGTGATCAAGGCGTCAAGGGTGACAAGGGTGATGCAGGCACAAGCGCATCCGCAGCATCTTATGAGTACTTTGTTCCTAATGCTGAATCTGGTTACTTCGACATCTACAAGGATGGCAAGAAGGTAAAACAGAGTAATGTTCAGTTTGTATCAGAAACTCCAAACTCTATCACCGCTACTTTGGATAAGCAAAACTTAATCCTCACAGGTGTTAAGGGTATTTCTGGTGAAAAGGTCGTTATTTCACTTACTGGTGATTTGACAGGCTTGGTATTCATGCCAAATCTCTACTTGGATGGTATTGAGACTTTGACTTATGACTACTTGCATGGTGATTACTTGACACATAAGACCAATTTGCCAGGTCTTAGCCGCTTGACTACTACTGATGGTAGCCATAAGACAATTACAGGTCTCGATAACTATTTGCCTGATAGATTGGAAAATGATCCGGTTTCTGCGATTACAACAGAATTTGATTATGGTCCTGCTTGGGGTGTTAAGTATCATATGAATCCATCAAATGCTGATATGGCATACGAGGATATTCAGGGCTTCAATCTCCTTGAGCCAACAATCTTGAATTATCATACTCGTGCTACTGCTTCAGTGCTTGGAAATATTACTTCTCCAGAGACGAACGATGCAGGTAAGGCTCTCTTCAATACTTCTAATGGTATTGTTACAGCAGGTTTGAAGATTCAGCATCCTGAAAAGTTGGAACCATTCCCAACTGTTAAAGATAAGAATGAGACAGCTAATACGATTGCTTTGCAGGCTAAGACTGCTGCAAGTACAGTAGCTGAAGGCAAGGTTACTTCTGATTATGCTTTGATTCAGCCACAGAAGGCTTACCTCGAGGCTTTGTACTGGAGATTGAAACCTCATTATGCTGGATTAGGTCTGCCTAATACCCGTATGGGTGACGAAAAGGGTATTCCTACTGCTAATACATTCGGTACAACTGCTGCTGATGCTACTGCTCAGGTTCACGTTTATGATTCACCTCAGGAGGCTTTGAAAGATCCAAATGGTGCAGCTCTCGAACTTTACTATAACAGCGCAGAGGGTATTGATATTGCAAGCTACCTCGGACTCCATATGTTGGTAGAGGATGTTAAGCAGTTTACTCCTGGTACTCCTAATAAGCTTGGTGTTAACCTGAAGGAGATGTCATTAGAAGAAGGTAAGGAATGGGGTTTGACCTATCAGTTTAACCTCGTTGAGTACAAGGTAGACGGCAACGCTACAATTGATAGCCGTTATGCTAAGTGGGTTAACCAGGATGCTGGTATTCTCCGTGCATGGAATGTTGATGCAGAGGGTAATCCAACTTCTGAGTCTGCTACTTCTATCGACCGTGAGCCATTGGTTCAGGTACTCGTTAAGCGTGGTGACCAGGTGGTTTTGGATGGTTACATCTTGATTCACATTACACGTCAGAACCCTGAGGTTGCTCCTAATAAGGCAATTGATTTGTTGACGAAGGATGCTAAGTTCGATCTCTGCAATGATATTGATGATTTGAAGACTACATGGGCTCAGTTCTCTGCAACTGTATTGACAGAGGGTCTTGAGAATATGACAAAGAAGGACTTCGATGAGCAGTATACTATTGATCAAAAGGGCACATACGGTACTGATGCTGCTGGTAATACTACTTTGGATCTGAAGATGTTCAAGGCTGCTCCTGAGAAGGGTGGTACATACAACGCTGCTGATGATCTTGGTAATATCGAGTACTTCGGTAATACAGAGGGTACAACTAACCATGCCTTCAAGTGGCACTTAACTGCTGCAGATCTTGAGAAGTTGACTCATGATCAGGTTAATCCTGTTACTGTAACTCGCTATGTACGTTACGTAGGTAATGCAAAGGCTAAGTATCCTTACATCTATGTTAAGTTGACTTACAACTTGTCACGTATCAATAAGAACCAGACATTCGGTGAGTTGATTCCTGAGTACTGGAAGGGACTTGATGGTTCTGTAAATGGTAAGGAAGCTGTTATCTTCGATGTTAAGGAGCCTACAAATGGTGGCGATATCCTTGGTATTAGCCGCAAGGTTACTTCTACTTTGAAGGGTAATGTTGCTAAGTTAGTAGGTCCTCACAAGTATTACTTCGTTCCTGAGCCTGTTGTAGTTGGTGGTTATACAATCACTCCACAGAGAAGTGCTGCTGATACCAAGTGGAACAAGTTGTTCTGCAAGTATATCATTGGTGACTCTCACGTATTCAGCAAGGCTAAGTTGCAGGAAACTCTTGAGGGTTGTGCTATTGACTACGCAGATGGTGCATTCATGAATGAAGATCTCTATGCAGTAAAGGGTACTTCTTATGTTAAAATTGCAACATTGGATCCTGCTACTAGTGAGATTACATTGATAAAGAATGAAACAACAAAGACTGTCTTGAATGCGATTGGTTATGAACCAGCGAATGCTAATATCCAGAAGGAGCTTCGCTCTTGGGTAGGTGTTGTAACTGAGAATACTTGTGGTGTTGCTGAGTTTGTTAAGGATGGTATCTTCCTGACATCTTGGGAGCGTCCAATCAACTTGATTGATGTTGCTACAGAGCCACGTATCGATGCTAACACCAATGGTAACGTTATCTACGCTCTTGATCTCTTTAAGTTGTACGACTGGCGTGGTTGGAATACTGCTACTGTTTCTGAGGCAGGTTGTGTAGCTAACCAGAGTAATATGTGGGGTGACCACCTCTGGTTCTGGGGTTACTACAATGTGAAGTCTATTACGATCGATACTACACCTGCTAACGTTGAGACAACTCTTGGCGGCGGTCATTGGACTACAATGGATAAGATTAGTGGAGACGTTGAACTCAGATGCGGTAATAGAAGTGGTGTTGCTACAGATTCTAAGACTAAGGGTAAGGTAACTTACACCAACGATTTGACTTCTTACAACTCTGCAAGTCAGAATGCTGCTTTGGCAATCTTCATGGAGGCTAATAAGGCTAAGTTCGGTACTATCTGGTACTACAACAATGGTGGTAACGTAGAAACCTTCAAGGTAAGAGTTCCTATCACTATCGCTTACGAGTGGGGTGAGTTTACTACTAAGGTTGAGTTCACAATCAACGGTACAATCGGTGATTAAGACATTTATTGAAAAGGAAATTAATAATTAAGCTCTAATTAGAGGGTGTGCCTAAAAGAGCGGCGCACCCTCTTTTTATTTAAAAATGTGACGGGTATGAAAAAAACTATATATTATTCTCTCTTGGCTATATTGGTCTTCTCATTATGTTCATGCGGTGAGAAAAAGAAAAGTCGCGAACAGCAGGTTGATGAATTCAGAAGCGAATTGACAGAAGAAGATACGGCTGCTATGTTGAAACTTTGTGATGATGCCATGGCGCAACTCAAGGCAAAGGATTATAACGCAGTGCTTGCCAATTTGCATGAATATACCGATTCTACGCAAGAAGTGAAACCTCTCACAGAAGAAACAAGACAAAGATATCTTAACAAGTTTAAGATGTTCCCTGTATTGGATTATACACGCGTATATTACTCATTCCAGTTGCAAGGCTGCAATGATGTGAAATATGATGTTACCTTTGCAACGGCAAAACAGGCTGGAACCGCTGAACCGGCAAAGACAGCTTATATGTTCAATCCGGTGAAAGTAGACGGCACTTGGAAACTGTGTGTAAAGACGGCTACTGACGAAATAGATATGAACATGCGCTAATAAAACATTTAAACTTACCTATTATGAAGAAATCATTGTTTGTCATATTACTGGCTTGTGTGTCTGCCCCCGGTTGGGCTCAGATACAGCGCACTGTTGTATTTGATTTCAGTCAGCCACTCAGCCTTACTCCTTCCATAACTCCACCTGAAGGTAATAGTAATGAAGTTCCCGTTACTGATAATGTTTTCTCTAATGGCGACATTACTATTGATTTTGAGTGGGGTAATCTGGGATTGGGTACAGCCATCGTAAACTTTACTAATCGCTATACTCATGATATCTCCTATTATCTCAAAGTCAGTCAGCAGGCTTTGATGAAAGTGCATGCACCTGATATCGGACGTCTTGACAGAGTATCTTTCTCCGAAGGTAGTACTGTAGGTGATCTTCGAGTGACAGACGATGAATTAGGAAGTCAGGAAGATGGATACAAGACATGGATTAATGATAAAAAGCAGGATATCCATGACTTAATATACAAAAACAGTTTTTCGAATGCTCAATTAAAAAAGATTACGGTACTCTATACCATGCCGTCTACCATTCTGACAGCTACAGGTGATTTGGAGAATGGCAGTGTTTTAGAGTACTTTGAAAACATGCATCTTACATTCGACCGCAACATGCTGGTTAAAGATGCATCCAAAATCACACTCTCTGATGGAACGAGCAGCGAAACGCTTTCTGCTACTGTAAAAGACAATGTGGTGACCTTATCTGCTGCTAGCCAGATAGCAAAGAATGGTACATATACACTTACGGTTCCTGCAAAGAGTTTTGTTGATAAGGAAGGCTTTGAGAACAAGGAAATGAAATTCTCTTTTGTCATCAAGGCTCCTTTTAGTCCTGTTTCGATTACTCCTGCAGCGGGAACCGTTGAAACTTTACCTCTTACTATTGCCGTAGACTTCGGAGAGAAGGTTGGATATGTAGATGAGGCTGCCAGCGTGAAATTACTGAAAGATGGTAACGACTATCTGATAGCAAAGGCTGTCAAGGCATCTGATACGAAAGTTAATTTTGAAATACAGGGCGCTGCAGGTGCTATCTCAAAGAAGGGTACTTATAAACTTATTGTTCCTGCTAATGTAGTTTGCAACGACAAGAAGGGCGATGCCGAATGGGAACGCTACAATAAGGCTTTTGATGTAGAATATGTTGTTGTCGGTTCTGCCGCATATTTGAAAGCTCTGAAATTGTTGCAGAATAATTCGGTGGGCTATCCTAAGGTTACCAGTGCCGCTTATGTTGCTTTGAACGAAGTAGTCGGGAATGAGGCATCAACAGATGCAGAATTCAAGGCTGCTATAGATGCTTATTATAATGAAACGGATGTTCTCCTTCCTGAGAACAAGAAGTGGTATAAGATAGCCAGTGTAAATAAGAAGAATGAACGAAAGTATCTTGCCGTAAGTAACAAACAGGTTCTGTTAGTAGACAATATAGATGAAGCTTCTGCATTTGAGGCGTTAGACAATAGCGGAGTGTTCACCTTGGGTGATGCTGATGACAATATGCTGAATGTCAATGGAGTGACAGCTGATGCAGGTGCAGAAGTAAGCAAACTTAGAATTGCCAAACTGGATGGCTCTGCTGTACAACTCGAATCGGGTGATGTCTTTGATGCAGACAAAGCATTGGGTACTTTCTCATTCAAGGGATCTTATCCATCTGTAACGGGAAGTTCTAGCGTTGCTTATGCTTTGTGTAATCATGCAGACAAGAAATATCAGACAGAAGCAGCTGTTGCTGCTCCATATTGGCAAAGCAGTCTGACCAGTGCCTTCGCATTCGTTGAGGTTGAAAAACCGGCTGCTGCTATCAAGACCGTAGAGACAGCTTACAAGTTGACACCTGCAATAGTAGGAAGCAATGCCGATCTCCTGACTCTTTCTTTCTTTTACCTTTGCACCCAGGAATCAAGTTAGGATATTTGGTTAATGG
>CAUFXJ010000057.1:0-12056 GCA_959596915.1 Segatella copri
GGCTAGGAGCTTTTGGGCCTTCAGCCCGTTCTTGAACCACATGCGAAAGTTCAGTATATTAGTATATTATCTTCTTTCCCTTGTTGGTGATGTAAATCTTGCCCTTTTGTGGAACGGAAACCTTTCTGCCTTCCAGATCAAAATAGGCTGTCGGTCTGTCTTTACCGATGATGACCGAAGAGATTCCGGTAGGAGAGAAGTTCTTGAGATAATCGAAGGTTACCAGACCGGTTGCTTCATCCTTTGTGATGTTGTAGAGCGGATGACTCGTATCAACACTGTTGTTCAGGGTGATACTGGTCAGACTGTTCACCTCATACTCTGTAGCAGAGCCCGCCTTGTAGGTCGGGAACGGGTCATTCTGAAGACTCGTTATGATATCATCGCTGCTGACTTTTTCGTTATAGCTGTTGTATACCATTCCGTCTGCAGGAACAATCATGACCCTTGGCTTACCTAGCGTGTTGTTGGGATTATCAAACAGATTAACCGATGGCAAATCATCGTAGTCGATGCGCCATACCAGCAATCCGTAACCCGGAGCCTCCTTGTACCATCCCTCGTTTCTGATATTCTGCAGCAGCAGGTATTCGCCCTGGCTGTTGGCTATAATCTTGTATGCATCCGATGCTATGTCGTATGGTTCCAGTTTCAGCTGTTGCGCCTCGGTATCCGAAAGGAGGGTAGGCTGTTTCCATCCTACGATGCTCTTCTCCCATGGTGAGTAGGGGATAGGCTGATAGCCGTTAGCCTGATAATTGCCCATATCCATAACGTCCCAAGATTCAGGACTCTGGTTATGGTCTGTGATGCCATTGGTCGGATAGATGTCTGGCAAACCGAGGGTATGCGAAAATTCATGGCAGAAGAGACCGATACCATTGATGTAGTATTTGCCGTTTTTGGTATCTTCAGGCTTATTGTTCAGCTCGTTGTTGATGCCGAACCGGCATACCTTTTTACCGTCATAGGCTCCCAGTCCTCCTACGGTACCCGATTGCGGCCAGAGACAATCGCCAGAATTACCTGAGATGCTTTCAGAATAGCCGGCATAGATTACATATACGAGGTCTACATATCTGTCGCCATCGCTGTCGTAATCGGCAAAGTTAACCTTGCCGTCTACCTGCTGGCAGGCTTCCTTTATCATCTGAGGAAAGTTGGTGTCACTGCCGTCGCCACTTCCGTTCTTGCCATAATAAGCTGAATTCTTGCTTACCGTAACAGGACCCACTACATCAAACTGTGGTATAAACTGGTTATCGCTCATGTCAGCGAAATACTGCTGTACGCTGCCGTAGTTCTGGCAGTAAGTCTCGTTGGTGATAAACACTTCTTTATCAGCCTCAGGCATAGCTTCTCCCTTTTTTCCGTTGAGGTAATGGTTGAATGTTGCAACCGGATCCTTACTCTTGAACTTCACATCCTGAAACTGCACCAGGAGTACCAATGCCTTCGGACTTCCCTTATGAGGGAAATAGCTTGGGCTCCATGTGCCTATTTCTGATGCTCTTGTAAGATTCTCTGAAGAGAAAACACGGGTCTTTCGGGTGTTCAGCTCTTCGGCAGTTATCTTTTCGTATTTTCCGTCTTGGCTTTCCCGCAGGGGCGTACCATCCAGCAGCATGTAGTAGTGGAAGGTTTCGTCGCCATGCAGGGTAGCACATGCCATGGTTCCATCAGCCAGCATAATCTTGGCGATGCCCGGTTTCGCCTTTACGGCATAGAGATTGGCGATGCCCAGGAAGGCGAGCGCCAGAGAGATGATTGTCTTCTTCATAAACAGTCAGGGTAGATGGGGATTATTTGTAAAAGTATTGTCCTTTCTTCTGAGTCTGGCGTCCAAACTCGATGGCGTGATGCGGACAATGGTGATAGCAGGTAAAGCAGGTGAGGCAATCCTTGTGATGCAGCCATTCCGGATATTCTCCGTGCCCGCCCTTGATATCGCCTACAGGACAGACGTTGGCACAGATGCCACACTTCACGCACTTGTCTTTCTCCACATGAAACCGCTTGTCGGTGATGAGCACCTTCTCAAAGAATCCGCCCACAACCTTGGTGAAGAACCAGGGGATAGGACCTTTTACCAGACGCTTCACGCCCTCTTTCCTGTCGAATATCTCTTCGCAGATAACCGCCAGTTCCTGTGCCGATTTCGATTTCTTACGAACTTCGCGCTCCTTCGGATCAACATCCATGAAAGGAAGTCCCACATAAGATTCCGGCATGATGAGCGAGTAGGAAGCAGAAACCTCCGTGATGCCCAATGCCTGAAGCGATGCATTCAGCGCAATCGTATCGTTGAGGTTCTCGATGGTGAGTCCGATGCTGTCGCCTGCTGTACAGACGCAATAGGCGAAAGGATGCGTCCTGAACGTCTCCTTGTCTTCAGCAGTAGCATCAGGAGTTTCTCTCCGTATCTTCATCTTCCTGATAAACTCCCTTACAAGGCGTGGAACTCTCCAGCCATGTACGGGGAAAACGAATCCGAGCCGTTCATTCTCTTTCAGAATAAACGGCTCGGCTATATTGTGGCTTGAATCATCCGCCCGCATATAAGGGGCGATAGGAATCAAGTCTTCGTGTGTAGCCGCTGCCAGTCTGGCTGCTGCCCACTTGGTATTTCCTGTTCCTGAGAAATAGAAAATCATGCTTACTTTTAAATATGTATTGAGCTAGATTATTTCTTTTCTGTCATAACACCTTCTATATAGAGACGTGACATTTCTACATTGCCGTTAGAACGGATGGTGATGCTCTTCTTGAAATGACCAGGGAACATGCCCTTGCCGTTATAGGTAACACTAATCTGTCCCTTCTCGCCTGGAGCGATAGGCTTCTTGGTGTAAGAAGGTACGGTGCAGCCGCAGCTGGCAATAGCCTGGTTGATAATCAAAGGCTTGTTGCCCACGTTGGTGAAGGTAAAGGTAGCCTTCTGTACCGGATTTGATTCTTCGAACGAACCGAAGTTGTGTATCAGTTTGTCGAACTTAATCTCTGCCTGAGCAGATGCAGTAGCTACAAGAGCCACCAGCATAGTGAGTGTCAATATGATTCTTTTCATCTTCATATCCTTTCTTCTTTTTTATATTTTCTCTTTAATTTGTTTCTTATTTTTATATAATTCGATGCAAAAGTACATATAAAGTTTAGTATTACGTTACTTTTTTACATTATTTAACCGAACTTTCGCAAGTTTTGTCCCACACGCCCTGAAAGGGCAGAAGCTCCTAGCCCAGGGCATCGCCCTGGGTATAATGGCAGTCAACAATGCGCCCTGTAAGGGCAAAAGCTTTAAAATACCGGGCAATAAACAAAGCTTTTGCCCTTTCTAACGCTTTCTGAAATAAAGGAGACAAAAAAATCCCCCAACCTTAATCACTTAAGATTGGGGGAGAGCGTAGAAAAAATAATAAAGTATGAACAATATCAACTGAATAGAGGGCTAAATGTGGAAATTGATTTCATTCAGCCAAGCCTGAACACTGAAGCAGGGACAGGACTTGTGGACGTTCGGGAGATCACGATGACCTAGGATCTCGGCTTCGGGATAGTCTACGCACAGACTCGTCAGGAGATTCTGGAGTGACTGCTTCTGAGCCTTCGTACGGGTATCTGCCGGATTGCCGTCGGCGTCGAGACCGCCTTCGTAACAGATGCCGATACTGTGTGCATTGAAATGGCGGGCGTGGGCGCCGATTTCTGACTCGGGACGGCCGGGATAGATGACGCCGTCTTTCGTGATGTAATAGTGATAACCGATGCTGCGGAAACCACGGGCTAAATGACAGGCTTCGAGCTTTTCGAAGGTGAAGTCCTGCGTGACGCGTGTGGCAGAACAGTGAATGACAATAAGTGATATTTTTCTTGTGTTTTTCATAGTGCTGAATCTTTAAAGGGTTGATACTACTGGCAGCTCTGCACACAAAAGGCAGAGGCTACTGCGGTGAGAACGGTAATGACGAAATTCAGAATTTTCTTGAGTGTTTCTCTTTTCATTTTCATTTGATTTAAGGTTAATAAATGGATTGGGGGGCTCGGATTTCCAATATCCGGGCGATACTAGAGAAGGAAGGCTGACAGGATGAGCAGATGGGCTTGATAGCGCGTGTTTCAATGATGCTTGCTATATTGATGAATAGCCGGGGGTGCTATAGCCGAATCCCGGACTGCATCCTGTCTAAAACCTTCTTTCTTCATCTACTGGCGATGGGGTTACTCCAGGCCGTCGCTACCATCGGAGCCGCTGCTCTCGGTGTTGCCTGATCCGCCAGTCTGGGTTGAGTCGCCACCCTGGTTTGTGCCGCCACCCTGGGTGGTATCGCCTGTGTTATCCTTACCGCCGTCTGGTGGAGTAACATCTCCTGTTACGGCAGTTGCCTTCTTCAGGGATGCATCGAGGTTCAGGCTGTTTGCCTTGAACTCACCGGTGCCACGTGCACGGAGTTTCAGTCCGGCAATGTTCTTGGTGATGCTGAACTCCTTCTCGGAGGCAGCACCTTCCTTGTTCTTGATGCCGATGCTGAAGATGGCGAGGTCGGGAATCTTCACGGCGATACCCTGCAGAACCAGTTCTCTTACGCAGCTCACCATGTCGGTGAGCATACCCTTGATGGCTCCCTTTGAGAACGGGGTGTTGTGACTTTCCATGTGCTCTGCGAGTTCATCAAGACCATAGGTCTGGGTGACTACAGGGTAGGCGAAAAACTTGCCGTAAGCGGCGCTCAACTTCTCGTTGACATACTTCTTTAATGTGTACAGAATCATAGTGTCTTCATTTTAAGGTTAATAAATTGTGTTTGTGTATTAGGGGGCGCTGCGCATTGCCTCTTGGTGGTATGAGATGTTATCTCTGAACCACAATGCAAAGATACGAAATCGGTGAGGGGTCAACTCACAGTTGCTCATACTTGCTCATGTTTTATCATACTTTTTCATAGATTCTTTTTTTTTCTGGAGTTTATAAGCCCACTGAACTTTCGCAAGTAAGCTCCACACGCTCTTTTGGGCCTTCAGCCCGTACTTGAACCACATGCGAAAGTTCAATCAATTATTTGCATGTTTTCGTAAATGTTTTGAGAATATTTTACCTTTTTCTGAAATTATTTTCGTACTTTTGCAAGCGGATTTACATGATCTAAATGGTGTACAAACACTTGCCAACCAGATTTGGAAACCTTAATACGGATTTCTGATTTGCTGAAAGTGGATGTAAACGATTTGTTGAACAAAAAATGTATCAAAGAATGATAGACTCTTTATATTTCCTTCAGTTCGCATGTTTCATCTTCATGCTCATCAATGCCCTTATCCTCGGCATCACCCACCTGCACATGAAGTGGACCAACCGACGCTATGAATGGTCACGCTGGATGATACTTGCAGGCATGATGGGACTTGCCATACAATATCTCTTGCAGATGCTCTTGGGCTTTCGTGCAAAAAGCGATGACTTGGGAGCTATCTTCAACATTCTGGTCTATACCCCATGCATCACCACTATCGCCATGGGCATATACAACATTGAGGCGACCCATGCCAACCGCCGAAAGATGAACATCGTCTGCGCTTGCATTTATGCCGCCATCATAGCAGTTTTCTGCATAGGCTACAGCAATAGCGGAAGTCTTAACATTGGCAACTGGCTCTATGCGATGCTCGTATTGTTCGGCGCAAACGTAGCGTATTGCATCTATATGATTATGATTGAGATGCGGAAACGCAAGAAAATGTTAGAGCTGATGACTGGTGGCGACATGCTGCCCTACGTGCGATATGCCCGAGCCAGTGTCTTCGCCCTGTTCTTCTCTGCCCTTACCATGCCTTTCGTCATCCTCTCTACCACCTTATTATATATAATAGGACCGTTGGCTCTGCTCTCTATCCTTTTCTTCAACCAGAGTTTCGTGGCATTGGGCTACAATTACGTTCCTACCGAGGAACTCTTGGATAAGGAGGAAGAAGAAAGCGCAGCCATAGCAGATGAAGAAACAGAAAATGGGGGAGCATCTTTGGAAAGCTCCAATGGGCAGTATGCAGAACCTATAGACGATAAAGAAAATTTACAGTCAATTTCTCAGGAGCGTCAGGCATTTATCAAGGAGATGCTCGACAAGTGGTGCGCCGATTTGGGCTATAAAGACACTTCAGTAAACATGTTCACCCTGTCACGCTCGCTGAACATTTCCAAGAACGAGTTGTCACGCTACTTCACTGCGTGCCTTAACTCCACCTTCCGCATCTGGCTTGCCGAGGTACGTTTCGAGGCAGCAAAGAAGATGATGCTCGACTATCCCGACTACAACAACGACATCATTTCTGCCGAATGTGGCTTCTCTTCACGCTCCTATCTCTATCGCATATTCAAAGAGAAAGAAGGCTGTTCCCCAACTGTCTGGAGAGCAAAAATACAATAAAATCACGCCTTAGGTGTCTACTTCCCCCACCAAGTAGACACCTATTTTGTAGGAAGTAGACACCTAAGTGGGGCAAGTAGACACCTTTTTCCGAAGAAAAACACTATCTTTGCATCATGGAAAATATAATTCAGACTTTCATGAAAGAGGAACAGGCTATTCTTATAGTGGCATTGTGTCTTCTGCTGTTCGCCATAGTCATGGGCTATGCCATGGTTCAAGACTACAGGATATATCTTGATGAAAACTACAAGGCTCGCTACAGCTTCTGTGATTTCATCAAGAGAGGAAGGTTCTATATCTATCTGTTTCTCGGACAGACTTTCGTCATCATCCTGGGATTTACAGTATATCTGATGGCAATGAGAGAAAATATGTAAGAAAGTAGAATAATAATAATAATTTACAGATATGAATAACAAAAAACAAAGAAACAGGCTATTCACGATGCTGCTGCTCGTGATGGCTATCCTCATACCTTATGGGGGGGCATGGGCACAAACGCCGCCTTCCAAAGGTGATGGAAAAGTAGGCAATCCTTACATCATCACTAAAGCTGCCGAACTGGCCTGGTTCCGCAACGAGGTGAATAGGGATGGCGGTAATACTAGAGCCTGCGCCAAGTTGACAGCCGACATAGACCTAAAGGACTTCTGTCATGCGGCGGACGCGTCTAAAAACTTAGGAGAACTGAGCTGGGAGCCTATCGGTGTTGGCAACGCTTACACTGGCACTTTCGATGGTAGCGGCAAAACCATCAGCAACCTTTATATCAAGGCTGAGAAACGGGAAGCAGGACTTTTCGGCTATACCTTTCAAAGCACTATCAAGAACCTAACCTTTGAGAATGCAAATGTGACAAATACAGAACTTTACACAGGAATATTGGTAGGAGTTGCTGGTTACCAAACCACTCTCCAAAATATCAAGATTTCAACAAAATGCCAGATAATAGGGGGTAAGGACTATACAGGCGGTATTGCAGGTTCACTTGATGGTAACGCCTACAACTGCGTGAACTACGCCATGGTACAAGGACAAGAAGATGTTGGCGGTCTTTTTGGCTTGTACAATAGAACAGGTAATTCTATGACCGCCTGTGCCAACTATGGAAATGTGACGGCAACAAGTAAAACTGTCGGTGGCTTGGTTGGCTATTACAGTAGCGGAACGATCCAAGACTGCGCCAACTATGGAAATATAGAAGGAACCTATAATGTCGGCGGCATGGCAGGTTATGTATCCAAAGGCAAGATGCAGAACGTGTTCTGCTATGGCAATGTGTCAGCTACAGATAATACTATACGTGGAGGCATGGTATGCGGTTATTCCAGCATAGGGGTCACTGAAGGCATGGTGGCATACTATAGTGGCGCAAAGCTGACCGTAAACAGCCAAGAGCAAACTGTAAAAGCCTTCGGAAGCGGCAATCTTTCAGAAGATAACGCAACAGGATTTACAGAAACCCAACTGAAAAGCGGTGTTGTTGCCTATCTGCTCCAGCAAAACGCTTCGAGCGAAGCAAAATGGGGACAAAATCTGGCTAATAATGGAGACAGTTATCCCGTCATTGGCTCGGAACATCAGGTTTATGCTGACAATCTGACTTTAAATTGCAAAACCAATGAGATGGTGACAGGTAGTTTCACCAACAATCCTACCAGTTCCGCAATCAGTTATCAACACGGACAGACAATAAATCACCACGTTGCAAAAGACGCTACTTGCACAGAGGCGGGTACCAAGGAATATTGGCAATGTCAGGACTGCCTTAGGACATATTCCGACAGCGAATTGACCAAGGAATTGACTGATGTAACGAACGCAGATCAGCCTGCCCTTGGACATCACGGCAATGAGGATGGCTATTGCGACCGTTGCCAGCATTATGTGGCTGTAAAGCCTTCAGAGGATAATGGGGTGTACCTGATAGCCAAACCTTGCCATTTGGCGTGGTTCCGCGACTATGTGAACGGAACTATCGTGGACGAAGGCGAAACAGCTGGAACTACTCGCCTTTCAGCATCTGCCAAGCTGACCGCGGATATCGACCTCAAGAACTATTGTCATGCGGCAGAAGACGGCAAGGAACTCTTGAGCTGGATTCCGATAGGCAATGACAATTATCGGTGGGAGGGAAAGATGGACGGTCAGGGACACACCATCTCCAATCTCTACATCAAGACAGCACAAAACTATGTGGGGCTTTTCGGCTTTACTGACGGTGCGACTATCCAAGACCTTATCTTTGACAATGCCAAGGTGGAGAATGTGAACACAACAGGCACGAATACATCTTACACTGGTATCTTGGCAGGAAATGCATACGGGGATTCTCCAGCACATATAAAGGGCATTAAAACCACAAACAATTGTACTGTTATAGGACAAAATGATACTGGCGGTATCGTTGGAAGAGCCAAAATAAATCTCGAAAACTGCGAGAATCGCTCTAGCGTGAAGGGTACAGGAAGTGTTGGCGGAATTGCAGGTGATAGCTTTGAGAGAAACATCAAGCGCTGTACCAATTACGGAACCGTTGAAAACGATGGTAGCTATATTGGTGGAATTATAGGTTATGCTTATGAAACAAGTATCGAAGATTGCGCCAACTATGGCAAGATTACAAGCACAGGTTGGTTTGTCGGTGGCATAGCAGGACTGGCTAACAGCAGTGTCCAGAATGTGTTCAGTTATGGAGATGTGACGAATACGAATAAAAATGACAATCCAGGAATCATTATAGGTTATGTAGATGGTACACTAACCGCAAAGGGCATTGTAGCTTACAACAAGGAGGCATTGCTGAATAACTCATTTGTGGACATCAATAATATAGTTGGTACAGGAACTCTGACTTTCGACGACGGAAAGGTAGAAGCTGACGTGGTCAAGGCTTTCACCAAACAGCAGATAGAGAGCGGTGAGGTGGCTTATTTGCTTGCCGAAGGCAAAGTATTAGGCGAGCAGGTATGGGGACAGCAGTTAGGAAAGGACCAATATCCCGTTCCCGGCTCTGACAATAAAGTAATCAAGGCTGCACAGGGCGACAAGGATGCAAATGGCAACGATACATATTGGGCAACATTCAGCAATCCGACAAACGATGTAACCCTTTCTGTTCCATTAGGCAGAAAGCTTAATGTCTACAACGCAACGGTAAGCGGTGGCAAGATGACATTGACAGAACGCAACAGCCAAGTGGCAAAGGAAGAGGGTGTGCTACTGAAGACTGACGGAGAGTATGTCAATGCAAAGGCAAACAAGACAAATGAGTTGACAGCAGCTTCCTCTGATGAAAACCACCTTGTGGCTACACCAGCTGAAGCTCAGACTGTAACAGCAGAAACTGGTTGTAAACTCTATCGTCTTACATATAATAAAGCTACAGCAAAAGAACGTCTCGGCTTCTACCTCAGCAACGACGGAATAAGCCTCAAAGCGACTCCTGGAAAGGCTTATCTGCAAGTATCTGAAAATGAAGCAAAAGACCCATCATCGGCAGCACTCGCTCGCAGCTTTGTATTCGGTGGCGGCAACGAGACAACAGGCATAGATGGAATCACCATTATGGGTACTGACGTGCAGCGTCATGGCACTATTGAAGGAATCTTCGACCTCCAAGGTAGAAAGATAGTCAATCCGACAAAGGGCATATACATAAAGAACAACAAGAAAGTAATAATCAAATAAAAATAGCACAATATGAAGAAAGAATATATAAAACCTGAAATGCAGGTGCATGAGATAAAAGCCCAACAGTTACTGGCAGGGTCAGAAACTCCTGGTTTCAATCAGGGACAAAGTCCAGAAGATGGAAATGAAGATATGTGGTAAAGTCCTAAGCTGACAGGAATACCAATCATCTGAAAATAATTATCAACCCATACTTTGCGGTTGTTCCAAGGGTCTATACACCTCGACAAAAGGGTGTATAGACCCTTAATTATATGGTGATATTCGTAATCTATATCTCCGCTTTCAGCAGCTTTATATCCTCTGCCGTCATCCCCGTCATATCCATGATAGACGCTTCATCCATACCCTTTGCCAGCACATCTTCCTGGCAATTTCAAGGCTTCGCTGGGACATGCCTTCTTTCATGCCTTCAGCTCTGCCTTTTTCCATACCTTCTTCCATTCCTTTCTGGTACCTGTCATCCAGGAGGTACAGGAGCTTCATGGCATCAAAGCCAAGGACTGCTATCGTTTCTATACCGACATCAGAAGACGCAAAAACCATAGCCATACTTACTTTCTAGACAGAATGCAGGAGAAGTTGAACGACAAAATGCGAAAGGATGATGAATTGAAAAGAATGAGACGTTAAAATGGCATGAAGTTGGTATTTGGATTTTTTTCGTAGAAATTCAACAGAAAGTTAACAAAAAGTTTGGTAAAGTGAAAATAAAAGCATAATTTTGCAAATTAAATAAGTACATAACATTAAAAACTAGAAGATTATGGCAATAGAAATTAAAACAATACCTGTCCTTCATGGTGAGGCAGCAGCTCGTTTCGTTGAAGCAGCTGATGAGGCATTGGAAAAGCGTGGCTCCATTGATTTCTCCAAGCAAGTAGCCAAGGCACGTGCTATATTAAAACGTTCAAAACTGTACATTTAAAATGTTAGAGCAATGTGATTTTATGGAACTGACAGAGGAAGTCTTGCAGCAATGCAAAGGCTTCACTTGTAAGGATGAGGACATAACAGAGTTCTTCACCCAAGACTATGCTGACTATGCCTATCAGTTGCTTGGAAAATCATATTGTTTTGTTAAACCAGATACATCTGAAATAGTCTGTGCATTTACAGTTGCTAATTCGAGTGTAAAAGTAGATTCACTTCCTTCAAACCTTCGGAATAAGCTTAATAGAAAGATTCCGAATGCTAAGCGAAGACCGCAGTATCCAGCAGTGTTGGTTGGACAGTTGGCAGTAAGCGATTTGTTCAGTGGGCATCATGTGGGAGATGAATTGTTGGATTTCATCAAATCATGGTTTATAGACCCATTGAATAAAACAGGATGCCGATATGTCATTGTTGATGCCGTCAACCATCCGAAAGTGTTTGAATATTATCAACGAAATGGTTTCAAGTTCTTGTTTTCGTCAGATGAGGAAGAATGGACCTTTTTGCATAACAAAGGTCTAGAGCCAACAACTCCGATAGAGCCGATGAAGACACGACTGATGTACTTTGATTTGATTTATCTTCGCACAAAATAACAAATAAAAGATGCCCTAATTTAAAGGAAATTAAAGCAATCGGCTGCAATCAATATACTCTTGATAAGCTAAGAAGTGCTATAGTTCCAAGGGTCTATACACCTCGACAAGAGGGTGTATAGCCCCTTTTTCCTATTGCATGATGTCTTCAGGTAGAAGTACCTTAGCTTCTTCGTTATTATATTCCATAATATTATGCTTTATTATTATCTTTCACAAAGATAATCTTTCTGAACGATAATTCCAAATGTTTGAGCAACAATTAGTTGCCTGTTATTGTTATTTTACTATTAATCGGAATCATTAAGTAGTATTTGCATGTTTTTTACTTAAGTTTCGCAAGTGGTTCAAGAACGGGCTGAAGGCCCAAAAGCTCCTAGCCCAGGGAGGGCACTGAAAAAGTCCCTTC
>CAUFXJ010000058.1:0-12019 GCA_959596915.1 Segatella copri
CAAACCTCAAGATAAAAGGGCAACAACAAACTCATCAAAAAACAATATTATGGATATAAAAAGCTTCGCAACAGAACAATATACATTAGCTTTAGAAGATGCTAATAATAATGGTACGAGCATAGAAGTGGAACTTGCTCGCAACATATTAGACTTAATGAGTGAATATGGGGAAATTTCTACCTATGAATTATGCCAATTCAAAAAGGGGCAAGCTATGTTAACAGCATATTCATATAATGAATATCAGGAATCTCTTGATCTATTCTTGTTTTCAAAGGCTTCTACGCCAACTGCTAAAATCGATGCAGATACAGTACAGGACAAATATAGCAACATTAGCAATTTTTACCGAGAGGCATTAAGAAATGTTCCCTTTTTTGGCGCAGAAGTTAGCAAAGATGCAAAAAATGTGATTGCTCTTATAAAAGAGGTTCGAAATAATATACGAAGAGTACGTCTATTCTTTTTGACAAATGGAATAGTGGAGCCATCTCCTATATTAAATTTCTCTGAAGAAAATGAGTATGAACACATTTTTATGGAATATAGTACTTGGGATTTATCCCGAGTATATAGGATGAATGCAATAAACTCTGGTAGTGAGGCCATAGAAATTGATTTTCAACTAAATTATAAGACAAAAATCCAATGTCTTAGAGTTGAAGACGAAAACCCGAAAGTTGATGCATATTTTGCAATAATGCCAGGAAACATTTTGGCAAAAATATACGAACAATACAAACAAACTTTACTTGAAGGTAACGTACGTCTTTTCTTACAAAAGACCAACAAGGTAAATCGCCAAATCTGTAAGACAATAAAGGAACGACCAGAAATGTTCTTTTCTTTCAATAATGGAATCTCTGCTACCGCCAAAAATATAGAATTTGGTTCAGGAGGCAGCAAAACAGCTCCATACATAACAAAAATAACTGATTTACAAATTGTAAATGGAGGACAGACAACAGCTTCCATTGCATCAATGCAAGATTGCGATTTAAGTAAAGTCTTTGTCCCTATGAAAATCAGTGTAATTAAAGACGAACAAGACTATTCAGAAATCGTTAAAGAAATATCAACATCTGCAAATAGTCAAACAGCGATTAAACGCTCTGATTTCCTTTCTGGTGATGAATTTTTAAAAGGCTTAGAAAATATAAGTAGAACAGAAACAGAGCCCACAACTCAGACTCGATGGTATTTTGAAAGAAAAAGAGGACAGTACAGAAACGAGGCATCAAACTTATTTGGTTACGAAAAAACAATATTTAATAGTACATATCCTAAAACACAAGTATTGGGGAAAGCAGATGTTGCCAAATATGCTTTACTCTGGGATATGAGGCCTTACCAGGCTTGTAAGAGCAAAGAAATTGTGGCTGTAACCTATTTTTCTGGATTACGTGAAGATACTGAAGTTAAAATCGATGGAGAATACTACAGAAATATCGTATCTCTGTACCTACTTTATAGTTACGTAAATAATTATGTAAAGGAGAGTTTTCGAAACTTATACGGCACTTATTCAAATAGAATAACTAATTACATAATTTCATCCATAGCATACTTAACCAACAAGGAGTTTAATCTTGCTTACATTTGGAAAAATAAAAAAGTAAAAAGTGGATTGAAGTCTGTTATCAAACAGCTAACCACGTTGATAAATGATCATTTGTTTGCTGATTTCAAGCCACAATATCCAAAAGAAGAAATATGCTGGACTGAGCTAAAAGTTAAATTGGATGAATTGAAGGATATAAAATTTCAGCTTTTGACCTTTAGTGAAAAAGCATCTGCAACTATTTCTGAAATCGAAGAGAAAGACGAACTAATAGAGCAGGTTTTTTCTATACCTGCACCTTTATGGAGTGCTATCGCAGAATGGGGAAAACAAACAGGGAAGCTTACCATGGTAGAGAGAATGCGAGCATTAGGGTATGCTGATAAACGGCGTTCTTTAATCAAGTTAAAAACTCATGAAATGGCTGAAAAAGCCATTGAGTTGGAACAAAAAGCCAGAATGCTAGGGTTCACGATTCAAAACAAGTAAGAATTAAAAAATACGATTTTAACTATGAATAGTGTTAGAGACTTATCCAAAGATAAAGACATCATCCGAATAATCGGAGGAATGCCCGATAGAGTTTTGGATAAAGATGCAGAAAGCGAGGGTGCAGATATTCTAGATAGAATTTACGAGGTCCACATAGGAACGCAAGGCACCCTGATAAAGATGTTGCAGAAAGCCGGCTATAAGGTTACTGAAAGCGATTCTTATACAGCTGTCATCATTGGTGAAAGAGTCTCTGAGAATACACTCAAAACTTTGCCGGAAGGATGTAAGAAAATTGACGTATTTTCTATAGCTTCATGGCTGGTTGAAAACAAGATAGCAAAAAAGAAATATACTTTTCACAAGGAACTTCCATCTATAGAAAACATTGAAAAGAAAGAGGTTACTGGAGGAACGAAGGCATTAGCTATAATAGCAGTAATAGTAGTACTCGTTTTTGTTATTTTCTTATGCCCAGTATTATTATTTGTACTTATCTTTGTCCCAGGCGCATTAAAGGTATTTATTCGCTCATTCCATTAATGAGGATAATTGTAAAATTAGGTAGGAGGTGCGACTGTCGCCGCACCTCCGACAAAACTACTTTACTATTATCTTTTTGGTATCTTTCACTTTGTCTTTCTGCAATCGGCTGACGCAATACATCCCTGCTGATGCATTGGTTTTTATCTGAGCAGAGGTTTAACCGGCTGGTACATGGAATGACCCCATTGCCGCACCAGAAGCAGAAACTACAACAATTTCAGACCTCTTCTCATTCGCATCATTGAATGTCACATTTATAGTAGAAGCACTTTTTGTAACTGTTGGTGAAATTCTCATGGAAGATGGGGCAATTTCCTCCTCAAACTATCCTCTTATATTCCTCCTCCTTCTTCAGCTTATCATAAAGCTCGTGAGCTTTGGAATAATCTTTATCAGATTCTGCAAGCCACTCCGAAAAGTGGTGGTTGTGGTTCTTCTGGTTTTCCTGCTTGCGGAAAGAGTCTACCACGCACTTCTTTTCTACTTCGGGAAACATCAGGTTCATGCGGGAGGCGAAGGCTGATTTGTCCTGATCACCCTTCACTATATGGAAAGTATATTTCATCAGACACCACACTATGTACCAGTCCTGCTGCTTGGTGATGTTGCCCTTGAGCCAGAACTTCAGCATGTTTTCTAACTTGTAAGGATCTACCCACTTAGCAAAGAAAGAGTCGCTGTTACGCTCAAAATCATCAGCCCTCGCAATTTCTGCCTCCCACATTTTATGCTCACCCTGATACTTGAACAGCGTTTCAAAATCCTCGGGCGAAGCCTGCTCCCTGACTAGCGTACGGACAAGTTCTTCTTCCTCATCCTCCTCTCGCTCAAACCAGTCAGAACAAAGCGTATAATTGTTGTATTTCCCTTCAATATCATTCATTACTTTCTGCAAGCTCAAAGTGGTAATATCTATTCTTCTCTCTCTCAGATGACGTTTCTTTACCTTTACCTCACGTTTCAGATGGTCAGGTAGCGTGCGCTCGTCGAAAATTCGCTTGATATAATGGTAAATAATAACAGCCTCACGGTCGGTGCGGAAAAGGCGGGTTCTGTATAAGGCTAGGAAATCAGCACAAATAGCGGTAACTGTGGAGATGGTTTCATCCAAAGCCATCTTCAACCCAATAGAGACAAAGTTTCTGTAATGGGAATCAAACTTGGGAAAGTCGTCTCCGGCAGGAACTTTAAGCTTCTTGCATTGCTCGTAAATAGCCTTAGCACTGGGAATCTGACCATACTCCTCTTCCTTATCGAGCAAATAGTCTGAATGCTTCCGGGCGATGATCTGAATATCCTGGAGCACCTTCTCTAAAACATCAGTATAAATCCCCATGAATTCATCATCATAGCTCTTGTAAATGGAAATGTAGACTTTCTTATGGAGCGTATGAATATATTTAAGAAAATCTGTCAACTGTTCGGCAAGGTTCTGGTAAATATGAAAATAACAGGTAAGACCTTTATGCTTTCCTGCATTCCATTTAAATTCATCTTTAGCATGCTGAATCTCCTTATACAAATGTTCTGCCTCTCTCTTAAACTGACCCACATCAGTAGATGTTACTGGAGTGTATTTCTTGACTCCTGTTACTTCATCTTCCACAAAAAGATCTTCTTCTGATGAAATCTTCAGAAGAGAATTGTAGTTATTGTCAGTATTGGGTATTTCCTCTGTCTGCATATTACTTTTCTAGGTTTGTTTGTTATGTTGTTTAAATAAGCGGCGTGGGGTTCCCTGTAAGTACCAGTATTAAGGTACCTGCAAGAACCTACGACAAGGTACAAACAAGTACTGCCCACGCCGTAGAGGAGTGGACGCCTTGCTGTCACCTTCTTCTTGTCGTTTTTGAATTTTGCAGGTTCTAAATACTGTAGAAGTGCAGATAATCAGCGTCAATATCTATATGTTATTTTCTCTTGTTTACTTTCTGTTTCTTACTTCAAATTTTAAAGGGTTTATACTACGTTTTCTTCATCATCCGCCCAGTGGTCGCATTGGCGCATCACAGTTTCCAGCGCCTTTTCTGCACCCTCTGGTGGATACTTATACTTCTTGAGCAGTCGCTTCACCATCACTCGCATCTTCGCCCTCGCCGATTCCTTCCGGTTCCAGTCGATGGTGCGGTTGCGGTGCAAGACTTCTGTCAATTCCCGGGTCAGCGCCACAAACTCCTCGTCGGAGTAAGCCTGCCGCACACCTTCGGGCGTGGAGAGCGCATCATAGAATGCTTTCTCCTCGGGCGAAAGTCCCAGGTCGTTGCCCTCTGCCTCTGCCTGCTTCATCTGCTGAGCCATCTTCAACAGCTCCTCTATCACTTCCTCGTTGGTGAGCAAGCCCTTCAGATAGTTGGAGAGACTCTGGCTGAGCATGTCGGAGAAGAGGTCGCTCTGAACCACGTTGGTCTTCTGCTGCTGCTTGATTTTCTCTTTCATCAGTTTGGTGAGCAGTTCCACCGCAAGATTCCGCTCCTTCATGTTCTTCACCTCCTGGATGAAGGCGTCGTCGAAGAGCGAGAACTCTATCTGGCGGTCGCCGAAGAGATTGATTACCCCGTCGGTCTTCACGCTCTGACGGAGCAGCTCACCGATGCGCTCGTTGATTTCATGGCGGCTGATCTTGCCCTTCTGCGAGAGTTTGAGCATCATCACGCGCAGCGCATCCATGTAGCACACCTCCGCCTTCTGCTGCTCATTCAGAAGCGAACGGCAGAGCGTAGTGGCGTTGTGAAGCAGATTGCTGTGCTCCATGAAATTCTTCTTGCGCTGAACCATGGCTGGAGAACTCAGGAAGTTGGCTCCGCTCGTAATGGCGAAGGCACGCTTCGAGTTGTCCTGTTCGAAGAAGCCGGAATAGTCGAAACCATGAAGCTGGTCTCGGCAGATTTCCATCTCTTCCTTCCATTTCACCAGGGCGGTCTTGGCGATGTCGGGGTCGCCGAAGCGGCGGCGGTCACGGTTGGTGTACTGCTGCATGGCACTCTTCAGCGCCTGCGCAATGCCTACGTAATCCACTATCAGTCCGCCTTCCTTGCCCGGGAACACTCGGTTCACTCGGGCTATTGCCTGCATCAGGTTATGGCCGCTCATCGGCTTATATACGTACATGGTGGCGAGCGACGGAACATCGAAGCCCGTGAGCCACATATCTCTTACGATGGCGATTTTCATCTCATCGTCGTTGTCCTTGAATTTTCTTGCCAGTTCCTTCTTGTAGGCTTCGTTGCCTATAATCGGCTGCCAGTCTTCGGGGTCCTGGTTCGAACCGCTCATCACCACCTTTACTTTCTCCGTCCACCCGGGGCGAAGCTCCAGCATCTTGCGGTAGATTTTGATGGCGATGCTTCGGGTCAGCGCCACGATCATTGCCTTGCCGGTGAGTTCCTGCGCACGGTTCTGCTCGTAGTGCTGGATGATGTCCCTTACCAGTGTGTCGATGGTGGCGTCTTCGCCCAGGAGTACTTCCAGCCGGCTGTGCTCCTGCTTCGCCTGCCTGATTTGCTCCTCGGTGGCTCCCTCATCGGCTAGGTTGTCGAACTCATCGTTCAGCAGCTTCATCGTGTCTTCATCGAGGTTCAGGTTCACCACACGGCTCTCGTAATAAACCGGACGGGTGGCTCCATCGTCCACCGCCTGACTCATGTCGTAAACGTCGATGTAGTTGCCGAACACTTCCTCCGTGTCTCTGTCGCGGTCGCTGATAGGCGTTCCGGTGAAGCCGATAAATGAGGCGCCTGGCAGGGCTTCTCTCATCTTCTGGCTGAATCCCTTCTTCATCGTCAGACTCTTGTTGTCCCAGTGCTCTTCGCCGTATTGCGAGCGGTGCGCCTCATCGGTCATCACGATGATGTTGCGGCGGGTGGAGAGTGCCGAGTCGCCTTCTTCAAACTTCTGAATGGTGGTAAAGATGATTCCCCCACTCTTGCGGTTGCGCAGCAGATTGCCCAAGTCTTCACGGCTCTGGGCGTTCTGAGGTTCCTGACGAAGGAAGTCCTGACAGCGGCAGAACTGACCGAAGAGCTGGTTGTCGAGGTCCTTGCGGTCGGTTACCACCACGATGGTTACTTCGGGCAGCCGCTGCACCAGCTGGTGGGCGTAGAACACCATGGAGAGGCTCTTGCCCGAACCCTGCGTGTGCCAGAATACGCCGATTTTTCCGTTGCCTTCCACTGCTGTACGGGTGCGCTGCAGGGCTTTGCCCACGGCGTAGTACTGGTGATAGGCGGTAAGAATCTTGGCGTATTTGCCCTGGTTCTTGTCGAAGCAGATGAAGTTCTGCAGAATGTCGAGCAGTCGCTGCTGCTGGAACATGCCGAGGAAGAAGGTGCGATAGTCGGCGAAGAGGGTTGACTCGTATGAGCCATCCACGGTCTTCCATTCCATGTAGCGTTCCAGCTTGGCGGTGATGGTTCCGGCACGTGTTTCGCTCATGTCGCTGATTACGTTGAAGGCGTTGTAGCTGAAGAGGCTTGGAATGCTCTGCTGATAGTTCTTGATCTGCTTGTAGGCATCTTCGATGGATGCATCTTCAGAAATGGCACTTTTCAGCTCCACCACCACGAGGGGCAATCCGTTGACCATCACCACCATATCGCAGCGCTTGTTCTTATACTCTTCTACTCTCCACTGGTTCACCACCTTGAAGAGGTTTCTTTCGGGATGGTCGAAGTCGATGAGCCGCATCAGGGCTGTTCGTTCTTCGCCATTCTGCAGGAATCCCACCTCCAGACCGTTTTGCATCCAGAGTGTAAACTGCTCGTTGTTCTGTTCTAAAGTACCGATGCTGATATTGGTGATTTGCTTGATTCCTTCATCCATTGCATCGGCTGGCAGTTCAGGATTAAGCCGTCGCATCGAGGCGACCAAATCGGCACGATAGAAGGGCTCCTTATAGTCGCGCTCCACCTCGTAGCCACATTCGTACGCATAGCCGAGTTCGTCCCGGAACAGGGCAATGAGCGTCTGCTCGTATGCGTCTTCGGTGAATTTCTTGTCGTCTGCCATAATGTTATTATTTTATTTTTCTCGTTATATTTTTTCGTTGCTCCCCCTTATTCCGGGACTTCCAGTTCCCCTGACATTAATCGAGGGAGAAGGGTGTCACGGAGAGCGGAGAGGCGGGAGTTCTCCATGGTCAAACTCCTTATTTTTTCAAATATAGGATTAACCTGTATATGAAAAGCATCTATTACATTATCAGATGGTTGTAACATCTGCATTCCCTTTATCGTCTTCGAGTTTACAGCAGTTGCTATAGAAGAAGTGCTTCCTAGAGAATTGTAGTCATATTTCTTTAGATACAAATATAGGTATTCCATATATTTATCATCTGAAAGAATGAATCGTGCAATAGCTTCATTGGTTGTGAGTTCCTTGTCTGCGATGGCTACTCTACCAACAGTTAGCTTAAAGCTTAGCAATATGGTGTTTCTAGGCACCATAATGATATTATGACTATCTACAGCTTCTTGCGTAAGATATTCGCTTGAATCAGAGATGAAAATACCAGAATTTCCCATATTTGCAATAGAAACCCAAATCTTATCTGCAGGGTTGGTTGAAAACCATTTATGCTCCTTTCTTGGAGGAGTTTTACCAATATTTATCTGATAATAATCATCAGCCCTTCCTACTTTCCATCCTTCCGGAATCATTCCCAATTCACTATCCACGAATTTACCATCCTTGAAAGGCTCAAAGTCAACGAACCAATTCTTGAAAATAGCCTGCGCCATCTCCTCCAAATCAGCATTGATCTTGTTGTTCAACTCTATCTTCCGGTCGAGAGACGAAAGGATGGAGGCAATGCGGCGCTGGTCGGAAATATTGCAAGGAATATTAAATTTGTATTCTCTCATTTGTTTAAGAGAAACATTCTTTATTGTAGTTCCTGTTGCTTCGTTTGTTATATTCCTTTTAAAATTTGCAGATGTTAGAACATAATATATAAATTCTTTATCTACTTCTTTTATAACATTAATATAACACGCACTTTTGCCTAATATGCATAGTTCATTATTATATTTCGCAACGTTTCCAATTGTTCCATTTATTGAAACAAGAATTGTCTGTTCATTAAGTTCTTTTTGATTCTTAACAAACTCATCTTTACCAACTCTTTTAGTATCGTCCTTTATTATTATTTTCCCACAATTTAAATTATTGCCATTAATAAAATAATAAGGACCTTCATCATCATATTTTGGTGTTCCATGAAGTCCATCTCCTATTTTTGATGAGATTTCCCCAAGTGTAACTTCTTTCCACTCCATCCTATTCCCTCCTCAGTTTCTTTTCCAAATAACTTTTTCGCCCATAATACTCCCTTTCAGCAAGACTCATCGGAAACATAGAGTTGCTTTCTATAGCCTCATACTCATCCTGCAAGTCTTGAAGATGATCTTGTTGCTGCTTCAGATAGAAGTATTCTTGATCTTTTTTCTGCTTATTGTAGTATTTCTCTTGCTCTTTCTTCTGTTTATTGAAAATCACAACCGAAACAACGATAGCAACCACAGACGCCACTACAGCCAACAAAGAGAAAAGCCCAGAATATTCATTTAAAAACTCCATACTCTTACACCTCCCATCCAATTTTCTTCAACTGCAATCTAATCTCTTCTTCCTGCTTCTTGCTTTCCTCAAACAGCTGTTTCAGCTCTCCGGTGAGATTCGTCATTTTCTCCTCAAATGGCACTCCGTCGCCTTCGTCTTCAGCGATTCCTACGTATCTTCCCGGAGTCAGGATGAAGTCCTGAGCAGCAATCTGCTCGGTGGTGCACACGGCACAGAAGCCCTTCTCATCTTCGAGAGTTCCCTGCTGAAAAGCATGGAAGGTGTCAGAGATTTTTTTAATATCCGTATCAGGCATCAGCTCACGAAGCTTGCGGGTAACCATCGTGCCCAGATTGCGGGCGTCGATAAACACGGTCTTGCCCTTCTGCGCCTTGTTGCGACTGATAAACCAAAGACTTACAGGAATGCCCGTACTGTAGAACAGCTGCGAAGGCAAAGCCACGATTCCTTCTACCAGGTCGGCTTCGATGATGGCTTGGCGAATCTGTCCCTCGCCGCCACTCTGACTCGAAAGCGCACCATTCGCCAGCACCAAACCTATCTTTCCGTTAGGTGCCAGATGGTGAATCATGTGCTGCATCCACGCAAAGTTGGCGTTGCCAGCTGGTGGCAAACCATACTGCCAGCGCACATCTTCCTGAAGCGCACTCTGTCCCCAGTCGCTGAGATTGAAAGGAGGATTGGCAAGAATGAAATCTGCCTTCAGCGTAGGGTGCTGGTCATCATAGAATGTGTCGGCAAAGACTTTTCCTAAGTTCGCATCCAAGCCACGGATGGCAAGGTTCATGTGCGCCATCTTCCACGTATCAGGGTTTGCCTCCTGACCATAGATACTAATCTTGCGCAGGTTTCCCTTGTGACGTTCGATGAACTTGGCGCTCTGTACAAACATACCGCCGCTTCCGCAGCAAGGGTCATAAACTCTGCCCTCGTAAGGCTCCAGTATCTCTACCAACGTGCGGACAATGCAGGAAGGCGTATAGAACTCGCCACCATTCTTGCCCTCCAAGGAAGCAAACTGCTGCAAGCAGTATTCGTAGGTTCTGCCCAGCAGGTCTTTCTCCTCGCCAGCATCGTGCATTTCTATGTTCGTAAAAAGATCTACCACATCACCCAGACGGCGCTTGTCCAGCTCCGGACGGGCGAAATTCTTAGGCAGAATACCCTTCAATCTTTCGTTCTCACGCTCAATGGCAGTAAGTGCTTCATCTATCACTACGCCTATTTCCGGTGTGTGGGCAGCAGCACTAATCTTGCTCCATCGGGCCTCAGCAGGCACGAAGAAGATGTTCTCGGCGGTGTATTCGTCCTTATCTTCCGGGTCGGCGTATTCATCGCCCTGCAGCTCCTGGAACTTCTGTTCGAAGCGGTCGCTGATGTATTTCAGAAAGATAAGTCCGAGCACCACGCCCTCGTATTGCGAAGCGCTGAGGTTGCCTCTCAGAATGTCGGCAGCCTTCCATATTTTCTCTTCAAAACCTATGCTGATTGTATCTTGTTTCTTAGCCATAATATGTTTATTTTTCTACGAGCACAAGCTTCCAGTCCTCATTCTGCAGAACGAGGGTCCCGTTGTTGTCCGTAATGGTGAATATCTGATTATCTATCTGTATTTTGTTCTCCTTTATTAAATAGGTGTAGTGACCGCAAGCAACGTTTTCGGTGGTAGTTTGGGTTATTTTACCGCCTTCGTCGAAGTGGTTCAATTCCGTCGTTTCGGAGAAAGAAATCGCATCTGAGGTGAAACTGCAGAACAAAGGAGCCTCTTTTACGTCGATAAAGATACTTCCAACGCGCTGATAAAGGGCAGAAATCTGCCATTCGTGGGCTAAAAATGTGGTTTCGTAATGAAAATCCTCTGATTTTTCTGTTTCTTCGTCGCTAGAACAGGCGGTGGAAGAAAGCATAAAAAAAGCGACTATTATCATATAAAAATAAGATAATATTCGCCTGCGGATAAGAACATGATGATATTGGACTAACTTTGCCTGAGCAAAATTACCCCCCCCTAAAGCCTTGTGCATCAATAAGTTATATCTTTTCATCTTAGTACTGTTATTATGTAGTTTCTAGCTTTCCAGACTATTGCTACGTCAATAATTTGTTAATTGCTAGCAAAGATAATAAAAAGTTGGCAAACCCAAGAATTTTATCACGTTATTTAACGGAAAAATGCAAAATATGGGGGTTAGGAAGATGTTTTACCCCCTCTTCTAAGGGTAAAAAATGCCCCTCCTCGGACTCGAAATCATGCTCTAAAGGTAGGTATTTTTGACAAATACAATGAATTGTGGATATAAAAAATGAACACTAGAGCGGCGTAATGTGCAGTATTTCACATCAGAGAATGTAGATTATTATTATACGCATACAAATGAAGTACAACTGATATAAACTTTCATAATTACCTCATACACAAGCAATTTAGAACTATCACATACTCTAGCAAACAACCCATTCAAGCATTACATTTAGTGGGTCATTAGGTCAAAGTCATTTAGGGTCATTATGTTTTCCGAGAGTTAAAAAGTCACTATAGATATATATAAATAAATATTTATATATACTATAGCAGTGAAAGTGACATTTACTTTTTCAAATGACCCTAAATGACATTGACACCAAATGACCCCTTTTCATTTCTTCAGCTACTTCCGAGTCTTTTCTTGCTTTTTCATTGTTTCTGCAATAAAGTTCAGATAAAAAACCAATAGAACTTATTGTATTACAGCTACTTATAGCTTTTCTCACATAGAAAGTCAGGGGGAAAGCTTGCATTCTGCCCAAAAATGTTGTATCTTTGCACCGGCAATCGAAAGAACAGCCTTTTGTGCCTTGCTC
>CAUFXJ010000059.1:0-9464 GCA_959596915.1 Segatella copri
GTCCTTTACCACAGTTTTTTGTTTTGTCTGCCATAATCATTTTTTTAATTGTTATACAAATTCTCTGCTATTGAAATACTTGTTGACTATTGAAAATCCAACCTCAACAGTTTTTGTCAGATACCTGACATATGCAATTCCATCAACGCATCTATTTTGCGTTTAATAATCTTTGAGCGTTCTGCGATTTCAGCTTGTAGCTTTTCGCTGTCCATTTCCGAGAATATTTTGCCCACATGTGCAAATCTATCCTTTGTTGCATTGTTCTCTTCTGTTCTTTCCATAATTCTCCTTATTAAATTGTTATACAAAGTCGAGGATATTGAAGTCCTCGTAAGCGTATCCGCGATGCAGCCTTTTTTTTAATCATTATGCTTGTTACCTTTGCAGCAACATTATTAAAACCTCAAAACTATGTTAGCAGCAGAACGATACAAAAGTGTGTGGAACATGTTTCTACAAGCACTTAACCATGATCCGACAGCGTGTTTACGAGCATTCCAATGTGAGCAACATGTAAATAAGCGTAGTATGGCAAGATGGATGCAAAACAATGGTCTCAGTGTCAGAAAAGCCAAGACTCTTCTATATGAAAGTAAAAAATCGGCAGACAAACAAATGCCGCCGTCTGATTCTATGTTTCTTCCGATAACCGCTGACTTTACTCTAAGTCACAAGGAAACATCCGATATGTTATACGGAGTTTGTTTCACTTTTCCCGACGGCACCCAAGTGAACATTAAACGTGGCACAGCAGAAGCAGTCATGTCATTTCTCAAACTATACCAGAGGGAGGATCAGCCATGCTTGGATTGAATGACGGAATGCGCTATTATGTCTGCCAGCGCTATGTTAGAATGAACCTGGGGATAAACGGTCTCTATAAGTTAGTGTCGCAGGAGATGGACCTGCCTCCGCTAAGCGGGGCTGTGTTCATCTTCTTCAGCAAGAACCGACAGCAGGTAAAGCTCCTGCGTTGGGATACGGACGGTTTCACACTCTATCAGAAGCGACTTGAAAGAGGTACCTTCGAGATACCCTATTTCAATACCGGCAAGAAGGCTTGCGTAATGCCCTACAAGACCCTATCCGCCATCATGAGCGGAATATCGTTGAAGTCGGTAAGATATCGCAAGAGGTTGAATATTGACAATTCTATATCTATAAGCACTTGATAATCAGTAGTATTATCATCAAAATACATGATGATTTATTTGGTGGTCTCGTCTTTTTTTCGTACCTTTGAAGTATGAATAAAGACGAGATTATTGCATTGTTGCAGCAACAGAACTCATTTTTGCAGGAACAACTCCAGGAGGCGAACCGTAAGGCGGATGCCCTTCTGGAAGAGGTCACGTCTTTAAGAAACCTGCTCGAACACAAGTCGGAGGAGGAGGCCAAGCAGAAGCGCATAATCAAGGGACTTGCCAAGATAACAGAGAACAAGTCAGAGAAGCAACCTTCAACACCTGCGCCCCAAGACGCAGCGGCAAGTCTGTCCTTCTGAGAAGAAGGAACGCGCCCGTACCAACAATGGTGCAAAGCGTAAGCAGCACCTGGAAGTGGAAGTCGTCGAGGAGGATATCGAACCTGAAGATCCGCGCTTCAACAAGGAGCAGGCAAGACTGTACAAGACATGGGACGTAATACGCTATGAACTCATCCCGATGCGCTTTATCAAGAAGATATACCATGTGCGGACATATACACAGCACGACGAGTTCTTTTCTGGCAAGGCTCCTGATGCTCCTTTCCTTAACTCACAGTATGACGGCTCGTTCGTCGCAGGTCTGGCACAGCTGAGATACATGTACGCAATGCCGGTGGAGAGAATTGTGAAATTCTTCAACGACAACGGCTTCGACATGGATAAGGGAACGGCACACGGTCTGCTCCGCAAGACAGAGAATCTCTTCGAGAATCTCTATAAGGCACTCGGCAGCGTCATCAAAGAGGATACATACATCGCTGGCGACGAGACTTACCACAAGGTGCTTGTCAAAGACAAGAACAAAGACGGCAAAGGAGTAAAGAAAGCCTATATATGGGTGGTGACTGCAGTAAACACCGGTCTTGTATACTACTTCTATCATGACGGCTCCAGAAAGGAGGACATCATACTGGATTATATAAAGGGCTATAAAGGAGCCTTCCAGTCAGACGGTTTTTCCCCATACCGTAAAATGGCAAAGTGGCTGCTGCGCCTGGCATGCTTCCAGCATGTGAAGAGAAAGTTTCTCGATTGTGGGGACGATTTCGATGCCAAGGTTGTCGTACGCCTTATCAACTTCCTTTACCACAAGAACCACAAGCATAAGATCGGAGAAGACGGCTGGACGGAACGCGACAACTACAAATGGAGACAACAATACGCAATACCAGTCATGCATATCATAAAGAAGAAGCTTGACCGCATGGCAGCCGACAGCCGCCTTCTGCCTAAGACGGAGAAGTATGAAGCCGTGCATTATATGCTCAACGAGTGGGATGCCCTGATGAATATCTTCACAAGAGGAGATTACCATCTGGACAACAATCTTGTGGAACGACTCAACAGATACATATCATTATCCCGAAGAAACTCTCTTTTCTTCGGGTCGCATACTGGTGCCAAACGGGCAGCTATGTTCTATTCGCTTGCATGCTCCTGCAGACTGCAAGGTGTTAACTTCTTTGAATATATATCCGATGTTGTCAACAAAGCGGCAACACTGCCGCCAAGAACACCGATAAGCAAGTACCGGGAATTGCTGCCGGACAAATGGAAACAAAAAAATATCGCTCAAGAATAAAAGCTTGAGCGATATTTTTTTGACATGTATATACTAGCATCGCGGATACGCTTACAAGTCCTCTATACAGTCTGGCACCTTAAACTCTTTCTTTGGCTTGGAAATCTCTACAATCTTGTGAGTTTGCAAGTAGAAGGTGACATAATCATGGATGTTCTTCTTGCATTCCTTGCTGTTCTCCATGAATTTCTCATAGAATTGGTTGCCGTCCATCTCATGGAACACTTGCCCTGCATGTCTTTTCTCCTTGTCTGTCGCTTCTGAAGCCTTGACTGTTTTTACGGCTGTGTCTATGTCCTCAAAACTTGTCCCTTTTGCTTGTGGCGCATCGACATCATCCTCATCGTCAGAATACTTTACATCAACATCTTCTATGCGAACATTCGTAAACACGTCATCAAGCTGTTCGTCAGAAATCCGTGCCGTACTCTTTGGAGAATCGTCAAATGTCACGTCATTATCCGATACGGACATGGATTCTGTTTGTTTTTGTTCCGTTTCTTCTTTCTTCCGCAGTTGGGACACTTTGAAAAGGCTTTTGCCTACAAGTGCCATCGGGTCGATGGGTGGCTTTTCCTCTTCTTCCTTATTGTTCGCAACTTCAAGGAGCAACTTGTTGTAAAAATAGATAGTCCAGACATTGAATGCAACCAAAACTATCATGAATATACTTTCCATTGTCATGCTTATTCCTTTTTATTTGTCATACATTCCAGTCATCTATCTCTTTTCTCAGCAAGCCGTTGATTTCTTCCTGGTTCTCTTCAAGATGTCTCTCAAGAATAAGGTCGATATAACCACCAACTGTCAACTCATGCTTTGCGAGCACACTGACAATCCTCGAAATTCTCTTGTGTATCTCACGACTGATATAAACGCATTGACGAGTCTTTATCTCGTTTCGTTTGAGAAATGCAGCATCATAACTTTCAGAAGAAACCTTGGATGGCTTGCGTGGGGCTGCAGGCTTATCCATCTGTGAACGTGGATTTTTCTTTTCACCCTCTTCTTTCTCTTCGGTATCCTTCACTGGTTTTTGGGAAGCTCCGTCAAGAATGGATGCCGTTGTCGTGCCAATCTTGCTCTTGCCAATAGAGGCAATGAGCAGATTTTCATCTATTGCGTCAGTGTTGATTTTTCTGCTTACCATAGGCTCATGTCTTTATGATTTCACAAATCTCGTCGGACAACTCCTTGATGCCACTCCCTCGCAACAGGTTTGGGTCTGATGGAAAGATGGTGGAACGGAACACTGCCTTTCTGTTCTCCGACAGCTCTCTTCTGAAACGTTTGCTGTCTGGCAGTCGTGTGTTGAGAACCGAATAGTCGAGAGACTTGAACATACCTTCATATACATCATACAAACTCGTGCGTTCTCGTTTGTCAACCATTGTCCAAAAGAAAGCAAGTTTCTTGGTGACCGACCAACCCTGTGTCAAAAAGTTGTCGTGGAACAACTGCATGAAGCTCATTGCGCTTTCTACAACAAAGCGGTCTGCGCTGACGGGTACAAATATGTAATCCATCTGAGACAAGGTCTTCATGACGCCCTCACTTTTGATAGTCCCAGGCATGTCAAAGAAGATGAAGTCAAGTTTAACCTCTGTTTCATTCAACACTGTCTCTGCGTCGTCAAGCGCATTGACAGCATTGCTTCTCGTTACGCTGAAGGACTTCTTGCCCAGCTTATTGAAATGCTCACAGGCTTGCGCCTTGAAATAGTCGCTGCTTTTGATGAGTTCCAGTTCCTCGTCTCGCAGGTCTGCAAGGTTGTATTGTGGCTCGTCACAATCTATGACCGCCACATTGAAGCCCTTGACATTGTGAAAGTAGTTGGCTACAAGAGCCGTGATGGTGGACTTTCCTATTCCGCCTTTCTGTGTTGCGAACGCAATAAATCTTGTCTTACTCATATCGTTAACTTTTTAAATTGTTGATTACTCGTTTCTATGATTTCCTGCCAATTCAAAGATATGAACACTTTGATGTCCATGTCTATCGGTCATTGCTCCATTATGGAGACCTTGAACTGTTGCAATGCTTCATCATTTCCATACGACAGTGAATCAGTAAGTCTGTACGTCAGTGGAGCATCATGGATGCAAAGAGACGCTGCAATAGTGACAGACTTATTCGTTGCTGCAAATGCTTGTTTCATCATATTTTCAAATCATTGGTTCAATGTTTGGCTGCAAAATAACGACGAAATTTCCGAAAAACAATGGTTTTCAAATCCTGTGGCAGCATGTTGCCGATAGTTGCAGTGGTTGTCTGGGGTGCATCTGTTCCAAGGGTGCTATTTTAGCCGTAATTTTGCACCCGAAAGGCAAAGCGATGTGTAGCGCTCCATATCGTTCCGAGAAGAACAAGGCTTGATATTCCGCAAAGGACTGGATTTCCCGAACAGCTTCCATTCGGGATGGGGACAGCTTCTTACGAAGGCTAACTTCAATCCACCCTAAGCGGATTTTTATGTCCTCAAAGACATAGCAAGGTATGTTTTGAGTTACTCAAAACCTTTGGAGTTACTCTCCAAAGACCTTGCCCTGCCGGGTTGGTAGCCTCTCCGAAGTCGGGCTCCCCATGTTCCAATCTGACGATAGTTTGTGCAATTCCATTATTGCCGCATGTACCACTTAATCCATTTTAATATGAACACAGAAAGAAAACGAGGGGGACGAATCCCCAAGCTGAACCCGAAGTCGCACCATGTGATGCTTCGGTTCGACGATGACGAGTGGATGAAATTCCTCGTCATGTATGAGCAGACTGATGTGAAGGCAAAGGCTGTTTTTGCCAAGGCACGCATCTTCGGCGAGCCGTTCAAGGTGCTGCGCGAGGACAAGACACTGGTGGAATACTACACCAAGCTTTCCTCTTTTCACTCGCAGTACCGAATGATTGGCAACAACTACAACCAGGTTGTCAAGGAACTCCGTTGTCATTTCTCAGAGAAAAAGGCGATGGCTTTGCTCTATAAGCTGGAGAACTGCACCAGGGAACTGGTCTCTCTTACCCGTGAGATTGTTGAACTAACCCGTAAGTTTGAGGAAAGATGGTCGCAAAGATAAGTTTCGGAAGTTCATTGTATGGCGCACTGGCATACAATGGTGAGAAGATTAACAAGGAAGAGGGAAAGCTCTTGGCAACGAATAAGATCTTCGATGATTGTTCGGGAAAGACGAGCATCGCCAATGCCTTGCGTGATTTCCAGCGATACCTTTCTCCGCACATCAGAACAGAGAAGCCTGTCGTGCATATATCCTTGAATCCGCATCCCGACGATGTGCTGACGGATATGGACATGGAGAATATTGCCCGTGAATACTTGGAGCGCATGGGATATGGCAACCAGCCATACATGGTTTACAAGCATGAGGACATCGACCGTCATCACATGCACATCGTGACCATCCGGGTGGATGAAAACGGCAAGTGTTTGGATAGCCGATACAACTACCATAGGAGCAAGGCTATCACCCATGACTTGGAGGAGAAGTACAATCTCCACAAGGCGGACCGCAAGCAACGCCAGGCAGACAATCCACTTCGTAAGGTGGATGTAAGCCAAGGCAATGTGAAGAAGCAGGTTGCCAATACCGTAAAATCTCTCTGCGCTACCTACAGGTTCCAGTCCTTGGGCGAATACCGTGCACTTCTTTCCTTATATAATATATCCTTGGAGGAGGTCAGAGGCGAAGTTGGCGGTCGTGAGTATCATGGTTTTGTCTATTCTGCCACGGACGGACAGGGTAATAAGGTTGGAAATCCTTTCAAGGCTTCCAAGATTGACAGGTCTGTCGGTGCGGAGGCGATAGAAAAGCGGTTCGCTTATTCTGCCAAGAAGTTCAAGGAGGACAAGAAACTCTCCGAGATGACCCGTCATAGCGTGGAAGCAGTCTTGAAGCAGACGTACCATAAGGATAAGTTCATAGAACTGCTGAAAGCAAAGGGCATTGATGTTGTTTTCCGCCATACAGCTGACGGCCGTATCTACGGAGCAACATTCATTGACCACCGCACTCAAAGCGTTTTCAATGGTTCAAGGCTTGGAACGAATCTTTCTGCCAATGCCCTACAGGAGCACTTCACCTTGCCTTACGAGAATGAGCAGCCGATACCGCTTACCATCCCGAAGAAAGATGGCGTTGTCTTGGAGAAGGAACTTCAAAGCTCTGATTTGTTCGACGAGTACGGCAGCGGTCTTGGACTTATGTCTGGAGGAGGTTCATCAAATGAGGCACGGGAGGCAGCATTCGATAGAGAGTTACGCAGAAAGAAAAAGAAGCGAAAAGGGAGAAACCTTTAATCGTATTATCAAGGTATAACTTCAAAACAGAAAAACAATGGCACAAGAAGACGATTTGAGAGCATTGGGAAAAATAATGGATTTTCTCCGTGCCGTGAGTATAATACTCGCAATTATGAATGTATATTGGTATTGCTACGAGGCAATGCGTATGTGGGGAGTGACAATCGGGGTTGTTGACAGAATCCTGATCAACTTCAACCGTACAGGTGGGTTGTTTCATTCCATTCTCTATACCAAGGTGTTTTCGCTTCTGCTCCTGGCACTCTCATGTCTGGGAACCAAGGGCGTGAAAGCAGAGAAGATGAGTTGGAACAGGATTTGGACGGTTCTTGCAGTTGGCTTCTTCTTGTTCTTCCTCAACTGGTGGATATTATTGTTGCCTATATCTTATTTGGGCAATGCCACGCTGTACATATTTACAATGACAGCGGGTTATATCTGCCTGTTGATGGGAGGACTTTGGATGAGCAGACTCTTGAAACACAACCTCATGGAGGATGTGTTCAATAATGAGAACGAGAGTTTCATGCAGGAGACCAAACTCATGGAGAACGAGTATTCCGTCAATCTGCCAACACGATTCTATTACAAGAAGAAATGGCAGAGAGGATGGATAAACGTAGTCAATCCTTTTCGTGCCACTATTGTGTTAGGTACACCGGGTAGTGGTAAGTCTTTTGCTGTAGTGAACAACTACATCAAACAGCAGATAGAGAAGGGTTACTCAATGTATATCTATGATTTCAAGTTTCCCGACCTTTCGACGATTGCCTACAACCACATGATGAACCATCAGAATGGATATAAGGTCAAGCCCCAGTTCTATGTCATCAACTTTGATGATCCTCGCAGAAGTCATCGCTGCAATCCCATTCACCCGGATTTCATGAGTGACATCTCCGATGCTTATGAGAGTGCATACACCATCATGCTCAATCTTAACAAGACGTGGGTCCAGAAGCAGGGCGACTTCTTCGTGGAGAGTCCGATTATCCTCTTTGCAGCTATCATCTGGTACTTACGCATCTACAAGAACGGAAAGTATTGCACCTTTCCCCATGCCATCGAACTGCTCAACCGCAGATACGAAGATGTCTTCCCTATACTGACGAGCTATCCCGAACTGGAGAACTACCTATCTCCGTTCATGGATGCCTGGCAAGGTGGGGCGATGGAGCAGTTGGCGGGTCAGATTGCAAGCGCAAAGATTCCGCTGTCACGAATGATTTCACCACAACTCTACTGGGTGATGTCCGCAAGCGAGTTTACACTCGACATCAACAATCCCGAAGAACCGAAGATTCTCTGTGTTGGCAACAATCCCGACCGTCAGAACATTTATGGTGCTGCACTCGGCTTGTACAACAGCCGCATCGTGAAACTCATCAACAAGAAGGGACAACTCAAATCATCCGTTATCATTGACGAGTTACCAACTATCTATTTCAAAGGCTTGGATAATCTGATTGCTACGGCACGAAGCAACAAGGTTGCCGTCTGCTTGGGCTTTCAGGACTTCTCGCAGTTGGTTCGCGATTATGGAGACAAGGAGGCAAAGGTGGTTATCAATACGGTAGGTAATATCTTCAGCGGACAGGTCGTTGGCGAGACCGCCAAGACTTTATCCGAGCGTTTCGGCAAGGTGCTCCAAAAGCGCCAGTCCATTTCCATCAATCGTCAGGATGTCTCTACATCTATCAATACCCAGATGGACAGTCTCATTCCGCCGAGCAAGATTAGCGGACTCACCCAAGGTATGTTTGTCGGCTCTGTTTCCGACAACTTCACCGAGCGCATAGAGCAGAAGATCTTCCATGCCGAGATTGTCGTTGACACCGACAAGGTAAAGCGAGAGGAAAGCCATTATCAGCCTATCCCTATCATTAACGATTTCAAGGATACCAATGGCAACGACTGCATGAAGCAAGCTATTCAGGACAACTACAATCAGATAAAGGAGGACGTCAAACAGATTGTCAAGGATGAACTGGATCGCATCGCTGCTGACGAGAATTTGAAGCACTTGATACAGAAATAGAAACGACAAAGGCAGTGGAACAAATCACCACTGCCTTTGTCGTCTTTCTATTTTAATAATGCCTTGCCTTTTTCTGTAAGCATATATTTTTGTCCCGGATGCTTTGGATTTTTAGGGTATTTCATTGAAATTAGACCTTCTTCCAAAGCAGGGGTAAGATAAATTCTCAGGAAATTAACCCTATCCTTCAATTTTAAGAGAGACATGATTTCTTTTACTGAATATTCATTGGTATTTACAACAGAAATCAGCTCCTGAACAAATTTTGTAGCTTGTTGGGTAGCTTGTTGGGTAGCTTGTTGGGTGTTTACCACACTGCTCC
>CAUFXJ010000060.1:0-8736 GCA_959596915.1 Segatella copri
AAGGGACTATTTGATTAATTAATTAACGTGTCCAATTTTTATTGGACACTAATGAAATTGAAACAAAATTAAATAGTCATGCGTATGAAAAAGTTGATTTTTATGTTTCTTGCTATTCTTCTTTGTGGAATAGTTCAAGCTCAGACTTCTGAGATTATTTTAAACAACGGAAAAGTTGTGAAAGGAAAAATTCAAAGTTTGTCTTTTAATGTAGATAATACTCACGAAGTTAGAATAAAGAATGAAGTGAGTGGTGAGAACTTCGACTATACTTCTGCTGATGTAAAAGAAATAAAATTCTATGATAAAAAGGCAAAAGAAGTAACAAATTGGATTCCTCTGTATGCCCAGATGGGATTGGGAATGTCTTATAAGAAAGCCCCCAAGCTCTACAAAAATCCCGTATTTCTCCATCCTGTTTATAAGGGGAAAAACATTTCAGCGTATGTTCACTACATAAGTACAAATACTCATGTGAAATCGGGCAGTATTTACGGATTTGGCATTATGTTTTATTACAAATCCAAGGACGAGGACTTTGCGAGAAGCTATTATTTGATGGATAATAGTATTGCAGGAATTGGTCAAAAGACTGTGCTAAAAATGTATTTTAAAGGTTATCCTCAGATAAAGGAAATACTCAAAGGTCTAAGTATGAAAGAGATTCGTAAAGACCCTACTATATTAGTCAGAAAACTTGATGAAGTTTTGGAATAACTTCCTTGATTATGATTTATGACAAAGTTTTTGTAATCAAATTTTTGTAGTGTTAAAAATATCTATCGAAATATTAAATAAACGTACATATGAAAAAGTTACTTTTTATCATCTTTTTAATGGTGTTCTCGTTTGCGACAATAGCAAACGCAAAGAAACCTAAAGAGAAAGTTTCATGGCCTAAGGCAGTGCTGACTCTTAAAGACGGTACTGTGCTCAACGGCTATTTGCAGAACGACATCCACTTCATGAAAAAATACATCTATTTCAGTGAAACACAAAATGGTAAGGATGTAAAATACAAAATCGTAGACATTAAATCCCTTGAGGTGGATAATGCTCTCCAGGATGGCAAGAAGCGAACTTTCGTTCTTAATGAAGATGACCCTACATTCCCTTTTATGGCAACTGAAATTTACAAGGGAAAACATGTCACTGGCTATATGGAACCATTTGCTTTTGACAATTCCACCCACAGCAGGTCGTTTACTGGTATATGGACAAATATTACCGTTTATTTAGACTGTAGGGCATATCACTATATGGTTGATAGCGGCAAGCATGTTTACTATTGGATGTTATTTGAGGATAAAAAAATTAATTCCAAAAGAGAAAAATATTCTCAAAAGAAACTGTTGAAAAAGATAAAGGATAAATTCAAGGACTATCCTGCCGTCGCTGAAGAAGTGGAAAAGAGAGGACTCACTGCTGAGCAAATCCACGAGGACCCTACCATTCTTCTTGAAATCCTTGACAAGAGTCTGCAATAATCTTTTGTCTTTTCCCCCATACAAATGCTTCCGTACTTTCGCAGTATGGAAGCATTTTTCAATTTATCCCTACCCACAGGTTGGCGGTTCATTCTCTGTAGGTCTCAGATGTTCTTGTTACTACTCAGCCCCTAAAAATGAATTTCAAGTACTCATTTGACATAATAGCCTATTTTGTAGCATAAATATAGCCAAAATCATCAATATTTTGCGGATTTGACACATCCAAGGGTGTTGAGTAGTTACGTATATGGCAGCAACTGAAAATAAAATCTAAAAAATGGATATGATTTTCATTAATCCACATAAATGTTGTACCTTTGTCACCGAAAAGAGTTGTTTGACAAGTAATGCAAACTTATGTATAATACAGAAGTTAAAACTATTACCAAATCATTACCTCTATTGAGGTGAAACACTTGTAAATCGCTCATTTTTAGCTATTCGGCATATTTTAGCAGAATTTTGCGAAAAAAAAAATTGCCTTTACACCGTATATATACATTATATTAAAGAAATTAAGAGAATTAAATATCTAAGAATGAAATAAAAAAGAGTCAATGCGTGTCCTCAATGCAATGCTACTCAAAGCTACGTTGTCACAGGCGCGAATGGCTTATTTATAGAGTTTGACAACATAAGTTTAATAAATCTGGCTGGGACTAACAAGAACATTGCCCAGCTCATTGCTCAGCAGGCTAAAGATGTAGAGGAGCTTACTAGAAAGTTCGAAGCTATTAAGTCTTGCAGCTGTACAGATGAAAAGACTAAGCAGTTGATTGAGAATCAGATTAAGACAAACCAAAACATCATCCAGGAATTAAAGAGACAGTTGACAAACAACATTACTAATGATGTAGATGTTCAAAATGCGATTCTCAACTTAACTAAAGGCAGTATTGAGGAAGGTCAATTGAACGAGACCATCAAAAAGCTTATATTGGGTGAATACCAGGATTTTAATATCGCCATTCTCAATTCACGGGCTTATAAGGATGTCCTAGATAAAATCGCAAGTAACAATAAAGAGTTGTCTGACAGCGTAGCTAAAATCTGGGGTACTCTTTATGACAACAAAGAGACTGGTACTGTTGGCATCACCTCTAAGGTAGACCAGTTAGTAAAGGACATGACCTATACAAAGGCATTAGCTATAAACAACTCTGTACGTATTGACACTCTGAGTGATCGCTTGTACAAAGAGATTACCAATGCAACTATAGAGATTAGCAAAAAGATTCTTGAGAAATTAAAGCACCCTAAGTCAACGAACTTGCAGCTTGGCGACATTGCATCTACTCTCAACAGTACATTCAACAACCGTTTAACCATGTATGCTGTAGAGGCATCCTGGTCACGACGTGGTACAGACGGCAAGTTGGTTAATAAGAAAGTAACTTCAAAGTATGAATTGGCAGCAACACCATTAAATCCATTGTCATTCATATTCTTGGAGAATGGCATCAATGATGACCTCCCTACTATTCCTACATTGCAGTCTAAGATTAACTTTAATAACTACAAGTTTACTTGGACTCCTATTGAGCATATGGGAAATATCAAGACGAAAGTTACTCTCGAAGGTATTCCTGATGTAGATAACATTAAAATCAATGGTAATGTATGGGTTCCAAAGCCTGAAGTTGGCGTAACAATTATTGGTAAGGATAAGATTACAGGTACACTCAGCAGGGTTAACAAGACTGTTATCTTCGACTTATCAAGCCTTGGTGCAAAAGCTGATGTAACAATCGGAAGTGTAAAGATTAACCATGAAGATGTACAGGTAAAAGTAGGAAAGACTACTGGTACATACGATGTTACCAGCCCTATGGATGAGTTCAACAAGATTATCGACAACATTAACAATCAGGTTGGTAACATGATTGGCAATGTTAATGGAATAGTTGACAAGGTTAACAAATTCTCTGATGCTATCGATGGTCAGTTAATCAATCGCATTAACGCTTACATCAATAAGTTCGAGAACTTACTGACAAAGGCTAACTCTTTACTCCAGCCAGCAATGTTCTATACCACTAATAGTGGCAGTTGGGGTCAGTTGGCACGCGTTGAAGAGGGTGCATCTCACCTGAAGTTGAATGGTGGACAGGCTTCTACCGTATTCGTTGCATCTTCTTACTCTGCAGAATTGCTAGCTCCTGCTTACTTAAAGGAGATTTCTGTTGATGGTGGTGCAACTTTGACTGCTGCAGGACAGAGTGGAAGTAAGGTTGTATTGAAAAGTGGCCAGTATAAGGTTGGTTTCAATGCAACAAAGGCAGGAGTTTATACTATTAAATATAGTGCCGTAGACTACTTTGGAAATACAGTTACCAAGGAGTTCTTCGTTAAGGTAGTAGATTAATTTAAGAAACAATTGTTAGTGACAATTTTGATTGTCTCTAACAATCTTAAAAAGAATTTTAATAAAGAATTATATTATGAAAATTAAGAGTATATTACTATCAAGTTTATTGGCATTGGGTTGCACAGCAGCTTCTGCTCAAGAAGAAGCTAAGACAGTAAACGTCTTCAACCCTCACGGCTTCGTGTTGTTAACTTCGGTGTATTTGGTGGTATTGGTGCCAACATCGCTTAGAACAATAATGAAGCAACAACAGCACAGGACAACATGAATAAAGCATACAACAGCATGCTCAACTCCGCATATGGTGACAAAGTTAATGATGCTAACAAGATTGCTAAAGCAGAATCAGGCTTGGCTTACCTTTGGACTGATTCAAAAGTTCGCCTTGCTGCCCGTGTTGGAGCTAATGTTGATTTCCGTGTCAGCGACCGCGTAAGCTTGGGTCTTGAGGTTTCTGCTAACACATTGAGCGACCATTACAACTCAAAGAAGGCTGGCAACCCAGACTGGTACTTCAACGCATTGGTAGGTGCAAAGATTGCTTTGGGCAAGACACACACCACCAAGACCATTCCAGCTCCAAAGCCAGTAGAAAAGATTATTGAGCGCGTAATTGAGAAGTAGATTGTTCCAGCTCCAGTAGAGACCAAGAAGGAAGTTGCTGCAGAAGAGTTCCGTCGTGATATCTTCTTCACCATCGGTAACTCTGTTATTGCACAGTCACAGGCATCAAAGATTACTGAGATTGTCAACTACATGAAGGAAAATCCAGATGCTAAGATTACTCTTACCGGTTATGCTGACAAGGGTACCGGTTCTGACGCAATCAACGACAAGGTAGCAGCTCGCCGTGCTCAGACAGTTTACAATGCACTTGCAGCTAAGGGTGTTGCCAAGAGCCGCATGATTAAGAAGTCTGCCGGTTCACGCGTTCAGCCATACTCAGAGAACGGAATGAACCGTGTTACAATTTGTATTGCAAAGTAATTTGAAATATAAGAAATAGAAAACACATCAATATTAATAAAAGATAACCGGTTTTCATACTTATCTAATTTATTGTGATAATGCATGAGAATCGGTTATTTTTATATTTATAACAGACATAATGAAAAAGATTACACTTTTTTGCTCCTTGCTTGCATGCATGTGGGTACTATGCATGCACAGTTAAAAGGCGATGGTTTCTATCGTATTCAAAATGTAAAGACTGGCAGATACATGACACTTGCTGACCGTCATAGTCGTGGAGCCAATGCACATACCACCACAGTTGATGCAGGAGCTCTCGCTACCAGAAAGGAATGGAGTGATATCGAATCTGATCCAGGTTCAATATTTTACATCAAAAAGGTAAATGGTTCGGAATACAATATTATTTCACAGGGTATAGATATGTACCAACATATTAAATACTATGTACGTATAGATACCAATAATAACGGAGCATCTTATAAATTCTGGGAAACAGATAAAGGCACAAGACTTTATTTGAGCGACGAAAATGTAAGTAACGAAGGTGCTGATAACAGTTACGTAAAAACAAGAGGTGAAGATACCCGTCAATGGAAAATTATACCACTTAATAATTCCGGAAGCAACTATATTGGCGTTACCCCTCTAGTGAAAGCAAATAATGGCAAATACTATGCTACCTATCTGACTGGATTCCCATACAAACTTCAGTCAAGCGGCATGAAAGCATTCACTATATCATCCATCAACAATGAAAAGGGAGAAGCTACATATCAAGAGATTACAGGCGAAATCCCTGGAAAAACTCCAGTGCTCATTGAGTGCAGTTCTGATAAAGCTAAAGACAACTTAATTACACCATTAGTGAGCACGAGCAATAGCATTAAAGCTACAAACCGCTTAGAAGGAGTTTTTTTCTGCCTAGGTGATTGGCTAAGCCAACATCTCATCTACACCGAGTTTAATGCCAACACTATGAGAGTATTAGGTATTAATGAAAGTGGCGAATTAGTTTTCAATAACTCAAATAAATACATGTCACCAGTTGAATTTTATGATGGTGACCGCGATTACTATTATATCGCCATTCCTCACAACACAGCCTACCTCCCAGTAACTGCTACAACTCCAAGCGAATTGAAACTGGTTGATTATAATACTGGTATCACACCAATTGTCATTGAATCAGATGCAAACATATCAAACGACATCTATACGATAAATGGCATAAAAGTTCGTGAGAACGCCACATCAGTAGAAGGTCTTCCTGAAGGCATCTACATTTTTAAGAACAAGAAATATGTGGTAAAATAAGGGATTAATCTATCAATTAAACAAAGAGGGTGAATCATGAGTTAATGATTCACCCTCTTTTTGTTGGAATATATAGGATATCTTGTTGGAAAAGATAGGATATATTTTAGAAACAGTTAGTATCCTCGGTCGCACAACAGCTGTCGTGCGCTTGCATAACAGCTGATATGCGCATGCACAACAGCTGATGTGCATGCGGTGGACAGCTGTTATGCGCCAACTATTATTAAGACTTATTACACATCTTCTTTTTCTTTATAAAAAACTCTTTTTCCGGTTAGAAGATACGGTGAGTTAAACGCAACTCCAAGACAGGATAAACTTTTACTGCTTTGAAAAGACTTACATAATCGCCCACTTTTCCAGAGATATTCTTCACATCTTTAGCCAGGTCTACCCCATCGTGAGTAATGATACGGGGAGTTCCACCCCAGAACATGGCACCGCAATCAAACGAAATCCAATTACGGTCGCTACGATTCGACAACTTACCACCATAACCGAAACCTAAGTAAGGACGGAAATTGTTCACCTTAATCTTGCAGGAAACCATATTGTTGGCATCCGGCTCCATACGGTAAGGAGTTCCATCAGGATAATCACCGACATGAACACCCATTCTACCATAATCCATAAACTTATTGTAGAGAGACTCATCAGCATAAATTTTATTACCGCCGATAGAGATATAAGGTATAGGAATCACATTCGGATCATCGCTAATCTGACTCTCCCACGATTCCTTTACACGGTTATAAAGATTATTATAGATAGCAACACTCACCAAAGAGGTAGCATCATAAGCTGCATTTTCAGCCTTGGCTACTGTAGATGGTCCCCAATAGAAACCGGTGGTTACATGCCAATGCTTGTTGCGGAAAGGAAAGACATCCACCAACAGCTTGAAATTCTTCATCGTAGGCTTACCTTTCATATCCACATTACGATCTACCTCAAATGCGAACATCTCATTCAAGGTCTGAGAGAGTTTGTTGAACTTCTCATCCTGTACCGTAGGATCGGTATCATCACCCACCTGCACCCCGAAGTGCATGGTTTGCTCATAATGCGGAAAGAAGTTGAAACCTGTGCGCACCTGCACCATTTTACCAATAGGCATTGCCAAATCTACACCCACGCCAGTGGTTCCCAAAGAGATAGAACCATCCAGATGATTGAGAATGTTCTTATCTCCCTTATCACCAGAAGGCTCTATCATCTGTGCAAAGGCACAGGAAGCAGTCAACAAAGCTGCCACGATAAATCCGAAACGCTTTTTCGTAAATAATATAGTTTTACTTTCTCTAGTCACCCAGAACTTCTATACAATTGATATAACGTGGCAAAGATACGACATTTTTTTGAAAAAATCGCCTATTTTGCTTTATTTTTTAACTCCTTATCCCATTTCTGGAGCATTTTGTACTCGTTCTTGGTAATTCTCATGAAACTGCCATGCTGAGGAGCCGTAACTCCCTTGATATCTACAGGATCGGAGAAATTGCGGAGATACTTATCTGCCTTGCATATACGATAATGTTTAGGATGGTCGCTGTACTGGATATAAGCCACACGCCAGGTATCATCACCGATAAGCTGGAAGGCAGAACTTCCTTCTGTCAGTTTATTTCCCTCGAAACTTACAAAGTCATCATCGACAGGAGCGCTCCAACCATGATTGAGATATTTGCTGGTAGCGGTGAAGATACCTCTCTTTCCACCCTCTTTCTTGATGAGCATGTGGTAGAGACCATTGCTCTTCAGGAAATTGATATCGGCATCGATGGTAGCATAGCCCCAGTCGAAGAGTAGCTTAGGAGTGGTGAGTTTGGTGAATGTCTTAAAAGATCTGAGGTGCCATACACGGTTGATGGCGCTCCAATCCTTATAAGGAGATGTAGCTGTGGCGGCATCGCAGAAGTTCTGCATGCCCTTGCGGAAATCGAAGGTAACGCTGGTCCAGTTCGTCAAATCCTTACTCTTCAGGAGATCGATACCATAGTTGTCCCATTTGTGACTCTTGCGCACGCACATATCGGTGGTAACCATGATGTATCCTTTACCATTATGCATACGGGTGATGTAGGCATCACGGGTTCCGCCTTCAATGCAGGCGTGCTCTTCTGGATTGAAGATAGGATTGCCGCCATTGATGTCCTGATAGTTGTAACCATCACGGGAAATAGCGTAGGCTGTCCACTCCCCCTTATCGCTCATATGACAATAGAGATAACCATAATTTCCCTTTACAAGATTCTGTGCAGTCATTGGCATAGAGGCTGCCAACGCCAAGAGAACAGCTGATAATTTCTTTTTCATTTTCTGTTATTTCCTTAGTTTAATTATTATTAGCTGAAGTTTTTGAGTGCAAATTTACACTTTATATATGGGAATGCCAAATTATTAAGGGAAATATGGGGAGAATTCACGAATAATGATCTTTTTTTATTGATTATTATTCATGGGACAGGCGATGGAATCGCCTGGAACGGGGGCAGAAGGGGGACGGAACAGAAGACAAAGGAGAGGGAGGAAATCGAGTAGGAGGAAAACGAAGTAGTTTTTCTCCTACTTTCGTTTTCCGACCTC
>CAUFXJ010000061.1:0-7242 GCA_959596915.1 Segatella copri
ACTCAAAACAAAAGCCCAAATCTGCTATTTTTTGCTTTTTTAGTCATTCTTTTTCATAAAAAAAATATTTTATAAGAAAAAAACTCGTAATTTTGCAAACTGAAAAGTAATGAATAGTTGATAATAAGTTAGTTAGAAACAAGCGTGGGTTTGGAATGTCGGGAGACAATCCAAACTCTTTTTTTATATCCCAATGCCAACAGATTACCTGATAGGATACAAAAAACAGGATACAAAAAAAGATGAGGGCACATACTGAATACTGCCCCCATCTGATATGGTTATTACTGCTTAAAAACAAATTTCTTCTGTCCGGGATAGTTAACGAATATCGCTACCAGCAGAGATACAATACTCTTCGGAATCATATAATGCAGCTGAATATGTTCGTGCGCATTCAGAAATTCGGTCAGGGCGATAGTGCCGCCCGAATTGAGCATCCAGCTGATGCCCCAGATGATAAAATAGCGCCAGGCTACACTCTTTTTCTTGCTCTTGGAATCGCCGAACACATAACGGTAATTCAGTATGCAGTTGGTAATGCCGCCACTTATCACTCCCAGCGCATTGGCAAGTCCGTAATAAATGCCGATGATATCTGAGAGGAAGAATGCCAGTCCGAAGTCTACTACTGAGGCGCAGGAGGCAGTCAGTTCTGCCTTGCCGAAGGTTACGAGTTCTTCTTTAATCTTGCCCATATTCTCTTAGATTCCATTAGCAGTACGCCTACTATCGTAGTAAGAATACCCAACATGACATCGATGATATAATGATGACCGGAATAGACTGCCGTCCACCAGATTCCCAGACAGATGCAGGCAAAGAGCACCACCGTATACCAGCGTTTACGGCTCATCACAGCATAAATCGTAGTGAGGAACATATAGGCAGCATGCAGGCTAGGCACGGCAGCAAAGACATTGGCATTCTTGCCGTAGAGTCCGTGGAACACGTGCAGTCCGGTCATTGCATCCCATCTGCCCAGACCAGCCACATTGCCCGGTGTATTGAGCACAGCCTTGAAGCCATAGTTCATCGCATACCAGGGCGGAGCAGCCGGATAGATGTAGTAGCCGATGAAGCCGATGACATTCACCAGCAGGAAAGCCCAGGAGAAACGCCTGAACCAGTTAAGCTGTTTCGTAAGATACAGATAAAGGGCAAAGGCGATAGGCACCGGAACCCAGCAGAGATAGAAGATGCCTGCCCAGAAATCGGCAAAACCGCAATGGTGAACCTTGAAGTATTCGCCCGGAATCATCAGCTGGGTATGGTCGGCTACAGCCTGCAGTTCTGCGCTGGATGAAGCAGCAATGCCGAAGAGCGACTTTTCTGCATGATAGAGATTCGCCACGTCAATATCGTTCACCATATAGTTAGGATAAAGGCGCATCGAATCGTAGATGATTCCAAAGAGGAACCAAGGCAGAAAACAGAAGGCAAAACGGCGTGTCTTCTTCCAGGCTGCGAGTACCGCCAGGAGGATAATCAGATAGATACTAAACACTTTTTTCTACTTTTTATTGATAGAACTTGAGTTTATTATTTATGAGCGTTCATCACAACATAACAATGCCAGATGCGCCAGAATGCGGTGATGTTTGCCAGAACGGCAATCAGAATCATTCCGCCAGCCAGCCACCAGACATTGCCTGTAAAGCCGGTAATCATCGCAGTAACGGCAGTAACCACAACGCGCTCAGGACGCTGCATGAAACCTACCTTGCACTCAATATCCAAACCCTCAGCACGGGCACGGACATAACTTACCATCACAGAACCGATCATCGCTGCAAAGGTGACTACGCCCATCCAGAACCAGATCATATCGCCCTGCATACGTACGAAGATGAGGCAGATGCCAAAGAGACTTACCAGTTCGCTGTAGCGGTCGAGTGTAGAATCCCAGAGTGCACCGAAGAGACTGCTCTTGCCGCTCATACGTGCCAATCGGCCATCCATCATATCGAAGAGACCGGCTGCAAGGATGATGAATCCACCCCATCCTACAGTAACCATGCAAGATGCATAATCAGCCTGCTCAGTTCCGAGCATCCATGCAGCATCGAGGAAGAAACCGGCTGCCACGATATTGCCCAGGAATCCTACGAAGGTGACAATGTTAGGAGTAATACCTACTGCTATCATCGCCTTGATAAGTGGATTGATGATGGCATAGATAACTTTTTGTAAGAAATCTCTATAATTCATATTCTAATCTATTTTTTATTGTCTGTTTAAGAAATGTCTGTTTAAGAAATGTCTGCTTAAGAATTTGTTTCTTTAAGAATTTGTTTCTTTAAGAAATGCCAGACTAGATGATTCCAGCCGAAACCAGTATGATTTTGATGATGATTAAAGAAACGGCTGCATAGAGGCCGCCCAGCAGATCATCAGCCATCACATAGAAGGCGCCCTGCCTGTTATCCAGTTTCTTGATGCCCAGCGGTTTCACCATATCAAAGAAGCGGAAGAGAACAAGTGCCACCAAAGCCCACCACCAGGCATCTTTCACTTCGCCCTGTGCCGTAAGCGGGGTCAGCAACGACAGGGGAATCCACACGCCAGCCATCTCATCGATGACCACACGGCTGGGATCCTCACCCCAGTAAGGCTGCAACTGCGCTGTTGCCCAAGTGCCCAGAATGGTAGAAACAATGACGAGAAAGAAGGTGATGCTCTGCAAGCTCTCGCCCGTAATACCGAGTCCGTAAGCCAGGGCTGCCCAGATGAGGGTTGCCAATACAGAGCCAGCCGTTCCCGGTCCCCAAGGCCAGAAGCCACTGCCGAAACCGGTGCCTATGATGACGGGCAGCAAAGGAGGCCGCTCGTCGGTAAGATTTCCCTTGTTATTCATTCGCTTGATGTTTAATAAGCCCGCAGAAGGGCGTTACTTCTTTAAATTTCAGTGTGCAAAATTACGCTAAAAAATTAAATTAACCAAATAGTTTTCTCATATTTTTCTGAATTTCATCATATATTGACAGATAAACAGGTGAAATAGAGCAATATCAAGGGGTTTTATACCACTCAGGCTCGCACGGCGAAGAGCAAGAACAGGCAGCAGAAGGAACTGCATGGAAGCCTTTTTCTGAAAATCTCATAAAAAACTGAAATAATGAATAGGTTTTTGCGTCTATTTACGAATAATGTTATAACTTTGCATCCTGAAAAGATTAAATCATGGGCGGAGAGCCCCTATATATAATAAGGTATAAAAAATGAAAGGTATTAAAAAGTTGTATTTTACAGTCATCCTTCTGATGATTTCTACGCTTCAGATGATGGCTCAGCAGAAGATAACAGGCCGTGTCATCGATGACGACGGTTTTGCCGTACCGTATGCAAGCGTGCAATACAAAGGACATAAAATCGCGGTTTCCAGCAACGGAGAAGGTAAGTTTACCATTGACAAGAAGCCGGGACTCATGCTCACCGTAAGCGCACTGAGCTACAAGAGCACCACGGTGAAGGTTGACGAAAAGACCAACTTCCTGGAAATCAAACTGAAAGACGATACGCACAAACTTACCGAAGTGGTGGTGAAATCGAAAAAAGGCCGCTACAAACGTAAGGATAATCCTGCCGTAGAACTGATGCGGCGCGTGATTGCTGCCAAGAAAAAGAGCGATTTGAGCAACCACGACTATGTGCAATATGATAAGTATCAGAAGATTACGCTCGCGCTCAACGACCTGAAGAAAGAACAGCTCGAAAGCAAGTTCTTCCAGCGCCGCCAGTATCTCCTCGACCAGGTAGAAACCTCTCCGTACAACGGAAAGCTCACCCTGCCTGTCAGCATCGACGAGACGGTTTCACAGCATATTTACCGCAAAGATCCGAAGACCGAAAAGGACATCATCAAGGGTCAGCAGAGCAATGGAATCGGACAGGTAATCCAGACCGGAGAGATTCTCAACACCGCCCTGAAAGAGGTGTTCACCGATGTGGACATCTACGATGATTACGTGCGCCTGCTGCAGTATCCCTTCCCGTCTCCTATCGGCAGAACTGCCATCAGCTTCTACCATTACTACATCGAAGATACGGTGTATGTGGAAAGAGATCTCTGCTACCATCTGCAGTTTATCCCAGCCAACAGCCAGGACTTCGGATTCCGAGGCGAACTCTATGTGCTTGCCGACAGCAGCCTGCACGTAAAGAAATGTAACCTCTACATGCCTCACAACAGCGATGTAAACTGGGTTACTGACATGAAGATTGAACAGGAGTACACCAAGCTCGACAACGGCGAGTGGGTGCTCTCTAAAGACGATATGATAGCCGAACTGCACGTCAACAAGCTCCTTCAGGACCTGCTGGTGGTGCGAAACACGCGAATCACCGATTATGCCTTCGATGCCTTGCCGAAGCAGCTCTTCAAGGGCAAGGCGAAGATCAGGCACGATATGGATGCGATGAACCGCGATGAGGCTTACTGGAACAAATACCGACAGGTGGACCTCACGAAGAGCGAATCGTCGATGGACAGCTTTATCCACCGCATGGAGAACTCCAAGGGATTCAAATACATCATCTTCGGTGTGAGAGCCCTGATGGAGAACTATGTGGAAGTGGCTCATACCAAGGGCAAAAAGGTAACGGTGAAAGACAGTCTGGGTGTTGAAAGAGACAGCATCATCAACGACCGCCGCAGCCTCTTCGACCTGGGACCTATCAACACGTTCCTCTCCAACAACTACGTAGACGGCGTGCGCCTGCGTCTGGCGGGCAGAACGATGGCAGCCCTCAACCCTCACTTCTTCTGGGATGGTTACGGCGCCTACGGTCTGAAGAGCAACAAGTGGTATTACGGCCATGTGCTCACCTATTCGTTCAACAAGAAGAAGAACAGTCCGTTCGAGTTCCCGATGCGCAAGCTTACCTTCGAGCTGGGGCATGATATTACATCTCCATCCGATGATAACCTGCTGCACAACAAGGACAACTTCTTCATGACCCTCCGTGCCACCACGCAGGACCAGATGTATCAGTATCACCGCCAGAAGGTGACTTTCACCTACGAAACCGACTGGGGTTTCCGCTTCGACACCAGCCTCCGCTGGCAGAGCAACCGCACCGTGGGCAATCTCCACTACTTCAGGGTGAGCGACGGCGAGGAAATACGCAAGATACGCACCACTGAGGCAAGTGTAGGCTTAGATTACAACCCGGGTGTCACCTATGTCAACACCAAGCAGCAGCGCCTGCCAATCAACCTCGACAGTCCTGAAATCTCGCTACGCCACACCATGGGCTTAGACGGATTCATGGGCGGCCAGTATCAGAGCAACCTCACCACGCTGGGCATTTACAAGCGCCAGTGGCTGGGAAGCTTCGGTTATATGGATTTCAACATCGTGGGCAAGGCGCAGTGGAGCAAAGTGCCTTTCACCATGCTCATCCAGCCACCGGTCAACCTCTCTCTCTTCGAGCAGGAGGCAACCATCAGCATGATGAAGGACTGGGAGTTCCTGAGCGACCGCCAGCTGTTCTGGTCAGTAGCCTGGGATATGAACGGCAAGCTGCTCAACCGCATTCCGCTCATCAAGAAGCTGAAGTGGCGTGAATATGTAGCCATCAAGGGTGTATGGGGCGATTTGACCAGCAAGAACGACCCAAGCAAGAACCTCAATGATGAGAAGCTCTTCAAGTTCCCTACCAACTCCTATACCTTTGGCAAGACGCCATACTGGGAGTTTGTAGCCGGCGTGCACAACATCTTCAAGTTCTTCGGAATCGATTATGTTCGCCGCCTCAACTATTATGACCATGCAAACATCTCAAAATGGGGCATCCGTATGGGCTTCCTCATGTCATTCTAATAAGAAAAAAAGATGCCTTGATGCTGTATTTTTACTGCATCAAGGCATCTGCGTACATATATAAACAACATATAAGAGAGTAAACACAATGAAGATTCTATTAGCAGACAAACAGGACATCACAAGAGCCGGATTGAGCTATGTGATCAGTAAGATAGAGGGTTTGGAAACCCGGACCATCGAAGACAAGGCAGACCTGATGCTTGCCTTAAAGGAGAATGAGGATACGGTTGTAATACTCGATTACACCCTTTTCGACATCAATGATGCTGACGAGTTACTTATTTTAAACCAGCGTTTCCCATACACGCGCTGGCTACTGTTCAGTGAGGATCTGAGTGCCGATTTCGTGAAGATTCTCATCGCCAGCAGTACGCAGTTCAGCGTATTGCTGAAGGAGTGTTCGCTAATGGAAATCAAGGAGGCGATACGTTTCTGTGTGGCAAGCAACCGTTTTGTCTGCCAGCGCATGATGGAGGTTCTTCTGGCTCCGAAACAGGAGGAGCAGGAGAAAATCAACCTCACCAAGACTGAGACTGAGATTCTGAAAGAGATTGCGCTGGGAATGACGACGAAAGAAATAGCCGAGAAGCGCTTTTCCAGCTTCCATACGGTCAATACCCACCGCAAGAACATCTTCCGCAAGCTGGGCGTAAACAACGTTCACGAGGCTACGAAATATGCGCTGAGAGCCGGTTTGGTTGATTCGGCAGAATACTATATTTAAGTTGATAGTTTATAGTTGATAGTTTATAGTTGATAGTTTATAGTTGATAGTTTATAGTTGATAGTTTATAGTTTAAAGCAATCTTGCAAACGCCTAAGCCCTATTAACTATCAACTATAAACTATTAACTTTTTCATTGGGGGTTAACAGTTAACAGCTGTTTTTTGCATGGTCCCCCTCGCGTACCTTATTATATAATAATATATATATACTTATTTTTATATAAGAGTGTGGATGGAAGTATGCATTTTTGGGGTGTTAACTGTTAACCTGTTAACCCCCATCATAATTTTCTCTTTCCAGAGCGCATCTTTTTATCTTGGCAAGCGTCTTATATTAAGACGGATAAGAGGCTTATATTAAGACGGATAAGAGGCTTAAATGATGACCAGCAGGAGGCTTAAATGACGCCTCACGAGGGGGCAATTAATGCGTCGCGATGGAAGAATTGGTACGTCGCGACGGAAATAATTGTGCGTCGCGACGCAAAAAATAATGCATCGCGATGGAAAAAACAGCCATTTTACAGCCATTTTTCATCCTATCGCGATGCATTCTTAATTTTCTCAACCGGAAAACTATGAGTTGCTAACCGGAAAGCTATGAGTTGAGAACCACAAAACTATGAGTTAGTTTTTTTAACATAAAGCTCTAAAGCAGCCAAAGGAGAATAAGAGAGGTTGGAACGTA
>CAUFXJ010000062.1:0-7186 GCA_959596915.1 Segatella copri
TAGGCAAACGCCCAACTTCTTGATTTTCAATCAAAGTCCAAATTAGAGCGAGTTATTTTCTTTAACACAATATGGCAGAAATGTTAATGGAATTTCACATAACTCTGCAAGGTGATTTTTGGTGGTTTAGGAAAAATGTAGTAACTTTGCACCTGTAATCAAGAACATTATTAGCAACCTGTTCTTCTACGTTTATCGGTTGTTTGTCGTAATCCATATACCTTTATAAAAAGCGAAGTCCCACCGTGGTACGCATCGTTGAGAGGCGTGGTGGGATTTGTTGCTGCAAAAATACTCTTTTTTATTGAAACTCTAAATCCGTAGATAATCTTACCATTCTCATCCTCGTAAGGAGCTAAGTCCTTGGCATACAAGAGAAGATATAGAGTCTATATTTATATTTGTAGTTATAGCTCGTTTGAAATCTTGCGGAAACGTTCTTGAAGTTCCGCCATTCTTTTCATGAGGGCAGAGAAGTCCAAAGATTCGCCATAGATGAAGCTACCCCTCATCTCATTGTAGTCTGCCTCATAACTTGGCAATAGTGCATCGCTTGGAACAATCTGGATGCTTTGTGGCAGTTCTTTGTCATAATCCACATACCCTACATGATAGAATTTGCGTCTGTGATTGACGATGTCTTCGTATAATGCCACATCGTTGAGAGCCACTTCTGCGTATGGAGTCTGCATCAGCTTTTCCAAATCGTAGAAATGACGTGTCATCCGATGGGTACGTGGCTCGGCTTTCTGAAATTCCTCGCAGAGAAGAAATGCCTTTTCGAGGAAAGTGCGAGCAGGCGTAACCGTACGAATAGTTTGAACCAAATCAGAGTCCACATCCTCACCATCGAATGCTTGTTCTACCAATGACGATATGCGTCTCATTTCAAAAGGCTCTTCCATAGACAAGACACTAATCTCAATTTTTACCGTTGGGGTGGCGTATGCAGCATTGCTTTGATAGAGCGAAGGATATTTGACGAAAATCACAGATGGGTCTTTGTCGTGAGGCACTTTGAGTGGTTCTCCATTCTCATCCAATACGTCATTGTCTCCAATAACCGTCACGGGAAGTCCCAATCTTTTCAACTCTTCCTTTAACTCAGATTTGAAATCGCCAAGAATATAATCCTGTGCCTTTTCTCGCAAATGGTGGATTTGTGTGTTCGAAGTACAATTGGCACAGGCAAGGTTCTTGACATTCAAGAAGAAGTCTCTTGAAAGCGCAAGATCAATGTCCTCACTGAAACGATTGATGATGTTCCATCCCTTGCTAAGACTTGTACCACCTTTGAATAAGAGATACTCGCCAATACTGGTATGGAATATGACATAGAGCACAGCCGTTACCCACCAGTCCTTTTCGGCAGATGCCTCATCTATCTGCTTTTCATCGCTGACAGCCTGTATCATCGCCTTGCGCTCATCTATTGTAAAATCTATCCATTTGCTCATAATGCCTTGTCTTTCATGTTTCGTCTGATAATATTTCTCATCCATACAGGAGCCAACAGCAGGTCGTGCTCTATAGTCTCCGTTTCAGGATTTTCCGCCAACAGCTTGGAAATTTGCTTCTCATCCTCATCCGTTATGTTGTTTTCGCCAATACAGCGAAGTGCCTGTACAAGATCACGCATCAACACGCCTTTAAAAGCAAAGTTTCTTGGAGCACCATGCTTCAATACGACCATGCGTTTTCCCATGGAGAGTTTTCTGCTGGAGCCTGTCGTAAGGAAACTCGTTGTCATAGGCACCTGTGTAGAGAAGCCCAATTGGTTGGCTGCTGTCACTCCAGTAGGAATTATCACCGCCTTGTCTCGCTTGGCTATTTCCGATGCTAATTCAAAGGCAGAAGGGTACAGTATGCCAAAGCGAGTCTTGCGTGCCTTGACATACACACCTTTTGATATTCGGGAGATAATCCCCTCCTTCTCGAATATCGCCAGTAGCTTGGTGACGTATTCCACATCATACTGCGGAAAGGATGACACGAAGAACACCTCCCCGAACTTACAATGTGCTATCTTGCTCTTAATTTTGTTTACTACAGCTTCTTGCATAGCTTTACTATTTGATTTTTGGTCGGAATCATTGCAAATATTTCCGACTGCAAAGGTAAGGTTTTTATACCGTAAAGCCATACTTGTACTCTATATTTTATAGATTATTATACAAATATTATCTTAGAATTTTATGTCAAGCATGAATATTAACGCAAAAAGTTCTAATTTCCATGTTTTTCCCCTCACAATCTATGGTAGAAATGTTAATGGAATTTCACATAACTCTGCAAGGTGATTTTTGGTGGTGTAGGAAAAATGTAGTACTTTTGCACCTGTAATCAAGAACATTATTAATCACTAAAAAAACTAGAAAATTATGAAGAAAGAAACTTGGAAACAGATTTTTCAGATTGTACTCACAATCTTGACGGCGCTCGGCACTACCCTCGGAGTAACATCATGCATGGGGGTATAAACTATTTTTCAATCACTTTAAAACAAAAAGAACTATGGCAACAAAAGGAACATTGAAGTATCGTAAAGTAACTCGCACTCCTCAGAGCGGACCTAACAAGAACAAGCAGATGTATTACGCAACTGCTGTAACTGACCGTGAGATGAACTTCGAGGAGTTTGTAACTCACATCTCGGAGCACAACTCTCCTTACAGCCGAGGCACTGTACACGGCGTATTGATGGATACGCTCGACTGCCTGCAGGAGCTCATCCTCGATGGCAAGAGCGTACGTCTCTCCGACCTGGGTCTCTTCTCCATCGGTATGACATCACGTGCCGAGGCTACCAAGGACAAGGTATCGGCAGCGAGCGTGGAGGGCGTACACCTCATCGTGCGTAACACCAAGACTTGGAGCAACGCTGAGCTGCGCAAGAAATCCGCATAGAGGAGTATGACACCTACGGCAACACTACCGACGAGGGCTCTGTGCCGGGCGACGGCAAGGACAACGACGGAGGCGGCGGCTCTACCCCTAGCGGCGGCGACAGCGGCACTACCACTCCTGGCGGCGACAGCGGCACTACCGCTCCTGGCGGCGGTGATGGACTGGAGTAAGCTACGGCTAATAGAGTAGATGTGGGGAGTTACCCCCCAGCACCGACACACGAAAAAAAAAAGGTCGCTCCCCTATCTGGGTAGCGACCTTTATCTTTATATTTGAATTTTGATGTAATCTTAATTCAACAATGCATCATCTGCAAGGAAATTAATCCTTGAAGAAATCCTTAACAGCCTCGTTTGGTACCATCTTCTCATCGAAAACGTATGCACCAGTCTTAGGGCTCTTAACCATCTTGATAACCTTTGTATATGCGCGACCATCCATGTTACCTTCGTGGAGGGTAGCGACCGCTTTCTTTGCCATAGTCTATTTAAATTGATAAAATTATTAAACTTGTAAGCTAAGCTTACTTAATCTCCTTGTGAAGAGTCATCTTCTTAAGGATTGGGTTGTACTTCATCAACTCAAGACGCTCAGGAGTGTTCTTACGATTCTTTGTAGTCACGTAACGGCTTGTACCTGGCATACCACTGTTCTTGTGTTCAGTGCACTCGAGGATAACCTGTACTCTATTACCTTTTGCTTTCTTTGCCATGATATTTATTCTCCTATAACTTTAATGTCCTTCCAATCTACGTAGCCCTTCTTTACTGCCTGATTCAAAGCAGCATCGAGACCTACCTTATTAATAAGACGAAGACCAGCAGCACTGATCTTGAGGCTGATCCAGCAACCCTCTTCTACATAGTAGAATTTCTTGCTGAAGAGGTTAACATCAAAGCTTCTCTTTGTACGGTGCTTTGAGTGAGACACATTGCAACCTAACTGTGCCTTCTTACCTGTAATTTGACAAATCTTAGACATTTCTATCTTTAATTTTGTAATTCGTTAATTGATACCTATTCCAAACAGAGTGCAAAATTACAAAATAATTTGGTAATAACAAAATAATCCCTAAAAGAACGCTGTCTTTTAAGGATTATTAATATTTGATAGCCTTAAATTAGCAATTAAGCCTCTTTTTTAAGTTCTTCAGCATGTTCTTTCAAAAATTCGAGCATGCCTTTAAGCGCTGTATTTGTGGCAATTGCAAGGTTGATGTCGCGTCCGAAATCTTCGGTGAGTTTTACCACGCGAACATCGTTCTTATCGCCATAACCTACATAGATTGTGCCCACAGGAATGGCTGGAGTTCCACCCGTTGGACCAGCCACACCCGTTGCTGAAATGGCGAAGTCTACATTCAGGGTCTTGATTGTGCCGAGCACCATCTCCCTAGCCACTTCTTCGCAAACGGCAGTCTGCTCCTCCAGAACCTCATGGCTCACGCCCAGAAGATTCTCCTTTACCTCGTTGGTATAGCTTACTACACCACCCTTGAAGTAATTGCTGGCACCTGGCACAGAAATCAGCGCCTCGGCGATACGTCCGCCTGTGCAGCTCTCTGCTGTGCCTACTGTCTTGTCACTGTTGTAGAGCATCTCCTGGATGCCCTTGCTCAATATCTTTGTTTCAAATTCCATATTTCTTACTTAAATGTTACTTTACTATAGGCTGGCAAGTCGATGGTTGCAAACTCACCATCACGATACTTGAAGGTTCCCACGCAGCCTATCATCGCCGCATTATCGGTAGTATAGCTGAACTTAGGGATATAGATAGTCCAGCCGAAGCGCTTGGCATGGTCGCGGAAAGCGTTGCGCAAACCATTATTGGCGCTCACACCTCCAGCTACAGCCACATGCTTGATGCCGGTCTGCTTGACAGCCATGCGGAGTTTCTTCATCAGAATATCAACGATGGTAAACTCTATGCTGGCAGCCAGATCGTACTTGTTCTTCTCAACAAAGTCAGGATCTGCAGCCACCCATTTGCGCAAGCTGTAGAGGAAACTTGTCTTGAAGCCTGAGAAACTGTAGTTCAAACCCGGAATATGAGGCTCAGAGAAACTGAATGCCTTCGGATTGCCCTGGCGTGCATACTTATCTACGACAGGACCACCAGGATACCCCCACTCCAGCACCTTGGCGCACTTGTCAATAGCCTCGCCAGCCGCATCATCGATGGTCTGTCCCAGCACTTCCATATCGTTGTAGGCATTCACCTTTACAATCTGCGAATTTCCACCGCTCACGAGAAGACAGATGAACGGGAATGGAGGTGCACTCTGGTCATCATCGCTCTCCTTGATGAAATGAGCCATCACATGACCCTGCAGATGGTTTACATCAATCATCGGAATATTGAGCGAACGGGCGAATCCCTTGGCAAAGCTTACACCCACGAGAAGCGAGCCCATCAGACCCGGACCACGGGTGAAGGCTACGGCAGAAAGATCTTCCTTCTTGATGCCGGCACGCGCGATGGCCTGGTCAACGACAGGAACCACATTCTGCTGGTGGGCACGGGAAGCCAACTCCGGAACAACACCGCCATAAGCTTTGTGAACCTCCTGAGAGGCGGTTACATTGCTCAGCAGCACACCATTCTTGAGCACTGCGGCAGAGGTATCATCGCAGCTGCTCTCTATACCTAATATATATATATCCTTCATTTCTTAACATTTAACGTTAATATGTCAAAATCTCCACACCTGTCTCTGTCATCACAAGCGTGTGCTCCCACTGCGCAGATGGCTTCTCATCACCGGTGATTACTTCCCAACCGTACGGATCGTCCGCATCGAGGAAAACCTGCCAGGTGCCCATGTTGATCATTGGCTCGATGGTGAACACCATACCCGGAACGAGCAGCATGCCCGTGCCTCTATGACCATAGTGAAGAACCTCAGGCTCTTCATGGAACTGGCAACCTACGCCATGACCGCAAAGATCGCGAACCACACCATAACCATACTTCTTGCAATGCTTCTCGATAGCATGACCGATATCACCTACGAACGAGTATGGCTTGGCAACCTCCATACCGATTTCCAGACATTCCTTGGCTACGCGAACCAGCTGCTCCTTTTCAGGAGTAGTCTTGCCGCCAACGATGAACATACGGCTGGCGTCAGCGTAATAGCCATCTACGATGGTTGTCATGTCCACATTGATGATATCGCCCTCTTCGAGCACATCCTCTTCCTTAGGAATACCATGGCAAACCACTTCGTTGATAGAGGTACAAACGCTCTTAGGATAGCCTTCGTAATTGAGACACGCAGGAATGGCATTATGATCCTTGCAATACTGCATGCAGAGATCATCAATCTCCTGGGTGTTGATTCCCGGACGGATCATCTCGGCTACCGCATCAAGACAACCGGTGTTTACGACACCACTCTTGCGGATGCCTTCTATCTGTTCTGGAGTTTTAATCAAGTCACGGGTAGGAACAAGTTTACCCTTGTTTTCCCAAAACATTACCTGCTTGTCGAGCTCTGTAAGAGGCTGACCTGGCAAGCAATGCCATCTTTTCTTCTTAATCATTGTATTATGTATTTAATATTTGCGACTGCAAAAGTACATTTTTTATTGCAGAGCACAAAATAAAATGGCAATTATTTGCATTTTAGTGCAAATAATCACCACAAATAATTACTTCAAATGCTCGTAAATCTTATCGCACCAGTCTTCGCCATTCTGCGGGCAATAAGTAAACAGTCCCAGTTCTGAGGCTGCACAGCAGTTACGGGGACCATCATCAATAAACAGACACTCCTCTGGCATAATCTTCTCCTGAGAAAGGACATAACGGAAGAAATTCTCATCCGGCTTCATATACTTTGCCTCATAAGAACGGTACATCGCATCGAAATAATCGCCGATAGGATGACCGTCGCCGGAGAACGCCTCGCTGTCTACCCAGGCTGATACATAAGGGTTGGTATTGCTGAGCAAGATTACACGGTAGCCCTGCTTCTTAAGATTGCGGAGAGTAACCAGATTGCGTTCTGGAATTTCCTTCATGTAGCCCAGCCAGCAATGCTGCAGTTCCTCGAAGGTTACCTCGCGGCCAATCTTCTTGCACACTTCCCGACGGTATTCCTCCTCGGAAATCTTGCCCTCTTCCAGCTGACCGTTTAAGCCAACCTGTTTATAAGGGTCCATCTTCTCCGCAAACTCCTTCATACCCAACTCAATGAAACGTTTGCCTGCCTCATTCTCGTCGAGGGTGATGATGACACCACCCATATCAAAAATCACAGTTTTAATCATAT
>CAUFXJ010000063.1:0-7087 GCA_959596915.1 Segatella copri
TCGTGACCTCCTGCGTGACAGGCAGGCATTCTAACCAACTGAACTAACGCACCAATCATGAAATCAAATTGAATGGCTTAGCGCTCATTTTTCATTTGCGAGTGCAAAGGTACTACTTTTTTTTGGTTCTACCAAATTTTTATGCAACTTTTTTACAGAAAATATTGAAAAAACATCGCATCCTCATATCCAACTGGGCTACAAAGCCATTGTTTCAGGATATTATTCCCCTCAAATCCAACAGATTGCAGCATTTTAGCCGCTTTTTGGTTTCTGATACCTACAATAGCATAAATCTGCTGAAGATGAAGTATATTCCGAGCATATTGCAACAAGCGTGACACAGAAGCCTTCGCGTAACCCTGCCCCTGAAACTCCTTTTTGATGACAATTCCGAGTTCGGCACGGTGATGACGGGGATCAAAATCTGTAAGATCCAGGATGCCCACCTGCTCACTCTGCTCATTCTCTACTATCAGGCGCACCTGATTGTCTACATAAATATCTGCCGAAGCACTGGTTATATAGTCGAGCAGCACCCGGCGCGAATATGGAACATTGGAAACACCCAGTTCCCAAAGCCGATCATCATTCTCTATATGGTAGAGAAAATCTAGATCTTCCAACTCTAAAGCACGTAATCGAATATTCGGTTCTTTCATAAACTACACTTATTAATAATGTACGCGCGTACCTTATAATATAGAAATAAATCTATCCTTATAAATAACCAAATTCATCCTTATCCATCACCTCCCTATCCGTAATCACCTTACCGATGTCCTTCGTATAGGTAGCCAGTTTGATATTCTCGTCAGACCGCTGCGCAAGCTGATGCATCATCTCTTCATAGCTCATCTCGTCAGCATCAAACAATACCTGGTTTGACAGGTCGACATGAGAAGGAGAAAAGAATCCCAGACTCTTTCTGATTCTCGCAGTCATCATCTGCGTAAAGGCTACAGAGGCACGGGCATAGATGGCAAATTTGATAGGAATACTCAAAAGATGCGACATACCCGAATAATGTTTACGGAAGAAGATAAGCATCGCCTCGTAAAACACATGCACATAGCGGAAGCTCGACTTCTGAGTACTTTCACCTTTGTAATGCAGGATATCTACAGGCAGATAATAGTTCTGATAACCACCCTTCAAGATACGGTAAGAAAGATCAATATCCTCGCCATACATGAAGAAATCCTCATCCAGCAACCCCACCTTCAGCAAGGCTTCACGACGAATCATACAGAAAGCACCGCTCACAACCTCAATCTTTGCCGGCTTATCCCATGGAAGATAACCCATGTAATAATGACCGAAACTGCGATGCTGAGGAAACCGGCTGCACAACCCCATCATCTTATAGAAAGCCACCATCGGAGAAGGCAATCCTCTCCTACTCTCAGGAGCTGGTTTGCCATTGGCTCCCAACATCCTTACACCCAGAGCACCGGCATCAGGATGAGAACGCATAAAACTGACAGCATCCTTGAGAACATGCTCGCCGATAATGGTATCCGGATTCAGTAAAAGAACCAGATCACTCTCGCTCTTGCGGATAGCAAGATTGTTGGCACGGGCAAATCCGTTATTATGCGTACAGGCTACAACATGGAGATTAGGATATCGGGAAGCCGGGAAACACTGTTCGAGATATTCCACCGTTCCATCCTGAGAATGATTATCAACCACGATAATCTCTGCCGTATCGCCACTTGCATCACCCTGCTGCCCACACTCCAACACGCCGATAGCTTTCTCTACCGAACGCAGACACTGGGCAAGATAGTACTTCACATTATAGCTTACTATGACAACACTGAGTTTCATATCGAATAGCAAATATTAGATACTGAGAGTTTAACCTTCCGCCTCTGTTGTTTCGTCCTCACATCTTCCGACAGAAGGATAAACAAAGAAGAGACAGAGAAAAAGGATGATAGCCATATATCCAAAAGCAGGCGCCATCGTCTGATAATACATAAACGTATTGATCAGCATTGGCAAGCAGAGCATATTCAGACGGGCTGTGCCCAGAGGAAGAAGTGCATCTCCCTTACGGGTTACCAACTGACGGTGAATAGCCTTGAAACTGAAGAGTTTGAGCGCCAAAGGAATAACGGCAATGGTAAGAAACTCCATCGCTACGGTAATCACATAGACCAACGTGACATCCCCTGCCAGATTAGTAGGTTCCAGAATTTCTGTCTCATAGAGCAAGACCAGCAGGAATCCTACCAACAGGACAAAGAGGAAATTGGTCATCAATATTCGTTGTACTTGTTTGATTTTCATTTTATTGTCTATTGTTATTGTCCAAATGGAGTTCTGTTCAGAATACTCCTTCCGAGAGTCACCTCATCTGTATACTCCAATTCATCACCCACCGAGATACCACGGGCGATAACAGAGAGTTTAACAGGATAATCAGCAAGTTTACGGGAGATATAGAAGTTGGTAGTATCACCCTCCATCGTACTGCTGAGAGCAAAAATCACCTCCTTCACCCCACCTTCAGCCACACGCTGAACCAGCGATTCTATCTCTATATCCGAAGGACCGATACCATCCATCGGCGAAATGATGCCACCCAAGACATGATAGAGTCCGTGAAACTGCTGCGTGTTTTCTATCGCCAGTACATCCTGCACATTCTCGACGACACAGATGGTAGAAGCATCGCGCCGGGAATCAGAACAGATCGGACAGACATCAGTATCGCTGATATTATGACAAACTCTGCAGTATTTCACTTCACGCCGCATCCTGGAAATGGTATCAGCAAAGAGTTCCACATCCTCACTTTTACGCTTGAGCATAAAAAGTACAAGGCGCAAAGCTGTTTTGCGCCCTATACCTGGCAATTTAGAAAACTCCGCCACTGCCTTTTCCAACAAAGTCGAAGAAAACTGTTGTTGCATCTTAGCAGTTTAGAGATAAACACCAATACCCAGTTTCAAACCTACAGTAGAATAATCTACATGCTTTTTGAAACTCTGATCGTAGTAGATAGCTGGCTCGAGGGTAACCGACTTGCCGAGGAAGAAAGCATAACCTACCTCTACCCCTGGCATGAAATCATTATAACCTCCGGAATGAGCCAACTTTACGCCGCCACCCAGATACAGACCATTCTGCTCGATATAATAACGAGCCTGGGCACCGACAGAAAAATAATCCTTCACGCCTTCAAGACCAGAATGATTATATTCTACCTGCCCCAACAACATCCAATCGTCTTCTACGAAGTATCCAGCCTTAGCCTGAATACCGAGATTGAGGTCCTGAGAGCCATTATAACTCAAGTTTAAGCCCGTCATCGACGCACCTATATACTGTTTTCCACTTTCAAACTGAGCATGAGCAGCTGTCGAAACGACAAGTGCCAATGCTGCAATAGCTATTTTTTTCATTCGTATCATATAAATTTACGTATATTGATTAATACTTATATATAAATTATTGTTTCTTCTGATAACTGCGATACCAACCCAGAAACCAAACCAAGGCTATCACCAGAATGATGACACTGCCCGTATAAGCCAGGCTCTCACCCAAAGCCAAAGCTGTTGGCGAAATGAGAAGGAAGGTTGAACATATCACGGTCATAAACAAGGCAGGAACCAGCGTCATCACAAAAGGCTTCTTCTGCTGTACCAGATAAACCGTCAATGTCCAGAGAGTGAACACAGAAAGTGTCTGGTTAGCCCAGCCGAAATACTGCCAGATGATATTGAAACCATCAGGATTCTCCATCTGCCAAACCAGAATGCCCACCGTAAGAGCAAACAACGGAATGCAGATATAAAGACGCTTGCGCATAGAGCGCTGCTCCAAACCGATAAACTCGGCGATAATCAGACGGGCACTTCTCAAAGCCGTATCGCCACTGGTAATAGGCGCTGCAACAACACCCAGCAGAGCCAGGATTCCACCAGCCACACCCAACCAGCTGGAACATACAATTTTCACAACGGTAGGCGCATCGAAGTTCTGGATAAGCGACTTGCCGCCATCAAACTGAGCGATAAACTGCTGAGCCGCCTCAGGACTTACGCATTCACGCCATCCACCATAGTAGAAGAAATACATGGAAACCGTAGCCCATATCAAGGCAACGACACCTTCTGTAATCATGGCTCCATAGAAAATAGGGCGTCCCATCTTCTCATTCTTCATGCATCGTGCCATGAGCGGACTCTGCGTAGCATGGAAACCACTGATGGCACCACAGGCAATCGTGATAAAGAGGCAAGGGAAAGTCGGACTCTTCTGTACAAAAGACTCCGTTCCCAACCAAGCCGGATTCTCATTGAGATTGCAACTCTGCAAATTGCTCCAGAGTTCAGGCAATGAAGGCCACTTCACAAAGAGACCTATCATCAGAGCACCCGCCATAAAGAGAAGCGAGAAGGCAAAGAGCGGATAAACCTTACCGATAATCTTATCGATAGGCAGTAATGTAGCAATGACGTAATAAACGAAAATCACCACAATCCAAAACATCTGGCTGCCCCAGAATGCATCCGTATTACAAATGCCACTCATAATGATAGCCGGACTGCACACAAACACAGCTCCCACCATCATCAGCAAAAGTACCGAAAAGACCAACATCACTTTCTTGGTGCGTCCACCCAAATACTTACCTACCAATTCCGGCAAGCCAGCTCCCCCGTTACGGATACTGAGCATACCGCTCATGTAATCATGCATGGCTCCTGCGAAGATACACCCGAAGATAATCCACAGATAAGCCACCGGTCCGTACCAGGCACCCATAATGGCACCGAAGATAGGACCTGTTCCTGCAATGTTGAGGAACTGAATCATGAAGATCTTCCAACTAGGCAGTACCATAAAGTCGACCCCATCGGCTTTGGTCACTGCAGGCGTAGGGCGGTCATCAGGACCGAACACATGCGCCACAAACTTTCCATAAAGAAGGTAACCCAATACAAGGGCGACCAAACTAATAACGAAACTGACCATTTTGCTTTTATTGCTTAAAATTTTCTCTCTTTTCGGTGCAAAATGCACTTTATTTTAATATTTCAACCGCAAAAGTAATATTTTTATTTGAAATAAAAAAAAATATTGGTATCTTTGTTGCCAAATTGTAAGATTATGAAGAGATTTAAGATATTTTTTATCGTTTTATGCTCTGTTTTGGCCGCTAAAGCCCAGAGTATCGTGTTCAATAACCAGGTGCCGAAACATGAAGTAAGAGCTGTATGGCTGACAACCATAGGAGGTATCGACTGGCCACACTCTTATGCCCAGTCTTCTTATTCTGCCGAAAAGCAGAAAAAGGAACTGACGGATATACTAGACCGGTTACAGCAGGCTAAAATCAACACTGTACTGATACAGACCCGCGTAAGAGGTACCATGATTTATCCGTCGGCATACGAACCTTGGGATGGATGTCTGTCAGGATTTCCGGGCAGAAGTCCGGGCTATGATGCCCTGCAGTTTGCCATCGACGAATGCCATAAGCGAGGGATGGAACTGCATGCCTGGGTGGTAACCATTCCGGTAGGAAAATGGAACTCACTCGGCTGCAAAACTCTCCGAAACAAGATGCCGAAACTCATCAAGAAGATTGGAGCCGACGGATACATGGATCCGGAAAACAGCCGGACAGGTGATTATCTGGCAAACATCTGCAGAGAAATCACCCATAAATATAATGTAGACGGTATTCACCTCGACTACATCCGTTACCCTGAAACCTGGAACATCAAAGTGAGCCGGGAACAGGGACGCCGGTATATCACCAACATCGTAAGAAAGATTCACGATGCAGTGAAGGCTGAAAAACCTTGGGTAAAAATGAGCTGCTCACCTGTAGGAAAGTATGATGACCTGAGCAGATACCGGAGCTTTGGCTGGAATGCATACACGAAGGTCTGCCAGGATGCACAGGGCTGGCTCAAGAGCGGTCTGATGGACGAGCTCTTCCCTATGATGTATTTCAAGAACGAACACTTCTATCCGTTTGCCATCGACTGGCAGGAACAGAGCCATGGCAAGATTGTGGTTCCAGGACTGGGCATCTACTTTCTTGATCCGAAAGAAGGAAAGTGGAACATCAATGACGTGACGGCAGAAATGTATCACATCCGAAACCTCGGAATGGGATATGCATTCTTCAGAAACAAGTTCCTCCTGGACAACAAACAGGGTATCCTCAACTTTACCCAACGTTTCAATCCATACCCATCATTGGTTCCGCCGATGACCTGGGCAAGCAAGAACCAACCGGAACAGCCACAACAATTATCGGTAATCACCACCGATAACAAAGTATCAGTTTCCTGGAGCAATCCTTCAAACTATACAGACGGCACTAAAATCGCAACCCCTTATATATATAATAATGTATACGCGAGCAAGAAATATCCGGTTGACATCACCGATGCACGCAATCTGGTTGCCGCACGAATCATAGGAAATTCGTTCAAAATAGAAAATCCTGATGCAAAACATCTGTTTGTTGCCGTAACTTCAATGGACGGATATGGCATCGAAAGCCAGCCAACCCAAGAAAAAGAGGAAGAGAATCCACTTTTTGCCCAAAGCACAGGAGCTGCGAAATTACTCGAATGTGACGGACAGAAAGTATATCTTGCAGAAACCACCAAAAATCTCGTTTTTGACGTTCTGATGGTCGAAACCCTGCAAGGGTGCGATATTCTGCACCTCCACGCAAAAGATAACACGCTAGATGTTAGAAACTTAAAGGAGGGTATCTACCGCGTGGTAAGCATCAACAAGAAGGGGTATAGACATACATTAGGAACCTTCAAGATGAAGAAAAATTGATTTTTTTCGAAAAAAGTTGCGAAAAAATTTGGTGGAATCAAAAAATAGTAGTACCTTTGCACTCGCAATTCAGAAATGAGGCTTTTAATAGTTGCACCCTTAGCTCAGTTGGTAGAGCAACTGACTCTTAATCAGTGGGTCTAGGGTTCGAATCCCTAAGGGTGTACAAAAGATAAGAATTGGCTCCGTAGCTCAACTGAATAGAGCACTTGACTACGGATCAAGAGGTTCAAGGTTTGAATCCTTGCGGAGTCAC
>CAUFXJ010000064.1:0-6067 GCA_959596915.1 Segatella copri
TAGGGCTCGTTAGGGACTTGCACCCATTAGAATAAGCTCATGCCGAGCATACAATAAAAAAAAAGAGGAAGACTTTCCGTCTCCCTCTTTTCATTTATTTCTTTACATAGAGCTTGAATGCCTTCACGCTGCCTGGAGCACCCTGCTCGGCACGTGGCAAGTACTCGAAGGCAGAGATGGTAACTTCCTTGCCCATATCCACGATGCCGAGGTGTGGAAAGTTGGCACCCTTCTCGGTCTGCCAGTAAGTGCTCTCCTGCAAGTCAAACATCTTGTCGAGTGTTGAGTTGCCCTTCTCGCTGTCGGCATAGAAGGCTACCCAGTTGTTGCGGTCGATGCGGTTGCCCTGTGCATCCTGCAGATAAACCTCGGCGATGGCAATCTGGCTGTCACCGCTCTGGCTGCTTTCTGCCTGGATGGCGAAGTAGCGACCGGTTACAGGCTTGTCGAGCTTGATGGTCTGCCAGCCGTTGCCAGCCTTGAACTCGCCCTTCAATACAGGAGTCTCTGAATTGAGATCCATGCGATGACCTGGCTCGTTATGCTTGTTGCTCTTTTCGAGATTCAGCTTGTCGAGCTCCGGATGATCCTGGCAGAAAGCGGTAGGAGCCACAGTAGAACCTGGCTTTCCTGCTTCACCCTTAGGACCTACAACGTCGAGAACAATCACCTCGTTCTTGCCCTTCTTCAACCAGCAGCCTGGAAGATATAAGGTCTGCTGAGGACCAATCTGCCAGAAGCGACCGAGGGCATGACCGTTGACATAAACCTGACCCTTGCCGAATGCCTCCATATTAATAAAGGTGTCGCCCACCTTCTTCAGGTTGAAGTAGCCGCGATAGTAACCCGCCTTGGTCTGGAGACCGCGCATCTTGTTGGTTGGCATGGTGAGTGCCTTGACTGCAGTCTGGTAATCATCAGCAATGCTGCTGTTGTTCCAACGGGTAGGGGTGAGAGCAAGTTCGCAATCCTCTTTCTGTGTAGTGATGGTTACGTTGCCGATGATACCCTTGTAGTCCTTGATAGCACGACCGAAGTTGATTCTTCCCATACCTTCTACTACGATGGTGAGCTGTGCACCCTGTGGCATGGCTGGCAATTCGAGTGATTTCTCATTCTTTACACGGTCAATCTTGCCTACATACTTTCCGTTCACATATACCTGGGCAAAATCGTGGAACTCGCCGGTAAGGGTTGATGTACTTTCGATGGCTGGAACCTGGGTTTCATAAACCATGGTACCCCATCCCATATCCATATCCTCGAAGCACTGAGGAGCGTTGCATTCTTTCTCCTTTCCGATACCGTAGCTCAATGGCTTGTATTCGGTAAACTTGAACTCTGGCACCTTGATGATCTGCATCGGAGCCTTAGGCACGGCTGGCAACTTCTTGCCGTCGTTGTATTTTGCCATCATCTTCTGCAGTTCATAGAACTTAGGCGTAGCCAATCCCCATTCATTGATAGGGGCATCGTAATCGTAGCTGGTTACGTCTGGCTGGAAACCAGGAGAGTTGGCACCTGCCCAATGGCCGAAGCTGGTTCCGCCGTGGGTCATATATAGAGAGAAGCTGATGCCTTTGCTCAGCATCTCGTCCATTCCTTCTACCATATCCTTGGCAGGACGGGTCTCGTGGCGGGCTCCCCACTTGTCGAACCAGCCGCTCCAGAACTCTGAACACATTTTAGGAGCATTCGGACGAACCTCACCGAGACGCTTAAACTGCTGGTCGATGTTGGCACCTGTACCGAAGTTCATGGTCCAGGTCAGGTCATCGAGACCATTGTTCAGGAAGTTGGATGACCAGTCGCATTGGAAGAGGCTTACCTTATCAAATCCGCTCTTGCGGACGATGTCGCGGATGGCACTTACGTATGGCTTGTCCTTGCCGTAAGAACCATATTCGTTCTCCACCTGAACCATGATGATAGGACCACCATTCTGGATGGTGAGTGGAGCCAGCTGCTTGCCCACTTCCTTCTCGAAGATTTCTACTCGCTGCATGAAGTAAGGATCCAGCTCACGCAGACGGATATCCTTCTTCTTGAGGAGCCACCAAGGCAGACCACCCATTTCCCATTCTGCACAAACGTATGGACCCGGGCGAACGATGACATACATGCCGTTCTTCTGGGCGAGGCGGCAGAAAGCAGCCACATCGTTGTTGCCTGTGAAGTCGAATTTGCCTTCCTCCTGCTCATGGATATTCCAGAACACATAGAGGCAGACGGTATTCATGCCAAGAGCCTTGCACATCTTGATGCGATGCTCCCAGTAGGCACGAGGAATACGAGGGTAGTGCAACTCGGCAGCCTTAACGACGAAAGGTTTGCCATTGAGAAGGAATGTCTTGTCGCCGGTAGTGAAGGTGCCACCTTTTTGTGCCGCCATCATCTGAGCCGGTGCCAGTGCCAATAGTGAGGCAAAGGCTAATGTCTTGATTGAAGTTGTTACTGTCATTATACTTATTTTTTAGTATTCTTGATAAAACATTTGCAAAGATAACGGAAAATCTCCTTTATGAAGGATAAAAATCGTTCAATAAAGGGGATTTTTCGTTAAAAAGGGACTATTTCAATCATTTTTGCATAAAAGTCGTAATGCTTCGTGGAGCCAACTGCGTGGTTCCATCGCAACTTCCAATAGGCGCTAAACTCTCGGAAGAGATGTCACTGGTACGATACATCTGCCAATTTTTCTGCTCATGATTATCGAGTTGGAAGTTGACAGGCTTCACATCCTCAGAATAGTTGATTGCCACAATCACCCATTTGCCGTTGGCATTCTGATAGGCAGAACACATTACTCCGTAAGGGTCGTTGTAGCCTTCCTCTATCTGCTTTCCGTCGGCAGAAGTTGTAGCGATATCGAAGCGCTGGGCACCTGGACGGATAAAGCGGGAATAGTTGCCGAGTGCCCACATCAACTTGGAATCTACTGCCCAGCCGCTCTTCCATCCATCCTTGCTGTATATGCGGATGAGTCCATCGCGGTAGTCACCGCCTGCAGAACGCCACCAGCTCCAGCTCTCGGCATTGGCATATACCAGGTCATGATGGATGACACGAGCCACATAGAGGGCTGTCTTCATCGAGAAGTCGTAAGGAGTTCCGCCGCCAATCTCCTCGTCGTTGCCCATGATGCAGAGTTCTGTTTGCCAGAACTTGATGTTCTTCTGCTTACATGCTTCCCTAATCTTCATTCTGATTTCTCTCATGTATGGGATAGGGGTATTGGTCCAGTAGCTATGAGCACCGATGAGAGGGAGGAGTTGCTTGGTCTTGCCCAGATAGGTCTGCGTACTGTCCTTGGTGAAGAAGGAGTTGATTTCGTAGCCTCGCTGCCAGTCAGCCATGTGGGTGCCAAGCATGCAGCGATAGTCGCTCGACTCATTGATGAGAATCTCGGTGTTGAGCTTGTTTTTTACCAATGCTTTGCTTACCTCCTTTGCCACCTTGGCAAACTCGCGGTTGGTGGCTGGGGTTCCTTCCTGCTTCGGTCCTGTCCAGTTCCAATGTCCATCCGGCTCGTTGATAGGGCTGATGTAGTTGAAGTGGATGCCATCGTGCTCTTCGATGCCTTTGAGAGATGTGGCGATGAACTTTCCGAATTTGCCGTAGCAATCATCCTTCAGATTGATGGTGCCGCCGCGCCCTGTGTTGGTTGCGAGTCCGTTCTTGGTATAGAACACGGGTGCTGAGTTGCAGAAGGCGAGGAAATAAGGCACACCTCTCTGCTTGGCGAGCTTGAGAAACTTGCGCTGTCCAGCCTGTTTGCTCCAGTCGTAGGTGCCGTCAGCATTGAGAAAGCATTGGGTTCTTGTGCCCGGCTGAATCTGCGATGCCTCTCCCTGTTCCTCGCTTCCGGCTCCCAGATTGAATCGCCAGATAGACAAGCCGATGCCTTTAGGTTTGCCTAAGGCATCATTCTCGGTAGAGAAGAGCCAGTCGGCAATCTGCTCCTGCTGTTTCTCTGACCATAGACCGAGAAACTGCATACTCCATGCATCGCTGGCACCGAAGTGCTGGATGTGCTGCTCCGGGCTTTGGGTAAGGATGGTATAACGGGTTGTTCCTTCCTGTGCTGCCTGCATGTTGATGCTGGCGATGAGCAATGCAGATAAAGCACCGTATTTCATATAATTATGTGCCATAATAGAATTTTATGTTTGATGAGTTGTTCAAAAGCAGATGGATGCACTTGCTGTTATTTTATCACGAATTTCTTTCCGTTTTGGATATAGATACCCTTGGCGAGTCCTTCTGTAGAATCTGCATGTTTGCGAACCAATTTGCCCTCGATGCTGTAGATGTCATTGCTACCGGCCTTATCTGCCTTGATATGGCTAATGCCAGTATTGATGGCATCTTCGAAATCAATCACGATGGTTACAACGCTCTTGGTTGGGATGGCAATCAGCTTATCCAGACTGAAACTGCTCTTGATGTGCTTCAGGTTTTCTTTCGCAGATGTGCGGTAAACGTTGATATCCTTGGCTGCCTTCTGTCCCTCAATGTTGATGCGTACACTGTTTTGTGATGCCATCATGTTTACATATACTAAAACGATTCGTTTGCCATCTGGAGAAAGATAGGCAGATCCCAGAAGCTTATTGAGATTTTCTTCCTTATTGGTGATATGGTCGATACGCTTGTAACCAGGGCGGATGAAACGGCTGTAGTTGCCGAGTACCCAGAGGTTACTGTTGTCGGTGATGGTACCGCCGTTCTGGATATCACCATAGCTCTCGTTGTTGTTATCGCCCTGGGTATTCATTCGCAAGAGATAGAAGCGGTTCTTCTGTCCCCATTTCTCTTGTGCGAAAGAGGTCCAGTAGCTCCATGATGCCATATTGCCGTAGGTGAGATCGCAGTGGATAAGCTTACCCATATAGAGCGAGATGTCCATATAGCTGGCTGCATCGTAACTGGAAGGGAAACCTGCTGAAGTGGATGGCTCCTTATCGAGCATGCTCCATTCGGTTTGATATACATCGAGATTGTATTCCTGAGCCTTGTTCCATACGTTCTGACGGATGTCCTTCAGGTCGGCATTCGTGCCGAAGGTCCAGTAGCTATGACCAGCGATGGCTCTTTTCAGGTTTTTCAAGTCGCCGATGTAGGTGCTGCTGTTGCTGGTATTGAAGAAAGCCTCTATCTGGTTGTTGGCTCTCTTCTCGGTTCCGTCTTGATAGAGTGCCTTCCATTGGCAGGCTTCCGGCAGGAGTATCTGGGCAGAGAGTCCCTGGTCGGTAATGCTTTTGTCCAACTCTCGGGCGAGCTTGGCGATGCACTCGTTGGTCCATGGTGAACCTTCCTGACCTTCAGTCCAATCGTATTGTGGCTCGTTGACCGGATCAATGAGGGTTATGTTGTAGCCTTTGTCGGTGAAGTGTTTGGTTGTTGTCGTGAGGAATTTGGCAAAGTCGGCATAGTGATTGTCTGCGAGATTGCTTCCGCTCACACCCTTGTTGGCGCATGCCTTGCCGTTTTTGGTAAACTGTACTGGGGCTGAATTGGAGAAGAGCAGAAAATGATCTACTCCATATTTCTTGGCTTGCTGCATGAAGTATTGTTGACCTGCCGACTTGGTCCAGTCGTAGTTGCCATTGGCATCTAGATAGCAGTAGCCACGTCGGGTGATGTCTTCGATGCCGCTTTGGCTGCCTTGTTCTGCTGAACCGGCACCCAGGTTTACGCGCCACATTGAGAGACCGATGCCTTCTGGGTTACCATCGGCATCCATTTCCTGGCTGAAGAGCCATTTCGCCGATTTCTCTTTTTCTGCATCACTGAAATATTTGCCCACAAAATCGGCTGTCCAACAGTCGCTTGATCCGAAGTCTGCTATGGTCTGATAGCAGATGTTGGGGTTTACGGTGACCTTATATGATGATTGCGCATATAAGTTGGCAGTCATCATCAAGGCAGCTGTGAGGCTGAAGATGGATGTTTTTTTCATTTGCTGAGGCTTTATATATAATTAAGGTGTATGGATAACAATATTTTTATGAATCGGGTAGGAGGTAAATGCTAGTCATAAAAGGCATTTGCCTCCTATTTTCAC
>CAUFXJ010000065.1:0-5324 GCA_959596915.1 Segatella copri
CAAAAAAAACTATGCAACTTTAAACGGGTACCTTTTTCAGTGCCCTCCCAGGGCAGCGCCCTGGGTTTTTAAATAGATACAACAAAGTCGCCCTGTAAGGGCAAAAGCCTTCAATTTCAAAGCTTTTGCCCTTACAGGGCGACTTGTTTGCGTCCGTATTTACCCAGGGTGCTACCCTGGGCTAGGAGCTTCTGCCCCTTCAGGGCGAAAGGGGGTAGCCGGTCATTTCCGGTCATGGTCATTTCCGGTCATTTTCATTTTCTTATGCCTTGCCCCTAGAGAAAAATCAAACCGGTGTATCGGTGGCTGAATCCTTGAAGAGGTCATCGGCTGATGGAATCTCATCTTCATCAAACCACTTCTTCAACTTGTCCTGAGCCTTTGACTTTACATCATCTGAAACCTCACCCCAAACTTTCTTGAGCACAAACAGCAATACGGCCAGGTCATCGCCCAAACCGGCAATAGGGATGGCGTCGGGAATCACATCGAGCGGACTGATGAGATAACCCAAGGCTCCTACAATCAGAGCCTTGTCCTTCAGCGAAACCTTGTCACTCTCTAACGTATAATAGAGAATGAGCGCTGTATAAACCATCTTGGCACCGGCACGTTTGGCAACATGCGAAATCTTCTCGACAAATGCACGCTGGGTGAACTTGTCCTTATAGTCCATAAAGTCTGGTAATGTCATACTACTTACAGTTTATAGTTTATAATTTATAGTTTACAGTTACGACCGCTTCTCGTAGAAGAGGACTGCCTTGATGTAGGTCTCCATCTTAGGCTCCTTATGATGGTTCACGCGATAGGCGATGATCATCTGGAGAAGTGCCTTGACAAAACACGCCAGCAGCAGACCGATGATGACGGCTATGACCGTGGCGAGCATCTTGCCGTTGTCGTAGACGGGTGACTTATCCGGGAAACAGGACAGCACCAGTACGGGGAGGACGGTGATGAAACCGCCGATGGTGAGCTGGCTGCGCTTGGAACCACCCATGTCGAGTATTGCCTGCTTATCGAAAAGATAATCATCCAGCTCCATGCGGGTAATGCCGTAGTTCTCAAACTTTGGGAAATCGGGTTCATTGCCATATTTCTCAATCTTGCCCGTTACCTTATGTTCGAAATCATCTAATATCTGCTTTTCCGGTTCTCTGAGTTTCATAATCTTGCTAGTTTTTAAAATCGTTTAAAATGAATGCATCTTATACCTTATTATATATAAAGGCTGCGATGCTGAAAAAAAGAAAGCAGTGCCCCTGTAAGCCGAGTTCTGTGTTCCTATATCAGATATGCTGTTATGCTGTGTTCATATCAGATATAAGAACGTCTGTCATTTATCTAGTCCCAAAGTCGCCCTTGGGCTCAAGCACTCTACCCTCCACAGCAGCCCTAAGGCAATCGGACGAGCCGCCCTCAATCTGCGGTATACATGAGCTTACAGCTCCCAGATGGCACAGCCTGGCGATCACCCGCCAGCTGGTGGTCTCTTACACCACCTTCTCACCCTTACTCTCACCACCCCAGACTGGACAAACGGGATAAGTGAAAGCGGTTATTTTCTTCTACCGACACCTACTGTCACCAATAGCTTCTAGTTTCGGAAGTGGGATGCTCTATGCTGCCCGGACTTTCCTCTCGCACCTGAAAGATGCCAGCGACAGACCGGAGCACTGCTTTCGACATGCAAAAGTACAAAAAACTTTTGATACTATCGCACGATTCCTCTCTTTTTTATACATCATTAGTTATTCGCAAGGCTATTTTTCACTCTTTTCCCCGGTTAAACCGAGTTTCTAAGTTCCTATCATTTAACAGATATTTATTAATCAGCAGAAGATAGTTACGTATACAAAACTAAGATTTTCGTGCTTACATTCAAATATTTGTGAATTTAGGGCATTTCTTGTTTAATAGCCGTTAAAGTGTTAATTTGAAATGTTAAAACGGAATAAATTTATGCTGAGAATGAAGCGTATCTCAAAAAATGACCCTATATTTGCAACCGGAAACAGAGCGGTGCATGACAAGCTGACTTTTGGCATGATATTAGCTGCTGCAGTTCCAAGGAAAAGAAAAGTAAACAATAAAAAAATAAGAGACATGAAAAAATTAAGTAATTATGTTGTGGCTGTGCTCTGCGTTGGTTCGCTCGCATTTTCAGCCGGTGCTTTCATGAAAGTAAATGCTACACCTGCAGTTACCGCTGCGCCAGCAGGTCAGCCTGTAGACTTAACCTATGCTGCCGAGAAGGCGCTGCCTGCTGTAGTACATATTAAATACGTACAGAACTCGAAGGTGAAGACGGTAGATGTGCAGGACGATCCATTCGGAGGATTCTTCGACCCGTTCGGCTTCTTCGGCAACCCGGGACAGGGCAACGGAGGCACACGCAAGCAGAAAGTGCAGACTCCGAAGAGAGAGGCTACAGGTTCGGGCGTCATCATCAGTCAGGACGGTTACATCGTTACCAACAACCACGTGGTAGAAGGTGCTGACGAGCTGACCGTAACACTGAACGACAACCGTGAATTCTCTGCTCGCATCATCGGAACCGACAAGACTACCGACCTCGCCCTCATCAAGGTAGACGGCAAGAACCTGCCTACCCTGCCTATCGCCGACAGCGACAAGGTGAAGGTGGGTGAATGGGTCATCGCCGTGGGCAACCCATTCGGACTGAACAATACGGTTACAGCCGGCATTATCTCTGCCAAGGCACGTTCACTCGGTGCCAACGGAGTAGAGAGCTTCATCCAGACCGATGCTGCCATCAACGCAGGTAACTCGGGCGGTGCACTCGTCAACACCCAGGGCGAACTGGTAGGCATCAACGCCATGCTCTATTCTCAGACCGGTTCTTACTCCGGCTACGGTTTCGCCATCCCTACCTCTATCATGGACAAGGTGGTAGACGACCTGAAGAAATACGGCAGCGTACAGCGCGTGATGCTGAGCATACAGGGAAGCGATGTGCTGAACTATATCAACGCCCAGAAGGAGAACGGCAAGGAAGTGAACCTGGGAACCAACGAGGGTGTTTACATTGCCAAGGTTGATGAAGACGGCAACGGTGCTGAGGCAGGACTGAAGGAAGGTGACGTGATTACCAAGGTTGACGGCAAGAAGGTGACCAAGATGGCTGAGCTGCAGGAAATCCTGAACGGCAAGCGCCCTGGCGACAAGATGAGCATCACCTACCTGCGCAACAAGAAGGCAAGCACCAAGACCATCACGCTGAAGAATGCCCAGGGCAACACTTCGGTTATCAAGAGTGCCGACCTCGATGTTCTCGGTGGCAGCTTCCGCCCTATTACTGAGAGCCAGAAGAACCAGCTCAACATCAAGTATGGTGTAGAGGTAATGAAGGTGAACAACGGCGCCCTGAAGGATGGTGGCATTTCACGCGGTTTCATCATCCAGCGCATCAACGACAACAACATCAATACGATTGATGACCTGCAGAAGGCTGTAAAGAGTGCTTCTACCAGCAAGGATCCAGTGCTCTACATCCAGGGTGTATGGCCTACAGGCAAGAAGGCTTACTTCGCTGTTCCGCTGCAGAAAGACTAAGGGTAAGAGTTTTAAGAGAAACGTCTCATGATTGAGTAGTGAAAAAGGCATTTTTACTACCGAAAAACTCAAGAAACAGACAAAAAACAATAAAATAGTAGGTATTTCTGAAAAATATCTACTATTTTTTTTGGTATTTAAACAAAAAAGTGTATTTTTGCAAATACTTAAAATTTGATGCCAGCATGAGACAATTAAAAATTACTCAGTCAATTACGAATCGCGCAAGCGCATCGTTGGAAAAATATCTTCAAGATATTGCTCATGAGGAGCTGCTCTCTACAGATGAGGAGGTGGAGCTCGCTCAGCGTATAAGAAAAGGTGACCGTAGGGCATTGGAGAGATTAACAAAAGCCAATCTCCGTTTCGTGGTGTCTGTTGCCAAACAGTACCAGAACCAGGGGCTCAGCTTGCCTGATCTTATCAACGAAGGAAACGTGGGGCTTATCAAAGCCGCACAGAAGTTTGATGAAACCCGAGGCTTTAAGTTCATCTCTTACGCCGTATGGTGGATTCGCCAGAGCATTCTGCAGGCAATAGCCGAGCAGAGCAGAATTGTGCGCCTTCCGCTCAACCAGGTGGGAAGCGTTAACAAGATTAACAGAGAGATGAGTAAGTTCGAACAGGAATTTGAACGCAAACCGAGTGTAGACGAAATGGTTGACCGCGTAGACTTGCCGGAAGACAAGATTCAGGACGCCATGAAGGCTTCGTCAACAAGCCGCCACCTGAGCGTGGATGCTCCTTTTTCTGATGATGAAGAAGGCAGCATGCTCGACCTGCTGGCCAATTCGGATGATCCGACCGACAATGAACTGCTGGCAGAGTCGCTGAGAGCAGAAATAGAAAGACTGCTCAATACGCTGCCGGACAAAGACCAGAAAATCATTGCTGCCTTCTATGGCATAGGAACACCGGAACTGACGCTCGAAGAAATCGGAACCAAGTATCATCTCACCAGGGAAAGAGTACGCCAGATCAAGGAAAAAACGATCAGGCGACTCCGGAACAAAACGACAGATAAACTGCTGAAGTCCTATCTGGGATAAGGAAAGATCCTGCATGACTGATGGGGCAGACAGCACAAAACAAAATAAGACAGAAAAAGAAATGAAAATTACAAAAATTGCATTAGCATCTATTGCATTAGCATGTTTCAGCTCGCTCTCTGCATCAGCCAAGAACGAAGTTAAGACTGCATACATCTTTGGATTTGCCTCGTCGTTTAATGACTCTACAGTCTATTTCACAGACGTTCAGAAGGTTGATTCTGCCTATTTCACCCGCAAGAACAAGTTTCTGGTAAGCCGCGAGAACTATTCATACCAGTTGCGCGACTATCTGGAGCAGCAAGGTGCCGGCAACCGCACATGTATCGTGATGTTTGACTTCAACCAGAAGAAGGCTGAAAAGAAATGGAACAAACTCTATGCAAGATACATTCAGAAGCCAAAGGCTAAGAAGGCAAAGAACGGACAGCAGATGAACGATGCGCCTAGCCCTTATCAGGTGAAGACCATCAACTCTACAGATTTTCATTTTTCATCTGTTCAGCCAAACGATGAAGAGGTTGAAGAGGTAAAAGTGAAGAAGGCTAAAAAAAGCCAAGAAAGAAAAGCGCAGAAAAGGCGCTAAAAATGAATAAGAAATCAAACTTATCCTTACTCTGCAAAGTAAAAAGGACAACATTAATCGGGTAGGAGGTAAATGCTAGTCATAAAAGGCATTTGCCTCCTATTTTCACA
>CAUFXJ010000066.1:0-5216 GCA_959596915.1 Segatella copri
TTGGCTATATCCAAGCCTTTTCAGGCCCGATGATTTCTAAACGGGACAGCAGTGAGTATAAGTATATTTAAAATCACCCCCCCCATAAGTGGGGTGATAATAGCTATTGTAGCTATCTTCTCTATAGTTCTTGCCAGTTGTAGCAAGGACGAAATCCTTAGTGATACCCATCCCGAAGTCAGTATCACAGCCCAGCAGGGCGATACCCCTGCCGTGAGCTACTATGCCATCACCGACTCCACAGGCATCGGCTTCACCTCCCAGGGCATAGCGTATGCCAACCAAAACAATCACACCACCCAGTGGCTGCTCAGCTACGCAGAGATAGCCGAGCGACTGGAGCTCCATATCCAAGACTATTCCCAGATTCGCATTACCCGAGACCATATCCTGAACAATGGCCTCTGGCGCTTCGCCGTGTCCTTTGATGCGCAAGCCGAAGTCGATTCTTACGCTATAGACGTAGACCCAGATACTGGCAAAATCATATGGACGCTTAGTTCCACCGGAATGCCAGGTGAGGAGTTTACGCTGAGCATCACTTTGACTTCAACTAAAGCTCTATAATTATGGAAGAGATAGATTATTTAGAGCAGCGTATCGATTCCATAAAAGATAGAGTACGCAATTTTGAGTTTATTGATAATGGGTTGGAAGACAAGAGAAACATGATGTATATTATGTCGGAACTTGCCAAGGCTCAAAAGGATAAAACAAAACTGCTTATCAAACAAAAGAAACTGCTTGATACGAGAAGTTTTGGTAGAAAAGAATGGGACTTCGTGAAGGAAGATCCTATGACCGCATTGTTCATTCTTCTCATATTACTGCTAGCACTTGTGCTGGTATTTGCAGCATGTTTGTACATCTACAATCATGGCTTCATTGAATCTTTGAAAGATTTAGGAAAATTCCTTTGCGGAATGGCTGGAATCTTGTTTGTAATAGGAATACTTTATAGCATAACTATGTTGAAAAAATTGTAAACTATAAAATCAAAAAATATAATGGCAAAGAAAGCTACAACTAAGAAGGTGAAGGAGGAAACTTTAGAGACAATACTCTTTAATTGTAGAGATTATCTTCGTGGCAAGGCACAGATGACAGATAAGCGTGACTTGCTGCTTACCCTTGTGTTTATCAAGTTCTTGGGTGATAGATTCCTGCATCAGCAAGAGGTGATAGTAGAGGAAACCAAAGCACAGGGCATAGATGATGAAGGCTTTATGCAGTTCAAGCTAGCCGACTTCAATTCTTATCAGAAGGATGGCGTATTTTTCGGTACATGCCCAGAATGTGGTGGCGAAGGTAAAGTGAGAAGAATATAAAAGGGTAATTAATTAAAACGTAATATTATAGATATGAAGAAGATGAGACTAATAAAATGCTTATTTGGTACCCTACTGCTAGTATGCCTAATGAGTTGTTCGAAAGATAGCGATGGCAACAACACTCCTGAGATACCTAAGGAAGAAGATCGCTATTATGTGAAGTATGAAATGCAGGCCAATCCATGGAACTCTCAAGCTGTTTGGTCAACAACGGTTTCATGTCTTGGGGATAAAGGAGCTATTAATATAGAGTTAAAAGAAAGAAAATGGGAGGCAACTTATGGACCGATTAGAAAGAACAGCCATCTTTATCTGCATGTAATATGTAGCTTGTCTCCAGCGAGCAATGTTGATAATTATGCTAGAATCTGGGTCAGTAAGAATAAAGAGCCGTTTGTTTTGAAGGCTGAAGATAGAGGTCAGAAATCTTCTCTTCATGCAACTTGTGATATAGACTTTTAAGGACAATGTGCAGTGCGCATCTACTGTAGATTTTCTATAAAAGTAGAAAGCTAGAGGGCAAGGAAGCTTGCTCTCTAGCCAATCTTCCAATAAATAAAACTAGATAAATAATAACATCTAATAAAAAAATATAGAGTATGAGTTTTTTGGTATGGATAAATGATGAATCATGGTGGCTTTTTACGAGCATCATCATATTGTTAGCTATTTGGGCATATCGCTGGATTAATATCCAAGCTAGCAATAATCAGTTGGCTAACAAGAAGAGATGGATAGAATTCTTGCCATCTCTCATTTCAACGTTAGGAGTATTGGGAACCTTTGGCGGAATCACCCTGGGTTTGGCTCTCTTTGATACTGATCATTTGGATGTTAGCATTCCTAAACTCCTTTATGGCCTAAAAACTGCCTTCCTCACCTCTTTAGCTGGTATGATTGGCTCTATGATTCTATCTCGTAAGGTGTCAAGTCTGTACGATAAGGAAGACAAAGGCGTGTCTGATGCCAATCAGGCAGCTGCGGTAATCGCTCGGTCTGTAGAGAGCATGAAGAATGATAATGCGAATGCTCTTCAAGAGGTAAGAAATGAAATCAAGGCTCAGACTGCTAACCAGAATAGTTTTTATGCTGATATGAATGCGTTTGTGAAAGGAATTAATAGCTATATAGTGAATCAAAGGGGATTCTTGCAGGAGTTGTTGAATAATTCCGACATCCAAAAGGATACTTTGATTACTGTATCGACTAGCTTGAATAAGATTGCAAATAACGAGGAATTACCTGCTATTCATTCTGACCTTGATAAATTGCTGGTAGCATTTGGAGAGCAGGGTGAAAAAGTTCAAAATATGGATGAGAATCTGAAGATTTTGAAGACGAGCATTAGCAATACGAGTGATGACGTGGCAGAACTCAAAAAGCTCAATCAAGATATCAGCGGCTGCTTGACAGGTATGGCCGATACTCTGGGCGAAATAGCTACAGCCACAGAAGCTACTTCTTCCACAGAAGACTCTATCTTGGAGAAGTTTGATACCTTTGGCAAGTTTATAGGCGATGAGGTAGATGACATAGAGAGAAAGATGGGAGAGACGAATACACTGCTTACCAATAAGTTTGATGAGTTTTCAGAATTGCTTAAGAAGAGCAATACGGAGGCATTGGTGGGCGTGATGAAGCAGCTCACCACGGAATTCCAGAAGCAGATGAACGGCTTGATACAGCGACTGGTGCAGGAAAACTTCGAACAGCTCAATAAGAGCGTGGAGCGACTTAACTCATGGCAGCAGGAGAATAAGAATATGATAGCATCGCTCATCCAGCAATACAAGGATATGGAGACTGACTTCGAAAATTCATCTACTACGCTTACCAAGGTGTCTGCTGATACCAAGGCTTTGGTGGGTGATGGAGGCAAACTCCAACAACTGATAGCTGCGCTTAACAAGGTGATATTGGAGAACCAGAGCTACATTGAGGTAACCAAGAAGCTACAGGAGACGGCTGAACTTACCAAGGACAATATGGTGAAGTTTGATGATTCTACCAATAAGCTCAACGACTGGGTGAGAAAGCAGCGCAACTTTGTGGATGGTGTACAAATGCTCATCGCCAAACTGGAAGAAATCGAAAAGATAAAGGATTATGGCGGTGAGTTTTGGAAGGAAACCAAGAGTAAGATGGAAGAGGGTGTTGGCATCATCCGCAATGGCTCTAAGGAGATAGAGAGTCAAATCTCTGGATTGGACCAGCATTTCTATCAGCGACTCAGTGCTACTTTGGCTCAGCTTGATGCCTGCATACAGGCTATGGTTGAGGCTGCAAACAAGAATAAATAGGAGATGAAGGACTATGGCAAAATCAAATGTATGGATGTCGGTTTCCGACTTGATGACGGGATTGATGGTAATCTTTCTGTTTATCGCCGTGGCATATATGATTCAGGTAAAGGAAAATCAGAATGTGCTGACTGACTATGTAGAAACCAAGACGAAACTTCACGATAAGTTGGTGAGCGAGTTTAAGGAAGAATCGAAGACTTGGGATATGAGCATTGGCAAGGATTTGTCGATGAGATTTAATAACCCTACGGTGCTCTTTGCGCAGGGTAGTGCCGCTATCACTCCTCAGTTTAAGGTGATATTGGATGAGTTTATCCCTAAGTATCTCGACATCTTGCTGAATGATAGCTTACGGAGCCATATCCAAGAGATTCGTATCGAGGGACATACGGACAATGTGCCTTATCCTCAGCTCCATCCCCAGCCATTCGTTGCGAATGTTATCTTGTCGCAGCAGAGAGCATTGTCGGTATTGATGTATATACAGCCCATGTTTGTGAAGTATCCGCCTGAGCAGCAGCGACTCTTGGAATATTGGTTTACAGCAAATAGACTGTCTTATGGTAAGGCTCTGAACAAGGATGGTGATTATGCGCTCGTATCCAGCAAAGATCACAAGATAGACAAGGAGAAATCTCGCCGTGTGGAATTTCGTATCATCACTACGGGTGATGAAGTGCTAGAAAACTTCGTGAAGAAAAATTCGGCTACGACTGGTTCTTCTGCAACAAATTAACATGAGAAGTGTATGGAAGAAATAGAAGCAATCGTTAAGTTTGATAAATTGCGTAACTATCTAGAGAGCATAGGCATCCATGTGGCGGAAGCCTCTGCTGATGGTTATCATGCCGTGAAGCCTGGGGAAGTGACTCTCCAGGCTATCAAGGATGGTACCTATACCTTTGATGAGGATGGTATCTATCTGAATGGTAGCAATGGGGTACGACAGAAAGTCTATTTGTATAAAAGAGATTATTATATTACTGGTTATGCGAATAGTAAGCCACGCATGCATATTACAAAATGCAACACGCTAGAAGATTTTATAAATAACAAAAAAATTGACCATTATAGACATGCCAATACAGAAGAAGTACCTGTCATAGACTTGGGAGACGGGTGTCGAGAAGTAATCGTAAAACAATTGCCTTTGTGTGGATTTTGCAGAAGTAAATTGTTGGAAGAATATAGAAAGAGTCAAAAAGATTTTTTTCAGAAAGAATCTTCTATCAAGGATTCGGTGGAGTTTGTCCGTCTCTTGAAAGAAACTCTAGGCATTGTTGATGGGCAGTCACAGGACGTGGATGCTGATATATTTGGCTATGTGAAAGATTGGGAACAAATAAGCAGACGCTATCGAGAATATCACAATTACACCTGTGAACGTTGTGGCTTGCAGATAACCAATCCATGGGATAGGCAGTTTATGCAAGTGCATCATCGTAATGGTATTAAGACAGATAACAATGGCAAAAATCTTGAGTGTCTTTGCATCCGATGCCATGCCAACGTGGATGATGTGCACAGGGAAAATTTCTCAAAAGGCGACAATCTCTTTCGTCTCAATGATTTTAACGAAAAA
>CAUFXJ010000067.1:0-3805 GCA_959596915.1 Segatella copri
TTTCAAGCTGACCACCGAGGTTGTAAGAATAGGTTATTTTCTCCTCATCAGGATAAATCATTTCCAACAGGCGGTTGTGGCTGTCATAAGTCCATTGCGTCACATAAGTTGCAATCGCCTGGTTAGGCACAATCATCGTGCGGCGGGTCTTGGTGACTTCGCCCATCTTGCCATAGAAGTATTCAATGGCACCTGTTCCGTCCTCACGGAGCATCAATCTACCGATACGGTTCTGAGAGGCGTTGCGACCACCGTAGTAATACTTCACGTTGTTCTCCGGATGATCTGGGTAGTTGATACCTGTCAGACGCTGATAGTCGTAATCGTAGGTGATGAACTTGCCTTCCTTTGCAAGGTTGGCAGTCTGCTTGGTCAGCACATTGCCGATCGCATCGTATGTGAAGCTGTGATGCCGCTTGCAGGATGGTTCACCTCCGTGCGGCGGTCGCCCTTGTCGTAAGTGGATGTGGTAACATTGCCCTCCGTATCGGTAACACGGACAAGACGCTGTATGCCGTCATACTCAAACGAGGTGGTAATCTCACCGTCAGGACCATTCTTCTGGATGGTCTTCACCGTCTTGCCGCTGCCGTTGGTATGGGTAGCCTGCACATTATGAAGTGCATCAGTCACGGTAGTGGAGCAGTTTCTGCAAAAGGAAATAAGTCAAAGATTCAAAGGGAAAATCCTCTGATAGTCCCTGCTGATTTTTAAGGCGGTTTGAAGCCTTGTTTTAATGTTATTTTCATCTTGCCAACTTTTTGCGTTATAGTTGAAAAACGATTGTAATTTGCATTTATTGTATATATTTGTTCTATTTTGAAAAATAGATAGCAAGGAAGGGTATGACGAGGCAAGCGGCACTTTCCAAGTGCTTGACAATAATGTCCTTATGCTTGTGCGTCCTTCATGCGGTGAGCATACTTTCTACAAAGTAAAGGATGCTAACAGCATTGCATTGACAGCCTCTGTTGGAAATGAGCCGGAAGGTGAGACGGCTAAGTTCTAAAAAAAATAGAAATTAAAGTGAAAGCATATTGGAGATGTTGTTCCTTGGGTTTCTTAGAAATCATATCTATTTCAAGTATAGAAAAGGGGGGTCACACATTTACCCCCTCATTCATTAATTTCAATTTTCATGACTCTTGCATCAATAGTTATATATGGGTATATCGACTGATATTTTTCCCATTCTTCTACCCAATCTTTACTTCTTTTTAGTTCTTCTTTATCATCCGTACTATAGGAATAGTATTGACATGATTTTAATTTGCATACAGTTTCCGTCGCACCATCTGAATGTGGATCAATAAAAACACATAGTGTTTTATCTTTACAAATGAAAATATCAGCTGTGCCTATATTGGAAATTCTAAGATAATTATCTTTTGGCGGTAATACTCCCCAATATTTATAAGGTGTTATATAGCATCCCTTATATGTTTTCCAAACAGTTAACTCTACTTCATTGATAACATAAAAAGTTCTATACCAAATTACACTAAATAAAACAGATGTAAAGATACAGAATCCGAGGAGGAAAGATTTTTGTACCTTTCCTCCTCTAAAGTATTTATGAGAATGTATTCGATGCAAATCCATGTCTTATATTAAATAGAAATATTTTTTCGCTATTTCCCAAATAACGATTTAAACCAGCCTTTTATCACATTCCAAGTATGGACTCGTCCTTCTTGTAACATTCTTTGAACTTCATACTGTTGTTGCCAGTATTTTTTGTGCCCTCTATCAAAGCCTGCTTTCTCGGCGGCCTGAGAAACCATAGCCTCTGTAGAAAATCCGCGCATTTGTACAGATTCCAGTGCATCAAATGCCGCACGAGAAGCTTCCCAACTCTGTCCTGAGATACCAGCCATATATCCAGCACTATAGTTACCTATGTCACGTGCCGATGCAATAAATTTATTACCATTTTCATCTGTGAAGGGCATCCCTCGATATGAATACTGTGTCCGGCTCAGATTTCCTCTGTTTTTAATGCCTATAGTCTTAAAGTCATATTTCTGTCCTCCTGTCGCATTGGCCATATAATAAATAACATCTATTTTACTTTTAACGATGTCTTTATCAAAGAAATTTTGCCCACTTTTATCTAACATATCAATTTGGGCTCCAACAACGACCTTATTATTACTGCCAAAGAAAGAATATTTTGTTAAAGACTTTCCAAGAATTTCTCCAGTTCTCTTTCCATCTTTTATAATATAAATATTCTTATCATTATTTAGCACACCTCCAGTTACAATATATTTATTTTCTTCATTCAATGTAACTTCAACGTGATTGCCATCAGGATCTTTGAGTTTTACAGGATTGTTTAAACAATAGGTATAGCCACTAATATTAGGATATAATTCTGTTTCGGAATCACAAGCCATCCATACACTCAATCTTGGGTCATAGTATCTCGCGCCATAATAATACAATCCCGTTTCCTCATCGAATTCCTTTGCATTGAAGAGATAAGGTGTATTCCAAATGTTGTTGCGTTCCTCTATGAAAACCTCTCCGAAAGGCACATACTCAATATGCTGCACCACCTCGCCGTCAAGGTTGGTGATGTAACTACTGCTACCCAAATGGTCAGGGTGGTAGTAGAACTGCATCTTCTCGTAGTCGTCATTCTCCTTGAAGTTGCCATTGACAGCCTTTACCTTGGCTATATTTGCAGCCATAGCTCGTGCCTGCGCAGCCTCCAAGCTGCCGTCATTGCAGCAGAAGCCCTTGCCATCGATATAGTCGTTGTTGTCCTCGCCATTGTACGGCACTGCAAAGGTTACATAATTATCCTTGATAACCTGCAACTGCTGGGCATATTTTTGCTTATAGTCAACAGAAAGTCCATCAGTCTCACTTCCAGCATACTGGATGCGGCGTGGGTCTGAGCCGTAAGAGTCGAAGTCTCCAATCTTGCTGACTACACGCTGACTACCTATATAGATATGCTTTGTATAGCGTCCGCCTTGGTTGGCAACGAGGTAAGGAGATACATACAATGAGAACTTGGCTGTGTTTGTGCGACCTCCAGCAAACTCGGAGTTCACATAGACTTGATCACTCTCACCCGATGTTTTCACCGTGCGCTCACCGTCTGCGTCATACCAATAATTCGTCACGAAGCCATTGTCATCAGAAGCAAGAAGACGGTTCTCCTCGTCCCACTTGAGCTTACGCTCTGCGGCTTTCTCGTCAGCAATACCGTCCTTCTTTGTGCGGCTTGTATTGACATAGACAAGATTACCATTGGCATCATACTCATAGGCATGATTGTTGTTCACATTCTCGCTCTCCGAAGGCGTCTCCTCTGTGCGGTAGTTCACATCCTTCACGTTAGCAAGCTGGAACCTCTTGCCTGTGTCAGTTCCATAAGTGTACGACAAATCATAGCCAGCATTCAACGTACCATTGAACTGCACATTGTTCTGCGTGAGAATCTGACGCTTCGATGTAATACGATGCATATTGTCGTAACCCATTGCAAGGGTGTAGCTTGCGGTCTTGTTGTCTGCACCTGTATATGTACCAGTTGCACTGACAAGACGGTAGAGTGCATCGTATGTATAGGCATGAGCCATCTGTCCGCCAGCCTTTCCACTCTGTGGAACTGACGCACCATTAACCACGCTGAGCACATTGCTCACCGCATCGTAAGTGTAAGCGTTATCCATAATGGTGTTGCCACCACTATTCACAGTGAGGTTCTGCAATCTGCGACGCTGTGGATCGTAGGTGTAGAACGTCTCAGCACCGTTGCAATACTTCAAGTATGTGCGCTGCTCGAACT
>CAUFXJ010000068.1:0-3787 GCA_959596915.1 Segatella copri
ACGGAACGGGTGCCATTGAGTATTTCTATGGCAAGATGGGCGAGGTGACGAAGACTCGCCGCACGATGATTGTGCCTAATCAGGCGATAGCAACCTACGTGACGCAATGGACTTATGACAGCCACAACCGTCTGTTGGAGATGATTTATCCTGATGAGGAGAAAATCACCTACTCTTACAACCTCGGAGGTCAGCTTGAAAAAGTTCATGGCTACAAGTCATACGGCTACGACTATGTGAGCAAGATAGGCTATGACAAGTTTGAGCAGCGCACATACTTGAAGTACTGTAATGGTGCAGAGACGTTCTACACCTACGACCCACAGCGTCGCAGATTGCAGAACCTCACGGTGAACAGTGGTGGAAACACCATCATGGATAACGCCTACACTTACGATGCGGTGAGCAATGTGCTCAGCGTAGTAAACGGTGCGTCAGTGCCTCAGAGTGGCAAGGCTGGCGGACAGATGGCTCATGCCTATACATACGATGCTCTTTATCGCCTTGTCAGTGCAACTGGCACTTACACAGGTGCAGACAACAAGACTGCAAGCTACACTCTTGCAATGGGCTATGACAATATGCACCGCATTACATCGAAGCGTCAGATTCTCACGCAGAACAACGTGCAGTTCAATGGCACATTGAATGCTGGCTATGATTTGTCGTACACCTATGGAACTGATACAGGAAAGAAGTTCCAACTCGCCAATGTGAAGGATGTGAACTACCGCACAGAGGAGACTCCATCCGAAAGCGAGAATGTGAACAACAATCACACATACGAGTATGATGCAAATGGTAATCTTGTTTATGTCAATACCAGCCGTACAAAGAAGGATGGAGTATCTGATGAAAAGACTACAGAGCGCAAACTCAAGTGGGACGAAGAGAACCGCCTCCTTGCTTCTGATGACAACGGCTTTGTGACCAACTATTGGTATGATGCTGATGGTGAGCGCACGGTGAAGACTTCTGGCGAAAGTGACCAGGTGTATGTAAACTCCGAGTTTGCTGGAGGTCGCACGAACACCGCCAAGTTCTCATTGTATGTATCTCCTTACCTCGTTGCCAACCAAGGCGGACGTTACACCAAGCATATCTATATCGGTAGTCAGCGTGTCGTTTCCAAGATTGGTGACTTCGCCTCTTACGGCTCAGATCCACGCCGCATCCAGTATGCAGGTAGCGAGACTGATGGACTTTCTGTTGACTATAAGCAAAAATATGTCCAGCAGTTGCAGGTTATCAAGGATAATTATGCAACCTTTGCAGTACCGTACAATGGCGAGGACAACAACGATTATGTCGATGGCAAGGGCTTCTGCTGCAATGACGGCAGCTTGGAGGCAGCTCAGACACGAGCTTTAGCGAGAGCTGCAAAGAACAACTTCCAAGAAGGCGATACATACGAGAAGATGCAGTTCTACTACCACCCAGACCATTTGGGTAGCAGTAGTTACATCACCAACCTTGATGGCGAGGTGGTGCAGCATATCGAGTATGTACCTTTCGGTGAGGTTTTCGTTGAGGAGCGCAATAACATTTGGAATACGCCTTATCTTTTCAATGCGAAGGAATTCGACGAGGAGACGGGATTGTATTACTATGGGGCAAGGTATTATGACCCAAGGATTAGTTTGTGGATTAGTACTGATAATTCAGAAGAAAAGTATGCAGAATTTTCTTCTTATTGCTATGTTGGGAATAATCCTATTATTTTAAATGACCCAAATGGTAACGATTGGCTTAAAACAGATAAAAAATATTTCTATGATCCTTTAGTTACAAGTCAAGAAGATGCAACTAATAAGTATGGAAAAGAAACCAAATACTTATTTGCAGCGGGAACTCTATTTGCAAAGAGTGGAGCATATTCTTATGATTTGGACGTTGGAGGTCATGTAAAAGATACCTATACTGGTGAATATATTGCAGGACAAATTAGTACACCGGCTGGAAGTACAATTGTCAACAATAATGCATATTTTAACTGTGATGAACTGAACTTTAGGGAAAAATGGGCTCAAACAGACAATTGTATAGGCAAACTTTTATATGGAATGGCCAATGATATCTTTGTTACAGCGCAAATTTTCGACTTTGGTAATTGGGCTGGTTCTGGAGCAACCAATCCTCTTACAGGTGCTGAAGTTCAATTTTATAATATTGATGGAAGTCCAAATTATAAACCTGCGGATGCTATAGTACCAACATTAGCTACAAAAGGCGTAGGAGGCTTAGGTGATATTGCAGAAAAAACTATGGGAAAAGTAGCTAAGAATGTGATGAGTAGTTTTAATAAACTAAATGCAGCACAGTTTAGCTCAAGTTTCAATAAGAGTTTTGCTGGTTTCTCTCCAAAAGTAAGAGGTTTTTTGAATCGTTGGTATAATAAAGGAATTGAATATCTTAACAATCCTCAAATACCTGTTTCTACAGCAAATACTGTATCCAAAAAAAGTAAAAATAACGATACGGAATAGTAATAGACAAAAGGTGTGTAGGCATGTAAGTTATCATGCTTACATACCTTTACTAAAATTTAACAATATTGTTATGGACAAAATAATAAAAATATTATCAAGTATAATTTGTTTTTTTTGCTTCGTCATTTATGAGTTTATCGATTATTTAAATATTTTTTTGTTTTTTTTGCCAAATCTTCCAGAATCATTTGTAACTGAAAAAAAATGGGAAAAAATATTACGCAAATTAATTAAAAAATCATAACATTATGGTTATGAAATAACCAGTCTTTTTAGGAGATATTGATTAGGGCACGAAAAACCGCAAAGAAATTTTTAGGTATCACTGAAATTTCCAAAAGAGTCCAAAGACAAAACAATTCAACTTGTTCAGTTCTCCTTCAGGGCTGATGTGCAAGCGAGAGAGTCGTATGTACGACGATGAGTCAGCTTGGCATAACAAGTTCTACAAGGAAGTAACCTCCAAGGTTGACGAAGACATTTTCAAACCGCTCTATACAACAGAGCGAGAGGATAATCGTGTCGGGTGTCCTCCTGAACGGGCAGTGAGCATATAAATAAACTGTGTCAGGCTATAATAATTATAACCTGACGCAGTTTATTTTACACTCTCGCATATTTGCATTTTATCCTTTCTTCTTCAGAGTATAGCTCTTACTATCCTATTTTTTAGGTTCGTTGCCAAACGAATCCTGTAAAAAAACGCTTTTATCCCCTCTCACCTTATATAATATATTGTCATTACTCGAAGGATGTACAAGTATCAATATGTTGCCGTCAAGCACTTGGGAAATACCTCTTATCTTTAGCTCAATTTGTTTCTCTTTGAATGTCCGTATCAACAAGTAGGTACCATCAGCATTTAACGTGAGCGTTGTTTCAACATTAGGCGGTAATACACTGCAATATGTTCCAGCAATGGAATCCAAGCTGACTTTGTTTTCTAAAACTGCCGTATATTCTTCAATCTTGATAGAATCAATACCTGCATCATTTTGTCCTGTGCCGCATATTTATAAGACGTAACAAATGCAATAACCAATACTGCTATAATTACCATTTTCTTTTTCATAGCCGTAAAAAATGTGTCCGCAATGTCAAACGTGTAGCATCACGGACACGGATGAATAGTTGAGAGTTTAATAAAAGTTAGTATGCAGAAACATTATTGATGCACGGACAAGCTCTTGCGCTGTCGTAGACGATGCGAATGCTGTTGGTCTTAATCTTGTCGAAACGAAGAATGCGCTTGTACCCGTTGGTCGTTGTCTATTATTTCTGATTAATTTTCTTTTTAA
>CAUFXJ010000069.1:0-3758 GCA_959596915.1 Segatella copri
AAAGAGGCGAATGAAATTAAAAAGAAAATTAATCAGAAATAATAGACAACGACCATCTTGGTACAAGCGCATCCTTCGTTTCGACAAGATTAAGACCAACGGCATTCGCATTGTCTACGACAGCGCAAGAGCTTGTCCGTGCATCAATAATGTTTCAGCATACTAACTTTCATTAAACTCTCAACTATTCATTCGTGTCCGTGATGCCACTTGCTTGACATTGCGGACACTTTTTCTTTTATGGTAGCTATGAAGAGGAAATTGATAATTATAGCAGTTTTGGTTATCTCACTTGTTGCATCTTATATCTTATGTGAAACGAAACAAAATGATGCCGATATTGATCCTGTTAAAGTCGAAGAATATACGGCAGTCTTAGAAAACAGTGTTGACTTGGATTCCATTGCAGGAACATATTGCGGTGTATTACCATCAAATGTAGAAACAAAACTCACGTTAAATGCTTATGGCACCTATTTGTTGGCACGGATATTCAAAGAAAAGCAGAACGAACAGGAAAAGTGCGGTTCCGCATACGGTGGTGTGGGAGGTCGGTAAATGTGAAAATAGGAGGCAAATGCCTTTTATAATTAGCATTTACCTCCTACCCGATTTTTGAAGTCTACACTAAAATAACAATTTGATTGCTTTTAGTTTTTATATTTTTGTATGAGACCTATTATGATTACGATTGAAATTATAAATATGATAGCATATAATCGATTCGTGAAATCATTTTTATAATTGAAAATTTCATCATTTTTATTCTTAGGACATTTTATGCCATGTAATAATCTCTGAAAATCCACATCACGCCTTTTGATTATTTTATAAAACAAAAATCTCAAAGAAACGCCAAGATATAGTATCAAAAGATTTCTCAACAATAATTCTTTCATACTTTTATTCTTTATCTTCTGGTTTCAAAAAGTCTATAGCATCAAACATGACCTCTCCCGAACCGACAGTACTATTAATTTCATCAATTCCGGAATTAATTCCTCTATTTATAGTTCCTCGTGTGGATGGTTTAAGCCTACTTAATGTCCCCTTAAATGTTTTGGAAAACTGTGCAGCATTCATTTTTTTTAGGACACTTAACCCTTTTTCGGCTTTCGAGAATGGTATGAAATCTGAAATTACCCCAGGAATAGCATCTATTTGGTTGTAATTTGGCGTTCCATCCAAATTGCCAAAATTAGCACCTGTAAAAGGATTTTTCCATTCTTCCCTTTCTAACAATCCAAAGTCAAAAGCTTGGAAACAAACATACCAATCATTCAAAGTACCATAGGCTAATTGGACGAAGAAATTATCAGATGCTGACATTTTCTCCCAAAAAGATAATTCACGAGAAGACAGATACTGATTATTATTAATGACAGTGCTTCCTGCTGGAGTTGTGAATTGTCCTGCAATGTATTCGCCTGTGTAACTATCTTTTACATGACCTCCAACTTCCAAATCATAAGAATATGCTCCACTCTTTGCAAATAGAGTTCCCGCTGCAAATAAGTATTTGGTTTCTTTTCCATACTTATTAGTTGCATCTTCTTGACTTGTAACTAAAGGATCATAGAAATATTTTTTATCTGTTTTAAGCCAATCGTTACCATTTGGGTCATTTAAAATAATAGGATTATTCCCAACATAGCAATAAGAAGAAAATTCTGCATACTTTTCTTCTGAATTATCAGTACTAATCCACAAACTAATCCTTGGGTCATAATACCTTGCCCCATAGTAATACAATCCCGTCTCCTCGTCGAATTCCTTCGCATTGAAAAGATAAGGCGTATTCCAAATGTTATTGCGCTCCTCAACGAAAACCTCACCGAAAGGTACATACTCGATATGCTGCACCACCTCGCCATCAAGGTTGGTGATGTAACTACTGCTACCCAAATGGTCTGGGTGGTAGTAGAACTGCATCTTCTCGTATGTATCGCCTTCTTGGAAGTTGTTCTTTGCAGCTCTCGCTAAAGCTCGTGTCTGAGCTGCCTCCAAGCTGCCGTCATTGCAGCAGAAGCCCTTGCCATCGACATAATCGTTGTTGTCCTCGCCATTGTACGGTACTGCAAAGGTTGCATAATTATCCTTGATAACCTGCAACTGCTGGACATATTTTTGCTTATAGTCAACAGAAAGTCCATCAGTCTCGCTACCTGCATACTGGATGCGGCGTGGATCTGAGCCGTAAGAGGCGAAGTCACCAATCTTGGAAACGACACGCTGACTACCGATATAGATATGCTTGGTGTAACGTCCGCCTTGGTTGGCAACGAGGTAAGGAGATACATATAGTGAGAACTTGGCAGTGTTCGTGCGACCTCCTGCAAACTCTGAGTTCACATAAACTTGGTCACTCTCACCTGATGTCTTCACCGTACGCTCACCATCAGCATCATACCAATAGTTGGTCACAAAGCCATTGTCGTCGGAAGCAAGGAGACGGTTCTCCTCATCCCATTTAAGCTTGCGCTCTGCGGTCTTCTCGTCAGCCATGCCATCATTCTTTGTACGGCTTGTGTTGACATAAACAAGATTACCGTTGGCATCATACTCATAAGCATGATTGTTGTTCACATTCTCGCTTTCTGAAGGTGTCTCCTCCGTGCGATAGTTTACATCCTTCACATTGGCGAGTTGGAACTTCTTGCCTGTCTCTGTTCCATAGGTGTATGACAAATCATAACCTGCATTCAATGTGCCATTGAACTGCACATTGTTCTGCGTGAGAATCTGACGCTTCGATGTGATACGGTGCATATTGTCGTAACCCATCGCAAGAGTGTAGCTTGCGGTCTTGTTGTCAGCACCAGTATAAGTACCTGTTGCACTGACAAGACGGTAGAGTGCATCGTATGTATAGGCATGAGCCATCTGTCCGCCAGCCTTTCCACTCTGTGGAACTGACGCACCATTAACCACGCTGAGCACATTGCTCACCGCATCGTAAGTGTAAGCGTTATCCATAATGGTGTTGCCACCACTATTCACAGTGAGGTTCTGCAATCTGCGACGCTGTGGATCGTAGGTGTAGAAGGTCTCAGCACCGTTGCAATACTTCAAGTATGTGCGCTGCTCAAACTTGTCATAGCCGATCTTGCTCACATAATCGTAACCGTATGACTTGTAGCCATGAACCTTTTCAAGCTGACCACCGAGATTGTAAGAGTAAGTAATCTTCTCCTCATCAGGATAGATCATCTCCAATAGACGGTTGTGGCTGTCGTAAGTCCATTGCGTCACGTAGGTTGCTATCGCCTGGTTAGGCACAATCATCGTGCGGCGGGTCTTTGTCACCTCGCCCATCTTGCCATAGAAGTATTCGATGGCACCTGTTCCATCCTCACGGAGCATCAAGCGACCGATACGGTTCTGAGAGGCGTTGCGGCCACCGTAGTAATACTTCACGTTGTTCTCCGGGTGGTCTGGGTAGTTGATACCCGTCAGACGCTGATAGTCGTAATCGTAGGTGATGAACTTGCCTTCCTTTGCAAGGTTGGCAGTCTGCTTGGTCAGCACATTGCCGAGAGCATCATAAGTGAAACTTGTGATGCCGCTTGCAGGATGGTTCACCTCGGTACGGCGGTCACCCATGTCGTAAGTAGAGGTCGTCACATTGCCCTCCGTGTCGGTAACACGAACAAGACGCTGTATGCCGTCATACTCAAACGATGTGGTAATCTCACCGTCAGGTCCGCTCTTCTGGATGGTCTTTAAGGTCTTGCCACTGCCATTGGTATGGGTAGCCT
>CAUFXJ010000070.1:0-3202 GCA_959596915.1 Segatella copri
GGTGCGTCAGTTCCACAGAGTGGAAAGGCTGGTGGACAGATGGCGCATAACTATACTTACGATGCCCTCTATCGTCTTGTCAGTGCAACTGGTACATATACAGGTGCAGACAACAAGACCGCAAGCTACACCCTTGCAATGGGTTACGACAATATGCATCGTATTACATCGAAGCGTCAGATTCTCACGCAGAACAATGTGCAGTTCAATGGTACGTTGAATGCTGGCTATGATTTGTCGTACACTTATGGAACTGACACAGGCAAGAGGTTCCAGCTTGCTAACGTGAAGGATGTGAACTACCGCACAGAGGAGACGCCTTCGGAGAGCGAGAATGTGAACAACAATCATGCCTATGAGTATGATGCCAACGGTAATCTTGTTTATGTCAACACAAGCCGTACCAAGAAGGATGGCGTGGCTGACGAGAAGACCACGGAACGCAAACTCAAATGGGATGAGGAGAACCGTCTCCTTGCTTCTGACGACAATGGCTTCGTGACCAACTATTGGTATGACGCAGACGGAGAACGCACGGTGAAGACATCGGGTGAGAGCGACCAAGTCTATGTGAACTCTGAGTTTGCTGGAGGTCGCACGAATACTGCCAAGTTCTCACTCTATGTATCTCCTTACCTCGTAGCCAACCAAGGCGGACGCTACACCAAGCACATCTATATCGGTAGTCAGCGTGTCGTTTCCAAGATTGGAGACTTCGATTCTTACGGATCAGACCCACGCCGCATCCAATATGCAGGTAGCGAGACAGACGGCTTGTCTGTTGATTATAAGGGAAAATATACTCAGCAGTTGCAGGTTATCAAGGATAATTATGCAACCTTTGCTGTGCCGTACAATGGTGAGGACAACAACGACTATGTCGATGGCAAGGGCTTCTGCTGCAATGACGGTAGCTTGGAGGCTGCTCAGACACGAGCTTTAGCGAGAGCTGCAAAGAATAACTTCCAAGAGGACGACGCATATGAGAAGATGCAGTTCTACTACCACCCAGACCATTTGGGCAGCAGTAGTTACATCACCAACCTTGATGGCGAGGTGGTGCAGCATATTGAGTATGTACCTTTCGGTGAAGTGTTCGTTGAGGAGCGCAACAACATCTGGAATACACCTTATCTTTTCAATGCGAAGGAATTCGATGAGGAGACGGGACTGTATTACTATGGGGCAAGGTACTATGAGCCAAGGGTGAGTGTATGGATGTCAACGGATTCTGAGGAATTAAAATTTCCAAACATTGGTACATACACCTACGCTGCAAATAACCCTATTAAATTTATAGATGCTGATGGAAAATCTGCTCGTGTAACAAAAAATACTGCAGACAAGACAGTAACCATTACAGCCCATTTTGTATTCTTTGGTGAAGCATCATCAAGCCTACTTGCATCACAGATGGCTCAAGATATACAAAACAAATGGAACGAACCACATGCAAAGGTTGTAATTGATGGGACTCAATATAGCGTAAAATTTGTTATTACTGGAGAACATAGAGATAAGGGATTTGGATTAAGTTTGGAAAAAGCCTTTAATACAGACCCTACAAATAATTATGTAGAAGTAAGAAACACTGTTGATGACGGTCCTATAAAAGGAGTTTCATACATGACAAGGGGAGGCAACGAAGGCGTATTTCTTAAGTCTAATGTAGAAAAAGTAGGCAGTTCAACAGAAGCACATGAATTTGGACACAGCTTGGGACTTTGGCCTGGAACAAAAAAAGGTCATCCGGAGGGAAATCTTCTTGGAAAAGGACAGCCAGGAATAATGTATCCAAGAGGTACTATTGTTGATCCTCAATACAGATACAATCCTAAAGCAGGCTACAATCAAAGTGGAGGAACTTTGAATCCGGAAAAGCGTAAGGTTCTACAGAGTGATATTGATATGCTTCATTTAGACAACTTGTATTATGACAATAATGGAAATTCGCAACTTGGAAAAAGCACCAGTGCCTTTTGGGAATAAAATTCACATTATATTGATTTTTCTCATTCAACTGATTCTGTCATGTAATCCACAGAAAACAAGCGATGGGATATTATCAAAAGAAATGTTATATGGAGAGTGGACATTGGTAGATGGAGAACATCAGGTAAATTATCCAGATATTGAATTTTTCGCTGATAGTAGTGCTATACTCTATTCGCAGGCGGATACCATATACAGATTTACATTTTTCATAAGAAATGATTCTTTATATCTTACTGATATTTATGGTAAGAAGTATGTGAGTAGAATTAGAAAATTAAGTTGCACTACAGTTATCTTTGATGGCATTGCAGATGTCAAAAAGAAGCAAACATATGAGAAACAATAATGTCGGAATTTTCTAATGAGAGATTGGAAATTCATCATTAATTGTTTTTATATATAACCTCAATTAAAATCCGTGGATTATTTAATTTGTAATCCACGGATTTTTTATACTTTCTTTTTCAATACATATAATTTTACGTTCTTAGCGCTTGGCTCATTCCCAAACGAGTCAATCAGAACAATGCTGCTGTCATTTTTCACCTTATAAAATATGTTGTCACCACTTGATGGATGTTCAAGCATCAGAATACTACCGTCAATTACTTTGAAGATGCCATTCAATACTTCACAACTATCCGATTCGTTTAGATATTTCTTCTTCAAACTATAGGTGCCATCCGCATTTAATGTGAGTGTTGTTTCAACATTAGGTGGCAACACGCCGCAATATGTTCCTGCAATGGAATCCAAGTCAATAACGTTTTCTAAGATTGCCGTATATTCTTCGACTTTTTCTTCATAACCATCATAAAAGAAAAAGTGTCCGCAATGTCAAGCGAGTGGCATCACGGACACGACATGAATAGTTGAGAGTTAATGAAAAGTTAATATGCTGCTACATTACTGATGAATGGAACGCCTCTTGCATCATCGAACACGATACGGAGACCGTTCGTCTTTACTTTATCGAAGCGAAGGATGCGCTTGTACCCGTTGGTCGTTGTCTATTATTTCTGATTAATTTTCTTTTTAATTTCATTCGCCTCTTTAAATAGGCTATTAGCAATGCTATCTTTAATTGCTGCCATCTGTATCATTTCGATATGGTAGCGAATTGAGTCCTCGTAAGTATTTACATGAGCTCTAACATTCTCTATAACTTCTTTATTAGGGCATACAGAGAAGTTCTTTTCGATGTATC
>CAUFXJ010000071.1:0-3175 GCA_959596915.1 Segatella copri
AGAAATACCAAGAAATTCCTAAGAAAAATGCTTCATGTTTACAAATTATCCCCCAGGGTATTATACCTTTGGGTATAATTTTTAGGTTTAATTCTTAATAAAAAACAATTATGGCATACTTTAAGTTAGAAATTAGTTGGGGCAAAGAACAGAAGAAGCAGACCCTGCACACGGATGAGATGAAGGGATGGGAATGGGTGAAACTGGAGGTGGAACGAGTAAGAGAGATGGGGAGATACAAGACAGCGAGCAATTACCTGACGGCTGCCCGCTCCTGGACTCGATATCTGGGCAGAGAGGACTGGGTTTTCTCCGAGATGACTGTCGATAAAGTGACTGCCTATCAGCGATGGCTCTCTGAACGAGACATCTGCCTGAACACCATCTCGGCATATATGAGGGCTCTCCGAGTGATGTATCATCGGGCGATGGAGACAGACTATGATCCTTTTGCCCAGGTATTTACAGGGCGAGCGAAGACCCGAAAGCGCAGTCTCTCGCCCGATGACATCCAGCAGCTCCATGCCCTGGAGTTGCCCCACGGCTCCCAGTTAGCCTTGGCGCGAGACATCTTCCTCTTCAGCTTCTATGCCATGGGCATGCCCTTTGTGGACATAGCTTATCTTAAGAAGGGTCAGCTCAAGGATGGTTATATCCATTATGCTCGCCATAAGACGGGACAGCGCATCCAGGTGGCTCTCTTGCCCTGCATGCTCCGTATCATCGAGCGATACCAAGAGAATGATTCAGACTATGTGTTTCCGATTCTTACGGCTGATACTCCCCGGCGGCAGCATCATCTATACAGCTGCCGCCTGCGCCAATACAACTATTCCTTGCAACGGTTGGAGCAGCTTCTCCCCAATCCCTGCCATCTCTCCTCCTATGTGGTGCGCCACTCCTGGGCAAGCATCGCCTATCAGCACCACCTCGACATCTCGCTCATTGGCAAGGCTCTGGGGCATACCAAGGCTTCCACCACCTTATTATATATAAAGAGCCTTGCCGATCCCGACCTAGCCGAGGCTAATCTGGGGATGATAACGGAACTGGGGCTATAGAAATGGATAAAAATATTTAAAAACAAGCTATTCCCCCGAAAAATGTGTATGGAAAGAGCAATATTCCCCCGAAAAATGTGATATATGCATCAATAAAAAATGAAAAACTGTCAGATTGTCAATATGTTAGTATAAAAAGTTTCTCGCTAAGGCCCAAAGTGCCCTAGCGAGGAACAAAATCCTACTTCTCCATCAGCAACCACTTCCATACTGGCAGTACCTCTATTACCACGGCTTCGTATATGATAGTCTCTTCCTCATCCATTGTGATAACGAAGAGCTTACTATTCGGATATCTCTTATGGTAAGCTTTTAATGCCCCCAATTCTCGCTCTCGGGTAGCAGCATCCTTTATACTATATGATACCTGGAAAGCATATTGATGTTCAAATAGACAGAAATCTACTTCTACATTGCCATAATAATAGAAAAGATCCTCTCCGTATTTCTCGTGCAGATGGATGGCTACCAAATTCTCCAAGAGAGATGTTTCTGGATCAAAGAGAAAGAGACTCAAGAAACCATTATCTACAAAGTAATATTTCTTGTTCGACATTCTGTCTTGCAGTTTTGCTGTAATGTTCTCCAAGGAGAAAATCAAACAAGTGTCCTTGATATATCCCAGATAATCGACAATAGTCTCTTGTTTCACTTTTCCTGCTACAGAAGAAACCAGATTGGCAAGCCTGTTATATGACTGTGGCTGCTTAACACTCTCGGATAGCTTTCTTATCAAAGTTTTCATGGCCAGTGGATTTCGTATACAATATCTGGTTATCAAATCTCCAAAATAGATTTTGTTGTACAAATTCCCCAACCATTCACGCTTAAACTGATTATCTATAATCGCTAATTCTGGCAAACCGCCAATATGAAAATATTCCAGGAAAGCCCTCTTGATGTCTGAGTTTTGCAGATATTCCCATTGTGGAGGCAGGGAGATATGCTTGGCTGTCAAATATTCCTGAAAGGAAAAAGGAAAGACGGGCTGCACCATATATCTGCCACCAAGCGTGGTAGAAATCTCGCTACTCAGCATTTTGGCATTGCTACCAGTGATGTAGACACGATACTTCTGGTCTGCCAATCTACGAGCAAACTTCTCCCATCCATCTATGATTTGTATTTCATCAAGCATGAAGATAGGCTGGTGCTCATACATTTCTTCGTAAGCTTGTTTTATCAAGTCAAGGTCAGAAAGCTGGAGCTTTTCAAGTCGGTCGTCCTCAAAATTGAAGTAAAGAATCTCTTCTGGCTTATGTCCTGAGGCGATTAACTCTTGTGCACGCTGATATAGCAGATAAGACTTACCTGCTCTTCTCAGTCCTACCAGCACGTAATTAGAATGAGATTCAAAGGCGATACTTCTTTTCACCATTTCCACATCCTGAATCATCCTTTGATTCTCTGCTATCAACAATTTTGCAATTCTCTTGTCCATATCTTCCTTATTTATATCAATCTGGGTGCAAAGATACAACTTTTTCCTTTATAAAGGAAGAAAATCAGCAAAAAGTTTCCTTTATAAAGGAAGCTTTTGCCTCATTTCTTTCCTTTATAAGGGGAAATTGTGGCGGAAGTATAAAACATGGGACAAATTGAATTTGTCCCATATATATATTTTTCCCGTAATTTCCCGTAAGAGGCTATCATTTCATTGTAGGAAATCTATGAGTAGACCTCCAGAAAACATAGTTTTCTAGACCGAAAAACTATGAGTTAGTTTTTTAACACTTTCATTTGTTACTACAAAACCTCCTTCGAAAAATGTGAGGAATCACAGAAAACTCCTTAGAAAAATGTGGGAATTAGGTCTAAAACTTCTAAGGAAAATGCGATTTCTATAGAATAACGAGGATGGCAAATAAACAAATCATACCCAAGCGGCAGTTTGCAACATAACTGCCGCTTTTTTCTTACCATTTAATAGCGAAAACGCATAAAAAATGGATATTTTCCACAAAATGTAGGGTAAAATGCAATTTTTCTTGAAAAAAGTTTGGAGAAATCCAAAATAATGCTTAATTTTGCAGCCGATTAAAAATATTTTTAAAAATTAGCGAAGTTTTAGACGCTCCTATATATGATAAGGTATAACACGGAGCATCCCCCCA
>CAUFXJ010000072.1:0-2884 GCA_959596915.1 Segatella copri
TCTCCGAAGTCGGGCTCCCCATGTTCCAATCTGACGATAGTTTGTGCAATTCCATCATTGCCGCATGTACCACTTAATCCATTTTATATGAACACAGAAAGAAAACGAGGGGGACGAATCCCAAAACTGAACCCGAAGAGGCTGATTACAAGGATATGCAAGGCAGCTTTATCTATGGCGATTCTCTCGATTTTGAAGAGCTGATAAACCGAATAAAAGATTTGCAAGACCGGTTTCACTCAATTGAACTTGAAGATTAGAATTCGATACATATCGGTGGAAACGAGGGACATCTATGTAATAGCAGATTCAGCCTATATAGTCGGAAAAATTTGCAATAATTCCGACCTAAATGCCATTAATGATAGTTGAAATTTCTATTGTAGACTCATCCAAATATCGATGTAACAGCAATGGGCTTTCCTGCCGATTGGGAAAACGAACCGCCTTGGAAGTAAGACGATAATTTCAAGCAAGGTTTATTGCTGATTCCAAGCCAATTCTCTTGAAAGAAGTTGCCATTTTGAAATTAAAGCAACACCTTTGCATCGACAGTTTCCACCACGCCTCTTCTCTATGTGTGCTAAGGCAAAACCTTTGCTTCTGTTCCCCAGAATTATTCAAGATTTATAATTCATAATAAAACCCTTTGAGTATTAAATTTTCAATACTCAAAGGGTTTTATTAATTTAATGAATGGTATAATCCACAATCATAACAGATGAAAACAGTCCTTTTTTATACAGACCTGAGATTAGTACTGTCTTTTCTCGTTCAATTTTCTCTTTGATTGGATATTCGTTATTAATTATTAGAGCTATTTCCTTATTATCTAATTTGAAAGAAATGGAGGGCGGCGAGCGGTAGGCACTGGATGCGACATTCTCTATCTCTGACATAAATGAATGTGCATCCTGAGAGTTCATATATACAACATTTACAAAAGAATATAGTGAAAATGTTATACAAAATACACCCCAAAGTGACATGTATAAAAGCCCCTTCTTTAATTTTTTTATGCATTTAAAGTATAATCCCAGAATAAAGCAGATTGGGATTACTACTATATACATATAGGAAAATTCTAAATAATATACACAAAAATACTGGGGGAGAAAAATCCCCATAAGTAAAATTATGCTATAAAGCACAAAAAACTTATAGTAGGATTTTTCTCCATTAGTAGATTTGGTATTCGTTCTATTTGAATATTGCTTTTTAGGACTCATTTGCCATCATTTAAATTATTTATGGTATTGCCAGTACCTCTTCCCAAGGCACTACTTGTACCCTGTTGCAATCCAGAATACCCAGCATATTTTCCTAATCCTTTAAGATATGCTTTTTGGCTATTATTAACCTTTTTCATTCTGTTGGAAATAGTGCTTGCACTTGCATTTCTACTTAGATTTCGTTGTAACTTTTGTTCTTGCTGATACATTTTATTGTAAAGTTTTCCCAATTTTGCTTCTATTTGCTTTGCCTTTTTAGTAAACCCTTCACTTACAAGAGAACTAACAAGTGCCTCTCCCATAATAGGAAGCATTTGAGCTTTTACTTTTGCAAATGAAAACTTTCCATTTCGATCATTAAAATCTCCATCTTTGTATTTTTCTATTAAACTATTTGTAACAGAAGACGTAAAGTTAATCACGACTCGACCTATAGGTGATTTTGCAGCTTTGGCCAATGCCTTTACTGATCCTACACCTGATATGACCAAAGACATTGCATACGATTGAGCTGCTGCTCCATTTGCTTTTCCCCAATTAATGGAATTAAAAGCTTGTTGTGTGCTCATATTTTTTAGGACCATATTCCCAACAAAATCCAATCCTGCTTCCACAACAAATGCCGTCATAGCATCTATTACAGCAGTTATAGGTTCTTGTCCCTCATAATCTATGAATTTAACAGGATTATTCAAAGAATATGAATACCCAGATATATGTGGATAACGTTCCCATTGAGAATCAACACTCATCCACAAGCTCAGTCTCGGTTCATAATACCTCGCACCATAGTAGTACATACCTGTTTCTTCATCAAACTCCTTTGCGTTGAAAAGATAAGGTGTGTTCCAGATGTTGTTGCGTTCCTCTATGAATACCTCGCCGAAAGGTACATACTCGATATGCTGCACCACCTCACCGTCAAGGTTGGTGATGTAACTACTACTACCCAAGTGGTCTGGGTGGTAGTAGAACTGCATCTTCTCGTAGTCGTCATTCTCCTTGAAGTTGCCATTGACAGCCTTTGCCTTGGCTATATTTGCAGCCATAGCTCGTGTCTGAGCAGCCTCCAAGCTGCCGTCATTGCAGCAGAATCCCTTGCCGTCCACATAGTCGTTGTTGTCCTCGCCATTGTACGGCACTGCAAAGGTTGCATAATTATCCTTAATGACCTGCAACTGCCCGGTATATTTAGCTTTATAATCAACAGACAAGCCATCAGTCTCACTACCTGCATACTGGATGCGGCGTGGGTCTGAGCCGTAAGAGTCGAAGTCACCAATCTTGGAAACGACACGCTGACTACCGATATAGATATGCTTGGTGTAGCGTCCGCCTTGGTTGGCAACGAGATAAGGTGACACATAAAAGTGAGAACTTGGCGGTATTCGTGCGACCTCCAGCAAACTCGGAATTTACATACACTTGGTCGCTCTCGCCAGAAGTCTTCACTGTGCGCTCACCGTCAGCATCATACCAGTAGTTTGTCACAAAGCCATTATCGTCAGAGGCAAGGAGACGGTTCTCCTCATCCCATTTGAGTTTACGCTCTGCGGTCTTCTCGTCAGTCACGTCATCCTTCTTTGTACGGCTTGTATTGACATAAACAAGATTACCGTTGGCATCATACTCATAGGCATGATTGTTGTTCA
>CAUFXJ010000073.1:0-2577 GCA_959596915.1 Segatella copri
GTAAGCGGCTCCGCGTTTATACCTTGCATAATTCAAAAAAGCAGTAACAGCTGATTAAACTAATGCTGTTACTGCTTTTTCCATCGGTCAGGAAGTAAGTTTCTATATTTTTCCAATGGGGTATTGGGTTGCCATTCTGCAGTCTTTTCTATTACGTCGCATATGTATTCAAACAGATTAATGCCATTCAGCCTGCATGAGATGGCGATGGAATATAGGATAGCCGCCCGGCTTGCTCCTTCGTGCGAACCAAAGAACATTGAGTTTCTTCTTGATAGTGATATGTACCTCTGGATTCTCTCAATATAGTTGTTATCGAGAGCCGTGTCACCTCTTTTGAAGATGTCACAAATGGCATTATATTCATTAAGGGCATAACCGACCGCCTGCGCCAAGGTAGACTTGGGCAGCAAATCCTTTCTGGAAGATATTTCCTCCAGTTTCTCCAATAAATCCTGTAAAATGTCCGGTGCATATGACTGCCGATAGGCTAGATGGTCTTCAACGCTCCATCCATTTACCCCAACCTTATGTTTTTTGTCTTCTCGATAAAATCTGTTGAGGATATCTACGACTTCCTGAGCATCCTTGTCTTCCTTGCCGCAGTCGATGAAATCTCTCTTGACATGCTGTAGGCAGGCGATTCTCATAATGTCAGGATAAGCATCCGACTCCAGTTTCCGGTAAGGAGCATATGCATCACTCTGTATGGTACCTTTATAATCAGAGAATACGTTAAGTATGACCTGCTCTGAGCGTGATCCATCCTCATATACGAAGAAGACAAGTCCCAGCTTAGGCGCACTTACAGCCCAGAAGTAGCCTTTCTTCGACCCCTTGTCCGTAGGCTTTGTCTTGGCTAACAGTACTTTATGGTATGTCTCGTCTGCCGAGACATAATCCTGCTGCAACACTACTTGGCAGATAGCCTTATAGAAGTTTTCCAGTACATCGGCACTTCTGACAATCAGTTTGTTTGCCGTGGCTTTCCTGAGTATAAACCCATTGTCGGCAAAGTATTTGATGATTCGCTCTACCGGCATGGAATAGATGTATCGCATCTGCAGGAGTCCTGCTGCAAAGGAAGGTGAATAGGAAGAATTCAACAACAGAGCCGGCGGAGTTTTCCCCGGATACATGATACTTCCATCAGTATAAGTGTTGATGTGATACACGGTCTTGATGAATTTGATGGGTTCCATGCTGTAACGTATACAGGTACGAGTTCCGAAGAGACGCAACGTCTTCAAAAACCCTGCATCCATGACTGGATCTATCGTAACATGCACCTCTTTCATCTCGTAATGCATGTCACGCTTGGCACCGTTGTTTTTGCGTGCCTTTCTCTTTTCGCCCTGCTCTGTTTTCTTCTTGTCAAATTCCTCCTGGGTCATCGAGGCTTGTGGATTCTTTTCCTGACGTTCAGACTTCTTGCCTGAAACGAGCTTGCCGAGTGCCTTGTTCTGACGATTCACCTTGTCGATGGCGATTCCTTTCTGGACGAGTAGTTCTTCTAATGACTTTATACGTTCAATGAGTTCGTTGACCTGTGTAGTCAACGAACTCACCGTAGCATTAGCTTGCTGAAGCTGCTCGTTTGCAAGCTGAAGCTGTTCCTTTAAAAGTACTATAATTTCGTCCTTTTTCATAGTGCAAAGGTACGAAAAAATATCGAGATATGCAAGGATTTTCAGATATTTATTTTTACTATCTTACTGATATACAACCTATTAAACGCAACCTTACACACCTACAGATTAAGCCGTTTTCTATATCTCATACTTTTCAGGCAAATTCCGCTCATGATGGCAGATAGCGTCTTGTAAGGCATTTTGCATTGTTTGCTTTGGGGATCAAAGAATGGTAATTCAAAGGTTCCTCGCTCCAGTCGCTTCTGATACAGCAGGAAACCGTCGCCATCCCATTTGAGCATTTTTACCTGCTGGCGGTTCTTGGAGAAGAAGATGAATACCGCACCACCGAGTGGCGGCAGCTCCATCTCCGTCCTCACAATCTGGTACAGGCCATTTATGCCCATGTTCATTCGGACATATCGCTGGCAGACGTAATACTGGGTATTTTCGTTTAGTCCAAACATAGCATATCCTCCTTTTCATAAAGTTTCATCAGATGCATGACAGATTTGGCGCTACCTTTCTTGATGGTGACTATCGTTCCATTTGGGAAGGTTAGGGTTATGCCAAAAAGATAGTTCTCTGGACAGACGGGTTCGGAAGGCATTTCCATGGGAAGGAACATCATCCCAGTGTCCTTGGCTATTGCCTCGGAACATTCCTTACGGGCTTCGGCCTGAAGCAGACGAATCTGCTGTTTGGCTAACCTAACAGAATAACCTTTCTCTGACATCCATCTATGCATCGAGCGATGGTTTACATGCCGTTCCTTTAAAAAAGGAATCAAACTGGCTTTTGGATTATGATTCAAATGAATCTGGAAGGCATTCCATGCCCTCTCATAACGTTCTGTTGCTCTCATAATTTCGTTGCTTTTAAAATTATGGTGCAAAGGTAAGAACTTTTACGATAAAGGGCAAGGTATAAATGCGGAGCCGCTTAC